>JAVBLG010000087.1:0-36676 GCA_031553655.1 Desulfovibrionaceae bacterium | reverse complement strand
TGCTGACCGCGGGGGTTGGGTTTGCCGTGATCCTTCTACCGACCGCGGGGGGAACGGGGAAAACCCCTTGGTAATGGTTTTTTCCCCTTACCCCCGGACCCCCATTCCCCTTTTCCTAAACTTTTTATCCGGGACAGCGGTAAAAAAGGCACGTATGCGGCGAGAAAACCGGCTTATTCTATTGCCTTGTGAGCAGTTTGCAAGGTGATTGCATTTGCGGCTGGTCTGGATTAAAGTACGTATTTTGCGGAATCAAACGCCCGCGACATTAAAGGACGCGGCTTTCTAGCGAATATGCTATCGGAGGATTTTTATGGATAAGGACAGCATACTTCTCGACGGCGAAGAACGCATGGAAAAAGCGCTCGTTGCCCTTGAGCGCGATTTTGCCAAGCTGCGCACCGGGCGCGCCTCGACCACACTGGTTGAAGACATCAGGGTTGATTATTACGGCACACCCACGGCAATAGGCCAACTTGCCTCCATAGCCGTGCCCGACAGCCGCTCCATAACTATACAGCCCTGGGATAAAGGCTCCTTCGCCCTGGTGGAAAAGGCCATTCTCAAGTCCGACCTCGGCCTCACCCCGGCCAACGACGGCCGTTTGATCCGCATTTCCATTCCGCCGCTCACCGAAGATCGACGCAAAGACCTGGTAAAAGTGTCGCGCAAATACACCGAAGAGTCCAAGGTGGCCATTCGAAATGTGCGCCGCGATGTCAACGAAAGCCTTAAAAAGCTGGAAAAAGACAAGATCATTTCAGAAGATGAATTTAAGAAGGCCACGGAAAACGCCCAGAAAATGACCGACAAATATGTGGCCGAAGCCGACAAGAAATGTCTGACCAAAGAAAAAGAAATTATGGAGATCTAGCCGCTGTCGGCTTTTGCGCCATGCTTGAAAATCCGCTTGAAAATCTGCCACGGCATGTGGCAATAATAATGGACGGCAACGGCCGCTGGGCTCAGTCCCGGGGTCTTGCGCGTACCGAAGGCCATAGGGCCGGGGTAAAGGCCGCCAGATCCATAGTTACTGAATGCCGCAAACTGGGCATTCAGTATCTTACCTTGTACACTTTTTCCAAAGAAAACTGGTCGCGGCCCAAGGATGAAGTGAGCACGCTGTTCAGCCTGCTGGTGGAATTTCTTACCGGCGAAACGCCGACCATGGAACGCGAATCCATTCGGCTGAACGTGCTGGGAGAAATGGACGATTTGCCCATGCTGGCCCGCGCGGCCATAAAAAGGGCCATGAGCCGAACGGCCTCGTGTACGGCCATGACTGCCAATCTGGCCCTGAACTATGGCGGCCGCGACGAAATAATCAGGGCGGCGCGCGAGCTGGTGAAATCGGGCATCAGAGCCGAGGACGTGGATGAAGCGGCCTTTCGCTCCGGCCTGTACACGGCTGGACAGCCCGACCCGGATCTTGTGATCAGAACCAGCGGAGAGTTGCGCATAAGCAACTATCTGCTGTTCCAATGCGCTTACAGCGAATTTTATTTTACTGATGAACTGTGGCCGGACTTCACGCCCGAAAGCCTTCACGCCGCGCTCGAGGCCTATGCCTCGCGCAACCGGCGATACGGAAAAACTCAGGAACAGGTTGTTAAATCATGATGGTAGATTCCTCCCGCAACAAACGCATCATTACCGGCATAACCCTTGGGGCGGCCCTGTTGATTATTCTGCATTATCGCGGTCTGCCCCTGCTTGTAACGGTGTTGCTTGTTTCCGCTCTGGGCCTTTGGGAATTTTATGCCCTGTTCTGGGGGGCCAGAAAGCGCGTGGTCAGCCGCATATTCGCCATTTTGCTCGGGTTCGGCATGCTGGGGCTCACCTGGCTGAGCCGACCGCAAGACGCTCTTGTGTGCCTTGGCGCGGGCTTTGTTCTGGCGGCCCTGAGTTTTCTCTTTCGCTGGGATGTCATGGAAGAGCAGGACGCCTTTGCCCCCGGCGGCATTTTCATGGCCGGTCTGGCCTATATTCCATTGCTGCTTCTTCCGGCCACCTATCTTTCATCGGCCAAAATGATTTTTGTCATTGCCGCCGTGGCTATTTCCGACACCGCCGCCTACTTTGTGGGCACAAAATTCGGCAAACACAAGCTCTGGCCCAGGGTAAGCCCCAATAAAAGCTCCGAAGGAGCCGTGGCCAGCATGTTTTTCTGTATTCTCATCTGCATATTCATGGGCCTTTATTTCGGTAAGGGGTCATGGCTGGCTTTTGCCGCTCTGGGCTTTGTGCTCAACTGCTTTGCCCAGCTGGGCGATCTCTTTGAATCGGCCCTGAAGCGCTCTGTAGGCGCGAAGGATTCCGGAAATTTGCTGCCCGGTCACGGCGGCATCCTTGACCGCATGGACAGCCTTTTGTTCGCCCTCCCGGTGTTTGCGGTTGTGGACCAATGGTTTCCGTTGTTTTAACCGGGTAGTTGGGGAAAGCAAAACGAATATGACATGTTGGCCGGATAGAGATAAACAATCGGTGAACTATATCTCGGGACCGCCCCCGGCGGTTTCCGACGACGGCCCCATGGGGCTGTCCGTGCTGGGCAGCACCGGCTCCATAGGAGTTTCCGCGCTGAAGGCGGTGGAGAGTCTGCCCGGCCGATTCCGGGTAACGGCTCTGTCCTGCGCGCGCAGGGTGAAAGAGCTGGCCGTACAGGCTGTGCATTTTCGTCCGCCTCATCTTGCCGTGTATGACGGCAAAGCCGCCGACGCATTAAAATCTCTACTTCCTTCGGATTATGAGCCAAATATTTCAACCGGACAAGAAGGCTATGAATTTATCGCCTCTTTGCCGGAGGTGGAGCGCGTGCTCTCCGCCCAGGTGGGGGCGGCCGGTCTGAGAGCCACGGTGGCCGCGGCTCTGGCCGGAAAAACGATATGCTTGGCCAACAAGGAATCGCTGGTGCTGGCCGGGGGGCTTTTGCGTGATATATGCGCTTTTTCCGGAGCCTCTATTCTACCTGTCGATTCGGAGCACAATGCGGTTTTCCAGGCTCTGGCCGGAAGGCCGGGACAAAGTGTGCGGCGCGTGGTGCTCACGGCATCGGGAGGCCCTTTCCGAGGCTTCTCCGCCGATGATCTGGGCAATGTTGACTGCCGGGCCGCGTTGAAGCACCCCAAATGGAACATGGGTCCGAAAATAAGCATTGATTCAGCCACGCTTATGAACAAGGGGCTGGAGATAATTGAGGCCAAACAACTTTTCGGGCTGCCGGACGAAAAAATTTCCGTGGTCATTCATCCACAGTCCATAATTCACTCTCTGGTGGAATTCAACGACGGTTCCCTCATGGCCCATTTAGGCACGCCGGACATGCGCATGCCAATAGCCCACGCCCTGGCCTGGCCCGAATGCCTGGATAGCGGGGTAAAGCCTCTGGACCTTGTGGCCGAGAGCCCGCTTACGTTTGAAAAACCCGACGAACGGGCTTTTCCTTGTCTGGCTCTGGCCAAGGCCGCGTTAAAGAGCCCGGCAAAATCTATAATTCTTAATGCAGCCAATGAAATTGCCGTGGGACTTTTCCTGGCGGAAAAAATAAAGTTCACGTCCATAGCCGAACTTATAGCCAAGGCCATGGACAATAGTATAAATCATGACAATTTATTCGATCAACCGGCGCGTGAGGCCGGGCCGGTGCCCGGCATGGTAGAACGCATTCTGGAGCTTGATCGACATACCAGACAAGAAACCCAAACCGCAATTTTACGGTAAGCCCGCAAACAAAAGTTTTTGAAAATTTGATTCCAGATACTGGAATCAAATTGGCTGCCCGTGCTTTGACAGGGCAGTCCGGATGCGCAGCATCCGTAACGTAGGCGGGAGTGTCCGCGACCGCCGTACGAAATTCGATGCCAAGCCGCCGTTGAAGGGCGGCGCAGGCCAACTGCACTCAGGGCAAAAACTAACTTGTGGATTGCTGAATAAACGCAGTTTTAATTTAGAATTGGAATAAGGATACATAAATGATCATAGCAGCAATAACTATAATCCTGGTGCTGGCCGGGTTGATATTTTTCCACGAACTAGGCCACTTTGCCGTGGCGCGCCTTTTCGGCATGGGGGTTTCCACTTTTTCACTGGGTTTTGGACCGCGCCTTTGCGGCACTACCATAGGCAAAACCGAGTACAGGATTTCGGCTGTTCCTCTTGGCGGCTACGTGTCGTTGGTGGGTGAAAACGATGATGACGAGCGGCCCGAGCGCTTCACCGAAGAAGAAGATTTTTCCAAGCGCCCACCCTGGCAGCGCCTGCTGGTGGTCGCGGCCGGTCCGCTGGCCAATCTGATTCTGGCTTGGTTTATCTGCTGGGGGCTGGCCTATACGCACGGTGAAGCCGATCTGCTGCCCAATATCGGCGGAGTTGAAGAGGCCGGTCCGGCGGCTCAAGCCGGAATAATGGCCGGAGACGTAGTGCTGTCCGTGGACGGGCGCGAAGTTACCGAGTGGAAACAAGTGGCCGACAGCATTGCCCAAAGCAATGGCGTGCCCATGAACTTTACGCTTTTGCGCGGCAAGGAAGCGGTAAAAGTCAGGGTTGTGCCCCAAGTTGCCGCCCGCAAGACAATTTTTGGTGAAGATGAAAATGTTTACCGCATAGGCATACGCGCTTCCGGGCAATTCAGCACCAGAGAGCTGGGCTTCATTGACGCCGCTTCTTCCGGCTGGGACAAAACCTTCCAAATGGCTTCGCTCACCTGGCAGGGCATGGTCAAGCTGGTGCAGCGGGTTGTGCCGCTGGATCAAGTGGGCGGCCCAATACTTATAGCCCAGATGGTCAGCCGCGAAGCGCATGAGGGGGCCAGCAATGTACTGGCGCTCATGGCCCTGATCAGCATCAACCTGGCCATTTTGAATCTTCTGCCCATACCGGTGCTGGATGGCGGCCACATTCTGTTTTTCTCACTGGAAATGATCATGCGCCGCCCCTTAAGCGTGAAATTGCGCACCATAACCACACAAGCCGGGTTTGCGTTTTTGATCGGTTTGATGGTTCTGGCCACTTTCAATGACTTGTGGCGCATCTTCCAGGGCTTTGGCAAGTGAGCCTGACGCTGGCCATCAACGCTTGCGAGGGGCACTTGCAGATTGCGCTGGGCAAAGACGGCGTGGCGCTGTGCGTTCAGGACTGGGCCGCGCCATCCAGAGGAACGGAAATACTGGCCCCGGCCGTGGCGGAGATATGCGCCCGCCTTGGCGAAAAACCGGCCGAAATAAGCCGGGTGGCCTGCGCGCGCGGGCCGGGCAGTTTTACTGGCATAAGGCTGGCGCTGTCATTTGCCGCTGCTTTGAAAAGAGCCAACAACGCTGAGCTGGCCGGTATTGACTATATGGGACTGTTGGCCTTCGGGGCCAGAGACATGCTTGCGCCGGGCGACGTATTGTGGGTGTTCACCCATGCGCGGCGCGATTTACTGCACTGCCGGGGCTTCAATCACAAATTGGAGCCGATTTCGGAAATTGAGTTGATCAGCCCGGAAGAAGCGGCCGGGCGCGTCGATGGCGGCGCGGCCTCCACTACCGGCTCTGACGGCAGCGCGGTACGGGCGGCGGCAAGTTCCCTCGCCGTATCCGGCGGCGAGGTCTTTATTCTTGGTTCGGGGTTGGCGCGGCAGCGCGATTTTTTTGCCGCCCGCCTGCCCCAAGCCCGCTTTTTGCCGGAACGCCTGAATAATCCCCACCCTGCGGATCTTTTTATCCTGGCCGAAAAAGCTTCTTACGGCCAAGCCGATATTGACCCGCTCTACATCCGCCCCTGTGACGCGGTGGAAAACCTCACCCACATCAGCCTGAAAGCCGGGCGCGACCCCGAGCAGGATAGGGCCGAGCTTGACCTCCTGCTGGGCGACACGACGCGAGCATAGTTTGATCAGAGCATTTCGCTCGTGAAATGCTCTGACGGCCCAGGGCAACGGATGAGTTCAAAAGCGAAATCCTCTAGAGCGTTTTGCGAATGAAATGAGCGAAATGCTCTGACGGCCCGTGCGTTGTCAGGGCCGTCCGGACACAAAGTGTCCGTAACTTAGGCGGCGAAGCCGCCGTAATAACATGCGATTCCGAGCCGCCGGTGAAAGGCGGCGCAGGACAATCAGCCTTAATTTAAAAAAAACAGTTTCAGGTAATGGATAATTTCAAAAGCGAAATACTATAAATTGTAGGCGGATTAAGACAAGGAAACGGGGCATGCAGGCATTTAAACGTTTTTTTCGTGAACAACGGGCCATCATACCCAATTCCGAGCATTTGCCCTCATACAAGCTGCTGGAAATGATCATTGTGGCCGGAATTGAAGCTCAATTGTGGAAAGCGGGCGATCCCCTTCCCCCGGAGCGCAAACTGGCCGAAGCCTGCGAATGCAGTGTGGGCACGGTAAAGCGGGCCATGCTGGAACTGGTGCATCAGGGGCTGCTGTTTCGCCGCCAGGGCAGCGGAACCTATGTGGCCGGGACATCGTTCAACCGCCAGCACAGAAAATATTTTTTATTTTTGAAAGACTTCAACAGAAAAGAAGCGGAAAACGCAGTTACCCTGCACAGTTTGCAGCGCATACCGGCTGTGGCTTCTGTAAATTCCGCTTTGGAACTGCCGCTTGAGGAAGAACTGTTTGAAGTAACCAGGCTCTTCAGCGAAGACGGCAAAAAATGTGCTCTGGCGCGTTCATTCCTGTCCGCCGCCCGCTTCGCCGACCTGGATCGCGTGCCCCGCGCCCGCCTTGAGCATGTGCCCCTGTTTATTCTCCTGGAAGAAGACTATGAAGTGACCAGCGTGCATACCGACGAGCTTTTCAGCGCCGTTCTGGCCGACGAAGGCGAAGCGGCCATGCTTGAAGTGCCTGCGGGCGCTCCCCTGCTGAAAATAAAATCACTGGTGTTCACTCCTGCGGGCAAGCCCTTTGAATATCGCATCAGCCTCTGCCGCACCGATGAAAAGAGCATTTTCCGCACCATGGAGCAGAAGCAGGTCGTTTAACCCTCCAAACCATACTGTCTGATTGAATCAATCGGCCGCACCGGATTTTTTCGGCGCGGCCGTTTTTTATTCCACGGTATTGCCGCGCCCGCGCGATGTCCCGAGGCGTTCGGGAGGAAATTTTATGTTGACCAAAATTGATATAGATGTATATACTAATTTTCAAGGACGCATTATCCCGTTCCTTCCCGGCGGCAAGCCGGAATGCCGTCGGAACGCGCACAATATGCGCGCCTTTGGCGCGACGCGTTTTAACAACCCAGGAGTTTTTTTATGAAATATGACTATCCTGTGATTGATACCGACATTCTCATCATAGGGGGCGGCAGTGCCGGGGCCATGGCGGCCATAAGGGCCAAAGAGGTAAACCCGGATCAAAAAGTGCTTATTCTGGAAAAGGGCGACATTCAATATTCCGGCTGTATTGCCCGAGGCATGGACGCTATGAACATTGTGGCCATTCCCGGCATAAGCACCCCGGAGGAGTATCTAGAGGGCAACGGCGCGGCCTGCGAAGGAATTATGGACGAGCCGGTCAACTACCGCATGGCCGAGCGTAGCTATGAAACCATGCAGAGGCTTATTGACTGGGGGGTGTGCTTTCCCAAATTCGACGGAGAATACGAAGTATTGCAGGTACATGCCAAAGGGAAATTCTGCGTGACAATGAAAGAGCCGGAACTGAAGCGCATAATTGCCGACCGCGCCCTGAAGCTGGGGGCCAAGGTCATGAACCGCACCATGGCCCTGCGCCTTTTGAAGCAAAACGGACAGGTATGCGGGGCCATAGCCCTGAACGTGCGCACCGGCGAGCCTTCGGTAATCCGGGCCAAGGCCGTAATTATAAGCGCCGGGGGCACGGCCCGCTTCGGCCTGCCCGATAATGGGCACCTTTACGGCGTATACGACTTTCCGGGCAATACCGGCGACGGCTACATGCTGGCCTATCACGCCGGGGCCGAGCTTTCCGGCTTTGAATACACACTGGTTTACTACATAACCAAAGATATCAACGCTCCGCTGCTTTACATCACCCTTACGCGCGGCGCGCGCCTGTTCGACGCTTTCGGGCAACGCCGCGACAAAGAGCATCCTTCCATTAAATCGATGTTTGCCGAGCACTTGCAGGACAAAGGGCCGCTGCGCATCGAACTGAAGCATCTTCCCGAAGAAACCATCAAGGAAATCGAAGATATACTCTTTACCACCGAGCGCCCGGCCTGCGAACGCTTCCATGCCGGACGGGACAATGACTTCCGCACCGGCGAAATAGAACTGTGGCCCACCGAGGTATTTCTTTGCGGCGGGCACGGCCTCACCGGGGTGCGCATCAACGAGCGCGGCGAAACCAGCGTGCCCGGCCTTTATGCGGCCGGAGACACCTCGCTTTGCGCGCGCGGGCATCTTTCCGGGGCTTTTGTCTATGGTGAAATCAGCGCCGAAAACGCGGGGCAAAGGGTCAAAAACACCGTATTGTCCGAACTTGACCACGCCTTTGTGGAAAAGGAGCTGGACCGCATCAGCGCCCGCATGGCTCAAAAAAATAACCCCATATCCATTGAGGAGTTTGAATATAAGGTGCGGCGCATCATTGGCGACTATCTCAAGCCGCCCAAAAACGAGTACAAGCTCAACCGCGCCCTGTGGTGGATGAACAGGTTCCGCGAAGAACTTTCAACCATGGTGCGGGTGGAAAGCACCCATGATTTGTTTAAAAGTATGGAGGTGGAAAATATCATCAACTGCGCCACATTGAGCGCCACGGCTTCGAAGGATCGCGCCGAGAGCCGCTGGCATCCTTGGCATTACCGCAGCGATTATCCCGAGCGCAATGACGAAAAATGGTTGAAGCACATTGTTCTGACCATGGGCGACGATGCCGCCGACGTGCGCGTGAGCCACAAAGACATTATCCGCATGGACAAGGGGGTGAAAGCATGAGCCCGAGCTATCTTGAGAGCCTTGAAGACAATATCAAAATTGACAAGGACAAGTGCATTTTCTGCGGCCGTTGCGCGGATCGCTGCATTCTGGACAACATTCGCCTGAAAACCGCGCCCTGCCGCCGGGCTTGCCCCATGGACGTGAATGTGCAGGGTTATGTGCAGTCTATTGCCAGAGGCGACTATGATCTGGCCAGAAGCATTGTACGCGAAAAGCTGCCTTTTCCCGAAATTATCTGCATGGTTTGCGATCACCCTTGCGAAAATGACTGCGAAAGAGGAAAAAACGGCTCCTATCCCATAGCCATAAGATCCTTGAAGCGGTTCCTCTTTGACGGGGCCGAAGCCGCCGCCGTTCCCGAAAAGGCTCCGGCCACGGGCAAAAGCGTAGCCATTGCGGGCGCGGGTCCGGCCGGGCTGGTGGCCGCCCACGATCTGGCGCTGGCCGGGCATAAAGTTGTCGTGTATGAGGCCGGATCCAGGGCCGGGGGTATGCTCTTGAGCGGCATTCCCGCATTCCGCCTGCCCGACGCCGTGGTGGAAAAAGAATTGGCCGTACTGCCCGCGCTGGGTGTTGAATTCAAGTTCAACGCTCACATCGGCAAGGATATTTCCCTGAAAGAAATTATGGAAAGGCACGACGCCGTTGTGCTGGCGTGCGGTTTGGGCAAGGGTAAAAAGCTGAACGTGGATGGAGAAGATCTTGCAGGCGTACATGACGGCTTGGAATTCCTGGCGTCTTCGCGCCGGGGCCGGGGCCCGGAACTTTCCGGAACTGTTTTGGTATGCGGCGGCGGCAATATGGCTGTGGATGCGGCCATGACCGCCCTGCGCCAAGGGGCGGAAAAGGTTGTGATGCTCACCCTGGAAACATCCGGGGAACTGCCCGCCTTTGAAGCCGAAGTGCGGCAAGCCATGAAAGAGGGGATCCAATTCCGCCATTCCTGCGGTATTGAACGCATCGAGGGCGTGGGCGGCCGGGTGGCCGGAGTGGAACTTTCGCGCTGTACCTCACTTTTTGACGAAAACGGAAACTTTGCCCCGCGTTTTGACTCCTCGCGCGATAAACTGGCCGCCGACAGCCTGATTGTGGCCATAGGACTTGAGCGCGATCAGGAAGTCCTGAACGGCAGTACTCTCACCATGCGCGACATATACGAAGCCGACCCTCTCACCCTGCAATGCGGGCAAAGCAAGGTTTTTGCGGCTGGCGACTACAAGGGCGGGGCCGGTTCCGTGGTGCGGGCCATGGCGGCCGGGCGCGAGGCCGCCAAATCGGCCGCCAGATACTCTCTTGGCGAACACCTGCGCTTTGAACGCGGACATGCCGGTCCCACAATAGCCGATTTTACCATTGATCACAGCCGGGGGCAAAACGATCCCAGGCAGGAACCGGCCAATCGCGCCATGAAAGGCAAAGGCGATTATGCCGTGCTGGAAGAAGCGTTCAGTGAAAAACAGGCCGGAGAAGAGGCCGGGCGCTGCCATTCCTGCGGCAGCCCCTGCGGCCACAACCGTACCTGCTGGTTCTGCCTGCCCTGCGAAGTGGAGTGCCCGCAGAAGGCGCTATGGGTGGATATTCCATATTTACTCAGGTAATGGATAATTTGAAAAACAAAATATTATAATATGATAAGCCATGCCGGGGCGGGAAAAACATCCGCTAGCATCAGGTGAGCATTCCCGCCCCGCATTCTTGGAAAAAATAACAAATATGCCAGGCCGCATTGGCGGCGAGGTATGAAATGAGAAGAAAAGATCGCGAAATAAAGGGTTTTGATGCCCTTATAGCCGTAATGAGAACCTGCGACGTATGCCATGTGGCTTTCGCCGACGAATTTCCCCATGTAGTGCCCATGAATTTTGGCCTGGAAGTGCGGGAAAGCGAAAAAGTGTCGCTGTACTTCCACGGCGCGGCCACCGGACGCAAGCACGACCTCATTAAAAAGAACAACAAGGTGGGCTTTGTCATGGAATGCACCCACGGCCTGGTAACCGGGCAAAGAGTGGGGCCTTGCGAATGTTCCATGGAATTTGAATGCGTCATGGGCACGGGCACCATCCACTATGTGGAGCCGCAAGACACGGAAAAGTCCCTGCGCACCCTGCTTGAGCAATACAAAGTGGAGGAAGGCCCGGATTATCGCTTTCATGATGAACTGGTGCGCAAGGTCACCGCGCTGCGCCTGGATGTAATCAGCATGACCGGCAAAAAAAGAAATGTGGCCGAGCAGCCGCACAAGCTGCCGCAACTGAAAAACTTCGGCAAATAAATTTTCCTGTAGTATATAGCC
The DNA here is from genome assembly GCA_031553655.1 of Desulfovibrionaceae bacterium. GTDB lineage: Bacteria > Desulfobacterota > Desulfovibrionia > Desulfovibrionales > Desulfovibrionaceae > JAVBLG01. Next base: position 25,465 of record JAVBLG010000087.1, on the reverse strand, counting down.
TGATTAAAGGCTGATAAAGATGCCTTCGCGGCGTCAGGGATACTTTTTGTCCAAAAACAGGAGACAGCCATGCTTACACTTGCCCAAACTATAATGCTGCTTACCCTGCTTTTGATGCTGAGCGGTCGCACGCCTCTGTACCTCACCGCCATAGTCGGCTCGGCCATAACCGCGCTGGCGGCCGGTTTTCCCATTTCCGGCAAAAGCGCGGTAACTATCACCAAAATGATCAATTCCGGGCTCATTCCGGTAATAGCCGACATCACCGGTATTCTGATGTTTATTGGCGTAATGCAGGGACTAGGCTTCATGGATATAATCATCCGAGCCATAGTGCGCCTGGGCAACAGAATGGGCGGCGGGCCCGGCGTGGCTGTGGCCGGAGGTGTGGCCGCGGGATGCATTGGCGCGCTCACCGGCTTTACCCAGGCTGCCGTCACAGCGGTGATCACCGGGCCAGCCTCGGTAAAGCTTGGGGTTGATCCCAACAAGTCCGCCGGGGTCCACGCCCATGCCGGGCACCTCGGCAATTTCGGCGGCTTCACCCACCCCACCCAAATTACCATTTTGGCCACTGCGGGCCTTGGTTTCGGGCTTTATAACGTATATGCCTCCATCATCGCCCTGTCGGTATTCGCGGCCAGCTTTATGCGCCTTAAGCTGGAAGAACGTTCCAATGGCGTCAATCTCACCCGCGAGGAAGTCAACCGTCTGCTGGCCGAATTTGGCGACAACAAGGACAAAAGCGCCATTTGGAAGGCCTTGGCCCCCTTTGCCATTCTGGTGGCGGGATTTTCCTTCGGTTTTCCCATTTTCCTGGTCAGCGCCGCCTCGGCCATAGTGGCCATGGCAATCGCCAGATCCAACCCCAAAGATTCCGAACGCGACATGATCTCCGGCGTGGCCAGAATAGCCACCCCCATAGTGGCAATCATCAGCTTTTTGTTTCTGTCCACGGTAATACGCAATATCGGGCTGGTGGACATTCTCTCCAACATACTCAGCCCGGTGCTCAGCGTGGCCCCGGTGCAGGTGATGTGGCTGGTGGCGGCTCTGGCCGGGCTGCTGACCCAGTCCTACTCGGCCTCAACCCCGGTGATTATCCCGTTCCTGCAAGCTGTTCTGGCCGCCGGGGCCAACCCCATGGCCGCCGCCATTGCCGCCGGAGGCGGCGCGGCCATTGCCCAGTATTACCTCACCGGCGGGCCTCTTTCGGCCCTGCCTCCGGTCATATCGGTAATACCCGGCACCGACCTCAAAACCGCCAACCGCTTCCAGCGCCCATCCATTCTGTTCGGGATTATAATGGCCTTTGTGGTTAGCACCTTATTGTCTTTTTAGGTCCATTCCACTGCATTTCCCGCATTATCGCGCTGCCCCCGGCTGTGGGGCCGGGGACTGCGCGATAATGCCACTTTCATTCGTAATACTCTCGGCAAATTGGCTTCGGCAAAATCAACCGCCCTCAGGCGCTACTATTAAGCTATCAAAGTTTGTCCAAGAATTTCGCAAAATTGCACGACGCCCGCGCTTTGCCCCGAGGCCAGCAAAAGACAGCGCACTTTGGGCAGGTCGGGAAAGCCCTGTTCCCGCCCCAGGACCACATGGTTGGCGTCAATATACCCCAGAGGCAACACGCTGACCCCGAACCCGGCGCTTACGGCACTGCCGACGCTCTCAAATGAAGCGCTTACATAGGCGTGATAAAAAGAAATGGACGCCGCCTCCAGAGCCTCTTCACAAGCTTTCCGCCAGGGGCTGCCTTCGGTAAAACTTACCAGAGGCACTTCTTCATATGTTTGCGCATGTTCAATCCGGTTCGCAATCCACACCAGGGGATCTTCGCGCAACACATGGCGAATATTTTTGTCTTCAGCGGCCCGGCCGTCGAATAGACGGCTCACAATGGCCACATCGATCCGCCCCTGGCTCAGCATCTCTTCGAGGTGAACAGACATGGCGGTTATGACGCGTACACGCAATTCCTTGTTCAAAGCCATGCAGCTCGAAACGGCCCGCTGTAACTCCGCCGCCCTGAAGCTTGGCGGAATGCCCAAAGTTATATTCCCCTGAAGTTTCGGCCGCAGCATTACCCGGACAAGAGCATCCAATCTGCATACTATTTCTCTGGCCTCGGGAAGCATGCGTGTTCCATCGGAGGTCAGTCCGGCCACATGCCCCTGGCGGCGTTCAAAAAGACGGCATCGTAGATAATCTTCGAGCTTTTGCACAGATTGGGTAATGGTGGGCTGCGAGCGACTCAACAATTTTCCCGCATTATGGAAACTTCCATTTTCCGCCACGGCAATAAAAACGCGTAAGTGCTCAAGGGTAATCCGCCTGTCGTCCCACAAGCAATTCCTATTGTCTTCCATGCGTCCTTCTTTCAAAATCATCTCATAATAGATTAAACCTATTTTAACATGATATTAATCGATTTTACAAATGTTATATTTTATGGTTTATTTGTATTATGGAGAAAGAGATGAAATTACACCACTATTCCACCCTGCTCAATGCCCATGGCTCGCCCTTGTATGTTTATGACGAAACGGTCATTGCCCGGCAACTGAACCTGTTGCGCGAAACATTTCCGGGTTTCAGCCCACTATATTCCTTGAAAACCAACCCACATCCCGCCATATGCCGTTTCATGGCCACAAACGAGCTTGGCATTGACGCGGCCTCTTCCTTTGAAGTGAATCGGGCTCTTGAGGCCGGGATTGCGCCGGAAAATATTTTTTATTCCGCGCCGGGGAAAAGCCGCGCGCATTTGGCCGAAGCCCTGGGCAAATGCCTTATTGTAGCCGATTCATGTTCCGAGCTGGTCCGCCTGAATGAATTGGCCGGAGAAACAGAGGATGCCCGCAAGCTGCCCTTGCGGGTGGGAATCAGGATCAACCCCGATTTTGCTTTTGGACCGGGAGAATTGCCTGAAATCACCGCCGGAGCAAGCTCGAAATTCGGTGTGGACGAGGAATTCCTACTGACGCAAAAACCTCTGTTCGATTCTCTGAAGCATATACGCATATGCGGCATACATGTTTTTTTGCGCAGCCAGGTGTTGAGCCACAGCGCCCTGGCCGCCATGTTCGCGACTGTGTTCAATCTGGCCGCGCGTTGCCGCGAGGCTCTCGGCTGGCAATTGGAATTCATCAATTTCGGCGGCGGAATCGGCATTGCGCCCACTATGGGCTGTCTCCAAATAGCGGATTTTGATTCAAGGGCAAGGAAAGCGGGCCTTTTTGCGAAGCGAGTGTACTCTTACGGTACTCGACCGGAGCAAAAAAGCCAGCTTGACGCAGCCATTGGACAAAATACGCATTTGGAGACAGCCCCTAGGGATTATCCCGAGCCGAACTTGCGGGAGTTGCGCGATGAAGTAAGCCGCCTTGCGGCGGCCCATGCCCCGTCGCTGCCGGGGTGTACTCTGATGCTGGAAAGCGGGCGCTTTCTGGTGGGAAAGGCGGGAGTTTTTCTGACCCGCATAGAAGATATAAAAGAATCGCGCGGCAAAACATATGCGATAGTTTCAAGCGGAATGAACGCGTTTTTCCGGCCTGCGCTCATGAATCTGCTGAACGGCCTGCCTTCGCCCCCGACCGGTCCTTTTGAACCGCTGTTCAGCAACTATGCGGCGCACACGGTGTCGCTTCCGGAAAAAAGCGACGGGGAGCTTAAAAAGGTGACGGTATGCGGCAATTTGTGCACAGCCATGGATGTGTTGGCCAATGATGTGCTTTTGCCCGATCCGCAGGTTGGCGATGTGCTGGCCGTGGCAAACGCGGGAGCTTACGCGGTCACATTGTCCCCGTTCGCCTTTACCTCTTTTCCAAGGCCGACCGAAGTGTATGTGGATTTAAGCGGGACAATACTTCCGGCTTCGCTTACAGCCTTTCCAACACACAAGCCTTAATCCGGCACACCCCGCACACCTCGTGCGAGGTGGGGTAGCCGCATTCCTTGCAGGGTGAAAGCTTGCCGCCGTCGCGGGCGTCTTCGGCGGCCGCGAATACCGGGCGGCCGCGCTCCAGAAAACCCTGATAGAAGTCGAGCTTGCGGCCGGGCATGGCCGCTTCGAGTTGCTGCCAAAGATGCTTGTGGCAGGTAAAGCTGGCCCCGGTGCTGTAGGGGCATGGAGCGTACCAGTTTTCAATGCCCATTAAAAATGCGTAGTTGGCTGTTTCAAATTCGGTAAGCCGCCACAAAGGTTTTATTTTGCGCGCAAAACCGTTTTCGCTGGGCAGCATCGGCCCCTGATCGGAAAGATAGGATACGTCCCAACGTATAGTATTGCTGAACAGCCGCGCCACCTCATCATCAAGATTATGCCCGGTAGCAAGCGCGGTGAACCCCTTTTCCAGAGCTACACGATTAAACCAATGGCGTTTAATCTTGCCGCAAGCCGAACATATGGGACGCCTGAGCGCTTCTTTCACCTTGGGAATGGCCAAGCCTTCGGCGGCCATATCGCAAATGATCAGCTCAAAGCCGTGCTTTCGGCAAAAGCGTTCCACAACCTCCCTGGCCTTGTCCGAAGAGCCCGGAATGCCGAGATCAATATGCAGGCCGGTAACGTTGTAGTTCTGCCTGGAAAGTTCCAGCATCAGGGCCAGAGAATCCTTACCGCCGGAAAGCGCGGCCAGCACGCGATCTTCAGGGGCCAGAAGCTTGTGGCGTCGAATACCTTTCTCCACCTGCCCCCTGAAAAATTCCAAAAAACAATCCGGGCAAAAAGCCGTATTATGGCTTTTTAAGGCCACTACGGCTGTCTGTTTGCAAACTCTGCACTTCATTAATATTTTCGTCTATTTTTGAATTATTAGGAGCAAGGGCTTATTACAGGGGAACGCTACGGCCCTAACAAAGCACGGGCCGTCAGAGCATTTCGCTCATTTCATTCGCAAAACGCTCTATATTTTGTCATGCAGTCGGCGTCCGCCGTTTTCAGGGGTATTGCCGTCAGCTTCAGCCGGTTCACGTTTTTCGGTCGGCGGGGTGCTCTCCGGTTCGTCGCCGTACAGGGCTGAGGCGTTCGGTTCAACAAGGCGGTTAGGTTCAAACGCGCCGATGTCTTCAACCGTTGGCTTCTCTTCGATTACCCTGCTTTTTTTTACAGGCAAAACCCAACCACGCCCGGCCACAAGCCCGGAATACAATTTTAGAAAGCCTTCAACCATGGTTTCACTGGAAATGAGCGGCAGCATGCGCTCCCCGCCTTCAATCAAGTACTGCCGCAAATCTTCCTGTTGCATAAGACGGATCATGGCCGAGGCCAGAGCCTGGGGGTCGTCCGGGGTAACGGCCAGCGCGTTTTCTTCCTGGCGGACCTGCTCCATATGAACGGGTAAATCCGAACAAATTACCGCCAGTCCGAAAAGCCAACCCAGGCATATTGCCTCGCCGTTGCCGTCAGTGCCGACAGACGGCACAAGCATGACGTCCCCAAGGCCGAGAACCGCTTCCGCTTTTTGATCCCCGAGCAGAGCCAGACGATCGGACACGCCAAGGGAAAAGGCCTCGTCAAGTATGCTCTGAAAAAGCGGGCCGGAACCAAAGATACGCACTTCCCACGGGGGCAAATCGGATCTTTGCCACATGGCGGCCATGGATTTCACCAACAGGCTGTGCCCACAGCCGGGGGAAAGCCCTCCGTAGGTCATAAAAATAAAACGATCTTGCGCTTTGTAGTAAGCGGAGCGATCTGCCGGAATGGCGTAACCCGGCCTGATAATCATCATGCGTGAGGGATCAAGCCCGGCACGGGCTGCCAGATTCAGAACATTCGTACTGCCACAGGTAATTTTGTCGGCCTGTACAAACGGAGCCGTCTTAAAGGGCTTGTCGCGGGAAATGCCTGAAAATATCGTTTGCACCAGAATGGCATTATCCGGGCGGCGCATCTTGCGTATAATATGCGCCAACTCATGCGCCCGCCCGCCAAAAGAATGGATCAGCAGCTTTTCCTGCTTGCGTTGAAAAAGCCAGAGGCGCAAACGGTTAGCGATGCCGCTCGGCGATTCGGACTTGAGCGCGAAAACTTCAAACCCGGATTTACGCGCTTCATCAGCCAGAAAGCTGCCTTCCGGGCAGCAGATCAGCGGCTTGAAACGATCGCTCCGCTCAAGGGCTTCGGCCAGAAACAAAATACGTTTCTGGCGCATGCCCTCGGAGCGCTCCAGATCAAGCAGCAAAGTCAGCATGTTTCCGCCCGAAGCTCCAAATACGCATTTTGTCCAATCGGCTGCGTCAAACGGCCTTTTTGCTTAAGCCTGGTACCCAAAAAGTACATTCCTTTCGCAAATAAGCCCGTTTTCCTTGCTTTTTGCCCAAAATTCGCTATTTGAAGACAATATCCTAAGTAGCTGGATTTATATGTAAGCATAATTAAAATGGTGTTCCTCCCGCAAGCAGTGCCTCGCGCAGGCCCTCGCGCAAGATTGTGGAAACCGGCCCCGGCTTGCCGCTGCCTATGGAACGGCCTTCATAAGAAGTAATGCCCACACACTCATACACCGTACCCAGCACAAGCAACTCACCGGCGTCGTAAATTTCGTTTTCCGGCACGCGGCGGCGCTCGACCCTGATATTGCTTTTCTCCGCTATTTCCATGGCTTTCAAAACTGTTGTGCCCGGAAGAGAATTGGTAAATTCGGGCACCACCAATGTTCCGGCCGCATCCACAAGGGCCACATTGGCTATGGCTGTTTCGGCCAGGCAATTCTGATCGTCAAAAGACAGCGGCAAATCCAGGCCCTTGGTTATGGCTTCTTCAATCATCAGCACATTGGGCAGATAATTGGCGTTTTTAATCTGGGCCATATAGCTCTGGCGGGCCGGAATGGATGAGTGGAAAGAAGAAAGCCCGCGTTCATACCACCAATCTGGCTTGGGGGTTTCCTTCCAGGCGATCACATACAGGCTGGGCTTGGGGCACTCCGCCGGGGAAATCCCGAAGCCGCCCGGGCCGCGCCCCAAAAGAACTCGTATGGAACCCGAATCGGCTCCTCCGGCCTTGACCACGGCCAGGATTATATCGCGTATTTCCTCCCATGGGCAAGGGGGGGAAAGCTTGAGCCCGGCAGCGGATTTTTGCATGCGCTTCAAATGCGATTCAAACTGAAAAATCCGCTTGTTCCTGTAGACTATGCTTTCAAAAACACCGTCGCCCCGATGACAGAGATGATCGTCCAGTGGGGCCAACATCAGGCGGGAATCCTTGCAGATGCCGCCCACCCGGTAATCGTGGAAAGCCAGAATATTTTCCGCGCCGGGGCGCGGGGCCGCCAGCAGCCTGGCAATATAGTCTTCGGAATTGATGATTTCCATGGCGCGTCAGACCTGTGCTTTTTTCGCCGAGCGGCAGGCCCGCCCGGCGGTTGCAAACTAAATAGAAAAATGAACACTGTCTAAAATATATTGCGATCCTTCACTCCCAGCAAGTCAAGCCGCAGCAGCTCTTCGGCAATCTGCACGGTGTTGAGGGCCGCGCCCTTGCGGATATTGTCGGCCACAACCCACAGGTTAAGACCGTTGGCAATGGTTTCGTCCTCGCGGATGCGGCCCACAAAGGTAAGGTCTTCCCCGGCGGCGTCGAGCGGCATTGGGTAAATTTTTTCTTTGGGGTTATCCAGCACCTGTATGCCGGGGGAGCGGGACAAAATGGCCCTGGCTTCGGCCGGGGAGAGTTTTTTCTCGGTTTCGATGTTTATCGATTCCGAATGGCCATAGAATACGGGCACGCGCACGCAGGTGGCCGTAACCTTTATGTTGGGATCGCCCATAATTTTGACGGTTTCATGAACCATCTTCATTTCTTCCTTGGTGTAGTCGTTCTCAAGGAAGACATCTATATGGGGCAGAAGGTTGAAGGCGATGCGGTAGGGATAAACCGCTACTTCCGGCTCCTGCATGTTGAAAATCTGCCTGGTCTGCTTGTCCAGCTCGTTGATGGCCTTCTGTCCGGTGCCGGATACGGCTTGATAGGTGGAAACAATCACGCGCTTTATTTTGGCCGCGTCGTGCAGGGGTTTCAGGGCTACAACCATCTGAATTGTGGAGCAGTTGGGGTTGGCGATAATGCCGTTATGCTCGCGCAGGGCGTCGGCGTTTACCTCGGGCACAACCAGGGGACAGCGTTTGTCCATACGCCAGGCTGAGGAGTTGTCCACCACCACACAACCGGCTTTGGCCGCATGCGGGGCAAATTTTTCCGAAGTGCCGCCCCCGGCGGAAAACAGCGCCAGATCAAAACCGGCAAACACGTCTTCTTTAAGTTCGCGCACGGTCAATTCCGTGTCGCCGAAAGGAACGGTATTGCCGGCGGAACGGGCCGAGGCAAAGGGCACAATTTCGGAAGCCGGAAATTCGCGGCGCTGCAAGGTATCCAACATTTCCCGGCCCACAGCGCCGGTAGCGCCCACAACAGCGACTTTAACCTGTCTTGACATAACTTCCCCCTGTATATATCCGCGTATTTATTTGGCAAGCCAACGCGTTGGTTTTATGTTCAAGGCCGCTGCCGCGCGGCCCCGGCCCGCGCCAATCGCTCAACCAGAGAAATGTTGGCCGGAAGGAGATTGAGCTTCAACGCGTCAACGGGCAGCACAAAAAGCCATTCCTGGCCTTCATTGGCCTTCAACCTTCCCGTATATTCCACTACATGGAAAAAGTCTATATTAACCCGCCACTCTTCGTAGCCAATCGGCACGGATTCCGGCACTCCGCGCCACTCTCTTTCACTGTAATTCAGGGTGCGCCAATATTCGCCCCTGATCACGTTTATGGACATCTCCTCATGCAGCTCGCGCACCATGGCATCATAAGCGGTTTCGCCCGGTTCAATCTTGCCGCCGGGGAATTCGTAATACCCGGACATAAGCGAGCCCTCGGGCCGCTTGGCCATGAGGCAAAGCTCACCGTGCCAGACTATGCCCGCGGCTACTCGCCATATTTTCATGTTACCCCCTGTGATAGTCGGCGGTTTGCCATCATTCCGTGGAATTAATTTTTTCTTCCAGATCCGCCATATCTTCCATGATTTTTTCGGTAAGATCCTTCAATTCCGCGAAACGTTTAAGCAGATCCGGGGCTTTTTGCCGATCGGCGTAAATTTCGGGATCGGCCAATGCCATGGAAATTTCGTCCTGCTCAGCCATAAGCGTTTCGAGCTCGCGCTCAAGGCCGTCATAGCGTTCTTGCAGAGGCTTTAACCGACGATGCAGGGCATTGCGGCGCTCAGCTTCCTCGCGCTTGAGTTTTTTCTGTTCCTCGCGGCTGAGGGAAAAACTTTCAGGCGGCAAAGAAGAAAGGCCGGAAGACGCCGCGCCCCCCGAAGCGTCCCTCCGGGGTTGGGGCGAAGTTCCGCCTGCTCGTCCGGCGGCATCATCCGGGGTTTCGGACGCAATCGTCTTGCGCGCGGCATCATAAGCCTCATAACCGTCATAAACCGAGAGCCCCCGGTCTGAAACCGCCCAAACTTCGTCGGCCACATGCGAAAGCAGCCAGCGGTCGTGGGCCACCATAAGCAATGTTCCGTCAAAGCGGCTCAGAGCATTGATCAGAGCTTCGCGGCTTTCCAGGTCGAGATGGTTGGTGGGTTCGTCCAGAACCAGAAAATTGCAGCGGGCCAGAAAAAGCGCGGCCAGAATCAGCCTGCTTTTTTCCCCGCCGGAAAGAGTATCCACCTGGCGGTCAAAATAATTCTGCCCCAACATGAAAAGCCCGAGCACGCTCATAAGCTCTTCTTCGGTGGTGCGCGGGTCGGACAAGCGCCGTATTTCGCCCAGCACGGAGCCGGAAGCATTGAGAGTTTCCATCTGATGTTGGCTGAAATAACCAAGGCGCACCGACTGCCCGAGCATCATGCTGCCACCGCTTCTGGAGCCGACCCCGGCCACCAATTTGAGCAAGGTTGACTTGCCGCAGCCGTTGGGCCCAACCAGGGCAATGCGCTGCTCGCGGTAAATTGTAAAGGTCAGGGGCGGCCACAGCGTGCCCCCGTCGGCAAATTTGAAAGCCAGATCAGCGGCCCCCACCACGGTTTTTTCTGATTTGGGCGCGGGAGGCCAGGTGAAAGACAGCTCCCGACGTCTGGATTCTCTGGGGATGCTCTGCAATTCTTTTTCCAGACGCTTAGCCATTTTTTGCTGTGAAGAAGCCTGGCGGGCCTTGGTGGCCTTGGCCCGGAAACGCTCCACAAAGGCCATTTTGCGGTCTATTTCCTCGGTTAGAGCTTTAGCTTTAAGCTCGCGCTGGGTTTCCAGCTCAGCCATCAATTCCAAAAAACGGCTGAAAGACGCCTTGCGAAAAACCGCTTTCTCCCCGCTAAGATACAGAACGTGGGTGCCGACCTTGTCCATAAACACTCGGTCGTGAGCCACAAAGACCGCTATGCCTTCAAATTCCATAAGATAGCTTTCGAGCCATTCCACCGCCTCAATGTCCAGGTGGTTGGTGGGTTCGTCCAGCAAAAGCACGTCGGCCCCCGCGGTCAGCACTCTGGCCAGCTTGGCCCGCTCGCGCCAGCCGCCGGAAAGGGCGGAAAGCGTGCGCCCCCACTTGCGGCGCGAAAATCCCAGACCGCTCAGAACCCGTTCGGCGCGGTGCTCGGGGTTGTGCCCGTAAACGGCCTCCCATTCAGCCTGCCGCTCCATCAGCCGCTTTAACGCGGATTCATCCCCGCTTGCCGAAGCTTCTTCCCATTCTTCCCAAAAGCCTTCCCAATCAGGCAAAACCTCACGTACGAAGTCCAGCAGGGTCTTGCCCAGCAGGCTTTCGTCCAGTTCCTGTTCCACATAGCCCAAACGACAGCCGCGCGGCAAAATAACCCGCCCGGAATCAGGCTGTTCCACCCCGGACAAAATGCGTAAAAGCGTGGACTTACCTGTGCCGTTGGCCCCGCAAACGCAAAGGCGCATTCCCGGATCCAGGTCAAGGGAAAAATTGCTCAGGATGTCTCTTCCACCGAGGGACTTGGAGATGTCTTGTATGTTCATAGCCCTTCAGGATAGCGCAAAATCGGGTTGCTGTCGAATACGGAATACGGCGATTAAACACTACTCATAGTTATATCCTGAAATAATACAGACAATAGCATGAAAAATACTTGTGGGGCCGCAAGGATATTCCTAATATGCGGCTAAGGAAAGCCTTTCCCCATCGGGTCGAAGTTTTGGCCAAATCCATCAAAACCACATCAGATGCGATAAAGAACTTGCTATGGATGTTGATCATCACTATATTAAAAATGCGGAGCAGGTTCCGCAAGGCTATCATGCGCAAAGACTGGAAGGTGTGTTATGTCAGGCGCAAGATTTTTTATAATTATTCTGGGGGTTACACTTATGCTCCCGGTTTCGGCGCGGGCGGAACAAAACTACTTTGCGCCAAGCAGCTCCACGTCCGGCGATAATGCCGCCTCGGCTCACGATTTCAGATTATCCTGGGGCGGTGAAAGCTCCACTCCCGAAAGCTTGAAGATGAAGGAACTGGAATCTCCCGCATTGCGTGATGGGAGCAGAGCCTATTATGAGGCCACCGACAGTATCAAGGCCTATGCCGGGGCCGGTTTTGAACGCGACCCCGGGTACCTGAACAAGGCCGGACTGTACGGGTACAATCGCGATCTTCCGGGCAATGGAGCCGACTTTGGTGTCGGCGAGCTTGGTATTACCGTAAAGCCTTCATCCAACAGCGACTTTTCCGTTGACCTCAATACCAAGGGCTATACCGGCACTCGCGATGGGGTGGAGGGGAAGCTCCAGTTTAAGTGGGAATTCTAACTATATAAATTTATATTAAAACCGGGGATGATATTATCATCCCCGGTTTAGTTTTTTACTTCTTTACGAAAACTATCCCGGTTGGGTCATCTTGAGCGGATCAACCCACTCGTCAAAATCTTCCTCTTTCACATAGCCGAGAATGATGGCGGCCTCCTTCAGAGTAAGCCCCTGGGCATGGGCCTTCTTGGCTATTCCCGCAGCCTTATCGTAGCCGATATGCGGGCTCAGCGCGGTAACCAGCATGAGATCCCGTTCCAGATGCGCGGCAATTACTTCTCTGTCCGCTTCCAGCCCTTCGGCACAGAATGAAGTGAAAGACCCCATCACATCGCTTAAAAGCTCTATGCTTTCAAGCACATTATGCACCATAACAGGCTTGTAAACATTAAGCTGCAAATTGCCCTGGCTTCCGGCAAAAGCCACCGAGGCGTCATTGCCGAACACCTGCACGCATACCATGGTCATGGCTTCGCATTGGGTGGGGTTGACCTTGCCGGGCATGATGGACGACCCCGGCTCATTTTCCGGAATACGCAGTTCGCCCAGGCCGCAACGCGGGCCGCTGGCCAGCCAGCGCACATCATTGGCCAGTTTCATCAATCCTCCGGCCATGGTGCGCAAGGCCGCCGAGGTTTGCACCAGAGCATCGTGCGCGGCCAGAGCAAAGAATTGATTCTCGGCGGTATGGAAAGGATAGCCGGTAATGTCGGCTATGTATTTCGCCGCAGTGGCGCCGAACTGAGGATGGGCGTTAAGCCCCGTGCCCACGGCTGTGCCGCCTATGGCCAGACTGTACAATCCGGGCAGAGAGGCTTCCACCGCCTGCTTGCCGAACATGAGTTGCGCGGCCCAGGCCCTTATTTCCTGCCCCAGAGTAATGGGAGTGGCATCTTGCAAATGGGTGCGCCCCACTTTCACCACATCGTCAAACTCTTCGGCCTTGCGCATGAGTACGCTGTGCAGGCGCTCAACAGCCGGAAAAAGGCGGACGTGCAAGTCTTCCGCCACAGCTATATGCATGGCTGTGGGAAAGGTATCGTTGGACGATTGGCTGCGGTTGACATGGTCATTGGGATGCACGGGCTTTTTGCTGCCAAGCTCGCCGCCCACCATCTCTATGGCCCGGTTGGAAATTACTTCGTTGGCGTTCATGTTGGACTGCGTACCCGAGCCGGTCTGAAACACCACCAGAGGAAAATGCTCGTCAAGCTTGCCCGAAATCACTTCCTCGGCGGCGCGGGCCACAAGATCGGCCACATCGCTGGGCAGCAGCCCCAGATCGCCGTTGGCCATGGCCGCCGCCTTTTTAAGGACGCCCAGTGCGCGGATAACGGACCTCCCAAAGCGGAATCGCCCGGCGCCAATGGGAAAATGATGTATGGAACGTTCGGTCTGCGCCCCCCAGTATTTGCAAGAGGGCACAGCAATATTGCCCATGGAATCGCTTTCAATGCGCGTCTTCATTTATCCGCTCCTTTGGCGCGTTGATGTTTGCCCGAACGAGTCGGGCAAACGCGCCTCGTCGCCAAGATTAATAATTTCTCACAATCCCGCCCTCACCAGATCAATAAGAGTCCGCACGCCAAAGCCGGTAGGGCCGGAAACGCAAAGCGGCGTATCCTTGGTCGCCCAGTCGGTTCCGGCTATGTCCAGATGCGCCCAACGTGTACCTTCGTTGACAAACTCTTTCAGGAAAATCGCCGCGTTAATCGCTCCTCCCTCACGCGGCCCCATGTGGGAAATGTCGGCCACTTCGCTCTTGAGCGCCTTGCGGTAGGGGCTCCACAGGGGCAGCGGCCAGAAAGGTTCGCCAACTGTTTGTCCTATGGCGCGGATACGCCCGGAAAGGTCCTCATCGTCACTGAAAAGGCCGCCTATTTCCCGACCCAGGGCCACCATGCAGGCCCCGGTTAGTGTGGCTATGTCCACGATGCCCGCGCAGGAATATTTTTTCTGGGCATAGGCCAGGGCGTCACATAAAAGCATGCGCCCTTCGGCGTCGGTGTTCATAATTTCCACGGTTTTGCCCGAAAACGACTTGACCACGTCGCCGGGCTTGAAGGCTCCGCCGCCGGGCATATTTTCGGCGCAGGGCATAATGGCCACCACACGGCGGGGAATATCCTCGTCAGCCACGGCGGTCATAACCGAAAGCACCACGGCCGCGCCGGTCATGTCACCCTTCATCTGATGCATGTCGGTGGGCGGCTTTATGGAAATTCCGCCGCTGTCAAAGGTTACGCCCTTGCCGATTAGCACAATGGGCTTATCTTCCTCATGGCCTTTCGGCGCATACTCAAGCACGATCATTTTGGGTTCGTTCTTCGAGCCTTGCCCCACGGCCAGCAGCGCGTTGCAACCCATTTCGGCCAGCTCGGCCATGTCATGAACCTTGCATTTCAAGCCGTGTCTTCTGGCCGCGTCAACAGCCTGCTCGGCCATGGCCCCAGGGGTCATGATATTGGAAGGAGTAATGGCCAGCCCGCGCGCCATGGCCATGGAGCGGGCGGCGCGCTCTCCGCGCCGGGCCGCCGCGTGGGCAATGTCGGGAACCGAGCTCTCCGTAAATCCCAGGGCCAGCCAGAGCGGATCGGGCTTGCCCTTTTCATCCGCGCTTTTCAGTGCGGTATAGCGATAAAGGCTGATCAGCGCTCCGTAAACGCTTTCTTCCACCAGCCGGGCCGCCCCGCCGGAAAGCCCGGCAAAACACTCAAAAGGCAACAACATGGAAGTGAGGCGCAGCTTACGGCAATGCCTGGCGGCCAAGGCCGCGGCCTCGCGCACCTTGTCAACCCCGGCCTTGCCCGATTCGCCTAGGCCCACCAGTATGACGCGCGGAATGTTCAAATCGGGGTGTCCGTAAAGCACGGTGATTTCATTTTCATCGCCCCTGAAATCGCGCAGGCCGGGGCTTATTCCCAACCAGGGCGCGGCTTCCAACAACGCGGGAGAAGCCTTCAGCGGGTCTTCACCGCTACACACGAACAACAGGGCGGCGTCGGCTTTCCACGCTTGCGGGCCTCCGGCCTGAAATCTTATATCCATCATGAGATAGCACTCCAAGGCCGACACAGTATTTTCATATCAACAAAGTCAGCCAGTTACACAGGTTTGTATGGAACATTTATTGCATTTTAATCTATCGAAATGTATCATGTCAATTTATCGTTGACCATAGGCCGCCAAACCCGGTCTCGCGTTGATGAAAATACTATAGGCCCTATAATTTCTTTTGCAAACTTTAGAGTCCTTATAATCAATTCGTGCAACCGGCCTTAACCCATGCGTACGAAACATGAAGTTTTTTATGGCGGGGCTTGTTGATAATCTTATCCCCCGGTTTTAATTAGTTCCATATCCCAAGGGAAACAAAAAAATAATGCTGATATATATACATGTACCCTTCTGCCGCACGCGTTGCAAATACTGCGCTTTCAATTCCGAAGCGCTGGGCAAGGGCGTGGCCGCCCCGGAGTCGCCGCGTTTCCGGCATTATGTCGACTCTATTTTTATGGAGCTGGCCATCTGGGGCGAACGTTACCCCCAGGTTCCGGTCACTTCGGTATTTTTCGGCGGGGGCACTCCAAGCCTTATGCCGCCCAAAGCCGTGTCCGCCATACTTTCGCGCATCTCCAAGTATTTCAAACTGTCTCCCGGTGCTGAAATAACCTTGGAAAGCAATCCCGAAAGTCTTTCCTCACGCGGGTTGGCCTATGAATTTCTGCGGGCCGGGGTAAACCGTTTTTCCATTGGCCTGCAATCCATCGACGAAGAAATGCTGCGTGTGCTCGGCCGTTCGCACAAGGCCAGGGACAGTATGCACGCCGTGTACAGCGCGCGCGATGCCGGGGCCCAGAACATCAGCGTGGATCTGATGTGGGGCCTGCCCGGACAGGGTGTGCGCCATTGGTTGAACACGCTCAAGGAAGTGGCGCGCATGAAGCCCGACCATCTTTCCTGCTATGCCCTCACTCCGGAGCCGGGCACCCAACTGTATGAGGAATGCGAACAGGGGCTGATAACCCTGCCCACCGAGCGCGATCAATCCGTAATGTATATGGAAGGCGGCGATTTTCTGGAATCCATGGGCTATCTGCACTATGAAATTTCCAACTTCGCCCGAATGGGCTTTCAATGCCGCCACAATCTGGGCTATTGGGAAGGTGAGGAATATCTGGGGGTTGGCCCTTCGGCCACTTCCACCATAGGCGGACGCCGCTGGACAAACCCGGCCAGTCTGTTTACGTGGATGGATGCCATTGACGAGCGTAGTCTAGACGCCAATGCCGAAGAACTTACCAATCAGGCCCGCGTGCTTGAACTGGTCATGCTGCGCCTGCGCACCGCGCGGGGCATGAGGGTGCGCGCCTATCGCGAGCTTACCGGGCGCGACTTTTTTCAGGATCACAAGCAACTCGTGCGCGCCCTGCACGAAAACGGGCTGATCCGCATCCGCGACGGCTACCTGCGCCTTACCCGTAGCGGTATGCTGGTTTCCAACAGCATTCTCGCCAATATATTCGAACAGGCCGGGGCCAAGCTGCTGCCCGAGCCGCACCACCAGAGCGCCGAGCTTGACGCGGGAACGCTTTGTTAGGCAGCGTCGTCACGAACGTTTTTTCGCTCGCGGCGACACTGCACAGCGCTATAGTTATTTATTATCATAACATCGCGTTTTATGTTGAAATGCTCTATAGAAGCCCCAGCCGCTTTAATTCCAATACATCCTTCTCCGGAATGCTTCTTTTTCTAAAGTAATTATTTATGTTATTTATAGTATTCATTGTGCGTCTGTTTGCAGCTATATCTGCCTCAGATGCATCATCACCGCCAGCCTTGTCTTTTGCAACATTATCCCAATTGCCTATGACAAGTGAATGAGAATTATAATGGATCATTTGGTCTTTTATACAATACCAATCCCATATCGCTCTATCTATCCTATGTGTCGTGTTAAGGTCTGCGGGAGCAGACCTATTACCCATGCTGCACATAAGGTGACTCGCCTCTCTGCAAGTCTGCGCACGAGCTGATTCGGATAGGAAAAATGCCCACATGTGAAGATCGGCATTAACTTCTCCTCTGGTGACAAATGCGTTATTATGTTCATTGACAGAATTTGCACGAGCATAAAAAACACGTTGGAAGCTTATATCAAGCTCTTCAATAGTCAAGTCGAATTGTAAGTTCTTATAGCGAAGATCGTTATGCCCCAGAATGAATGGCGTACCATACGGCCTATCGGACGTACTATTGCCCATAAAATATCCTACCAAATACAGGTTGAATCGATTTAAAATAAAACGAATTTGGAGATCCCCGTATAAAACATACGCGAGAACATACTGATCGGCATAGCCATTCCGGTTGTCTACTCTGTTGATGTCACCTACCAAGTTTTCCCAACTCTTATCGAATTCCACGCAGCTATATTCAGTAAAATTGAAAGTAATCAACTTATGATTGCTGAAATCTTCTGCCGGTATCGTAATTACCGCCATGAAACACCCCCTCTAAACCCTCTCCCAGCCGGTTGGCGCCGCCTGCAATGGTAATGCCCCCGATGTGAATTTATCGGGCGTGGTATAGCCGGGTTTTTCCAGCATGCTCCAGATCTTTTTCAACTCGCCTATGTATTCTCCCACCTGTTCAAGCGATGCGCCATTCAGGCCCTCTGTCACAAAATAAATCAACTCATCCGCTGTGAGCCGCTTATGGTCAATGACGGCTTTTGACGTGATGAAACAAAATGCATTCTCTATATTGCCTATAACGGCCTGATTGGAGAAGTTATATCGCCATACTCGTATATCAGTACGGATGATGGCGTTGTTATAGGGAACAATAAAGAAATGTTTCATATAGCTTTCACCGACGGAGGCTGTGATCACCACTTCTTTCAAGGCATTCTTCACCAAAACAGACAATGCGGATTTCAAGCTCCGCTTATCGAACTGGAACAATCCATCCAGGGCATCTTCTATTTCTTTGGATATTCCTTCCTTCACATCCACACGATATTGGGCAAGAAATTCAAACGGTCTGCCGACAATAGACCAACTCTCCGCCGTTTCTTTCGCCCTTTGAAATTCCACCTGCATTTCCGCTTCAAAGTTTTCTATCTTGTTCTTCGCGGCGCATTGCAGAAATTCCAGACGTTCTTTTATTTTTGCCGCGGCGGCGTCTTTTGATTGCTTTTGTTCTTCTATTTTTTTGGCTAAAAAACCCATGACATGCTCCTGGAGTATTTTAAATCCTAAAGTATTTTTTGACGCGGCCGGGAGCGAAAAAACGCTCGTGGCGACACTGTTTAGATGCTTTCCCAGTTTGAATTAGCTCTGCACGCCAGACCGGACAGATCGATCAACTCTGAATCCATTGGCGCTGAACCCATCAGCATATTTTTTTTGCCGATACGATCCAACACTGCCTGCAATTCTTCAATATAATCGGCGACAACATCTATAGGAGCCCCGCTGAGCGCTTCTGTCACAAAGAAGATCAATTCTTCCGGCGTCAGCTTTTTGAAACTCAGAATGGACTTGGACACAATGAAGCAGAAGGCGTTTTCCACTACTCCCATGATGCCGCCGGATGAAAAAGTATATTTCCATACTCGAAGATCCAGTCTGACAACGACATTGTTATATGGAATAATGAAAAATTGCTCCGTTGATTCCTCGCCCACCGTTGTCGAGCCGATAATTTCTTTCAGCGCGCCCATTACCAGAAATTTCAGGGCATTAACAACTTTTTTCTTGTCAAAGGCAAAGAGGTCATCAATCGCTTGCTCTATTTGTGGCTTAATGCCGGATTCGGCATTAACTCTGTATTGCGCGGAAAAGCTGACCGGTCTTCCCTGAATGGAATATGGTTCCTCTTTTGCCTGCTCTTCATAGAACTTCGTCTCCATACTCGATTTGAATGTGGCAATTTTGGTCTCCGCCGTTTTTTTCAGCAACGCCAACCGTTCCACCACAATCGCACTTTCCGCCTCAGTTTTTGCCTGCTGCTCTTTGATAATATCATTCAATACGCCCATAATTGTTATCTCCATCAATTTATTTTGTCAGGGCTGAAGCATCTAATTTTGCCTATCTGTTTTATTCGCCGCTATTTTAGAGCGTTTTGCGAATGAAATGAGCGAAATGCTCTGACGGCCCGTGCGTTGTCAGGGCCGTCTGGACACGAAGTGTCCGTAACGTAGGCGGAGAAGCCGCCGTAATAACATGCTATCCCAAGCCGCCGTTCAAAGGCGGCGAAGGACAACCGGACTTGGAGCAAAAAAGCAGCTCCAAACAATGGATAATTTCAAAAGCAAAATGCTATATTGGCGCGTGGTATACTGTAAAACCTGTCATTGAAGGCGCGTTAGGATTGGCGGCATACGCGCCCCCAAAACACACGATTGCGCGATCCGGCGGCGCCGTGAATTCAAATCGTTGTGGTTCATATCCCGTCACGGAGGAAAAAAGCACAAACTGGCGGACGTTTGTCACAAGCTTCAGATACGTAACATATCGCCGAGAGCTCCATAACCTCGTTTCGCAAATAATCTCCTGAATATACTCCCCAGGGGCTAAGTCGTATTGGCGGGTAGTTGCGGCCTCCTTCACTCCGTGTTTGGCTAGTGCCACTTCTTCGTAGACAACTTGGAATGCATCGATAAAAGAGCAACTGCCCATTCTGATCCCTTGTGGAAAGCGCGCCTGCCCATTTAAAAAGCAATGCATATATTCGGGCAAATCATCCCATTCAATATCACAACCCTCCATCATAACATGCTTTTTGATTTTCTTGTCAGAAGACATCGCATACGTTTGTATCGCATTTGTGTCGCTGAAGCTGGAAAACTGGCTTGCAATTTTCCCATATAAAAATTCTTCATTTACATCTTCCCAATCAATAGTGCCATCTCGATTGTACCAGCCAACCTTATCGTTAGTTGGAAACTGTGGCGTGTATAGGAAGTATTCTTTTGTCGCATACATTTTGGAGGCCAATTTCTTTATCGTCCGTATTGTAGCATCTGTTTTTAAAGGACGCTTTGTTATGGCATTCCACCCGGCCAGAGCAAAATCCGCGCTATTATTTAAAATATACCAGTTCAGATTAACTGTCTTCAAAAAATCGCTCAGCCGTGTCTGCAATTCAAGACAATCGGTAAACTTTTCACTCAGGCAGATGCTTCCCCGATATTCATAGACGGCGCTATTATGGCACATCATGGCAGGTTCCATATTCACCCAAAGACCATACGGCAGTTTGTTGCCCCATGTTGACAAAGTGAACATCTCCCCCGGCCCCAGTTCCATTGTTTCTTTCGCATTCAAATCTAATTTGACGGCACTATCCGACGCGTTCTCAAACGCCAGAAAGGCGTGAAAACCAATCGGCAGCGTGCCCTTGGAGGAGACAAAGTCACTATCATCCACACAGAGATACACAACAACCATGCGCATCCTCCTTATGTCGTTTTCATTAACCCGGAAGTTTAACTGGGAATGCCTTCAACGCCCTTTGCCCGACTTACGCCGAGTGCCATGTTTATCGCCCCCCTAAAAGCTTCAAGCCATGACCATATGTTAAAATAAATATCAATTAATCTATAAAATGTCCACATAACCGACTCACTTTTTTTGCTCCAAGTCTTGTTGGCCTCCGCCGCCCTCAACGACGGCTCAGCATCAAATTTAGTACGGCGGTCGCTACGCTCTCGCCTACGTTACGGGCACTTTTTGTCCGGGCGGCCCTGTCAACGCACGGGCCGCCATTCCATTTCCAGATAAAAATCTGCGTCCACTTTTATCCGAAAAATAGCGTAAACACTACATATAAAATACTTTTTCTACAACATCAGGCCGTCGGCAAAACCAGCGGCCTAATCTTTTTTTTCGAGTTCCACTATTTTTCGAGAAAACCCTATTGACACGCTAGAAGTTAAAGCATATATAGAAGTCAAATTTAAATCATAGTTCTTAAGTATGATTTAAATCATACTAACATTCTAACACGGGAGGTAGCCATGTCCGCTTCCGCATTGACAGAAATGCAGGATTTTAATGTAGAAAGCCTGTTGGGAACGTTTGTCGACGGCATCAGCCGCGAAGACCTTGACGCTGTACACAATTTTGCCGCTCAAGAAGAGCCTGCCGATCACTGGCTGCGCTCGGGCAAGCTCAGCTATGAGCAGCGCCTTTTTTTGGGGGCGGCGGCCATGATGGCTTTACGCTCTCCCCTTTCCACCCCTTACAAGTGTTCTGTCTTTATGCGCCATGCGGCGGAAAAGCTGGCGCGCGGCAATTGATTTTTTACCAGCCATAGGCGAAGCGACGCCAAAGGCCCCGAACCAGGACCGGCGGCGCCGCTTCAATCCATGCGCAAAAAGGAGCACCAGATATGATGGGTTTTTTAATAGGCCCGGCGCTTTACTTCTCAATTCTGGTTTTTTGCGGGGGCTTAATCTGGCGCGCAGCGCGCTACGTGCGAGGGCTGGACTGGAAACTGGATCGGGTGGCCTATGTCCCCCAATGGCCCAGAGGGTTGAGCGGCGCGTTAAAGTCCATAGGCATATGGTTGTTGCCTTGGGCAACCCTGGGTTGGAGAACCAATCCATTCACCACGGCATTCTTTTTCCTGTTCCATATCGGAGCGGTGCTGCTGCCCCTATTTTTATTGGCACATGCAGTGATGTTCGAAAGGCTTTTCGGCATCTTCCTGCCTTCGCTTCCGCATTTGCTGGCCGACACTTTGACCATTGTAAGCATACTAGCCCTGGCCTGCATGGCATTACGCCGCCTGCTGCTGCCTTATGCCAGAGCATTAACTACCGGGGAAGACTGGCTGGCCATAATTCTTGTGGCACTGCCCCTGATTACCGGGGCCATGACCCATTTCGGATGGGGCGACTATGACCTCTGGCTGATTCTGCACATCATAAGCGGAGAAGCGTTTTTGATTGTCGCACCCTTTACCAAGCTCGCGCACATAATATTGTTCTTCATGTCACGCGCGCAAATAGGAATGGATTTCGGCATTAAACGCGGAGGAGCCAACCGGGGAATTTCCGTGCCATGGTAAGGGCACTGTAGCAAGCGCATTGCCATAAGGCCGAAGGGAGACAATTTCATGTTCGAAGCAAAATTATGCAACAACAAACCGGTAACCACTCAGGAACAATTACAGTCTCTGCTGCGGGACAAAGCGGGAGCCGGTTATTACAAGGAAATGGCTTTGCTTGAAGTGGATCAAACCGCTTTGGGCGAGGAATTGCGCAAAACCTGTAAATCACGCACACGAACCTGGCTGGACATTTGCGCCCATTGCGGCATGTGTGCGGAAAGTTGCTTTTTTTACCATACAAATAATAGAGATCCCAAACAGATTCCATCATACAAGATCAGTTCAACCCTTGGTGAAATGTTGCGCCGCAACGGACGCGTGGACAACAAATTCATGCGCCACTGCATGGATGTGGCCTGGGGGCAATGCACCTGCTGTAACCGCTGCGCCCTGGCCTGCCCTTACGGCATAGACACAGGGGTTATGGTGAGCTACCTGCGCGGGCTTTTATTCAAACAGGGCTTTGTGCCCTGGGAATTGAAAATAGGCTCGGGCATGCACCGTCTGTATGGAGCTCAGATGGATGTGAGTCCGGACGAATGGGTGGAAACCGCCGAATGGATGGTTGAAGAAAACCAGGACGAATGGCCGGATCTGGAAATACCCATTGAAAAGCCCAACGCCCAAACTATGTATATATTGAATGCCCGCGAAGCCAAGCATTATCCGGAAGACATCTCGGCGGCGGCTATTCTGTTCCATATTGCCGGTGAAAACTGGACTTCGCCGCGTGAAGGCTGGGAAAACACCTCATTGACCATGTTCGCGGGCGACTGGGAAGGTTGCCGCATGAATGTGGAACGCATTTACCAGGCTGTGGATCGTCTGAAGCCGGCGCGAGTGGTCGGCACCGAATGCGGGCACGCCCACCGGGCCACAGTGGTGGAAGGTCCTTACTGGGCCGGTCGCGCCAACGGCAAGACTCCCGTACAATTCATGCACTATGTGGAATGGGTGGCCGAAAGCCTGCGCACCGGAAAGCTGAAAATAGATCCGGATAAAAAAATTAAGGAACCATGCACATTGCAAGACTCTTGCAACTATGTGCGCAACCATGGTCTCGGAAAGTATACCCGTGAAATTATGTCCTATATCGCTGAAGACTTCCGGGAAATGGACCCCAAAGGCGACCGTAATTTCTGTTGCGGCGGTGGAGGCGGTCTGAACGGCGTAGGCCTGTATCGCAAAGAAAGAAACGTGGCATTGAAATACAAGCTGGATCAGATCAAAGCCACAGGGGCCAGCCTGGTCATAGCGCCCTGCCACAATTGCTGGGACGCCATCCGTGATATGATGGAAGTATACGAAGAACACCACATAAAATGGTCTTTTTTGAAACCCCTGTTGTTGAATATGGCGATAGTGCCGGAAAACATCAGGCACGTAACCGAATAGGCGGCAAATGTAACCGCCGCCCGCAAAAGGGTGTCCGGATGCAAAAGCCCGCGCCCCGGCGCAACGCCCGCAAACCGCCATTTGCGCGTGCCGCCCCGGAAGACGCGGGGAAAAGGTTCGATAAAATCAGGCCGTAAAAATTTTCAGGTTTTGCGGCAGCCCTCAACTCGCTTAGGATGGAGCGAGGAGTAAAAGCACTAATTGCAGGTTAACAAAGTCATCAGGTTAAGGTGATTAATTGCAGAGTGTGCGCGATACGGTACTGCGCCGCCTGCTCCGCCTAGAGCAACGAATGCTGACACATTCGGACACCTGCTGACGCAAGCGCCCCGGCTACCGCGCAGGCGCGGTAGCCTCCAGGACGGAGTGCAGAGTATGAGCCAGTTCATCCGGATGCCCACTTTTTTTAACAACAGGAATGCCCGTGCCCAAACGCGCGGCAATTTCACTGTAAACCACGGCCGGAATGGAGTTTGTGCGCCTGTCCCGGCGCAGGCGGCTGTACATCAACGTACCGGAGCCTTGCTGCAGATCCACATCAAAAACGATGCAATCCGGGCAAAGTTCCATGGCCCGCAAAAATCCGGTTTCACCGTCGTGAGCGGTACTCACCTGATAATTGTGGGCGGTAAGAGTTTCAGTTGCCAGCGCTCTGCTTTCGGGATCGCTGTCTACCAAGAGAACGTGCTTTCGCATTTATTGTGCCTCCCATTTTTGGAGTTGGTTGCGCATCCGCGCTTTCATGCGGAAGGGCGGGATCGCGTGACTGCATGATGGTGTAAAGAGAATAGCCGTCCAGAGTGTGTTCCATGGATTTAACGGCCAGATCCCAAGTTTCGCTCGACTTGCAGGGCAGGCCCTTTTCTTGAGGAGAAAGCGACGGAGGAAAGATGCCGCCCTCAACCGCATAAATAATGTCTTTTAAGGTAATGTCACGCGGATCGACGTTGAGCAAATGCCCGCCGGCAATGCCTCGCATGCTCGTGACCAGCTTGGCCTTGCTCAATAAGCGCATGATCTTTTCGATAAATTTTACCGAAATTCCGGTCTGCTCGGCAAGCTCGGAAGCCGAAATGGGCGCGGCCTGAGGCTGGTTGTCTGCCAGATGAATAAGCAAACGTAGGGAATAATGCACGATCTTTGATATACGCATGGTTTTTGAGCACTTTTTTGAGGTTGGCAAATAAAAAAATATTTAATGTTGTCGGTTATTTTTTATTAGCCTCGTTGCGGTAATCCTGATCATATGCTAGCTTATTTGTATAACAGATCCGCTTTAAAAGGAGGCTATTTAACCTACACTTGCACGTAGTTTTATATATAAAAAAATCGTTACGATAAAAATTAGAGTTTTTCAGTCAAGATTTGTAAGAGAAAAATATCACAAGTACATAACGTGTCAAGAAAAACTTTGCCTACTTTTACGTGGATAGTCAATACATTCACGTCTGAAGGATGACCCGAAAGCCGCGGTCGGCAAATTGGCCGCAAGGCAGGGATATTCATATGAAATTATCCGCAAAAACCCGCTATGCCGCCCGCATGCTTGTGGCCATGGCCGAAAACGACGAAGGCGAAAGCCGGCCCATTTCCACCTCCACCCTAACCGACCTCACAGGGGTTAGCTCGAATTTTATACCCCAAATACTTAAACCGTTTATCAAAAATAGAATTGTTGCCAGCGCCAGGGGCATGAAAGGAGGCTATTATCTATTGTGCCACCCCAAGGACATTACCTTCGGCTGTATTGTAAAACTTACCGAAGAAGGCATGGAGCTGGCCGACTGCCATGTGGGTGAAAGGGAACAATGTGAAAATTTTCTCCAATGCCGTACGCACATGGTTTGGCGCAATGCGCATAAAGCCATGGAAGACGCCTTGGAATCCATTACCCTTCAAGACCTTGTGGGCAGACCGGCATTGGAAGAAATGACCAATGACTGAATAGTATAGAAATTTAACAGTGTTCTGGCCCATAATGCGGCTCATTCCCGTTGCGACGATACAGGCGTGACGCGACACTATAGCATTTTGCTTTTGAAATTATCCATGACTCAAGGCTGATTTTTTCAACTCGAGTCCGATTGTCCTGCGCCGCCCTTCACCGGCGGCTCAGAATCATATGTCCGCCGTACAGCGCCGCATCGGATGTCGGCGGGCGA
>JAVBLG010000053.1:0-7119 GCA_031553655.1 Desulfovibrionaceae bacterium | reverse complement strand
CCTTTCCCCCAAAAACTTTTGATTCAGATAGGCGTAGTGTTTTCACAATAAAATGTTATATAGCACCTTGTGAATAGCACTATGGATAATTTCAAAAAAATGCTTAAGGTGAAGTTATTATGAAATTAATTACATATGAATACAAGGGAACTCAGGAAATCGGGCTGCTGAACGCCGAAAAAGGCGAAATAACCCCTTTGCGCCAAGCCGAAGAAGTGTGTTTTGGCCGCATGACCATGCCTCGTGCCATGCTGGATTTCATCTCCATGAGTGAACAGGCCCTGAACACGGCCCGCCAGATATCGGCCAATACTACGCCGGCCAAGCCCGTTCTGCCCCTTGCCGAAGTAACCCTGCTGGCCCCCATTCCCAGGCCAGTGAAGAGCATTTTATGCATCGGCAAAAATTATCTTGACCATGTGAAGGAAGTGGACGCCTCAAGCCCGATTCCCGATCACCCGATTATTTTCAGCAAGCAGCCCACCAGCGTTACCGGCCCCGGATCAGTAATAGACCTGCATGCCGACATAACCAAGGCAGTGGACTACGAAGGCGAGCTGGCCGTGATCATCGGCAAAAAAGCGCGCAAAGTCGCGGAACAAAACGCCATGGACCATATTTTCGGCTATACCATACTCAACGATGTCACAGCGCGCGATCTGCAAAAACGCCATGTGCAATGGGTAATAGGTAAAGGGCTTGACACCTTCTGTCCTATGGGGCCGTATATTCTCACCGCCGACGAACTGCCCGACCCCACCGGCCTGGCCGTGCAAACCAGAGTAAACGGCGAACTACGCCAAAACGGCAAAACCAGCGAACTTATTTTCAGCATTCCATATATCATTTCCATGCTTTCGCAGGGCATGACCCTGGAACCGGGCGACATCATCGCCACCGGAACGCCACAAGGAGTGGGCGCTGGGTTCAAACCGCCGAAATTCCTGAGTAACGGCGACATTGTTGAAATATCCATCAGCGGCCTCGGCGTGCTGCGCAACACATTCGCCTAATACCACCCCCTAAACTCCTGCCTGCCGCGCCCCATGTGTTAAAAATGCGGGGCGCGGCTTAGAGCGTTTTGCGAATGAAATGAGCGAAATACTCTGACGGCCCGTGCGTTGTATTAATAAAAGTCTCCGCATTGACAGCTGAGCAGCTTAAGTCGTATCGTTCCAGCACAGAATATTACATATGCAACAGCCTAGGGGCTGTCTCCCCCTAATTCACAAGGAAATATCCAGACATGTCAGAAGTAAAAAGCTCCGCCAAGTCAGGAGTGTCCGCCGTTGCCGTCACCGCCCTGGGAGTGGTTTTTGGGGACATAGGCACAAGCCCGCTCTACGCCCTGAAAGAATGCTTTCATGGCCCTCATGCCATAGCTATAAACCATGTGAATGTCATGGGGGTGCTTTCGCTGATTTTCTGGAGCCTGATGGTCGTAATTACCATCAAATACATATGCTTTGTCACCAAAGCCGACAACCACGGCGAGGGCGGCACCTTCGCCCTTTTAGGCATCCTGCGTGAAAACATTAAAAATGATGAAAAAAGGATGTTTTTCCGCATCCTGCCATTTCTGGCACTGGGCAGCGCGGCCTTGCTTTACAGTGACGGCATAATCACTCCCGCCATAAGCGTACTCTCCGCTGTGGAAGGACTTAATGTGGCCACCCCGGCGGCCCAGGAATTCGTGGTGCCGCTCACTTTCATTATTCTGATTACCCTGTTCATGATGCAAAAGCATGGCACAGCGCGCATAGGGAGCATTTTCGGGCCGATAATGCTGGTCTGGTTCGCGTCCATTGCTGTTGTGGGCCTGATCAACATAGTTCAGAACCCCGGCGTGGTAATGGCCTTAAGCCCCCATTATGCCCTGGAATACTTTAAGGCCAACCACCTGCACGGCATAATCGTTCTGGGCACTGTAGTGCTGTGCATTACCGGCGGCGAGGCCCTTTACGCCGACCTGGGGCATTTCAGCCGCATGCCCATAAGAAACGCATGGCTTTATGTGGCCTGCCCGGCGCTGATTCTCAACTATCTGGGCCAGGGCGCGCTATTGCTGAAAAATCCCGCCGCATCCCACCATCCCTTTTACGAGGCTGTGCCCGGCCCGCTGCTCTACCCGATGCTGGGTCTGGCCACCATGGCCACGGTAATAGCCTCGCAAGCGTTAATAACCGGGGTTTATTCCCTTACCCATCAAGCTATGCGCCTGGGCTTTCTGCCGCGTATGAACATAGTGCATACCTCATCGGCGGCCAAAGGGCAGATTTACATGCCCACAATAAACAATCTGCTCATGGTGGCCTGCCTGGCCCTGGTGCTGATTTTCCAGAACTCAAGCGGACTGGCCGCCGCCTACGGGCTGGCCGTAACCGGGGCTATGGGCATGACCTCGGTGCTGTACTTCGCCGTTATCCGCTACGTATGGAAGTGGCCCCTCCTCAAGGCGCTGCCGCTTCTGCTGCTTTTCCTCTTTTTTGACCTGCCCTTCCTGGGAGCCAACTTGGTCAAGGTTCTGGACGGCGGCTGGCTGCCCCTGGCCGGCTCCATCACGCTCATAGCCATAATGACCACCTGGAAGAAGGGGCGCACTTATCTGGCCGAGTGCATACAGGAAATGAGCATGCCGCTCGCTGTTTTTCTGGTATCGTTGTGGGAAGGCGAAATAAAGAGAAGCCCCGGCATAGGCGTATATCTGACCATGAACCAGAACCTCACGCCCATGCCGCTTACCCGCACCGCCGCCCTGATCCACACCGCTCCAGAAAAAATTGTGTTGCTGACTTTCAAAACAGCCAACACTCCTCTGGTGGCTCCGGAGAACCGGATCTCCATAAGCGACCGTGACAAGGAAGTGGGGGTTTACCGTATGGTGGCTTCCTATGGTTATATGGAGCATCCAAGCATAACCGAAATATCCGAGCTTTCCAGAGGCACCGAAGCCCATTTGCCCCTGTACGACTGCACATTCTACCTGGGCCGCGAAACCATTCTGCCCTCCGACGGTAAAAAGGTCATGCGCCCCTGGCGGCAGACCTTGTTCATTTTCTTGAGCAACAATGCCCGAAATGCGTCAACTTTCTTCAATATACCGATGTCGAGGGTTGTGGAGATAGGAACACATTTTGAATTATAGGGTACGGTGTGTCATAGCCAGGCAAAATTAAGGCGCAACTCATTCGCGGTTCCGCCAAAATCCACACCCGAAGCCGCAATGATTCCACATTGCCAAAGGCGCTCCAGGGGCGGCGGACCGCCCCTGGTCCTTGCCGTATCCTCGGCCCGCAGATAAAAATAAAATCCCCCCTGTGGGGCCGCCCAACTGAATTCGCCCCGCAAGCCAGCCAGTTCCCGTTCCAGAGCAGCGGCTCTACGAGTCAGTTCCGCACGCAAAAAACTCATATGCCAGGTCGCGGCCGAGTCCAGATAGTGCCCGGCCATGAACTGCGGTAAAACGCTCGGCCCGGCGTCAATGCACTGCCGCGCCAGAGCCAGCTTGCGCACCACCCCCTCGGGCGCGGCCAGCCATCCGGCGCGGATGCTCTTGCCCATGTAGCTGGAAAGAGAGCCGATATAAAGCGCCTGCCCGTGCCTGTCCAGGCTCTTTATGGGCGCTATGTCCGTATTCGCGCAAAAGGCCAGCTGGCTGTAGGCGTCGTCTTCCACAATGGGGATATGCCTGGCTGCGCAATAATTAAAAATTTCCCTTTTGCGCCTCAAGTCCATGACATGCCCGGTGGGGTTCTGAAAAACCGGGTTCAGAAAAATCATTTTCAATCCCCGTCTGCATGTCACCATGTCCAACCCGTCAGGGGTTATGCCTCGTTCGTCTGTGGGAATGGCGAAAAGCCGAAGCCCGGCGGCCTGAAAAACCGGCAGGGAATAAAAATAGGACGGCGCTTCAATTCCTATGGCGTCTCCAGGGCGCAACAGACATTGGGCAATCAGAAAAAAAGCCTGCCGTGCCCCGGAGGTAATCAGGAGTTGCCCCGGCTCCACCTCCAGACCAAGACCACGCCTCAAATGCCCGCGCACCGCCTCTTTGAAGGTGGCCAGCCCGGTGAGCGAAGATTCGTCGTCCAGCTCCCGACGTAAAATGTCCTGCCAGGAACCTTCCGGAAGCGTAATCGAAGGCAGCAACGTACCGGGCAGATCCTCGCTGGAAAGATCGCGTATGGCGCTTGCGAGGTTTCCGCTTTTATTTATTTTTCCTCTCCTGTACCCCGATTGCCCGACGGCGGCCCCGCACCGGTCAAAGCGCTCCGCTTCAGGCATGGCCGAGGGCAACCAATTCAGGGCCGGATACTTCTGCACGCCCCATTTTTCATTGTTCACATAGGTTCCGCTGCCCTGCCTGCGTAAAAGAATGCCACGCTCAGCCAAATTTTCCAGAGCGCGGATTATAGTGGAACGATTCACACCCAGCAAATCGCCAAGACGGCGTTCGGAAGGCAGGCGTTCGCCGCCGCCCAGCAGACCGTTTTCCACAGCTTGCTCAATGAGGCCTATTACCTGTTTATATAGAGGAAGTTTTTTGTCCGATCGTTTGGGAAGAATCCACATAATGTGCCCTCCTGAAAACTCATATCCTTGAATATAATCTCTTACTACTCAATACAAGTAATTGGATGGTAAAAAAACAGTCCAATTGGCTCTTTTTTTAAGCTGTTTTTCGCCCATACTGCCACACAGAAAGGGGGTACCTGAAAATCCCTAGGAGCACACGCGCTCCAAATACAATGTAAGGAGATCCTGAAGTGAGCGGCAAAAAGAATTTTTCTCGCGGCAATGGCTGGAATACAGACCAGATGGGCAAAGGCGGCGTAATTATGGACGTGGTCAATGCGGAACAGGCCAAAATAGCCGAAGCCGCCGGAGCGGTGGCGGTTATGGCCCTTGAGAGGGTTCCCTCCGACATCCGCGCCGACGGTGGTGTGGCGCGCATGGCCGACCCTTCCATTATTGAGGACGTCATGGCTGCGGTTAAAATTCCCGTAATGGCCAAAACGCGCATCGGGCACATTGTTGAAGCGCGCATTCTCGAGGCCATGGGCGTGGATTGCATTGATGAAAGCGAGGTGCTTACCCCAGCTGATGAGCAATTCCATTTACTGAAAAAAGATTTTAAAACGCCTTTTGTATGCGGTTGCCGCGATTTGGGCGAAGCCTTGCGCCGCATTGGCGAAGGCGCGGCCATGCTGCGCACCAAGGGTGAGGCCGGAACCGGCAATATTGTCGAGGCGGTGCGTCATATGCGCCGTGTAATGTCCGAGCTGCGGGCGCTCAAAAGCAAAAGCGACGATGAATTGATGGCCCATGCCAAAGATTTGGGCGCGCCCCTTGATTTGCTGCGCGAAACAAAAGAACTTGGCAGGCTGCCCGTGGTCAACTACGCGGCCGGAGGCGTGGCTACCCCGGCCGACGCCGCGCTGATGATGACCCTGGGGGCCGACGGCGTTTTTGTGGGGTCGGGCATTTTCAAGTCCGGCAAGCCGGAAAAATTTGCCTCCGCCATTGTGCGCGCTGTGGAAAATTACCGCGATTACGGATTGCTGGTGGAATTGTCCAAGGGGCTTGGCGCACCGATGAAGGGTTTGGAAATTTCCACTCTCTCCCCGGAACAACGCATGCACGATCGGGGTAACTGCTAGATCCAAATACATTCTTTGTCCAATTGGCATCGTCAAGCGGGCTTTTTGCTCAAGTCGAGTATTAAGAAAAATATACTCCTCCAGCAAAAAGTCCGCTTTCTTTTTTTGGGGGTCCAAAATCAACTATTTGCCCCCCTAAACATTCTGCCGCAAACCTCCGCGCAGCTTGATTTTCCCCATTGCTTTATTCCAATATCTTATAATTACTGGTTGAAAATCCTTCATTATTGAGCGATAGTGAAAACATCTGCATTGGTGTCACAGATTATTTCGATCTTTCACGTGGGTGAGACGCGACTTCTATCTTCATTAAAACCTGTTTTTCCAATGTCCGAATACATGACGCATTATGAAAATGGAATGATCAAGCAGGCCGTTCTCGGCTGGTTGAGCATGGTGCTGTTCCTGCTCACGATAAATTCTCTTTCAATATATTATCAGTTACGCGGCGCACTTTCTTCCCGGACCACGGTAGGCCCGCTCCTGAGCTTCGGCAGCGCGCTCTGCATGGCACTTCTGTTGCCACACATGGAGCGCGTTATCGCGAAAGGAGAACGACGGGGGGCTCTGGCTCGAACCGTTTTCGCCATTGCCATGTTCGCCCCCATCGTGGTTTTCGCCCTTGACCCGCTGGCATGTGAGCAAGAGTTGGAGTGCGCGGAATTTATTCTGCTGGTCCAGATGTTTCTCACCGGCCTTTCCGCGCCTGTGGCCATGCATTTTTTCTTCCGCAACGTGTCCGTGCCCAACCACACACTTTTCATGGCGCTGGCCGTAGGCGTGGTCTGTATTTTCTGGGCCATGCTGCTGCCCATTCTGGGCGATGCTGGAGTTTCACCGACAATGGGAACACAGCGGGGAGAATCGCTGCTGTATGTGCTGCGATGTCTGACCGGAACCGCTTTTGCCGTAATCGTGTATCATCTACTGTCCGTAACGGCGGAAAAGGATACGCGAGATGGTTTTGCCCTGGGGGATTCCGCCCACGGCATTCCCGACGTCCGGCAAGAAGCGCCGGAAAACGGCAGGACGAAAAACACGTTCTTAAAAGCGATGTTTTTTGTTGTTCCTCTGACTATATGCGGCGCAATAAACGGCTTCACCGGCTACAGTTTCTATATCAAGCTGCTGGCAGTCGGCGAATACCCCGAATACATCCCTCTGGCGCTGGCCGGGCTTTTCCCTCTGGCAGCGGTGCTGATCGCTCAAAAAGGTGAAAAGGCCATGCGGATTATGCTGGCCTTTGGGGCACTGCTGTTCGCCCTGACACGTACCGCGCCCTGGTTCCAGCAAATATTTTCAAAAAATTTTCTGCTTTCAACAAGCTCTGTGGCCTATCAGTTCGTTTTTTTCATATCCGTGCTGGCCTGCGCGCGGCTCGGCGCTTGCGGGAGAAGGCCCATTCTGACGGTTTCCCTGCCCTGGCTGGCCATGGCCTTGATGTTGCCGGGGACCTTTA
>JAVBLG010000091.1:0-67364 GCA_031553655.1 Desulfovibrionaceae bacterium | reverse complement strand
TCCCTTAATTTTTTAGACACCCTATTTATCTTTGTGTTTGGGGGGGGACGGAAAAAAATTTTTTTCAAAAATTTTTTTTCCCCTCCCCCCCACACCCCCATCCCTTTTTTCAAAAACTCTTGCTTATTAAGCTATTATACAACTATTTCCAAACATATAATTGATTAAATGCAGACACAAAAAAATAAAAGCATAAAAAAATATGCCCTCATCGCTTCGCTCGCGCTGTTCTTAATTGCCGCCTTCACTCTATGGAAGCGTTCCGGATCGGGGCAGGAAACTGTATACCTCACTGAAACAGCCGCCAGAGGCAATATCAAACGCGTGGTCAGCGCCACCGGCGAGGTGGGAGCGGTGCAGCTGGTTACTGTTGGAGCGCAGGTGTCGGGCCAAATCAAGAAGCTCCACGCAATTGTAGGGCAACCCGTGAAAAAAGGAGAGCTTGTAGCGGAAATAGATTCCGTACCCCAACTCAACCAGCTTGAAATCGACCGCGCCCTTCTGAAATCCTATCGGGCGCAACTGGAATCCAAACGCACCACCCTGCGCATATCCGAGCTACAGTTTAAACGCTATAAAAGTCTGCGATCCAGCAACTCGGCCTCTCAAGAAAGCATGGAAAATATGGAAACCACCTGGGCCCAGACCAAGGCGGAAATGGCCGTGCTTGAATCACAAATTCGCCAGACCGAGCTGGCCGTGAGCACAGATCAAGTAAATTTGGGCTATACCCGCATCACCTCACCCCTGGACGGAGTGATCGTTTCCGTGCCGGTTGACGAAGGACAAACCGTCAACGCCATGCAAACTACGCCCACCATCGCCCAGATTGCCGACCTCAACCGTATGGAAATAAAAATAGAACTGTCCGAAGGAGATATAACCGCCGTAAATCCGGGTATGACTATATCTTATTCCATCTTGTCCGAACCGGACGAAATTCGCCACGCCGTCCTGAACTCCATCGACCCCGGTCTGACCACCCTTACCGACGGAACTTACAAAACAACATCTTCCGCTGGCTCGTCTTCGTCGTCATCATCGACTTCCACCTCCAAGGCGGTTTACTATTACGGCAAGGCCAGAGTGGACAACAGCGACAGACGCCTGCGCATCGGCATGACCGTGCAGGCCGACATTGTGGTGGCCGAAGCCCAAAACGCCCTGCTGGCTCCACTTATGGCTGTGCGCGGCGAATCCGGCGCAAAAAAAGTGCGCGTACTCGAAGCCGACGGCCGGGTGGAAAGCAAAACAATCACCACAGGCATCAGCGACGGCGTACGTGTGGAAATTCTCGGCGGCTTGAAAGAAGGGGAAAAGGTAATTACCGGACAGCTCACCAAAGCGGAAATTGAGCAGCAAAGCAGGCGTGGCGGCCCTCCGCACTAAGCCGGTCAACGCTACCTGCCTTTTGCCCTCTGCCTGCGTCAGAAAAATTTTTTTACTCCGGTCGAGTACCACAAGAAGTACACTTCTTCCGCAAAAAAACTTTCTTCCTTGGCAGAGAACAAAAATCCCGCAGTGTTGACCGGCTTTAAAGACTTTTGTACCATTAAATTTTATAATTATTATATCAATTGCTATGAATATTATAGACGTGGACAAAGTCTGCAAAGTTTTCGGTTCCGGCGAAAGCAGCGTGTACGCTCTGCGCGATGTGAGCTTTTGCGTGGAAGACGGTGACTTTGTGGCCATTGTGGGGCAATCGGGATCGGGCAAGTCCACGCTCATGAACATTCTCGGCTGCCTCGACACTCCCAGCTCCGGGGCATGCCGCATTGACGGCGAAGACATCGCCGCCCTGGATGCCGACAGCCAGTCGCGTCTGCGCGGCTCGCGCCTTGGCTTCATCTTTCAACGCTACAATCTTCTGCCCAAGCTTTCGGCTTTGGAAAACACGGCCCTGCCCGCCGTATATTCGGGTGTAAGCAAAAAAGACCGTCAAGCAAGAGCCGAAGCATTGCTCAAGAGCCTGGGCCTGCAAGACAAGCCCGACAGCCTGCCCTCGGAACTTTCCGGCGGGCAGCAACAGCGGGTAAGCATTGCCCGCGCCCTGATGAACGGGGGGCGCATCATTCTGGCCGACGAACCAACCGGCGCGCTCGATTCCGCCAGCGGCGAAAATGTGATGGGAATTCTCACCGAGCTGAACCGGCGCGGACACACCGTGATTGTGGTTACCCACGACGCCAATGTGGCGGCCTATGCCGGGCGGGTCATCCGCATAAGCGACGGCCGAGTTGTCTCCGACGAACGCAACCGCCCCTTTGCCCAGACGGAACCCTGGAAGCCCCCGGCAACAACGGCCGTATCCAGAATGTCCGAGCGCCTCGACCATATGCGCGAGGCTCTGCGCATGTCGGTGCAGGCCATCTGGGCGCACAAACTGCGCTCGGTGCTGACCATGCTGGGCATTATCATCGGCATAGCCTCGGTGGCTTCGGTGGTGGCCCTGGGGCGCGGCTCGCAGGCCAAAATCATCGCTGACATCAGTTCAATGGGCACCAATACCATAGACATCTTCCCCGGCGCGGGCTTTGGCGACCGCTACGCAAGCAGAATAAAAACCCTCACCGTGGCCGATGCCGACTTTCTGGGCAGACAGACCTACATCGCCAGCAGCACCCCCAACACCTCGGTTTCGGGCACACTGACCTGGCGTAACGTATCTCTTACCGCCCAGCTGAGCGGCGTGGGAGCCAGCTTTTTTGACGTAAAAGGGCTGGAAACGGCCTCGGGCCGCTTTTTTAATGCTGAGGAAGTGCGCGCCAGCGCTTCTTATGTGGTGATTGACGACAATACCTGCCAAAAGCTTTTTCCCGGCGGCGAAAAAGCCGAAGGCCAGACATTGCTTTTCAACCGCCAGCCCTTGCGCATTGTGGGCGTGACAAAAAAGAAAGACACAGGCTTCGGCGCCAAAGACACTTTGAACCTCTGGGCGCCTTACACCACGGTGATGAACCGCATTACCGGCGAGCGCAACATATCTTCCGTAACCGTAAAAGTGCGGGACGGGGTCATGCCGCTGATGGCCGAAAAAAGCATCACCACTTTGCTTACCGCCCGCCACGGCAAAAAAGATTTTTTCACTTTCAGCACTGACAGCATAAAAAAGACCGTGGAAAGCGCCACAAACACCCTCACATTGCTGATTGCGGGCATAGCCCTTATTTCGCTGGTGGTGGGCGGCATTGGTGTAATGAACATAATGTTGGTTTCCGTTACCGAACGTACCAGGGAAATAGGAGTGCGCATGGCCATTGGCGCGCGGCGCATCAACATTATGGAACAATTCCTTATGGAAGCGGTTCTGATCTGCCTCACCGGCGGTTTGCTCGGTATGGGCCTCGCGGGCCTGATCGGCTTGGCAGTGGATATGATGATCAAGAATTTTTCCATGTCCTATTCATTGGAATCGATGCTGCTGGCCCTTTTATGCTCCTCATGCATAGGCATAGCCTTTGGATTCATGCCGGCCCGCAACGCCTCCCGCCTCAACCCTATTGAAGCTCTTTCCAGGGAGTAGTTACCGATTTAAATCTACCACACAATAATTTAAATATAACACCTAGTTATATTACCACAAACGCCTCAAAATCATTTACCCATAATATGCCGGGGCATACAGTTTGAGCCGTAATTTCATACCTTCAGGTATGAAATCGGTCTGTAAACCGGCATACACTTTTTTACACGAGGTGATGGGTTATGGAAGCGTTGCGAGGCATGAATGCGGTAACCTTGATTTTTACCTCGCTTTGCGTTTTCGCCATTGGCTACCGCTTTTACGGTTTGTTCCTGGCGCGCAAGGTGTTGGTGCTGAATGCGGCCCGAGTTACTCCGGCCATACGATTCGCTGACGGTCACGACTATGTTAAAACCAACAAATACGTGCTCTTCGGGCACCATTTTGCCGCCATCGCCGCCGCCGGGCCTCTGCTGGGCCCGGTGCTGGCCGCGCAATACGGTTTTTTACCCGGAGCGCTATGGATTCTAATCGGCTGCGTTATGGCCGGGGCAGTGCATGACATGGTGGTGCTTTTTGCCTCGGTGCGCCACAGGGGCCGCAGCCTGGCTTTTATTGCCGCCAAAGAAATAAGCCCGCTCACCGGGCATGTGGCCTCGGTAGCCATTTTGTTTATTCTCATTCTGACCCTGGCCGGGCTGTCCATTGCCGTGGTCAGTGCCATGCACAACAGCCCCTGGGGCACTTTTACCGTGTTTATAACCATACCCATTGGCATTATTATGGGGCTTTACATGCAGTTCTGGCGGCCCGGCGATGTGGCCGGGGCCAGCATTATCGGCGTGGTGCTTCTTTTTCTGGGCATAGTGGCCGGGCCGTATATAGTGTCAAACCCCACCATGAACTCCCTGTTTAACTGGAGCAGCAATGAGGTTGCGCTGGCAATTCCGGTATACGGCTTTTTCGCTTCTGTTCTGCCTGTATGGCTGTTGCTGGCCCCACGCGACTATCTTTCCACCTACTTGAAAATCGGCACCATCGCGGCGCTGACCTGTGGAATACTGTTTGTGCGGCCCGATATGCTTATGGATCCCTTAACCAAGTTCACGCAGGGCGGAGGCCCAATCATCGGCGGGCCTGTCGTGCCGTTTATATTCATAACCATAGCCTGCGGGGCGCTTTCCGGCTTTCACGCCATTATCGGCACGGGCACAACCCCCAAAATGATCGAAAATGAGCGCGAAGTACTGTTCGTGGGTTATGGAGCCATGCTTACCGAAGGTTTTGTGGCCATAATGGCCCTTATTGCCGCCTGCACTCTGATGCCGGCCGATTACTTCGCCATCAACGCCAGCCAGGAGGCTTTCGCCAAGCTTGGCATGCAGGTGCAGGATCTGCCCCGGCTGGCTGCCGAAGTGCAGGAAAACGTCATGCACCGCCCCGGCGGCGGGGTTTCTCTGGCTGTGGGCATGGCTCACATTTTCTCATCCATTCCGTTCATGGACGGCCTCATGTCCTACTGGTACCACTTCGCGATCATGTTTGAAGCCGTATTCATCCTGAGCGCCATTGACGCCGGAACCCGCGTGGGCCGCTTCTTCTTGCAGGAAATGCTCGGCCACGTCATACCAAAGTTTGAAGACAAGGAATGGCGGCCCGGCATTGTCATAACCAGCCTGATCTTTACTTTTGCCTGGGGCTATCTGCTGTATACCGGCAACATCGGCACCATCTGGCCGCTTTTCGGCATGAGCAACCAGCTTTTGGCCTCCTGCGCGCTGATCATCGGCACCACCATGCTGATTCGCATGGACAAGGCCAGATACGCCTGGTGCACGGCTGTACCTGGTATTTTTATGGCTTTCATCACATTGTGGGCCGGATATTTGCAGGTTATAGACATTTACTTGCCGACGGGGCAGTACTTTCTGTCGTTTCTGGCCTTGGTCATCGCCGTGTTGATGGTTTTTGTCTTTGTGGAAACCTTCCGCCGCTGGATTGAACTGTTGCGCATAAAGACCACCACCAAGGATGCTTACGGCGACACTGTTGTGGCTCTGGCCGATGAATAGATCGTTTTGCGCATAAAATTAACAAAATAATTTTACGGCCCGGA
The DNA here is from genome assembly GCA_031553655.1 of Desulfovibrionaceae bacterium. Classification (GTDB taxonomy): domain Bacteria; phylum Desulfobacterota; class Desulfovibrionia; order Desulfovibrionales; family Desulfovibrionaceae; genus JAVBLG01. The sequence continues at coordinate 61,782 of JAVBLG010000091.1, read as the reverse complement.
TGATATAATTCGGGCCGTCGTCATTTAATTATTCATCAAAATTTCCTTTATGGTCTGAAACCTCCCCCCTTCAGGGAGAAAAATTGATTGACAAAACGACGAAGTCGATGAAATTTTTTTTGTAACCCTTTCCTTCAGGGAGGGGCAATCCGCACGGTTCCTATCCGACGGAGACGGAGTCAGTCGACGGAGGGAGCTGACTGTGGATTGAAACATAAAATATCCGGGCTAGGGGCTGTCTCCAAATAGCGTATTTTGATTCAAAGGCAAGGAAAGCGGGCCTTTTTGCGTAGCGAGTGTACTCCTATGGTACTCGACCGGAGCAAAAATGCCCGCTTGACGTAGCCATTGTACAAAAGACGCATTTAGAGACAGCCCCTAAGAGGAAACAAAAAACATGAGCACGACAAAACAGCAAAAAACCCTGCGGCTTCTGATGCCTCAATGGCAAGGCGGCGATTACGACATCAAACCCTCTTCCGGCCTGATTTACCCGATGGGCGCGCGTCTTCTGGCGTTCCTCGCGCCCGAAAGCGACGCTCCTCTGGTTGAAGTGCCTGTGGAAGCCTATACCGGCACTCCCAGGCCCAAACAAAACGGCGTTGTCTGGCAGGACGTGGTTCTGCGCCAACTTCGAGCCGCGCGAAACATCATCGACGCACACGCGCCGGACAGGATCATCATGTTCGGTGGAGATTGTCATGTCAGCCAGGCACCTTTCGCCTATCTGAACGAACGCTACCAAGGTAACGTCGGTCTGCTGTGGATTGACACTCACCCAGACATTGCCACTCCCAAAGACCGTGATCGGGAGCACACAATGGTGCTCGGCAATCTCATGGGCAAGGGCGATCCGTTTTTTGCCGCAGAAGTGAAGACGCCGTTTAAACCGGAACACGTTATGCTTATCGGCATTGACGGATTCAATGCCCCTTATGAAAGGGCGTGCGTCGAGGAAATGGGGCTACGCACCGTTTCACCCAAAGATGTGGCGGACAACAGCGAAGCAGTGCTCAGTTGGATTAAGGACAACAAGTTCGAGCATGTCGTCATTCACTTTGACCTGGATGCCCTTGACCCGAAACTCTTTTATTCTCAGCTCACGATGAACCCCGGAGCCGAGCCGTTTAATACAGTGACCGGCAAGTTGGCCATTCCTCAAGTGACGCGCATCATCAAAGACGTTTCCGCCATCGCCGATGTGGTGGGCTTCAGTTTTGCCGAACACATGCCTTGGGACGCGCTCAACCTGAAAAACATGATGGAGCAGTTTGCGTTCATGAAATAGAGACGTTTTGTTCTTCAATTGGAGTAGAGGGTAGCAGCCATGTCCCCCTCTACTCCAATATGTATGAATTATGATGTGTGGAAAATATCCCGCGCCGCAGCCGCAAACTCAGGCAAAGGCATGAGCCAAAGCCAGCACCGCCACAAAATGCTCCGGGCTGACCGGCTGCACGGAAAGGCGGCTGCCTCTGCGCAAAAGCTCCATCCCCGTCAGCTCTGGTCTGGTGCGCAAGTATGACAGCGCCAGAGGCATGGAAAAAATCTCCTTCAGCCGCACATCAACAAGATACCAGCGAGGCTTGTCTTCGGGCGAAGCCGGATCAAAATGTTCATTCTCCGGATCCCATTGTGTGGGATCCGGGCGGGCCGGGCCGACCACCTCCGCAAGTCCCACAATGCCGGGGGTGGTCACCGAATGGTAGAATAGAATCGGATCACCCGGTCGCATCTCGTCGCGGATAAAATTGCGGGCCTTATAGTTACGCACTCCATCCCAGGGAGAGGTTTGGTCGGGCATGTCGGCCAGGTCTTTTATGGAAAAACACCCCGGCTCGGTTTTCAGCAGCCAATGTTTCATTATTATTTGCCCTTCAGGTAACGCACCGCGTTGACAAAAAGCATGGTTCCGGGCGGATCGGTCTCACCCCTGGTCCAGCTTGGGTGGTTGGCGGCGTGGTGAAAGGCTTCGGGATGCGGCATAAGCCCCAGAATATGCCCGCTGGGGTCGGTAAGTCCGGCAATGCCCAGCGGCGAGCCATTGGGGTTGGCCGGATAATCGGTAGTGGGCAGCCCGGTTTCCGGGTCGGCATAGCTGAGGGCAATGAGGTTTTCTTTCACCAGCCGATCAAGGACCTGATCGTTGCCGGGCACTATGCGCCCTTCGCCGTGACGCACGGGCATATACAACGCTGGCAGATTTCTGGTAAAAACGCAGGGGCTTTCCTTGTTCAGCGCCAAGCGCACCCAACGGTCTTCAAAACGCGCCGACTGGTTGTGTCCCAAAGAAACTTCGCGCTCGAAATAGCGCCCGTCAAGTCCGGGCAGCAGCCCCAGCTTCACCAGTAATTGAAAACCGTTGCAAATTCCCAGAAGTAACTTGCCGGCGGCGAGAAAATCACGCAGATGATCCAGAAGCGGGGTGCCTGAGGCGTCACACATATGCTTCCAGCGTATTGAGGCGGCCTGGGCCGCGCCCAGATCGTCGCCGTCGAGAAATCCCCCGGGAAAAACAAGCAGATGATAATCCGCCAGCTTCACCGTCCCCTTGACGATGTCCGCGAAATGGACCACGTCGGCCCGATCCGAGCCGGCCAGGCGCGCGGCATGGGCTGTTTCCATATGGGAATTGGTGCCATATCCGGTAATGACCAAAGTGTTCACGCTCATTTTGCTGTATTGCCTCCGGGCACTCTTGGAGTTATACTTGTGGTTTGCCGGGCGATAAAGCGCGGCGTAAGCAAATATTACTTATTATCAACTTAAATACAATCCTGATTCGGGTTTTGCCGCCAATGAATTCGCGGCCGCCCGGAACAGGGCGGTGGAGAAAGACATGCCCCCATTAGGTTCCATGACCCATGCCCAGTGCATGAAGACAAAGTTTATTTTTGTAACCGGAGGGGTGCTTTCCTCCCTCGGCAAAGGCCTGGCGGCTTCCTCTCTGGGAGCGCTTCTCAAGGCCAGGGGCCTTTCAGTCACCATTCAGAAGCTCGATCCCTACATAAATGTCGACCCCGGCACCATGAACCCCTTTCAGCACGGCGAAGTCTACGTCACTGACGACGGCGCGGAGACCGACCTGGACCTAGGCCATTACGAGCGCTATCTCGGCGTGCCCATGTCGCGTAAGAACAATACCACTTCCGGGGCCATTTACCATCAGGTAATCGCCAAGGAACGCCGGGGCGACTATCTTGGGGCCACAGTGCAGGTTATTCCGCATATCACCGACGAAATAAAATGCAAAATTCTCGCCCTGGCCGAGGGCGAAAACGCCCCGGACGTGGCCATTATTGAAATAGGCGGCACTGTGGGCGACATTGAAGGCCAGCCGTTCCTCGAAGCCATACGCCAATTACGTTCCGACATCGGGCGCGACAACTGCCTCAACATCCACCTGACCCTGGTGCCCTACCTGAGCACGGCCGGAGAGCACAAAACCAAGCCCACCCAGCACAGTGTAAAAGAACTGCTTTCCATAGGCATTCAACCCGACATCATTCTGTGCCGCTGCGAAAAACCCATCAATCAGGATTTGAAACGCAAAATCGCTCTGTTCTGCAACGTTGATCGCGACGCGGTGTTCTCCTCGGTGGATGTGGACAATATTTACGAGGTCCCGCTCAAATTTTACGAAGAAGGCTTTGACCAGAAGGTGGCCATAATGCTGCGCCTCCCGGCGCGCAACGCCCGCCTTGATGCGTGGGAACGCCTGGTGGACACCTGCAAAAATCCTCAGGGCCGCGTAACCATAGCCATTGTGGGCAAGTATGTGGAACTTAGAGAAGCTTACAAAAGTCTGCACGAAGCCCTGAACCACGGCGGCATTGCCAACAGGGTGGAAGTGGACCTCAAGTATATAAATTCTGAAGAAATAGAAGCAGGCCGCGCCGCCGAGCATATTAACGGCTGCGACGGGGTGCTGGTGCCGGGCGGCTTCGGCTATCGCGGGGTTGAAGGCAAGATAGAAGCCATACGCCATGCCAGAGAAAACAAAATTCCCTTCTTCGGCATCTGCCTTGGCCTGCAATGCGCGGTCATTGAATTCGCCCGCAATGTGGCCGGAATATCCGGGGCCAATTCGGAAGAATTCGACCCTATGGCCAGCGACAAGGTCATCTATCTGATGACCGAATGGTTCGACTTCCGCAAAAGAGCCGTGGAAAAACGCGATGCTGACAGCCTGAAAGGCGGCACCATGCGCCTTGGCTCCTACCCCTGTAAAGTCGAGCCGGACACGCGGGCCATGGAAGCCTACGAAACGCAGCTTGTGGATGAACGCCACAGGCACCGTTATGAATTCAACAATGCCTACAAAGAAGTACTGGGCGAGCACGGCATGACTTTCAGCGGCCTGGCCCCGGATGATTCGCTGGTGGAAATTGTGGAACTGAAAGATCACCCCTGGTTCCTGGGCTGTCAATTCCATCCTGAATTCAAGTCTTACCCCATGAAGCCGCACCCTCTCTTCCGTGAATTCATACGAGCGGCCAAGGAGAAAGCGGGACGGAATTAGAGCGTTTTGCGAATTAAATTAGCAAAAGGCTCTAGGAGCTGCCTCCCGGAAAATTTACCAGACCGTGTCAGTTGCAAAACACGGCCTGGTAATTATTTAATAGAGTATAGCGGTCTGGCCGGGTACACTGTGTTTCACCTATGCCTGCGGAATCGAGCGCTCATTTTCTGAAGCGAACGCCGCAGGGCCGGTGCCCCGGCCGCGCGCTTTTGCAGTTGCATACTTTCGGTCATTATGGCACAATATTTGTAATGAGTAAAACCCTTCAATTGAAAACAGGCATAGCGTAAGCAAATTTAACCTATTGTGACAGTGGCATGGCATTAGAACTTCGTCAGCAAATGAAACTGGCCCAGCAATTGGTGATGACTCCCCAATTGCAGCAGGCAATCAAGCTGCTCCAACTTTCCCGCCTGGAACTGGTGGAAACGGTGCAGCGCGAGTTGCTTGACAATCCTTTTCTGGAAGAAGCCGTTTCAGAACACGAAACGGACGCTTCCACGGAAAAACGCCAGGAATCCAAACAGGAAGAGGTGTATGACCGGGAAGTGACCCGCAACGCCGACTGGGAGGACTATCTCGGGGAGTTCGCCAGCACCACTCGTCAATCGCAGTCGCGCGAGTACGAGGCTCTGGACGAGGGCAGCTCCTTCGAAGCCCATTACTCGGCCAAGCCTTCGCTTTCCGGCCATCTACTGTGGCAAATGCGCCTCTCTACCCTTACGGAAGAGCAAAAATCCATAGGCGAAGTCATTATAGGCAACCTGGCTTCCTCGGGCTATCTGCACGCCTCCATAGAGGAAATCGCCGAGCTTGCCGCTTGTTCCACAGCCGAAGCCACCACCGTTCTGGAATATATCCAAATTATGGACCCGGTGGGCGTGGCCGCCCGCACCCCGCGCGAATGCCTCATGGTGCAATTGAAGGCCCTGAATTACGATCGTGATCCCATTCTGGTTTCATTGATCAACGACCATCTCGAAGATCTGGAACAAAAGAAATATAAGCCTATTCTGCGCAAATTCCGCCTTACCATGGATGATTTACGGGAATATCTCGACATCATCCAAAGTCTTGACCCCATGCCGGGGGCCAGCTTTGGCGAGCATGAGCCGTATTATGTCAGCCCCGACGTCTATGTTTACCGTTTCGGCGAAGAATTTGTAATTCTGCTCAATGAAGAAGGCCTGCCCCAGCTGCAGCTTTCTTCGCTATACGAAAAAAATCTCAGCAGCGACAAGGAAAAAGAATATTTTTCCGAAAAACAGCGTTCCGCCTCGTGGCTGATAAAAAGCCTGTACCAGCGTCAGCGTACGCTTTACAAGGTGGTGGAAAGCATCGTCAAACATCAGGAAGGCTTTTTCAAGGACGGCGTGACCAGCCTGGCCCCGCTGATTCTGAAAGATATAGCCGAGGACATCGGCATGCACGAGTCAACGGTGAGCCGTATAACCACCAACAAATACGTGGCTACGCCACACGGCGTTTTTGAACTGAAATTCTTCTTCAACAGCGCCTTGGAATTGGATGATGGCTCGCAGGTAGGCTCGGAGAGTGTGAAGGTGCTCATAAAAAAATTTATTTCCGAGGAAGATCCAAAAGAGCCGCTGAGCGACGAACGCATAGGGGAAATGCTGAAAGAGCATTTGAAGGTCAATATCGCCCGCCGCACCGTCGCCAAATACCGCACGGCCATGGATATACCATCCTCGTCGCGACGACGCGAACATTTTTAATTTTTTTCGGAATAGAAACATTAGCATGCAGTCCTAATCCAAGGAGAAGATAAAATGAACATCGCTTTCACCTTCAAAAATTTCGAACCTTCGGATCATCTCAAGAAGTATGCGCGGCGTCGTTTTGAAAAGTTGGGCCGTTTTTTCGGCAAGGCCTCCGGCCTTGACGTGCAGGTAGCCCTTACAGTGGATAAGTTCCGCCATAAATGTGACGTGCGGGTGGCCGGCGAAGGCTTGCAGCTTTCCGCCACAGAGCAGACCGAGGAAATGTATTCCTCCATCGATCTGGTGCTGGACAAGTTGGAAGCGCAGGTGAAAAAGCATGTTTCAAGGGCCAAAGAGCAACAGCGTAAGGCCCGCAATAATGCCAATGTGGACATCTTTACCTATCATCTGGCGGCCAATGAGCCGCTTGAAGATATTAAAGAAGTCAAAAATATACAGTGGTTCCAGCCAAAGCCGATCCACCTGGACGATGCGGTTCTGGACATTGACGCCAAGCAGCTTGAATTCCTGGTATTTCTTAATGCCGACAATAACCGGGTAAATGTGCTGTACAAAAGGCGCAACGGGGATTATGGGTTGATCGACCCCATCGTATAAAGCTTATATCCCTCGAGCGTTCAAATGAACGAAGAACAAAACGAATCCATATCGGATTCGGGCCAGAATGAAACCCACGCCGGAAGCGAAGCCCTGCACATTTATATTGTGACCGGGCTTTCCGGCGCGGGCAAAAGCACTGCTCTGCAAGTGCTTGAAGATATGGGTTATTTCATGGTCGACGGCCTTCCGGCCAGTCTGGCCACGGACATGGTGCAGATATTGCGCCGTCCTTCAATGTGGATTTACAAAGGCATCGCCTTGGGCATGGATTTACGCCAGGGCGAATTGCTTGATGACCTTGCGGTGGCCATGCAGGATCTGTCCGTTCAAGGCATACGCCCGGTGCTGCTCTATATTGAAGCCGATGTCAATGTGATTATGCGCCGCTACGCCACAACACGGCGGCCGCACCCGCTTGAGATGTACGGTATCGGCCTTGAGGAAGCCACGCAAAGAGAACTTGAAAGCTTGGCCTCTCTCAAGGAAATGGCTGATATGGTCATAGACACCACTACATTCTCCATTCACGATTTGCGGCGGGCCATACAAAAGCGATGGACAACCAAAAGTGGCCGCCTGCATACTTTAAAGATATACGTGGTGTCATTCGGCTTCAAATATGGCGTGCCCAAGGAAGCCGACTTTGTATTTGATCTGCGTTTTCTGCCCAACCCTTTTTTTGTAGAGGCTCTACGCCCCAAGTCGGGGTTGGACAAAGAAATTGTGGATTATGTATTTGCCGAGCAACCGGCCAGAGATGTCAGAGACAAACTTATTGATTTTATAAAATTTATTTTGCCGCAGATGGAAGCGGACGGCAGGTTCCGCCTGACCATAGCAATAGGCTGCACTGGCGGTCGTCACCGTTCGGTGGCAACCGCTGAAGCCCTGCAAACGGTGCTTGAACAGGTAGGATATCCGGTTATACTGGAGCACCGCCATCTGGAGTTGGGATAAACGGCATATATAAGCATGCGGCCCGGCAATGCCCGAGAGCCGCCCGGGCCTTTTGCGGTTTCACCAGCAAAAGGCCTCAGGGAGTAAGAAATGGACACGCACACCGAGGATACTCCTGAAGTTGGGGTAATTGTGGTGGCTCACGGCGACTATGGCAGCACTCTGCTGCGCACGGCCGAGTTTATTCTCGGCCCCCTGAGCGACTGCACTTCCATAAGCATTGACGCGGCCTTTGAAGTGACGGAAACTGTGCAGCGCCTATCCGACGCCGCCCAGCGCCTCAACAAGGGAGCCGGGGTTATCATACTTACAGACATGTTCGGGGGCACGCCCACCAACCTCAGCCTGTCTCTTTTGACTCGTCACGAAGTTGAAGTGGTAACCGGAGTAAACCTGCCCATGCTGCTTAAGGTATTCAGCTCCCGTAAGAAAAAATTGGCAGAACTTGCCGAAATAGCCGGAGATTCCGGCAAAAGCGGTATAGTGGTGGCCGGTAGGCTGCTACAGCAAAAGGTAAAAAATTCAGAGTAATCCCATGATCTGGTTTCGTATCGACAACCGCCTTGTGCATGGCCAAGTTATAGAGGCCTGGGTGCCCTATGTAGGGGCGGATTATCTGGTTGTGGCCAATGACGAGTTGGCCGCCGATCCCTTCCGCCAGCAGATTATTTCTCTTGCCGTGCCTCAGCGCATCATCATCCATTTTGTATCCATAGCCGAGCTGAACTGCCTTCTCGGCCGCCTCGGCTCCGAAGAAGTCATGGTGTTGCTGGCCGACTGCCAGGACGCCGTGCGGGCCTATTCCAGCGGGGTCGATATGAAGCAGCTTAATATAGGCAATTTGCATTACAGCCAGGGAAAAACCCAACTTCTGCCCCATGTGGCGGTTTCGGAGTTGGATTTCAGCAATTTGCGCAATCTGGCCGCGCATGACGTCAAGCTTGATTTCCGCTGCATCCCAAGCGAATCTGTGCGGAGTATTGATGATTTTTTCTGATCCATTGGTCGCCGGAACAAGCGGCGCTTTTTTTTTGCCCTGATCAATCTTGCCCGGCGCGCCAGCGGCATTGATCTGCTGGAACGCCCACTGCTCATCGGCCTCATAGCCGGATTTTTCAGCAGTGAATGGGAAGCTCTACTGCCCTTGGCCATTTTTTTCGAGCTTTACTGGCTGGACATTCTGCCCATGGGCATAGCCATTCCCCCGCTGTCTTCCCTGGCCTTTCTCCTGTCCGTAGGCGTGGCCGTGTGCTTCAATATTTCCACTCCCGATTACTTGGTTTTGCCCATGGTTCTGGCCATGGCCTTTGCCTACCTGGGTTCCCTTGTGGAATACCGGAGCCGAGTACGCTTCAATGCCCGCATGGAAGAACTTGAGCACTGGTCTGCCGAAGGCAACCCCACCCACGATATTACCGCAAAAATAGCCGTAAAGGCCCTTATGGCTAACTTTGTCAGCAAATTCGCTTTATTTTGCATAAGTTTCGCCATCATTACCGTCATATTAAAAATTTTGCAAAACGTGTATGGAACCCTACCGCGCCTTGAAGGACTGAATTGGCATGTTCTACTCATTATAGCAGCCATTGGCGGCCTGCTGGCCCTGAGGGTCAAACACGCTTTTCTGTCTTTCTTGACAGTCGCTGCCGGTCTTATTGTTTACGTAATCGTTTAGATTAAAACTATCCGTGGTTTGCTGAAATAAACGTGGTTTTAGTTGGATAATTTTTTGGACATAAATATCCTCCGGTAACCTTTCTCCTCGGCCCGACTGGTTTCCACAAAACCAAGGCGGGTATACAATACCAGATTTTCGTGCATTATTTCATTGGTGTAAAGCCTCAACTCCGCCGCACCGGCGGCGAGAGCCGAGCCTTCCGCAAATTCAATAAGCATTCGGCCGTATCCTTTCCCTTGCGCATCCGGCGCTATTGCAACATTATCCAGCAGCATGGCGTCATTTTCCGGAATCAAAATGATAAAGCCCACAATGCCGCGCTCTGCTTCAAGCACATATAACGTCCTATCTCCCGCGCGAGCTTCATAGTTTTCAAGCATGGGGGCCGGCTCACGGTCCATGCGTGGAAGATAAAGCGCATAAGCGGCACGTGCGATCCCCCGAACTGTTTCACAATCGGAGGGAACCGCCGGACGGATTAAAGGCCTGGTCAACGTTTGTGTTTTATTAATGAGCATTAAATGCACCTCAAAAATTTTTTTGGATATCGTGATTGCGCGTAATAATCAGGTGAACAATAGGCTGATTATGAAAAATGAGAAAGGACTGAATTTCTCTGATTCCAGATAAAAATTGCGAGCAATTTTTATCTGGAATCAGAATGGCTGCGGCGCTGTGTGGCGTATTAATGACGCTGTCCAACTAAAATAGGCCCACCAGCGGCCAATACATCACCGCGCACAATGTATACACAACACAGGCGAATGTGCAGAGCGGAAAGCCCACCTTGGGGAAGTCGCTCATGCGCAATTCGTTGGTGCCGTAAAGCTCAAAAGCATGTTGAAGGCGTTCATCAGCGCGCAAAGCCGGTCGGCCCCCACGCCCGAGCAATACGTGGCCACCCGGTGTTCATCCGTGGGCAGGGAGCCCATCATGGCCCCGTCTATGTACGAAAGCTCCCGGGCCGCAAAAGTGTCCGCTATGGCCTTTTTTTGCGCGGGAAGAGCCGTGGTCACATCCACATACAACGTTCCCGGCCTGATATGGGTCAGAACGCTCGCCGCCACTTCTTCGGCATATTGCGCCTGCACCGCGCAAAAAATTATTGTGCTCGCCTCCGCCAGCGCCTTCGGGGAAAGGGCAAGCCCAACCTCGGCCCGCGCGGCCCGGTCCTTTACCGTGTCCGCATACGAGCCCCCACGGTCCAGGGCCACGTCAAAAGCATTGATGCCCTTAAGCCCTTCTCGCCCCAACCCGGCGGCCATATGAAAACCAGCCTCGCCAAAACCGATGAACCCTACTTTCGTCTCCATGCCCGTCTCCTTTAAAGCCCCGACCGCATGCCGGTTGCGGGTTGTCGATTTATGAAATGAATAGTAACGGGATTTATTCGGTTATTTATGCCGAAAACTTCATTTTTTCCTTCACAGCGCAGGAAATATGATGCCCGCGCCATATATTTCACACAAACACGATTAGGCATAAAGCGATTAATTATCTTGAATAATATGACGACAAGGCTGCTGCGGTTGGAAGAAGACGTAGGCAGGCAACTGATTCAGCGCCAAAAGGGCAAGCGGGCAATATCGCTGACCAATGCCGGCTTGCATTTTCTGGACATAGCCCAGCGCTGGCTTGAGGTACAGGAAGAAGTGCACAATCTGCGTGAAACCGCGGATAGCGTGTCTCTGGCCGTGGGGTCTCTGGCCAGCTTGAATATGGGGTTTATGAACAGGATTTACGCCAGGCTGTTCAACCGGGAAGAAGTGCATTCCCTCAACCTGCTGCAACGCCATTCCGACAAAATGTACACGCTGGCGGAACGCCGACTGATCACCGTGGGCTTCGCGCTGATCGATCTGTATTCCCCCACCGTTTATGCGCGCCAATGCTACCAGGAGCCGCTTTTCGGCGTGCGGGTGACCGATTCGCCGCAACTCGGCGGAATAAAGACCGTTTCCGTGGGCGACCTTGACCCTTCCGCCGAATTATATATGAACTGGTGCGACAGCGCGCGCATATGGCATGATCATCACTGGGGGCAATTTAAAGGCAGGCGCAGGCGGCTGGACGGGGTAAACGTAATCTGCGAGTTGCTGCGGGAGCCGGGCCAATGGAGCATTTTTCCCTACACGCTCGCCTGCGAAACCGTAAAAAAAGGCCATCTTGAAATGTTTGCCATCACGCCGCCTCCGCCGGATCGGGTCTGCTACCTGCTTACGCACCGATTCCCAACTCCGGAACAACAGAAAGCAACCGGTATTTTTATGGAAGAGTTCCGCCCCGAGCTTGAAAGCGCGCTGGAAGGCCATGGAAAAATTTTTATATGATTTAGCTTGGCCGTGCCGCCGGGTAAGCGCCTTGAAACGCTATCGGGCGACATCTTCTTCAGCTCAAAACTGACGCAAAATGCTCTGCTGCCAAGCTTGCGCATGAATACCTCCCAAGAAGAACACCATCTTGATGAAATACGGCTGCTTCGGGAAGAGAATTGCCGCCTGAAATCTCTATTGGACGAGCATGGCATAGCTTGGCCTGAAGTCGAAGCCGAGCACGCCACACTGGGTAGAATGTGGGAAAAACGGCGGCGCGGCTATACGGATATGGGATATGAAATTGTCGGTAGCGATGAGGGCGAAAGAACATCAAATCTTCACAAGGCATGATTTCAGGTCTTGTACGATCCGCTCGAAGCGGCCTTCAGAATCAGCTATCCAGGCCATTATCCGCTGGTAAAGCCAATCCGGGGCCGCATTTAGCGCATAGGCGTTGATACGCAGAAAAACATCGCAGGCGGCAAAGGCCACGCGTTTGTTTCCGTCTACGAAAGGGCGATTGATGAGCAGGCTTTCAAGCAGGGCTGCGGCTTCTTCAGCTATGTCCGCGTAGTATCCGCACTGGGGCCGGAACACGGCGGCTTCCACCGCGCCCATGTCGCGTATGCCCTTTGCGCCGTCGTAGCGTTCGAGCAGGGCATGGTGCAAGGCAAGAATTTCCAAGGAAGTCAGGTAGTCCCTCATTTGGAAAGTTCCCGGTACAGGCCGTCAAACTGTCCCATGCTGGCTTGCATGGCCTGCACGACATGCCTGCGGGGCGTTGTACCCTGCTTGCGTTCAACATATTCGCGCAGGGCCTCATCCACCAGAGATTGCAGTTGCCTGCCTTCCTCACTGGCAATTTTCCTGAGCGTTGCGAGCAATTCAGGATCGGCCTGGGTGGCGAATTTCACCTTTTGCGGGCGTTCGGATATGGTTTGCATGGTGCACCTCGTGCATTAAAAATAGCCGTACATCATGAAATATCAAGAAATATCATGATGTACGGCTATTCTCAATTCGGTAATCTCCCCATTTTTGATAGCACGCACAAGTAGAGCCTAAGCCGCCTTTTTCAATTTCATGGCTGGCGTAATGCCTCCGATGCCCATGTAGGGGCGTTCGTTATTCACAAAATGAAGCTGATTCAGCGCCGAGCTTACGGCTTCAGAAATTTTGAAAACTACCGATTACGTGTCAGAGTACTGTGTTGTTAGTGAATGGAAAAATCGAATAGAGATGCGTCGGGAAAAAAACATGAAAAAAGGACTTAAATTTTACTCCAAGCCCTTGATTTTGCTGGCGTCATCAGGGGGATTTGAACCCCAGTCTACGGCGTGAAAGGCCGTTATATATAGATTTCAGGGCTTGCGTAGCATACATATTCCTTGAAATTATTGGATTTGTCATTTTTGACCTTGCTCCAATTTGACAAGATTTGCGCAACTGGTTAGCACAGTGGTTAGCACAGAAACAAACCGCGAGGCTGCCATGAGCAACAAGAGAAGCAAGACAAATTACACCGGAGTATTCAGCCGCGAGCATGAGAGCCGCAGACACAAAGGCAAGCCGGACACATGTTATGATATCTGCTATCGCCTACCCGGCGACCGCAAGCTTATCTGGGAAAAAGCCGGATGGGCAAGCGAAAAAATCACCGCCGCCATTGCTTCCAGCCTGAGGGCCGAACGCATCAAACAGTCCAGAGTTGGCAATTTGCCCACGGAAACCGCCAAGCTCACCTTGGATGAAGTTTTCGAGCGTTTCCGAGTCGATTATCTTGAAGTGTCGCGCAAGCACCCCGGTGATGCCGTCAGTATTTATAAAAACCGCATCCAGCCCGCATTCGGCCATCTGCCGTTACCTCTCATCACCACTGCCATAGTGGATGCGCTCAAAAAAGATCTGGCCCACCTGTCCGCTCAGTCCATCAATCACACAATTACTCTGCTCGGCCAGATATTCCGCCAGGCCAGAACTTGGGGTATATATGAAGGCTCCATCCCTACGGAAAACGTGAAGGTGCCGCAGGGCGACGGGCGGCGCATGCGCTTTCTCACCCAGGCCGAAGCTCAGACACTTCTTGAGGCCCTGGCCGCGCGCAGCCCCAATTTGTGGCATATGGCTCTGGTTTCGCTTTACACCGGCTTGCGCGCCGGGGAAGTCTTCGCCTTACGCTGGGAGCATGTGAACTTTACAGCCGGAACTATCACGGTTATGGACGGCAAAGGCGAACAGAACCGCGTGGTGCATATGCCTGATCAGGTCAAGAATGCCATGCTGGCCCTGCGCGCTGAAAATAAGGGTCGCCCCGGCATGCTTGTCTTCCCCAAATTTGGCGAAGGCACTGACGAACGCACCGAGATCGGCTCTACTTTCCACATAATAGTGCGCGACTGCAAGTTAAATGAGGGCATCACCGACCGCCGCGACCGCATCGTTTTCCACTCCCTACGCCTCCTGGCTGGTGCAGGCCGGGATTCCGCTCTACACAGTGCAAAAACTCATGGGCAAACCATAGCCATGACCCAACGCTACGCCCACCTCGCGCCGGATCAGGGGCAGGAAGCCGCGCGCGTTCTGTCCGGCATCTGTTTGCAATAGGCATTGCTGCCCAATTGACGCCCAAAACACTTCAACTGATACTTTAACTCCACTTGACAGTTATCGCAAAAAAGCTATATTAAATAAAAAGGAAGATCCATGCCGCCACAGTGGATTGTAGAAAACCTCAATGAAGACGTGGATAATGAATTTGATGACTTGCCTAAAGATGTGCAGGCCAAATTCATGCACTTGGCGGCTCTCATTGAAGAACTCGGCCTGACAGCGCTGCATGAGCCATACATAAAGCACATACAGGGCAAGATATGGGAACTGCGAGTAAAGGCCAACTCCGGGATCGGCAGAGGGCTGTACTGCACCTTAAAGGAACGCCGTGTTGTAGTTCTGCGATATTTTATTAAAAAGACTGAAAAAACTCCCAAGTCTGAACTGGCTTTAGCCTTTAAACGAATGATGGAGGCGGGAAAATAATGTCCAGAAGATTGCTTGACAAATTGCCGGAACTTATGCGCGATCCTGAATTCGCCACCGCATATCATGCGGCTGAAGAGGAATTCTCAATAGCACGCGAAATTATACGAGCCCGCACATCTGCGGGGCTCTCACAAAAGGAATTGGCGGAAAAAATTGGAACAACACAGTCGGTAATAGCGCGGCTTGAGTCCAGCGCCCATACCCCATCTGTTTCCACTCTCAAAAGAGTGGCCTTGGCCACGCATTCGCGCTTGCGCATTGTTCTGGAACCTGAGCACCGCATTTAAAAAACAGTTCATCGCTTGATCTTGACTTCGTTTCTGGCGATCCAACGTTCGATCTGCTGGTGAGTGTAAAAGACGCTGCCCTCGGCCTTGGTATAATCCGGCCCCATAGCGCGTGAGCGCCAGGTGGCTAAAGTTGCCGTTGGAATGCCGTAAAGTTCTTCGACATCGACAGACGAAAGCAACGGCTTCTTGAGCAAAGCCTCAAGCCTGGCGGCCCGCTCCAAGTGCGTGGCAACGTCAGCACCGCCAATCGTGGCAAGAAATTCGCCAAAAGCGTTTTTTACAGCTTCTTTGATGAGATTTTCGGCATTCATATTTAACCTCTATATGAATGCCACCTTAACGTATATTTTTATTTATTGCGTCATCCATGACGCTAAGGATGCGATCCTTAACTCGCCCGGAAATAAAAAATATGAACCTCGCTCTTCTTTATGAGTTGCACGCTCGGCGCGTCATCCCTTTCCCTGAAAAATTATGGAAAAGCGGCGGCTCTTGTTATCCTGCTAATGAGTTATGCCTCGGCCTGACGGCTGCAGCCATGCTTTTTCCATCTGAGAATGATCGCGGAAATTTTGTCGGCTATGCTGCAAATGAGCTGAATAGGATCATTGCACATGTGGATACTATGCCCGACGATATCAAAAATGATTTTTTTAAAGAAATACTGCCAGATATTGTGGTAACTGCTCACGGGGTATCTCCGCGAGATGTCTGAATCCACGCCAAATCAGGCTGCCTGTTCTGAAAAAGCGCCTCAAAAGCATCAACCAAAACCTGGAATGTTCTTTTACCGCGCAACCGGCAGGTATGGCGCAGGCTTAATATGCGCTCCACGAATCTGTTGCCCTGTTCGGTCTTTGTGCCGAAGCTGCGCTTGCGCCACAGCACGGCAAATCGAAGTAGGCGTTCGGCATGATTATTGGTTGGCGACACGCCTTCCGCGTTCAGAAATGTCCATAAATATTCCAGTTCCCGGAGCAGGCGGGCCGAAAATTTGCCGGCATCGCCCGGTGCGTCCGAATACATGAAAATCAGACGCAAAAAGCGGGCGTAGAACATGTTCCACTCGTGCCGGGACGGCGGGGTTTTGGCCATGCGGCATAAACGCCGCAATTCCTCTTTGGCCCATGCGCCGCAACGGGCTGTATTCTTGTCTTTGCTTTCAGACAGGCCTTTGGCTTCACGAATCAGATGCGCGAGGCATGTTTGACGCCCATGCACCCACTTTCTATAGACTCCGTAGCCGTCACTTACCAAAAGGCCTTGCCAGTCACCAATTAAGGCGGCAAATGCAGCGGCGGAGCGGTGCCCGTGCAACATAAAAAAGGCCACGAGGCTATTGCCCAAAAGCCACAGCCATTCGAGCTTGCCGCGCCTTCTCCATGATGTTTCGTCCACATGGTTGACAGGAGCGTGCCGGGCCTCGTCGCGTATAGCTTCGTAATGAGGAATGAGCGCGCATTTACCGCGTTCGACCACTTTTTGTATCGCTCCCTGGCTTATGGGAATGCCGAAGAGTGAAAACAGGCATTCTTGAACGGTGCGGCGGCTGTCTCCGTTTATGCCGACAATTTCAATAATGGCGGCGCAAAGGCGAGGTCCGAAGCCGCTTCGCCATTCATGCGGAATATGGGCCTTTACGACTTTGCCGCATGCGGCGCAATTCCCCCGATGTAGGCCAAAATGACGCACGATTGTCTTAATCTGCGCAAGTTCAATAGTCTGATGAACATAGTACGGTTCCAAATCCACAAAATGCTCGCAGCCGCACGAACAAGGGCCGGGATGCAATTCAAGTACTTCATCCGGGCGCAGACATTGTTGCCTGACTCCCTTGCGCTTACGGCGTTGCTTGGGAGCTGCCTGTTTGTCCGGCTTCTGAGTAAAAGGAGGATCGCTTGATGGCGGTTTATTGGAATTGGACGAATTCTTGTTCAATCGGGCTTCCAGTTGTTCTATACGCGCCTCAAGAGCTTTGATGTGGGCTCGTAAGCTCTGGTTTTCCTCGCGCAAAGCCTGGTTTTCCAATAGCAAATGCACCAAAAGGTCAATAACTTCCGGTGGGGTGCGGCTGATAATTTCAGCACTAAGAGGAATTTCAGGCTGCATCTTGGATTCCATGAGGTCTGCTTACCATTAAGTCTAAACTTTTTCTAGATCCCGTGAGCGCTTACATATTGTGTATGGCTTTTTTGGAGGATGGAATAATTTTACCAGCTCCACTAACTGGCGTGGATTTACAATGGAAAATAAAGGTTCGCTGGAAGAGAGGATAATGCAGGGACGTGTTTGTGGGTGTGTACACCTTTTGCGTGAAGGTTCAGAAAAATCATTAAAAGAATATATTGAACTTGCCATTCCCATACTTGATGATTTGAAAAAAAATGAATCATTCCCTTTAGCCATGGCAATGCCCACATTATCTCTTGGTAATTTACAAAATGTGATATGGCCAAAATTCAAAGATGTAGCATGGCTTTGGTCAGCATTCACATTTGGAGATGCCCCGAATGACTTTGAGCGAATTGATTTGACCTCTATGGATATATACGATTATCCATTAGAAGGTGTTGACCGTGGCGGCTGGTGGGGGTTCATAGATGCCGCGATCAAGATTTACGAAATGGCCAGAGGCAACGAACAACGAGCGGGAAAACCGGCTCCGCCCGATGGCGCAATTTGGAAATTTTCATTTCAACTTTCCGAACATTCGTTTACCGTACGAACGCCATATGACGATAGCAATATCAGGCCATCTCCAAAATTTTAATCAGCTCAATATCCTTGCAAAATATTGGATGTATCGTCTACAAAGTACGCGTTTTCATGCGCGTACAAATTGATTTTGGCATGTAGCAATTTTATCCTTGCTGAATATCCGCTGTCGACCCTGCCGCATCATCCAATGCAGACTGCGCTGGAGCTTTCATTGCCGCCTTTGCCGCGGCTTTTTCCCGCTTGGTTTGTTTTGCCGCTTGCAGCTCATCTTCCGGCGGCATGAAGCTATTCCAATATCTGCCCATTCCTTCCTGATTATAAATATTTTCTTTTTTAGCTTCGGCAATTAAGCGGTTCCTCAAATCGGAATCGCTTTTCATCATTTTGTCGATCATGGCCCTCATGCAGACAAAAGCGCGGGTTCTATTTTTGCGTTGCCGTTCAGCCAATTGCTGCTCGGTTGCTTTGCGCTTGGCAATAATTTCCAGTTCTTTCCTTTCAGTTCTTCAAGCTGCTGCTCAAGGCTTTTCCGCTTACTAAGGATCTCATCCATAGTTCCAAAACTCCTTTTTTATCCCAAAATATAAGTTACTATGCCGCTAATCCTGTGGGGCGCTACGCGCCACGGCGCACTTAGGGCATTGCTTCGCAATGCAGTGCGCTCTGCGAGGCTCAAGGCATATCGCCTGTGGCGATGAAGAAAAGTACAATGGAAGCGCGGCATGCTGCAAGGAAATATTCACTTAAATATAAAACCGGTACGCCGCGCAATGGGGCAGAGCCTTGTGGCCTGCCTCGCGTATCAGCTCGGTATAGGCATGCATGACCCGCGCACAGGCGAGTGGCATAATTATGACTACAAGCATCCCGAGGTTGGCGGAACACGGCTGATTGCTCCGCATATAGAAATTGATAACCTTGACTATATCAAAAAATTCTGGAGCAATGTCGAACTGCATCACAAGCGCAAAGACTCTGTTCCGGGAAGGAGGATGAGCATTGCATTACCTGGGGGGTTATCAATTCCGCAGATGCATCAATTGATGTGGATGTACGCTTGTTGGATGCGTGACAAATACGGTGTTGCTGTGCAGATTACCGGGCATAAATTGGAATCTGAAAATCCGCATTTCCATATGTATATTTCGGCATGTGCGGTTTCGGCAGATGGAGTTCTCGGGAAAAAAGTTGAAGCGCTTGATCCGATTCGTGTAAGGCAAATTGATAAAACTGCCGTCACACAAGTTGAGGCGATGCGGGAGCGCTGGGCCGAAATGGTCAATGCTGCATGTGCGAAATATGAAGTTCAGGTCAATGTTGATCACAGATCGTATAAAAGGCGCGGTATTGATAAAATTCCACAAAAACATGAAGGGGTTTGGCGGCATTCAAAGAACAAACATTTTTCAAGTTGCCCGATCGACTATAATAAAAATATCAAAATAACAAATGAGGTTTTGTATGAACATCGAGAAAACAGTCATGGAATTGCAGGCGGAAGTGTTGGCCTTGAAAAAAATGAGCCTTCAGGAATGGACAGAGATGAAAAGAGAATTGCTGAATATCACACAGCGCCAGAACGAATTGGCACAAGCAGTCAACAGATTGTTGAAGGAAGCGGCTCTGATGAAATAGGAAAAGAAGCAGGGAGGGCGCTGCCTGGGTCTGCGGGTTTCGTTTCCTCGGATTCAGTTGCGACAGCACAGGGAAAACAAGAACCATCCCTTGATGAGACATTGTGGGCCTTGATCGTCAAACACGCAGAGCGCCAATCGGCAGATTTGAGCCGAGTCACACGCATGCTCAACGCTTGTTTGGAGATTTACACCTTGTTCCCAAAACTCAAACGTGATCATTTTGCGATGACACTAAAAAAGCATAGCGTCCGTACCCCGGAAGAGCAGGCGCATATAATTGCTGAGTTGACGCGCAGACTTGAGCAGAGAGGCGCACAACAAGCGGTCGTGGAGATAGCGGCAGCTACCGCCACTGGCGATATGCCAAGGGTAGCCCACAACAGAGAGCCAATAGCAACGCCACCTCCTCCGCAGGAGGCCCAAGTGGTTCAACCAACACCTCCGTTGCCAGATCGCGTTCTGGCGGCTCCATCCGTGCAGAGGATAGATCTTCGCACGCCAAGGCCGGAAACCCAAAAATCCACAACTACGTCTTCCACCCCGGCACAGCCCATAAAGCAGCCCGCAGGTGAATCTTTATTCAACATCGGCAGAAAAGGGCGTAGCATGTTGGACAAAATTATTGCCCTTCATAATTTGCCCGCCGATACAAAAGATGAGCACCTGAAAAACATCACCGACGCATGTATCACCTTGTGGGAGCATAACCCCAAATTTTCATTTAAAATAATTGAAGAGGTCATATCGCAAAAGCTTCTATTGCGATATGACCAGGAAAAAGTGCTGGATGCCGTGCGGCTCTGTCGGTCAAAGGCAAAAACGGAAGTGAACGAGGCCGTGCCTGTTCAGAGCAAAGCCTCACCAATCGATCCGCATGTGCCTACGGCAGACAATGGAGATGGAGATGATAACGACGAAAATGCGCAGGCACTGACAATTCAACACATTTAAAAAAACTTTTTGAGTTACTTCACCTTTTTGTGTATGAGCATTTGATGCGCGCCAAACTCACTGCAAAGTTCGGCAATGGTTTTCTCACTGGAAAGATCGGCCAGCGCCACCTTGGCAGTCGCCCCCCCAGCGCATGGCGGCGCAGAAACCGGCTTACGAACCGGAGTGAAGGATGCTCAGCGCGATCCATGTCCATTCTCTGTGTCGATTCGTGTCACCACGGACATTCCGGCCCGGATATCTTTTACGCGAGCCTGGCCGGAGTCGAATTCAATACGCACCGGAATGCGTTGCACCACCTTAGTGAAGTTGCCGGAGGTGTTGTCGGTGGGCAGGAGCGAAAACGTGGCTCCGGTGGCCGGAGAAATACTGGCCACCCGGCCCGTCAACTCCTCGCCGGGGAAGGTATCCACCCGGATTGCAACGGGTTGGCCTTCCCGAATGCTGGTTAGTTGGGTTTCCTTGTAGTTGGCGATAACGTGGGGAACGGCGTCAGGGACCAGCGTGACGACCTGTGTACCGGCCTTCACCAGTTCGCCTACCCGGATTTTGCAAGAGCCGGTTCTGCTTTTGGAGGGCGCGGTAATCCGGGTGTGCCCCAGGTCGATCCGGGCGGTTTCCAGAGAGGCTTCCGCCGCCTTGAGATCGGCTTTGCGCAACACCCTGTCCGCCTGAAGCAGCGCGAGCTTGCGTTCCTGCACCCGCATAAGCGCGGTGCTTTCCTGATGGGCCGCCGTGGCGGTCTTCAGGTTTGCTTCGGCGGTTTCCGCTTCCTTGATTGCCACGGCTCTCTGCCTGACAAGACGGGAAAGCCTCTTGTCTTCCCGTGTCGTCAGGTCGAGCCTGGCCGCTGCGCTGGTGACAACCGCCTTTGCCTGCTCCACATAAGCTTCTTGCAGTTCAATTTCCAAATCCAAATTGTCCAGCGTGGCCGCCGCGTGTTCCTTTTTGGCCTCGGCCTGCAACACGGCCATGTGGTAATCATCGTCAACCAGCGTTACCAAGGTGTCGCCCGCGTTGACCTCCTGAAAATCCGTGAACGCCACTTCACGGACATACCCGCCCACCTTGGCCTCCATAATGACCGTATCGAAATGGATATAGGCGTTGTTGGTTTCCTGAACGCGCTTGCCGCTTTCATATTCGTCCCAGCGCAGCAGAACGAAAACTAGAATGCCGGTCAGCAGGACCAGGATAATCCAGGGGGAACGCCGGTAAATGCCGGGCAGGAGCCGGACCGCGCTCTCCCTGAACGAGGGCGTGGTTTCCTTGTGTTCTTTCTCGGCCTGGGGTGTTCCGGTGCTAGGCATGGCGTTATCCTTATGTCGTTGCGGGGGAAGAGCTTCCCTGGGGTTTCGGATCCGTGGACGCCGAAGACAGGGGCGTCGGTTTGAGCGGGGCCATCAGCGCCAGCAGCGCCAGGGCGACAATCGCCACCCAGAAGCACAGGGCAAAGGCATCCTGAAAAGACAACACGGACGCTTTCGAGGCAACCATGGCCTTCAGGTTGCCCAAGCTGCCCCCGGCATCGAAAAAACCGCTGACGGTCTTGTCATTGCCGGTCAGGTGCTGGCTCAGGTACATAGAATGGGAGTCCCGGCGCTGCCGCAGGAACATCGCGAGAATGGCCCCGTTGATCGTCGGGGCTGAAATTCGGGCAAACTGGACATACGCCAGCAGTTTCGGGGCCGTCTCCATGGAAAAACTCGCGATGCACATGGCGAGTATGGACAGGAAGATGAAGGGATGGCCGATGGCGAACAGCATGGCCATGGGAATGAAGTCCGCCGCAGCCCAGTCCGCCGTGACCAGGGTTCCCTGATGACAGGCCAAAGCCATGACGGCGAAACCGAACGCGCAGGTCAGGCGCGGGTCCGTGCGACGCACGCAGTATATGCACAGCAGGGTGGCCGGTATTTGCAAGAGCGCTATCAGCAGCAGCGCGTCGCCGCTTTGTAATGGCTTCAGCCCCTGGATGGTCCCAAGGAACTGGGTGATGAGCATGGAGTTCGCCGTAAGCTCGAAAATATAGAAGCAGGTCATGAACACGGCGATGAAAATGTTCCGGGTAGAGAACAGGGTGGGCGGCGCCCAAGGCTTGGGCACCACGGTTTCGTTCCAAAAGAAAGCTGTCAGCAGAACCCCGCCGCCGAAAAGACAGACGCTGACAAAGCCCGAGTCAAACCAGCCCAGCCGTTCGCCCTGGTCCATACCGACGAACAACAGCGTGACGCCGAGGCAGAAAAAGCCCATGCCCGTCAGGTCCATATCCTCCAGCATGTCCTTGCGCACTTTTTCATCCGGCAAGCCGAAGTGGAGCAGGGCCAGATACGCCAGCATGATGACGGCTCCCTGCCAGTATATCCACTGCCAACCAAGGAAATCCGTATACAGCGCGGCAAGCGAGACGCCCGTGTTCGTCGCCAGGGAAACCCGGAAGGTAAAAAACGCGAAGGCGATTATCCACCAGGGAGCGGGAAGACACTTGAGGGTTATGAGGATCGTGGCCGTCACGAAACAGCCGAGGATCAACCCCAGCAGCGCATGGGCGGCCACAAGAGGGGCATAACTGGTGATGCAGGGAATGAGCAGACTGACCAGAACAAAACCGGCAACCGCAGGGATCAGGATGCGCCGGAATCCGAAGACGGTCAGCAGCCAGGGGATATACGCCTCTCCCGATCTTCTTGCCCGGTATCCGGTCCCGGCCAAGCCGTCCGATCTCACCAAAATGCCGAATATCCAGATGACGGTTTTCAAGGACAATATGCTTGAATTGCATAGCGCAGATGCGAAACAAACCGTACCCGTGCATCCCGTTCACGTCGTCAGCGGGATGGCTCTGGCCGAGGAACTGCTGCTGGCAGGACAGGGAATTTCCGCGCTGGATGTGGGTATCGCCAGAAAATACGAACAGTCGGGCCAACTTGTGCGCCTTCTGCCCGAATGGTCGGTGCCGGGAGTGGACATCAACCTGGTCCGCGTTACCGGGAGGCTGCCGTATCGCGTCCAGTTGTTTGTGAATCACCTGGTTGCGCACTTTAAAGGGTTGCGGGAGGCATAAAAATCGGTTGGGCACACGGCAGCAACAAAAAACTGGCGAACCTTGCCATTCAGTATGATAATGGAGGCAGTGAACCGGTGAGTTTTAATCCCAAAATCACCCACTTACGCGACTGTTTAGCAATGGGTTAGCACGAGATCAAAAAAGGCGGTTACAATTTTCATTGTAACCGCCTGATTTCTTTGTGGCGTCCTCAGGGGGATTTGAACCCCCGTCGACGGCGTGAAAGGCCGTAAATATACCTTTTACCATATTTGCCCCATTTTTACTAAATAATATATTTCAAGCAATTAACGCAAGTTTATCTTGCCAAAAAGCCGCTGACTTCGATTGGACTTTATGCCGGATGTGGGGCATAGTGTGGGGCAGACAAAAGCCGTAAAGTCCAGGAGTATCAAGCATGGCAAGCAGGCAAAGAAACGCGGTTGTGGGGTATGCTGGGGTATTTTATGTGGAAGTGCCCAGGCAGACCGGGTATGGCATGGAGAAGGTTTATTACATCCGCTACCGGCGCGGGGGCAAGCTCATTGAAGAAAAGGCCGGGTTTCAATATCGCGACAATATGAGCGCGGCCAAGGCCGCCAGCATCCGGGCCGTGCGCATGGAAGGCAAGGAGCTTTCCAACGAGGAAAAACGTGAAGTCGTCCGTAAGGCCAAGGCGAAGGAAGAGTCCCGCTACTCTTTAAATCGCCTCTGGAGCTTGTTTGAAGAAGATAAAAACGGAAACCGCAGCATAGGCGACGACCGCATCCGTTATAACCTGCACATTGGCCCGAACCTCGGCACAAAATCCATTCCCGAACTCTCCGTCAATGACATTGACAAACTACGCTCCCGCCTGGAGAAAAACGGCAAGTCGCCGCAAACCGTCAAGCATGTGCTCACTCTTTTGAAGCGCCTGTTAAATTTTGCCGTGCGAAAGGGATATGTTGAGTCTTTACCCGGCAAGCTCCATGTGACAATGCCCACAGTGGACAACAAGGTCACGGAAAACCTCACCCCGGAACAGGCCAAAAAGTTGCTGATAGCCCTGGACGAGGAAGAAGACCAGAATATTGCTTCCTTGGTGCGACTGGCCCTGTTCACCGGCATGCGCCGTAGCGCCCTGCTCTACCTGCAATGGGCCGACCTGGACTTTGCGCGTGGCTTTATCACCCTGCGCGGAGATGTGGCCAAGAAGCAAAAAACTGAAACCATTCCCATGAACGAGCAGGCCCGCGCCATTTTGAATGGCCTGGAACGTACCAACAGCCCTTATGTTTTCCCCGGACGCTACGACGACAAACCGCGCGGCAACATAACCGCGCTATTGAAGCGTGTGCGGGTCAAGGCCGGGTTGCCTGACGGTTTCCGCCCATTACATGGCTTGCGCCATTCCTTCGCCTCCTGGCTGGCCAGCTCTGGCCAAGTTTCCATGTATGAACTGCAAAAGCTGCTCACTCACTCCAGCCCGCAGATGACGCAAAGATATGCGCACTTGCATGATGACGCCTTGCGCAAGGCTTCCGGCGTGGCCGGGGCGCTGTTTTCCCAGGTCAGGGAACAGGAGGAGTTGCCCGACGAGCAGCCACAAAAGGAAGCAAGCCAAGTCAAGCTCAGAAAACACGCGTCAGCTCGACACGGCTAAAAATTATCCGTTTGGCACTTGCCGACAGACAGTTTCCGCCTCTGGCAAAACCATATCAATAAAATATACGCAAACAGAATAAAGGCGTACCATGAATTATCCGGCACTATTGAAAGAAATCATAGAGCGCATCCACCAGGGGCAACTACGGGCATCCATGGCCGTCAACGTTGAACTGTTGGCCCTATATTGGGACGTTGGGCGCATGGTCGAGGAGCGACAAGGGGAGGAAGGCTGGGGAGCAGGGATAATTCCGAGGCTGGCTAAGGATATTCGCAATGATTTGTCGGAAATCAAAGGATTTTCCGCTCGAAATATTGACAGAATGCTCGCTTTTTACCGTGAATACAAAGAGTTGGAATTTTCGCCACCGGCGGTGGCGAAAATAGAGGCCGCGACAACGGGTGAAACAATTTCGCCACCGCCAGTGGCGAAATTGTCATCCGAGCCTGAAGCACACAAAATATGTGAAATTGTTCTCCGTTTGCCGTGGGCGCATAATGTTGTGCTTTTGGGAATCAAAGACCGCGCGGTTCGCCTTTGGTATATGAAGCAAACCCTTGAGCATGGCTGGAGCAAGGATTGGCTTGCGGCGCAAATCAAGACGGATCTCCATTCCCGCCAAGGCAGAGCGGTGACAAATTTCTCCCTGCGTTTGCCCGCTCCACAATCCGCCCTGGCGCAAGAGACGCTGAAAGACCCCTACAAATTTGATTTTCTCACTCTGGAGCAACCATTTCACGAACTGGAGCTGGAAGCCGGTCTTGTCGCCCACGTAGAAAAATTTCTGTTGGAGCTTGGCGCCGGTTTTGCCTTCCTGGGAAGGCAGTACCATTTGGCGGTCGGAAAAAGCGATTTTTATGTGGACTTGTTGTTTTATCACACAAAATTGCGCTGCTATGTGGTTGTGGAACTAAAAAATGGCGAGTTCAAACCTGAACATGCCGGGAAGGTTAATTTTTATTGCACTGCTGTTGACGATTTGTTGCGCTCGGAAGGAGACAACCTCACCATCGGCCTGATTCTCTGCCTGACACAAGACCGCGTTGTCGCTGAATACACGTTACGCAGGATTGATGCTCCCATAGGCGTATCGGAATATCAGCTTACCCGCGCACTGCCGAAAGAATTGCAATCAAGCCTTCCCACTGTTGAAGAAATTGAGGAGCGGCTTGAGGAAAAACAGTAACATATCCGCCTAATCCTGTCGAATTCGACCAGCTTAAAATTCAGCCCGGAAAACCACAATGTCGTTTATAAAACTTAATATTTTTCAGCGCGGAATTCTGCAAAAGGTTGCAACTTTTATTGTGTATATGGCCTGTGCAATAGCAGGAATGTTGACTCTTGACAGATTGGAACAACAACATTTTATAGACATCCTCACAAAAGCCCGAAAACAAGGCATTATTAGCAATGAAATTTTTCAAGAATTGAACAATCTGATTGTATCTTTGAATGAAACCATCATTATTTATATAATCCTGTTAGTTGCAGTCTGTGGAGGAGTATGCTGGATATTGATGCGCTGGGCGTCAAGTTTAAATTGGTCATGGCCGGTTGTACTTCCAAGGGCTATAGAATTTAGAGCAGCCATGCGCAGGCTGAACATAATCGAACCAAATGAAGAAATTGAATATATTCGTAAGTATAAATTGCCTGTATTCATTGCCTCATCACCATTGCTCAAAAATGAGCAAGAAAAAATACGAGTAAAATTATATCCATTTGCGCACCATGTCCTTTATAACCCAAATGTGTTTGAACGTAATATAGGTAGAAAAACCCTCTGCTTGGATGCCGCAGACTACGATCAATTTGTTAATAAAATTATCGAAAATGAAGAAAAACTAAATTCCGTTCTCATTGCCTCTAAAAATGAAGAACTTGCAAACTTAAGTGCAACTATTAAGAGCTTATCCATAAAAAATGATGAACTCATAAAAAAATATGACGAGTTGCACGGAAAAGTACGCATACAAAATGCTCAGGATGAAAGCAGAGTTAATCGTTTGCGTATCGAGCGACTCCTGTGGGTGGCATACACCTCTGTCATAGACCGATTGATTCGTGAAGCTCCGGATGGCAAACAATATACCACCCCAGAGATTGAAGCCGCGTTCAATATCGAATGGGAACAACGCGAAGATCTTCGGGCACAGATGAAAAAAGTTACCGGCAATGAAAAGGCGGAGCCATCCGAAAATTTCTTGAAAGCCGTAAAAGAGGAATTTAAAACCGCCGGAAAGCTTAGCTCAGGCGGGCGTCCCAAGAAAAACCATTGAGGCCAGTAGTTTAATTTTTTCAGGCCAAGATAAACCATAAACATTGTAACAGATTAATTTTACATATTTTATATCAAATAACCCTTTCAGTTTGACTGACTGAGGGGGTTTTATTTTTATCCTGGCTCAGGCTGGGTAATATTCATTTTTAGTAGTTCATTTAGGCTTGCTTCAAATTCGGCCTTGCCGCATCCAGCGCGGGCAGTAACAGAAAAAGGAAGAGTCAAAATGAACAAACAGAAGCTCAACACCGAAGAAGCCGCAGCATACCTTGGCATTCGCCCGAACACTCTGGAAGTATGGCGCTGCAAACATAAGGGACCACGCTATGCCAAAATCGGCAGCCGAGTTTTGTATGCCCCTGAAGACCTGGAAGCCTTCTTTGCCGCCCGTTCAATTGATACACAAGACACAGCCCCCCGGCGCGGGCGCGGGCGATAAAGGCATCCGCCGGTCATGGAGCCAAGCATGCACTCATTCACGCAGTCACCCACAAAGGCATGCACTCAGCCGTGTACTTTGCCATGCAGCCAAGCATGCATGCCCCCAGACATGCGGAGAGCCGTGCAGTCAGGCATGGAGGCAGGCATGGAGGGACGTAATCGGAGGACATTTTGCCCTCGCGGTTATTCCAGACTGCAAGTCGCCATTATCAGCGTGTTGCGCAGTCCTCATGAGGCGTTGCCTTACTGGTGGATCGCCCGGTTGATCACAGAGAACTACAGCTTTGAAACCACGGAAGACGCGGTGCGCGGGGTGATTAAGCGCATGGGCCGCTATAATCTGTTTGTGCGTGAGCGGGCCACACATGGACAGCTCAGAGGCAACCGCTATGCCTTCAAAAATGAACCGTGCCCGCATATTACTCCTTTATTTACAAACATGGAGTCAGCCATGCAGACAAGCACGGAGTCTGGCGTGCAGTCAGCCGGAATTGACTCCCCATCTATTCTTGAAAAGATAGATAGACAGAAAAATCTTTCTATCTCTTCTGAAGAGTCTGAAACGCAGACAGCCGTCCGCCGACTGGAGGCCCTTACCGAAGATGATATTGCCTTTCATTGGCCCATGCTCTCCGGGCAAGGTTTCGGCACTATTCAGATACGCCAAATACTCAACCGCCTTGCCCAGGTGAACATCGGGCCGGAAAAGGTCATGCAGGGACTCACACATGCCGAGTGGGAGCTTGAGACCCATTGCATGTGCGACAAATCCGGCAATGTAGTTTCCAAGCCCGCAAACTGGGTTTTCAAAATTCTGGCGCATCAGGGCTATTATCCCCGGCCCGAAGGCTATCGCTCTCCCCAGGAACAGGCCGAGCTTGACTCTGCTAAGGAAGCAGAACGGCTCAAAGCCGCCCATGAGGCACGCAAGGAGGCGAGAATGAAAGCCTGGATGGTTAGCCTTACTCCAGAAGAACGCAGAGCCATTCTGGAATCGCGAAACAGTGATATACCAATGCCGGAAGCTTTGAGCCTGCGCCTCCATTTTCAAAAAGAGATATGGCCACAAATACAAAGCCAGGGAAATGCGTGATGCACAAAAGGGAGTTCTACCGCACGTCCGCTATCTACAAGAGCCAGCCTACCCGTTGTGGGCACACGCTTCGCGGTGTCCACTGCCGGGTCTGGCGAGTGGCTGCGCCCCTTCGAACCCTGCAAAGGCATGAGGCAAAGAACATGACGTCCAAAAACGAGTCCACAACGGCATCAAAAAAACGCACCGTCTGGATCAAGATGCGCGTCACTCACGAAGAGAAAGAAAGCATCGTTGCCAAGGCCGATGCCCAGGGGCAGACAGTGACGGATTTCATCCGCCAGCGGGCCTTGGATTACCGACTGCGGCAAACGCATCTGGAAAAAGAGCTGATACGCGAAATCGCCAGAATCGGAAGCAACCTGAACCAGCTTGCCCGCTGGGCCAATGCTTATAAAAGCCGTGCGGAGGCTCTGGATGTGCTTGCCGTGCTGGTTGGCATTGAAAAAGAGTTGAAAGACAGTTTTACGCCAAAGGGAAAAAAGCGGGAAAATTTGCCATGTACATGAAAGTCTTTCCGCACGGCCAAGGCTCCGGTTCCATGCCCGTAAACTATCTGGTGCGTCTGGATTACCCCAAACGCGACGAGAAGCCGCCGGAGGTTTTGCGCGGCGATCCGGACATTACCCGCAGCCTGATTGATTCCCTGGATAACAAGTGGAAATTCACAGCCGGAGTGCTCAGTTGGCACCCGGAGGATAAAGTTACCTCAGAGCAGGAAAACAAGCTGATGGACGACTTTGAAAAGGTCGCCTTTGCCGGTATGGAGCCGGAACAATACAATATTCTATGGGTGCGCCACAGTCATGCCGATCATCACGAACTGCATTTTGTGATTCCGCGTGTGGAACTCGGTAGCGGAAAGTCTTTCAATGCCTGTCCGCCCGGCTGGCAAAAGGATTTCGATGTGCTGCGCGACCTTTGGAACATCAAAGAAGGTTGGGCCAGACCGGATGACCCGGCCCGCGCCCGCTTCCACACACCGGAGCACGCCGACCTTCACAATGTCCGCCTGCTGCGTTGGGGCAAAACTCCGGGCAAAGATGAACGCGGCGCGGCCAAAGAAGCCATACACGGCTATATCAGAAGCAAAATCGAGCAAGGCGCTGTCAACGACCGGCAACAACTGATTCAAGCCCTGGAAGAAGTAGGGTTGGAAATTAATCGCTCCGGAAAAGACTATATTACCGTAAAAGACCCGGACAGCGGGGAAAAATTGCGCCTTAAAGGAGGCGTGTATGCAGAACACTGGCAAATCAGCGGGCAGCAACCCCAATCTCTCAACGCTGACCGAACGGCTCAGGGCCAAAGCCGAACAGGAGAGACAGGAAATAGAGACCATGACCCGGCAGCAATTCAACGCCTTGCAGGAGAGCTTGAGCGCGTCATTGCAAAACGCTCTCAGTATAACAGAAGCCGCTACCAAAGAACGGCTATCGAATTTGCAGAGGAACATAGACGAGCAATGCCGGATACTGAACTGGATGTTCGGGAAGAAATGCCTGCAAGGTTTCTTTCTGACCCTGGCCATTTTCTCTGGAGCGGCCCTGGCCGGTTGGGGCGTGATGCGCTGGGCGAGCGGCAAATTCATGGAGCTGCAAGCGGAAATTGCCAATATGACGGCCTACAAAACAGCCCTGGAAAAAACATTGATGGAGATGAAAGGCAAGACTTGGGGGCTGGAATTCACGGAAACAAAGGACGGGCGCTTCATAGTTCTACCTCCGAAAACAACAATATCCACAACGAATTACACATCTGGCAACCGCAAAGCTCTCAAATTGGAGTAACTCAAAATGACCGAGCTGGAACGCACGCTCAAAAATACGCTTCTCAGGATGGAAGGGGAAATAACGGCCACACTGGCCAATCACGACCAAAGTTTGAACCGGCAACAACACGCCTTGGTGAGCCAGGGCGATACGTTGAAAGAATTACAAGCTCAAATAAAGCAGATGACCGGCCAACAACAGGAATATCAACGGCAATTGCAAGGCTTGAGCGCTGTATACAGGAGCTTGGAGCCGCTGTTGTCGCGTTTGAACGGTTTATTGAGCGGCAAGTAGCGCAAGCAAATGTGCGGCATCTCGCTGTCAGGTCGGGGAGGGGCAGATAACAGTAATCCCCCCTCCATTCAAAAGACAATTTTTACCATCCGATTACCAGGATAAAAAGCCCCCGGCACTTGCCCGCCCGCGCCTCAATTGCAGGGCCGGGGCAAGCTTCGGGGGCTTTATGAAATCAAATAAAAGAACTATGCCGGGACGGCAGTCTTTTCCACCAGCTCAAAATCGGCAAGCTGTGAGCATAAAATATTAAGGATTTTCAAAGGACGAGACAGATTTTCGCTTATCAGATGCAGTTCAAAACCGGTAAAGTCCGCCCCGTCGTCAATGCGCTGCATCAGCATGACCGTGGTGAGCAAGTCTTCATAAATCATGTTCACCAAACTACAAAAGTCTTCCAGTTTGTGCTGACGCAGCAGTTCGTATTCACGCTCCACGATATTACTCGGCACATGAAAGCAACGCATCTCCGCGTGAAACTCACCGCGCTTGTAGCCGTCTTCAAGGGGGCAGGATTCGCACTCTTCAGCGCTGGAGGTAGAATCGCCCGAATTCGTCCTTTCATGTGTAGCACCGAAGCGGCTCAGGGCTTCCGCCGCTTCGCGAAGCATGACGGCTACGTCAGTAAGGCTCTCTGGTTGGGGAATTAGACTTGACGGTGTTGACGAGGGAAAGCCAGCTTTTTTCTCGAAAGCATTGGGCATGGTAAACTCCTGATGGTTTTTTCTATGGGGAGCCTCCAAAATGAAAAGCTCCGGGAGCTAGAAACTGCCATCAGACAGCGGGCTATTTTCCGGCAGGCCGGTATTGCATTTCGCCCACTCCCGGAGAAAGCACGCATAAACCACGCCTGAAACCAGGCGCGATAAATCCCACAAACTTACGTGGTGGGAACCGCTGATGGATAGTGGTGTTTCTAGCACCTGTAGAATAAAAGCATAGAATACGGTGAGAGTCAAGAAGCAGTTACAATTTCATCAATACAAAACAAATAAAATAAGCACTTTATCTGTCAAGAGACACATGCCCAGGCCCCATGGTTTGAAAAAGTATGCTCAACCTGGTGACAAGTACTGCCAACATAAAATATCCTACCATGAGATTGAGCGTTACGATAAGCATTCCCCAGTTGCTTGGTCCCTGTTCCGTTATGGCAACATTAATATTACTGAACCCTAACGTGACCATCGTGGAGGCAGAAAATGCTAGCATTTGCCAAAAATTTGCACCCTCAAGCTGCTTCCCGTTAAGGGCAAGTATATTTGGAAAAAGTGTATATATACAAGAAAATAAAAAAATAAAAAAAGTAAACCAAACAAGTATTCTCTTTGTGCTACACCCATAGTCTGATATGAGCCAGAAAAAACGAATTGGCAGTGTAACTATTTTATTGTGAAATTTTTTTTGAGATGAATACCATTCATTCCAGCTGTTCCGTCTAATATTTTGTTCTAATTTTGAGCGCGTTCCTTGGTCTATAATAATAGTAGATAGACTGCTATTTGAGCAATCTGTGTCATTATTTATATTACATCCTATAAACTGTGTAGAATTATCAAATACTACATTACGCAAATCTGTATTCTGTAAGCCAGTATTAAAAAATTCGACTCCTCGACAATCAGATGCAAGAAATTTTGCATCACTACAATCTGCATCTAGAAATTTTGCATTCCTACAATTTGTCCCCCAAAATACAGCATCGCGGCAATCCGCATGGCGGAAGTGAGCTCCTTGACAATCCGCACATTCAAAGTCAGCTCCATAGCAATTCGATATAGAAAAATTTGAATTTTTACAATTAGCAAAATGAAATTCAGCTCCAGAACAATTTGCCTGCTGGAGCTTAGCATCTTGTAAGTTTGCTTTATATAAATAAAAATTCTCTAAATCTGCACCCTGCAGATAAACTTCCTCGTGCGGATTATTTTCTCTCCATGTGTTCCATTCTGCTAAATCTTTTTTATTTGAGCATTTTTTAAGAAGTTTATACTGATTAATATTGCACATATACGAGAAACTACATGCTATTGAATAACGAGCACTATCAGAAAATGTACCATTATCTTTTTTCATAGACAAAATAACTTTTTTGTATAAAACGGTCTAGTTATACTCAGCGTCCTAAGCAATTTCATGTATTTTTGGGCACATCCGTACGGCACTGGCGTGTAACGGCAATTGTCTGAAAAAACTTTAGGACGCTGAGTATAGATGGGTTGGATATACTTTGTCCTTCACGATATCTTGCAACCAATTTTGCTGAGTATATGCTAATTTTTTTATTTTCCAAATCTGTGGGGCAGAGCGTGGGGCAAATTTGCCCCACTACGAAAAAAGGACTTGGATTTTACTCCAAGTCCATGATTTTAATGGCGTCCTCAGGGGGATTTGAACCCCCGTCGACGGCGTGAAAGGCCGTTGTCCTGGGCCAGGCTAGACGATGAGGACGTATTCTTTTGTTGCCTTCGTTTTTCACCGAAGAACCGAAAGGCAATCTATATCAAAACAAAAAGAATGTACAGCGTTTTGTAAAAAAAATTTCAAATATTATTTTACAGGCACAACCGACACCGAGTTAAAGGGCGAACCGGCTATCAAATGGCGGCTCACAGCCAGGTAAATCAGGTTGGAGCGTTCAGCGTCCCATATTCTGGTAACCCTGGTAGCCTTGAAGAATATATTGGTGGATTCCTTGAAAACGTTATCTTTACGCGGCAGTTTGGCCGGAATATCGATAGGACCGCTTCTCACGCAAGACAGATCGAAGTTGGAAGGGTCTTCGGCCAGTCCCACTGTTCCGGAAATGCCTCCGGTTTTGGCCTGGCTTATATAGCAGCTCACGCCCGGTATATCCGGATCGCTGAAGGCGTAAACGCAGACCGCGTGATTTTTACCCAACAGTTTCCACTCCGTGGTCACGCATTCCAATTCCCCGTCTTTGGCCAAAGCCGCACAGGGCATGGCCGACAGCGCGGACATCAGAGCAAAGATAACCAACTTGCCAAATTTCATCAGAATTTCCTTTATGGTCTGAAACCTCCCCCTTCAGGGGGAAAAATTGATTGACAAAACGACGACGTCGAAGAAATCCCCCCCTTCGGGGAGGGGCAATCCGCACGGTTCCTATTCGCCGCGGACGAAGTCAGTCGGCGGATGGAGCTGGCTGTGGATTGAAACGCTTCAAAAATCAAATTAACCCAGACGCGTATCCTTTGGCAATCCTTATTGGCAATAGGTCAGCTTGAATTTTCCAGGCAATGAAGGTCATAAAATGGGTGTTACATAAACACGGACGCTTGACTAACAGGTTTGCATCCTATATGTGCATATACACATATTTTATGGAGGATTGCATGCCTAAAATAAACTATCTCACCCCAACCGCTTCAGCCGCGGGAACTTGGGTGGTTGTAGCTCTAGCCGGGGCCATTCTGATGATTACCATGGGCATACGCCAGACTGTGGGGCTTTTTGTGCATCCCATAACCAACTCCACCAACATGGATATTGTTGAGGTGAGCTTGGCCTTAGCCATTGGCCAGCTGTTGTGGGGAGTTTTTCAGCCTATTTTCGGAGCCTATGCCGACAAAAAAAATGCTTTCACCGTACTGGTCTTTGGGGCATTGCTGATAGTGGCCGGGCAGGTCGGCACCATATGGGCCAACAATGTATGGTTACTTACGTTTACTTTGGGCATATTGTCTCCGGCCGGAGCGGCGGCCGGGAGTTTTTCGGTGCTTTTCGGCATTACCGCCAAACGCCTGCCCCCGGAGAATCGTTCCATGGCCAGTGGTATAATCAATGCCGGAGGCTCCGTAGGACAGTTCGCTTTTGCCCCCATAGTGCAATTTTTTATGAATATGTGGGGCCATTTCAGCGCGTTGGCAATGCTAGGCCTTTGCGGTTTGGCCTCCATTCCCCTTGGGCGTAAGCTGTGTTCAAGCAAAACAACCGATTCGCCTGTTGCGGTTCCAGATTCCCCGATCATGGCCAAGGAGGGACTACGCGATCAATTACGCACCGCTATGCGTGATCGCAGTTACATTTTGCTGCATGCCGGTTTTTTCACCTGCGGCTTTCATGTAGCTTTTCTGACCACCCATCTTCCGGGGGAAGTAGCTCTTTGCGGGCATTCCGCCACAGTGTCCGCCGCGTCGCTTTCCATAATCGGACTGTGCAATATCGCGGGGAGCATCGGGGCTGGGATGTTGGGCAAACATTTTCGCATGAAATATATTTTGGCGGTGCTCTATGCCAGTCGGGCGGCAATGATTTTCGCCTATCTGATGGCGCCCAAAACGCCGCTTACCTTTTACATTTTCGCCGCCGCCACCGGATTTACCTGGTTGGCCACGGTGCCGCCCACGGCCGGAATAGTCGGCAAACTGTTTGGCCTGCGCTATTTGTCCACCCTGTTCGGTCTGACTCTGCTTACCCATCAGGTGGGGGCATTTCTGGGGGCCTGGCTGGGCGGGCTGGCCATGCAGCATTACGGCAGCTTTTTGTGGGTATGGTATATAGACGTGGCGCTGGCCCTTCTGGCGGCTGTGGTTAATTTGCCTATAAAGGAAGAAGCGCCATAGGCAGAGTCGTCACGAGCACTTTTTCGTTCCCGGCTGCGTCAAAAAATCCTTTTTATTCCAGCCGAGTACCGGAAGAGTAATACTATATAAGGAAAGATGGGGGAAGGGAAGGATCTTTATGGACGAGTTCGGCTTCGCTTCACTCAGCACGAACGGGTTTTCAAAATTTTTCTTCCCTATCCCCCAATAAAAAATTATTTATTTACCAGAATAATTGCTAAATCCATCACATTGGTCAAGGTGGGGCCGGTGATCAGAAGATCGCCGCCACCTTTTAAAATGACGTAACTGTTATTGTCGTCTAAATAGGCATTGGGGTCACCGATGGGCTTCATCAGCGCCACAGAATCGGCAAAGGCAAAGCCTCCCGCGGCGTCCGTGGGGCCGTCGGTTCCATCGGTACCGGCGAAGAGGCCGCAGATTCGGCTGTCGCCTTCCAGGCACAAAGCGGCTTTCAGGGCCATTTCCTGATTGCGGCCGCCCTTGCCCTTACCGCGAATGCTCACCGTGGTTTCGCCCCCGGCCAACAGGCACAGCGGGGCAGAACCGGACGCAGGCTTTCCGCAGGCCGCGCGGGCCTCGGAGATCAACGCTTCGGCTTGCTCACGGGCCTCGCCCATCATTTTTTCCGTAATAATGCGTGGCGCATAGCCAAATTCTTCGGCTTTTTTCCAGGCCGCCTCAAGGGCCTGGTGATTGGTGGCCGCCAAAATATTGTGAACTTTGGCGAAAAGGGGATCGCCCGGCTTAGGCGTTTCGTCAACAAGCCCTTTCAGCCCATCGGCAAGGCGTTTGGCTACGGCCAGGGGCAGTTTGTCAGCTATACCAAAACGTTTTATGATTTCATCGCAATCGGCAAAGCTGGACGGATCGGGCGCGGTGGGGCCGGAAGCAATTACGCTCAAATCGTCTCCTATCACGTCGGAGACGATCAGCGACAAAACTTCAGCCGGATAGGCCGCCTTGGCCAGCATGCCGCCTCCGAAGCGGCCAAGATGCTTGCGCACGGCATTAAGCTCATGGATGGTGGCTCCGCAGGACAGAAGCGCCGAAGTTGTTTTCTGTATGTCTTCCAGGGTAATGCCCTCGGCCGGGGCCGGAGTGAGAGCGCTGGCCCCGCCAGTGAACACGCAGATGACAAGGTCACCCTCTCCGGCCTGTTGCGCCATTTCCAAAATTTTTGCGGCCGCCTTTTCACCGGAAGCGTCTGGTACCGGGTGCGAGGCTTCCATAAGCCCAATATGTTTCAGCGGCAGGGTGTGATCATATTTGACCACCACCATTCCGTCGGCCAGTCGCTCGCCAAAAAGTTCTTCTATGGCCTTGGCCATGGGCGCGGCCCCTTTGCCGCCGCCCAACACGAAGATGCGTTTGAATTTCGCCAGATCGTAAACACGCTCCCCGGCGTACAGTTTGTCTCCTTCCAGGCGCATATTGCGCATAAGCGCCCCGTCAGGGGCCACCGCCCGCACGGCCGTGTCAAAAATAGAAAGCAGATGTTCGCGGTATTGAAGTCGGTTGCTCATTACGGATTGGCCTCCGGCGTATTTAGTTTATTGGGAACTTGGGGGAAGAAAGGGAAAATTTTGAAAAATTTTCCCTTTCTTCCCCCAAAAACTATCTCCCCCCCAAGAATCCGGTCAACGGCGACGAAGCACTGGCCTCACCGCTGCTTTGCGGCCCCAGCCCGGCCAGCCAGGCTGTACGCCCGGCCTCTATGGCAGCCTTGAAAGCCGCGGCCATGGCTATGGGATCGGAAGCGCTGGCTATGGCCGTATTGACCAAACAGGCGGCGGCCCCCATTTCCATGGCTTTGCAAGCTTCCGAGGGCCGCCCGATACCGGCGTCCACAATTATGGGCAGATCGAATTCTTCGATCAGAATGCCAATCATCTCTTTTGTGCGTAAGCCTCTATTGCTGCCTATGGGCGAGCCGAGAGGCATTATCGCCGCCGCCCCGGCATCGCGCAAGGCGCGGGCCACGTAGAGATCAGGGTTCATGTAGGGCAGCACCACAAAACCTTCTTTGGCCAGAATTTCCGTGGCCTTGGCAGTTTCATAGCCATCGGGCAGCAAGTGCTTGTTGTCGGAAATCACTTCTATTTTTATCCAGTTACCGCAACCGGCGGCCTTGGCAAGCCTGGCCAGACGTACGGCCTCGTCGGCGTTGCGCGCCCCGGAGGTGTTGGGCAAAAGCCGCATGTGTTTGGGAATATGCCCCATTACACCCTGCCCGCTCTTCTCAACACGGCGCAGGGCCACGGTAATCACTTCGGCCCCGGAAGCCTCGGCCACGGAGGGGATAAGCGCGTCCGCCCCATATTTTCCCGTACCAATAAAAAGGCGGCTCTTCAGGGTCGCCCCACCCAAAACAAAATCATCAGCCATTTTAGCCGCCTCCAACAAAATGCAAAACTTCCAGACTGTCACCATCCTTAAGGGTGACAGCAGCGAAATCGCGTTCCACAACAACTGCATTCAATTCCACCACCACGGATTCGGGCTTGAACCCCTGCTCCGCGAGCAAATCCAAAAGGGAAAGCCCTTCGGCGGTTGTTGTTTCTTCCCCGTTTATCTTTATTTTCATATAAATTTCTCTGCAAGCGTGGTTTTTGCCCTGAGTCTTGTTGGCCTGTGCCGCCCTTCAACGGCGGCTCGGCATCGAATTTTGTACGGCGGTCGCTAATGCTCCCGCCTACGTTACGGATGCTCCGTGATGGGATGGCCCTAACAACGCACGGGCCGTCCGGGCAATTGCTCACTACGTTCGCAACATGCCCTAATCATTCTTATATCTAGCGCCGGATGAAGCGGAGCGCACCTGGCGGGCATAGCGCCGCAAAAAGGCTGAAGACACCAATTTTTCCGGGGCCACATAGGCGCTGCGCCTTTTTTCCAGAATGTCATCCGCAACATTTAATTGCAGCACGCGCTCAGGGATGTCGATGAGAATATCGTCACCTTCCTCGATCAGACCAATCAGCCCGCCATCAGCCGCTTCAGGCGATATATGGCCTATGGCCGCGCCATTGGTGCCGCCCGAGAAGCGCCCGTCGGTAAGCAGGGCCACGTCTTTGCCAAGCCCGCTGCCGGTAATGGCCGCTGTGGGCGAAAGCATCTCGCGCATGCCCGGCCCGCCGCGCGGGCCTTCATAACGAATAACCACGCCGTCGCCCTTCTGGATTTTGCCGGCCAGAATTGCGGCCATGGCTTCCTCTTCGGAATTGAACACTCTGGCTTTTACCGTGCGCTTGAGCATTTCGGGGGCCACGGCCGCCTGCTTGACCACCGCGCCCTCAGGGGCGAGATTGCCTTTGAGAATGGCAATGCCGCCCTGCTTGGAATAGGGGTTTTCCAACGGGCGGATTACGTCGCGATTCAGCACTCGCACTTCGGCGAGATTTTCCGCCACGGTTTTTCCGGTTACTGTTGTGGCTTCTCCGTCAATCAATCCCTGGCGGGACAGTTCGACCATAACCGCCGGAATACCCCCAGCGCGGTGCAGGTCTTCAATATGGTGGCTTCCGGCCGGGGCCAGCTTGCAAAGATTGGGGGTGACATTGCTGACCCGATCGAAAATGCCAAGGTCGAGATCAAGCCCGGCTTCGCCGAAAACGGCCGGAAGATGCAGCACTGTATTGGTGGAACAGCCCAGTGCCATGTCCACTGCCACGGCATTGCCCACGGATTTTTCCGTAACGATGTCGCGCGGGCGGATATTTTTTTCAAGCAGCTCCATAACCCGCATTCCGGCCTGCTTGGCCAACCTTATTCTGGCCGCGCTGACTGCGGGGATGGTTCCATTGCCGGGCAGAGCCAGACCAATGGTTTCGGCCATGCAGTTCATAGAGTTGGCCGTGAACATGCCCGCGCATGAGCCGCAGCCGGGGCAGGCGCTTTCGGTGAGGCGCTCGAGATCTTGAGCGGACATGACCCCGCGTCCAACCTTGCCCACACCTTCAAAAACAGTGATTAAATCGGCCTTCTGGCCATCGAATTCACCGGCGGCCATGGGGCCGCCTGAAACCAGAATGGACGGCAAATTGAGGCGCAGCATGGCCATAAGCATGGCCGGGGTGCATTTGTCGCAATTGGGAATGAGCACCAGAGCGTCGAAAGCGTGGGCCGTAGCCATTATTTCAATGGAATCGGCGATAATTTCCCTTGAGGGCAAAGAAAATTTCATGCCTTCATGGTTCATGGCCAGACCGTCGCAAACCGCAATGGCCGGAAATTCCAGAGGAGTGCCTCCGGCCAGACGTACCCCGGCCTTTACCGCCTCGGCGATGCGATCGAGATGCAGGTGCCCCGGCACAACCTCGTTGGCCGCATTAACAATGCCGATCAAGGGGCGCGATATTTCCTCACGCGTGAGGCCGAGCGCGAACAAGAGAGAGCGATGCGGCGCTTTTTCCAAACCCTGGGTCATTTTTTTGCTGCGCATGTGAACTGTCCTTCAGCCGGTTTTAAACCGGTTCATTTTTCAATATATTCCAACGCGTACTACACAGTGTGGTCTTAGCGTTTTACTAATGAAATGAGCAAAATGCTCTAATAAATTTTTTCGTTATCCGGCAAGAAAAAATTATATAAATTACTTGCGTATTTTACCATCAGGGCCGGATTTTAACGGCTTGCCGCCTTTGGGAGCGGCCCCGCC
This sequence comes from Desulfovibrionaceae bacterium, assembly GCA_031553655.1. Taxonomy (GTDB): domain Bacteria; phylum Desulfobacterota; class Desulfovibrionia; order Desulfovibrionales; family Desulfovibrionaceae; genus JAVBLG01. The sequence continues at coordinate 21,509 of JAVBLG010000091.1, read as the reverse complement.
GCTCTTGCCGGCCGGGGTGGGTTTGCCTTGCTTGCCCGCCTTGTCCACCGTTGCCACAGCCTGTTTGCCGCCCTTGGAAGGAGTGGGTTGGGCAGCAGCCGCGCGCTTACCCGCCGAAGGCGCGGACGCGACCGTTAACTGTTTGCCGGACTTGGCGGGGGCAACCGCCGCAGCCTTGGTCTGCTTGCCGGATTTGGAGGAAGCAACCGCCACGCCCTTCGCTTTGCCGCCTTTGCCTGTTTTGGCAACCGCGCGTTTTTCTTCCTTGTGCTTCTTCACGTCAGCCTTGGCGGAACCGCCGGAGCTCGCCGTTGAGGCGGGGCGATACTCAGCCCGGTACGCTCCATCGTCGGCGGACGCCACCAGGCGTTCTCCGGCCACATCGTTGGACACCAGCACCCAGGCCGGACCTTTGGCATCGAGGTGGCTGGCCACATATTCACCTCTGAAATCGCTGCCACAGAAAATATCAATGCGATTTTCCTTTATGGCTCCGCCCACATCCTGGGAAAAACCTATGGCCCTGAGCGGCATGTCCCCTCGGCGCTGATCCGGAATATTCACGCCATAGGCCACAATGGAGCCAAGAGGTATAAATCCCCGATCGGTGGCAATACTCATCCAAGGATCGATGACCTTGCCGATAGCCCCGGTAGGGCCGCTTGTTCCTTCTTTAAAAAAAACATAGCTGGGATCTTCGTGCAATATTTCCGCCACGCGATGGGGATTATCCTTGAACCATTGGCGCTGTTCAAAAATATGTCCTTCGTTCAGCAGTCCCTTTTCGCGCATTATTTTACCGGAACTTTTGTATTTGTGCCCGTTCTGCCCGTCGTAGTTTACAATAATGCACTCCCCGTCGTCAAAGGCCAGCCGCCCGGACCCCTGGATTTGAAGATAGAACACGTCCACGGGATCGGCGGCATAAGCCATTTCCAAACCCCGGCCGCGTAAACGACCGTTTTCGTCTATTTCCCTGCGAGCATGATATTTTTTCCCCCCTCTCAAAACCTGTTCCAATTCCGGCGGTCTGCAGTAGATAGGGTGCGCGTATCCGGGCTTGGCGGTTCTGCTGGCCTTTACCATGGGTTCGTAGTATCCTGAATATTTGATGCCACCCTCGACGGGAACCCAGCGGAATTTGCGCAAAAATAAATCCGGATCCTTGTCCAGGGCCGGCAAAACGCCTTCCAGACTGCGCAAGGTATAGGCCATCTGCCCCCAGGTCAGGGCCAGACCGTCGCGCCTAATGGCATAGTTGTCCTGTGGTTTAGCGTTGACGTAAGCCAAGCTTTTGCGCAATGTGGGGGCTAGTTCGCGCCAGCTCCGCACCCCCATGCTTTCGGGACGCAGATTTTGCACGAAACTTTCCCGGCTTTCGAAATCGACCGGGGGACCATAAGCCGAAGGCCCGGGTTGTTGTTTCACCTGGGCGGATGGAGGCGGCACGGTTTTAGCCGTACACCCGAACATGACCGAAACAAGGGCCAGAAATAAAAATAATGTTCTGGCTTTTACAAAAACAAATCGGAATGAAAACTTCGGAGAATTGCTATGCATGACTTTCCCGCTGTGGACATATGGCATGAGCATCGCGTGTCTTACGGCGAAACTGATGCCATGGGTGTTTTATACTATGCCGAATACCTGCACATTTTCGAGCGCGCCCGAAGCACTTACATCCGGACGCGGGGCATGAGCTATACGGAAGTGGAGCGCCGGGGTATTTTCCTGCCTGTAAGAGAAGCTGCCTGCCGTTATAAAAGCCCCTCCCGCTACGATGACATAATCTGGATCCGCACCGGAATCAGCGAATGGGGCCGAGCCTCTTTGCGTTTTTTATACGAAGTGTGGAATGAGGACAAGTCCTTGCTGAGGGCTACCGGTATGACCCAGCACGCTGTTGTGGGTGAAACAGGAAAACCAGTGGCCCTGCCCGACTGGCTCAAAGCAATAAGCATTGATAAATAGCCCCCTCCAAAAAGCGGTTGCGGCAATGTACACACAAAAAATATATCGCGCATTTTTCCGTAGTTGCATTGACGTCCACGGCTTTGCCAGGGGGTGGAGGGGGGTGAGGGTGTTGACAACCGGCAGCTTATATAGAATATTAAATATAAAATTTTCGGATTATTAATTTATGAGGTTATGATAATGCCGTTCCATAAACACAGGGCCACGCTTGAGTCGTTGCGAAATATGCTGGATGAAATTAGAAATCCTACGCCCGAGCAGAAGATGCTGCGCACCGGCTTGGCCTGTTTAATTGAAAATCCGCGCAGTTATGCCTGCGTCAACACCAACAATCCTTTTGTCAAAGAATTCTTTGCCGCCGTTCCGGAAGCGGACAACAGCCATGAAAGTTGTTTTTCAGTTTTCGAATGCCTGGCCATTATTTTTCGAGAGAAGGCTCTACGCGATCCACAGTCCATGCTGAAAGAAGAAAAAGCGGTGCTGGAGTATTTTGAAAACTCCGGAAACTGGTCGCAAGAAGAACCAACCATCGCCACCACATGGTATTGGGATCGCCTGCCGCTGCAAGTTTTGCGTGAGGGGGGCAGTCCCCCCTGGCACTAACCGCATCAAATCCTGTGCGCGGAGCCAAGGGCGTTGCATATTGCAGCGGCAGATTGAGGCTCGCGCCGGACAGTGTAGCCATTAAACACTTTTTCGCCCCCGGTTGCGTCATTTTTTTGCGCTGAACCCGGGGCCTTTAATTTTGAATTTTTACATTCGCAAAATGCTCATTGACATCGGCCTGATACGCACTACCATGTAGCTATACGCCTTCCGTTGCTCCTGAGCGGCATTTCGCCGAAAGAAAAACTAAGGCCAAATACGGAGGTTCCCTCATGCGTGTTTCCGCCATCCGCGCCGTATTAATATTTTGCGTCGTGCTGCTCGGCGGTTGCGCGCCGCGCCAATATGCCGACATCATCGCCGTAACCGACCCTGGATACAGCGTATCCGGACAAAGTTACGAGCTTGTTCCGGCCCGGCAGATGTCCCCTGAAGCGCAACAGCAACTTGCGCCAATAAAGGCCGAACTCGAACCTGCTCTGGCCAAACTGGGCTACACCCCGGCCCAGTCCGGACGTACGGCCGACGTGCGTATTGAGGTGGCATACGGCATCAGCGGCCCGGTTACTACCTATACGCCGACATCATATGCCTGGGGAAACAGCACACCAGGGCAATTTTTCTACATACCGCCCACGTCTTTCAATACAACCGGCTGGCCGCGCGCCTATGACGAAACCACAACCTACACACGTTCGTTCACATTGCAGGCTTTCAAAAATACCGGGCAGACCACGCACTCGCCTCTATGGGCCGTATCTGTGGAAAGTAAAGGGTCGGTAAACCGCATAGATTACCTGCTGCCGGCAATGGCCAAGGCCGCCGTACCGTGGCTGGCCCAGTCGGGCCAGAGCAGCACAGTGCTTATGCCTGATCAAAATGGGGCATCCAAGTAGCTGGCAGAGGTAGAGATAGCCTCATGGCGCGCCTCTCCGGGACTATAGACAAATGCTGATTTTGGACCAAGAGCGAGGAAAGTGGGCTTGTTTGCGAAAGAAGTGTACTTCTTACTGTACTCGACTTGAGCAAAAAAGCCCACTTAACGAAGCCAATTGGACAAAAGACGCATTTGTCTAGCGCTTTCCGCCCTGCTCATCCTTCAGCTTCTTAACATATGTAAGCAGCTTTTGGGCTTCGACAAATTGGGAATCGAGCTTCAGGGCCATTTCCGCGGACTTGATGGCCTTGTCGTATTTTTTCCAATCCAGATACAGGCGCCCGATATTAAAATACAGGTTGGGGTCATGGCGTAAATATTGCGAAGCGCGCAAAAAGTAGGTTTCGGCCGTTTCAAAGCGTTTCAGCTTGCGCAGGCCTATGCCTATGGTGTTGTACAGAGGAAGCATGTCCGGTTTCATGTCCAAGGCAGCCGAAAGGAAATCGACAGCTTCTTCATAGCATTGGGCGTTCATCAGCAGTTCGCCGGCCGATCCGCGCAAAGCGGCGTCATCGGGAAAATCCTTGCATACATTGCTAAGGGTCAGCTTGCCCTTGCTAATTTGCCCCGAAGACAGTTCCTGGCCGGCTCTGGCCAGCATGTCATGCTTTCTTTGCTCCAACATGCGCACCCGTTCCTGAGCGTCGTCAAGCGTGACCTTGCTCAGCTCCGCCATGAGATCGCGCAACACATCGTGCAAAGCCCGTTCCTGCCCCGGGGTATAGCTGATCTCCAGGGCGAAATGCTTACGCACCGTCTCATCAACGCCTATGTAATGGCAGGCATCGGTAATGAGATTTTCGAGCTCATCCCGCTCGGACTTGATCAGCGGATTTTTCATAAAGGTCACAAGAGCCGATTGCAAGGCCTGGGCCGCGGATACCGGACTGTCCTGCCGCAAATACGTGCGTACCTGGCTCAACTGTTGGCGGGCCTTGGTCAATTCTGCTGACATTTAACATACTCCTTGGGCTACGCGGAACCAGCCCTAATTCATTACTTTTCTTTTTATAATAACAAAAACGCGCTACTGAGGCAACAAAAACACCCGCGTTACCAGGGCAATCTCATAAATGCCCTGCCGTGTTCCGCTCATTTGATCCGGCCGCGCCCCATGGCGCACCCTATCGCCAGCAAATTCAGAACCCCAAAAAGGGCCAAGTCGAAATGCATGCTGCGAATGAACTGATGCACGTTATTCGCTCCAACCGGCTCGTGCCCCAGGAAAAAGCCCAGAGTCATGGTGATTATGGCCATATTGAAAACTGCCCCTCCAGTGCGTACCGCGCCTACCAGGCCCGAAGCCTGGCCCAGATAGCGCGAATCAACACTGCCAAGCATTACCGTGGTGTTGGGCGTGGCAAAAAAACTGATGCCCAGACCAAGCATTACCTGGGCGCAGGCCATATACCAGAGCGAGCTTTGAGCATCCATAAAAATGGCCGACAAAAGCCCCAGGCCGCACAGGGCTATACCGAAGGCGCTGACGCGTTCCGAGGTGTATTTTTCGGCCAGGCGGGAAGCCAGGGGCGTAAAAATCACCTGAATTATCGATTGCAGAATCAAAAACAGCCCGGCATCGCGCACGTTCATTCCCTTGGCAACCTGGAGGTACAGGCTAAAAAAGAAAAGCATGCCAAAGGTGGAGCTATAGTTGATGAACGCGGCCAGCGAAGACAAGCCGAAAACCTTGTTGTTGACCAAAAGGCGCACGTCGAGCAGGGGAAAATTAGTGCGCAGCTCCACAAGCACGTAGAAAACCATAAATAACGCGCCAACCCCAATGAGAACAAAACCCAGGGCCAAACTGTCCTGTAGTTCCGTGGCCCCGATCACCAGAGCGGCCATGGCGGCGGCGTATATAAACGAGCCTCTGAAATCGTAGGGCTCGCCCTCGCCCACCCGCCATTCCTCATGCACGGTAAGGGCCATAAGCGCGAAACAGACGGCCGCGGCCGCCGACGTGCCCCAAAAAAGCCATTGCCAGTTGAAGGTTCCGGCCACAAAACCGGCCACAGGCGGGCCGCAGGCTATGCCCGCATAAACGGCCGTGCCGCTCAGGCCTATTACGCGGCCACGCACTTCCAGGGGGGCTGCTCCGGCCAGAATGGCCAACCCGCTTCCGTTGAAGAGGGCCGCGCCCATGCCCTGAACAAAGCGCAGGGCCAGAAATACTTTTATGTCACTGATAAAACCCTGCACCAGGCTGCACACTGCGAAAATGCCCATGCCCAGCAGGAAAATACGGCGGCGGCCCCACACATCGCCCATACGCCCCGAAGAAAGCTGAAAAATACAAAGGGCCAAGGCATAGAAGGTGCCCACCAACCCCAGCTCGCGGGCGCTGGCTCCCAGGCTGGCCCCCAGAGGCGGCAAGACCGCGTTCACCCCGGCCATCATGAACGGTAAAATAAACTGCGCCGCGCATATTGAAAAAACGATGGGCCTCAGATTAGTATGATTGCCGTTGCCTTCCATGTCATCCCATTTCCAGATTATAGAATTTTGCTTTTTAAATTATCTATTACCTGAAACTGTTTTTTAAGAATTAAGGCTGATTGCCCTGCGCCGCCTCTCACCGGCGGCTCGGAACAGCATATTATTACGGCGGCTTCGCCGCCTAAGTTACGGACACTTTGTGTCCGGACGGCCCTAACAACGTACGGGCCGTCAGAGCATTTCGCTCATTTCATTCGCAAAACGCTCTAAAACCGCGTTTGCCCGGAGGTTCGCGGGTAGCAAAAAAGCGCTCGCGACAACACTGTCTAGGAGTTCTGCTGTCCAGAACGCCCAGAGTAAGACAGGGTAATAATTTTATGTTGCCTGATTCTTTCGGCATCTCTTCGGGCCACAAAAATTTCACGTCCTTTTTCGTCAATTCCGGCATAATACATGGCGGTAGCCACCGTACCCGGCGTGGGCGTGAAGCATTGCACCTGCTGCGGCCGCCACCCCTGGCGTTTCAGCCAGCGCCCCAATTCGGCCATGTGGGCGTCGGTGCAGCCGGGAAAAGCGCTCATAAGGTAAGGAATCACAAATTGCTTCAGGCCCGCCGCCCGGCTGTGCTCTTTAAATTCACGCAGAGCCTGCTCAAAAACTTTCATGGAGGGCTTGCGCATAAGCTCAAGCACCTCGGCATTGCAGTGCTCCGGGGCCATTTTGAGCTGCCCGCCGGTAAATTCACGCACATAAACCTCCCAAAACTGCGGATCTTTCACCGCCAGATCAGCGCGTATGCCGCTGGCTATGCGCACTTGCCCCACATCGGCCATGGAAGCGGCCTTGCGCAGCATACTCACATGTTTTTTGGGGCTGGTCATAAAAGACGGGCAAACATCCGGCCAACAGCAACTACGGCGCAGACAGCGCGACTTTCTGCCTTCCTCGCCCTCCACTTCCCGGCGCAGAGCGCACCCGCCCTGCCACATATTGGCTGTGGGGCCGCCTATGTCGGAAATAGACACCGGTTTTTTACATGTTTCGGCCAGAAATTCCACTTCATGCAAAATGGACTCTTCCGATCTGGAGCTGATAAGACGCCCCTGATGCAGGGCCAGAGAGCAGAAAGAACAGCCTCCGCCGCAGCCGCGATGGCTGGTGATGCTGGTTTTCAGCATATTTTGCGCCGGAATGAAGTCGGTATAGGAGGGGTGGGCTTCGCGGCTGAAAGGCAGGGCGTAAAGAGAATCCATTTCCTCGGCAGAAAGGGGGGCGGCTGGAGGATTGAATATTATCGAGCGCTCGCCGTGCATTTGCAGAGCATGGGCCGTGCCCAGATGCACCTGCCGTTCCAGTTTCAGAGTGGCGTCCATAAGCAGACGGGGGTTGGCGAGTATCTCCTCGTGCGCGGGCAAGGTGATGCAATGGGCGTCCGCCGGAAGATCTTCCCGGCGTCCTATATGCGCCGTGCCCGCTATGCCCGTGACCGGCAACTTTTTTTCCAGGCGTTCGGCAATTTCCAGAGTGGAGCGCTCGCCCATGCCATAGGCCAGCAAATCGGCGCGGGAGTCAAAAATAACAGAGCGTCGCAGCGAATCCGTCCAGAAGTCATAATGGCTGGCCCGGCGGAGCGAGGCTTCAATGCCGCCAATGACCAGAGGCAGGCCGGGAAAAACCCGGCGCACCATATTGGCGTATACAATTACGGCTCGATTGGGACGGCGTCCGGCCTTGCCGCCGGGGGTATAGGCATCGTCGTGACGCTTTTTACGAAAGGCGGTGTAGTGAGCCAGCATGGAGTCGAGCGCTCCGGCACTCACGCCCACGAAAAGACTCGGGCAACCCATTTTTTTTATATCTTCAAAATTATCCCAGGAAGGTTGGGCGATTATGCCGGTTTTATATCCGTTGGCAATAAGATAGCGACCCAGCAAGGCTGTGCCGAAGGCCGGGTGATCCACATAGGCGTCGCCGGTGATGAAAAGCACATCCAGCTCGCGCCAGCCGAGACGATCCATCTCGGCGCGGGACATAGGCATAAAATTTGGTTGGGGCAAAAATGGCATGATGTAAACGTGGCGCGTTCCGCATTGTATTTATTTTATTTGAACGCGACGACTATAAAAAGATTTTGCCTGGAAGGGAAGAAAGTTTTTTTAACCAAAAAAGCGGGGAAGAATAAATTATTCCTCCCCGCTAAATTTTATTCAATCATTATAACTACTAGCTACGCTTCAATTCCTCAACCAGCCTTCTGAGCACTTGAGCCTGGGTGGAAAGTTCGGCCACGGCTCTGGCCGCTTCGCCCATGGCTTGCGAAGTTTCGGCGGATATGGTGCGAACCTGCTCCACAGCGTGGGTAACCTGCTCGCTGGCGGCGCTCTGCTCTTCGGCGGCGGTGGCTATGCCTCGCACCTGGTCAGAGGCGTTTTCAACCAGCTTCACAATTTCCATAAGAGCTTCCCCGGACTTATGGGCCATGCTGGTGGCGTCTTCAATGGACTTCACGGAGCGTTCCACATTATTGATATTCTTGGTGGCCCCGTTCTGAATGCCGCGAATGGCCGAGCCCACTTCCTGGGTGGCCTTCATGGTATTTTCAGCCAGCTTGCGTACTTCGTCGGCAACAACGGCAAATCCGCGCCCGGCCTCTCCGGCTCTGGCGGCTTCAATGGCCGCGTTAAGCGCGAGCAGGTTGGTCTGGTCGGCGATATCGGAAATTACGTTCATGATTTGCCCGATACTGTCAGCCTGATTGCCAAGGTCGCCCATGTCGGCTTTGAGTTCCAGAGACTGCTTCTGCACGTCGGCAATGCCCGCGACCACGCTGCGTACGATTCCGGCGCCTTCTTCAGCCTTTTTACGGGCATTGTTGGACACTTCGGAGGTTGTGCCCGCGTTTCTGGCCACTTCCAGCACCGAAGCGTTCATCTGTTCCATGGAAACGGCGGTTTCATTAACGCGCGAGCTTTGCTCGGCCGCACCGCGATCCGACTGTTCAATCTGGGCCGAAAGTTCTTCGGCGGCGGACGAAATTACTTCCACCACGCCTTCGAGCTTGGAGGCGGCCTGAAGCATGCCGTCGCGCTTGGCGCTCTCAGCGGCGCGCTGGGCTTCTTCGGCCCTCATCATGGCCACACGAGCTTCCTCACCCTTAACCCGGGCGTTTTCACTCTTTTCGTTGGCTTCGGCGATCTTTTCCTTCAAACTGCGAACCATGGTGCGCAGGGCGTCGGCCAGGCGACCGACTTCATCGGTGGAATCAATGTCGAGCTTGCTGTCAAGGTTGCCGGCGGCCACATCCTGAGCAAAGCCCAAACTCTTGGTGAGCGGCCCGGTAATGGTTTTGGTGATCAGGATCGAGAGCAAAATGCCGATAAGGGTCACTATTATAGTGCCGTACATGGCGTTGCGGGCGGACACGTCGGCCCGGTTAGACACATCTTGCGAAGCTTCCCTGGTGTCTCGGAGGGTGGAGTCCAGCAGATTCTTGCTGGTGTCGGCCACAGCGGCGGCGGCGTCCATGGCCCTTCTGGTCAAGCCGGGCAGCGTGGCAAATTCCTTGAGAAAGTCATTGGCGAACTTGCGGTAAGAAATAATGTTTTCCTTGACCTTGGCCAAGCCCTGAACAACGGCCGGAGCCACAATATAACCTTCTATTTCCTGGGCGATCTTTTCGGCCGCGTCAAGCCTGGCCAGAGATTCTCTGGCGCGCTCGGGGCTCTTCACTTCCAAAGCGGCCAAAAATTGGTAACGCAGATAGGCTATTTCATTGTAAAGATCATTGAAAAGACTCACCGCGTGGGTACGGCGCAAAATAGAGGCCCGGTCCATGTCCACGGCCTTAATATCTTTGTCCAGCAGCTCTGAAAGGACCTTCAGCGTGTTTTCAATCTGCTTAAGGGTGTCAATTCCGGCCTTGCCAAACACAGCCCGCTGCGTGGCCATATTTTTGGTGGCGGTTTGCAACTGGGTCATGCCCGAACCAAAGTCGCTTATATTGCCCTTAAGTATACCCACCTGGGTTCTGAGATTGGCGCGGCCGGGATACTTGCGGGAAAACTCTTCCGCGCCCCTGTATTTTTCCTCAATAACGCGAAATGCGCTCTGATAGGCCGAAAAGGCCTGCTCTTGATAGCTGTTGATAAATTCAGTAGCGGCCAGTCGGGCCACGCGGGCGGCGGTTTCCAGCTCGGAAGAGCCGTCGGTTTCCATTACCAGCACGTCAGCCACAGTAGTGGTATCGTCATTTATTCTGTTGAGAGACATCAGCAGATAAATGCCCAGAGCCGCGCTGAGCAGCAGCACCGTGCCGAAGCCGACAGTCATTTTCATTGCCAGGGACAGGTTCTTCATTTCCGCACCTCATGTTTCAATCCAAAGTCAGCTCTATCCGCCGACTGACTACGTCCGCAGCGGATAGGAGCCGTGCGGATTGCCCTTCCTTTTTTTTCTGCAAGCCGGCCCGTTGCCGCTCGCGGCCAGTATCGATCGCATGCCAAGCTGTTTGCAGCGATTATAATGGCGTATCGGAATACAGGGAAAAATCTTTACACCTTATGTAGTATTTGCGTTATATTATAGCAAATTTAATACCAATACGTACTTATCTATTTATTATAATATAATTTCTAATAAATCCTGCTTTACAGCCCATAAAACAAGCGCATTAGCTTTTTCATCGTCAAACTTCAGACGCTCGGCAACAGCTTCAATGTTTATTTCCCTGCGGGCCACTGTAAGCAGTTGAAAAACAAGATCCTGATCGACCTCCATGCCGGAGTGCAGGCACCCGGCAAGGGGGTAGCGCCGTGAACGCACCGCGACTCCCAGCTCCGAGCAGCGCAACATAGTATTTTTTTTGAGATATCCGGAAGCATAGGCTGCAAAAATGCGGCCATAGGGCAAGACCAGGGGGTGAACCGCAGCCCTAAGACGCTCTTCTTCCGCCGGACTTATAGCTGCTTCCGCCAATTCAGTCCATAGATCAAGCCAATACTTTACAACCGCCTCCCAGGAAAACAATGTCCGCGCGCGCTCCAGGGCGGCCCGGCCCATACGGGCGCGCAGCTCCGCGTCGGACGCCAGACGCATCATGGCCCCGGCCAGCTCGGGCACCAGCACGGCGGTTTGCTGCGCGCGCATGAAATGATGCTGGTTATCAAACACGGCCCCGGCCAGGGCGTCAAGCCCCGGGGTATCGCCCTGAGTTACGGAAGGAACCAGCAGACCGGTGACGCCGTCTTCCACTATGTCGCGATACCCGTCCCAATCCGAGGCGATGCAGGGCAGTCCGGCCGCCCCGGCTTCAAGCAGGGACAGCCCGAAAGTTTCCTGTATATTGTCCGAAGGGGAAACGAACACGTCGGCGGCGGCGAAAAGCTCCCGCTTTTTTTCTCCTGACGGCGAAGGCAGTACCTGGACGTTGAGCTTGTCTCCGGCGGCGGCGGCCCGCAGAAAGTCCGGCATATTTTCTCCCGGCAGCGAAAAACCGGAAACAACCAGCATCAGGGGCAAATCCGGACGTTCGGACCTTATGCGGCGCATGGCGCGCAGAACAGGTAACGGGTCCATTTTGTCCTGCGCGGTTATACGCCCAAAGAGTAAAAAAACGATCGTGTCCTCTCCGCAACCAAGCTCGGCCCGCCCCTTTCGACGCGCCTCCGCGCTATTTTCTTCGAAATAGCCGGGAAAAACTCCCATGGGCACAACGTTGATCCTCGGAACGCCAAATCCGACGGAATCGAAACGGTATGAGACGCGCAGAGAAGAAAATATGCCTTCCATGGCCGAGGCCGCCGCGCGGGAATTGGCCCCTATGGCGTCGCGCCTGGAGCATCCGCCCCAGCACAACTCCAAAAAAGATTTGGGGTACTCCGTATAACTTATGGTGTGATTGGTGGCGGTAATGGGGAAAAGATGGCGGGAATGCCTGTTGCGCAGCGCCATGGCGGCGGACATTCCGGTGAAAGGGTCGGAAAAATGGCAAACGGCATAGCGGTTGCTTTGGAGACATGACGGAAGCTCGGGCCGCCCCATAATTTTTACCGCTCCCCGCCCCAGGGCCGAAAGACTGCCGTATGGCTCCAGCGCGGCGTGCATTTCTTTTTTTCCGCCAGTAAAAAAATGATACTCCTCAAACGGATCGGCCTTCAGCAACGCCAGCAAAAAACTCTTGTTGGCAATTTTGCGGCCGTTTATTTCCCCGCCTTCCAAAAAAGGATGAAGCGAGGCAAATTTTCCTTCAATCATGTTTATGCCTTATAAAATAATTTTCAAATCACCCCTAAAGCCTTCTATATAGTCAACCGATAAAGCAGACAAGTAGGAAAAGAGGGTAAAGCGAAGACGCTTTAATATTCGCATCATGATCATCTGAAAATAATCTTTTGTGAATATGACCGGTGGCGCAGGGAGGCGCGCGCCGGGCAGACCTTTTTTCTCCGTGGCATCAACTGCGGCTGAGTTCAGGGAGGAATATATGTCGCTCATCATTACCAATACCAGGCTCAGCGAGCCGGAAGAGGGATTGTCGGAAAGTCGCGCACGCGGCGGCGCCGTGGCGGAAGAGAATGCTGTGGCGCGCAACGCGGCTGTTATTACGGAACTTAGGGCCGGAGAAGAAACTTTTAACGGACTTGGCGACACGCTGCTGCAGTTGAAGATGCAGGCCGAAAACCTCACCGCCGCACGCACGCGGTTGGCGGACATGGATGTAGCCATGGATATGGTCAGGTTTGTGAGATCCAGGCTGCAAGCGCGGGTCCCGGTTGACAATCTGGTACAGCCCTGCAATATGCCGCGCATGGCGGTGGCGTTATTGGGGAGATAGCCCCTGGAAACAAGTTGAATATATCCTTCAGGGCGTCTTCCACACGGGAGATGCCCTCTTTTCATCCCGGCCTCGAACTTTTTCTCGCCCACGTCGAATTTTACTTTCCCTTTTCGCAGTTGTATTGTAACAGCGCTTGCGTTAATCTTGGCCTCCTCGAAAATAATTCCAGACAACCGCAAAGGAAGCGATAATGGCTCTTGCGCTCAAGGACAAAAGCTGCTTTGTGCTCGATCTCGACGGAACCGTGTATCTGGGCGACAGGCCCATAACCGGGGCGGTTGATTTCATAAAGCGCCATTGGCGCGAAAAGGACTTTTTTTTCCTCAGCAATAATACCTCCAAAGGGGCCGACACTTATGTGAAGAAGCTCAACGGCATGGGCATAGAGGCCACACCGGAGCATTTTCTCTCGCCGGTCACGCCATTGGTTGATCATTTGCGCGCCAACGGCATCCGCAAGGTTTATCTGGTTGGTAATGGGGATTTTTGTGCTGATCTGCACCGCAGGCTGCCGGGGCTTGAAGAAAGCGCCACCGAGGCCGAAGCCGTAATTCTGGCCTACGACACCGAGCTTACCTACAAAAAATTGGCGGAATCGGCCCTTTTGCTGCAAAACGAAAAAGTGGCCTTTCTGGCTACCCATCCAGATTTGGTTTGCCCTTCGCCGCAAGGCCCGCTGCCGGATGCCGGCAGCTTTATGGCCCTTTACGCCGCCGCTACCGGCCGCCGCCCCGATCATGTTTTCGGCAAGCCCGATCCGGCCGTGCTGGCCCCCCTGCTGGCCCGTTACTCCAAGGAAAGTATGGTAATGGTCGGAGACAGACTGTCAACAGACAAGCTTCTGGCGGAAAATGCCGGAATTTCGTTTATTCTTGTGCTCAGCGGCGAGGCCCGCGCCGAGGATTTGCCCACGCTTTCCCGTCGGCCCGACCTGGTAGTAAACGATCTTGGCGAACTACGCTGACGGTGGTATTAAATACATATGCGCACCAGCTTACGTATTCTCCTTGCCATTTTTGTGATCATCCTTCTGGGAATGTCCGCCACGGCTGTTTTTGAATACACCATGCAGCAGCGCACTTTGAGGCAGATAGCCCAGAAGCGTGACGCGGTGACCATATCCAGCGTTGACGTCAACCTTGAAAATTCAATAGTGGCCAGCCGCAATCTTTTACAGTCCTATATCGAGCTTTTGCCCGTGGGCGAAGTCCTGAATGAAAATCTGGACGAAACGCGGAAAAAAAGCGTTCATGACAAAATAATTGCGCTCATGCACAGGATCAACAGTTTTTCCAAAATCGACGTATATCTTCTATTAATCAATGCTCATGGCGACATTGTGGCCAGCTCGCTGCCTCAGGCCACCAGCAATCGAAGCAAACGCGATTTTTTCCGCCGGGCCATATCTGGTGAATCAGTACTGTACGGCCCTTTTGTGGCTCTTGACATCAATGTTCCCGTTTATGCCATAGCCGAACCGGTACGCAATGAACGTGGCGACATTACAGGGGTTTTCGCCATTTTTGTTCCCTTGTCCAGCCTGAAGGACGACATCAAGGAACTTGTGCCCCCGGATCTGGACAGCCAAGTTTTGTTGATAAATCAGGAAGGAAAAATTGTTTTTAATTCCACCGGGAAAGAATCAGACATATCTGAGAATTTCTATTCCGGATGGCTGCCCAAGGTAATGAGCGCCAACAGCGGCAACATGGAAATACAGATCGACGGCCGCGACAAGCTTTTGAGCTTTGAAAAAAATCCCCATCTGCACTGGTGCACGGTTGTTATTTCCGACATGTCCGGAGTTCTGGAACAGGCCGCCAAAAACCGCGACCGTATCATAGCGGCTAATGCCGTCAGTTGCCTTTGCATTTTTATAGCCATACTTCTGGCAACCCGCAGCATGGGCAAAACCTTGCGCAACTGCATTACCCTGGCCCGTCAGGGTTTGAAGGAAAATGAGCTTCCGCCAGCGGCTCTTGACAAAAGCGACGATCTGTCGGTGCTTGAGCGGGTGTTGCAGGCCCTGGTCGGCGATTTGGCCAGACACCGCGAAGAACTCGAAGATATTGTACGCGATCGCAATCAGGAACTGATCGTTGCGGAGCAGCAGCTGAAACTGCTACTCGATTCCATGCCCGACGCGCTTTTAAGCGTAACTCCGTCCGGAGAAATCAATTTTACCAACCCGGCCGCCTGCAAACTACTCGACTACAGCGCTGACGAGCTGCTCTCGGGGATGAACTGGAGCAGCATTTGCGAAGACATCGGGCATCATGACGAAAAAAATGACGAAGACGAACTGCCGGGCGATCTTTGCGGCCATTTCGAAGGCAACAACCATGTGGATATGTGGCTGAAGCGCAAGGGCGGCGCGCGTTTTCTAGCTGAGCTGTTCACCATTCCCGTGCATAAAGACGGCTTACGCATAGGCTTTTCGCTGCTTTTCAAAGATGTTACCGAAGCAAGGGAACTCCAGCACCGCATGGACGCCCTGTACAAGGCATCGTCCGGCATTTACATGATCACCATCGGGCGGGAATTGGTGGATTGCAGCGAAAGTTGTCGACAAATGCTCAAAATAAATTCCGCATCGGAATTTGCCGACGACTGGCAGCGCTTTTTACCCGAATTCCAACCTAATGGCGAACTTAGCGTCACAGAGTCCGATCGTCACGCGGCCCTGGCCAGAGAGAACGGGCTGGAACGCTTTGAATGGCACTTCCGCGCATACGACGGAACGCCGGTTCCCTGCGAAATTACGCTTACGCCGGTAACCGCCGGAGGCCGCGAGGCGCTCATGGTTATAATCCGCGATCTGGGCGAAATCAAAAAATCCGAAACCGCCCTGGACAAGGAGCGCACCCAGTTGCAGCGCATTCTGGACAGCGCGCCGGCCGGAGTTTTTGTAATCAGCATTGACCATATTGTGCGCTTTGCCAACCCCGCCTTTATCAAACTGGTGCGCTGCGGCATAGGCGAACCCATAGACAGCGGGTTCATCAACGATGAAGACAAAAACATCATCATTTCCCATGTGGGCAAGCATGGCATAATCTACAATCATAATGCCCAAATGTTCGCTCCCGACACCAGCATACGCAGCATGCTCATCACCGCCACCTGGGTTGTCTATGACGGCGAATCTGCCATTATGGGCTGGCTGGTGGACATAACTGATATTAAAAGCTATGAAAAAGAATTGATGCTGGCCAAAGAACAAGCCGAGGAAGCCACCAGAACCAAAGGCGACTTCCTGGCCCGCATGAGCCACGAAATACGCACGCCCATGAACGCCATCATGGGCTTGAGCTATCTGTTGAAAAAAACGGAACTGACCACTCGCCAGTTTGACTTCCTTGAAAAAATACAGCGGGCAGCAGACAATCTGCTGGGCATTATCGACGACATCCTGGATTTTTCCAAGATGGAAGCCAATAAAATGACCATTGAGTACAGGCCGTTCCCGCTTTCGACCATACTTAAGGATTTGGAAAACCTGTTCGCCTACCGGGCGGCGCAAAAGGGATTGGAATTCCTGTTCCGCATTTCACCAGAAATACCAGAAAATCTTTTTGGCGACAGCTTGCGCATTTCCCAAATTTTGAACAATTTGTGCAGCAATGCCATAAAATTTACGGCGGAAGGGCAAATTGTGGTTTCCATTTTCCCTGACAACACCAGGGGGCTGGACGACGAAAAAATGCTCGACAAAAGCATGGTGCTGCACTTTGCTGTTGACGATACCGGCATAGGCCTTTCCGAAGACCAGTCCGGAAAACTGTTCAACTCTTTCACCCAGGCGGACGGTTCCATAACCCGCAAATATGGCGGCACAGGCCTTGGCCTGGCCATATGCAAACGCCTGACCGAGTTGATGGGCGGCAAAATATGGGTTGTCAGCGCTCCGGGCCGGGGCAGCACTTTCCATGTGCTGCTGCGCCTGGGGCTGCCCGGCGAAGACGAAATGCCCAGGCAAATAGTAAGCCCTGATATCAGGCAATTGCGGGTTCTTATTGTTGATGACAACCCCATGGCCCGAGAAATACTTGAAGAGACACTGCTCTCCTTCGATATTTTTCCTTTGGGGGTAAGCTCCGGCGAAGAGGCACTGACGGTACTGGCCGAAGCCACCGTGCAGAAAGCCCCCTACCAGCTGGTGTTGCTCGACTGGAGAATGCCCGGTCTTGACGGGCTGCAAACCGCGCGCCTTATTCTGGAACGGCCGGACATCATCACCCCTCCGCAAATTTTGATGGTTTCAGGCCATGATTATGATGACTGCCTGCAACAGGGCGAAAGCCTGGGGTTGAGATACTTCCTCAACAAGCCGGTTATGCCCTCCACCCTGCTTGAAGCCATTTACAAGGCTCTGTCCGGTACTGACGACAATGTGCCGCCGCCCGCGCCGGTTCACCGTGAAGACAGAATCAAGTATCTGCGCGAGCAGGTGCACGGCGCGCATATTTTGTTGGCCGAAGATAATGACATCAATCAAAATATTGCTGTGGACATTTTGGGGCAGCTTGACCTGGAAATTGAAGTTGCCGAAAACGGCAGAGAAGCCGTGGAGATGTTCGAACAAAAGGACTTCGATCTAATCTTCATGGATATACAGATGCCGGAAATGGGCGGTCTTGAAGCCACCAGGCGTATCCGCCAGAGCGGTAAAGAAAACGCGACGTCCATACCCATTATCGCCATGACGGCCAATGCCATGGAAGGCGACTATAAAAAAAGCATTGATGCCGGAATGAACGGACATATAACCAAGCCCCTTGATCCTAATTTGCTGCTGGAGACGGTAGGTAACTGGGTAAAGGCACTTTAAAAAAAATATTATAATTCAACTACAAGGAACTTGAGAATGAAAAAATTTCTGATGGCCGCCACCCTCACGCTCATAAGCTGTGCGCTTACGCTCCCGGCCTTTGCCGCCTCTCCCTCCGCGCAATCAGGAATAGTTGTTGTCGACACGGCGCGTATTTTCTCTCAATCCACTCCGGGCAAAGCCGGTGAAGAACATCTGTCCAAGGTACGCCAGGTGCTGCAAAAGGGTATGGATGATCTCCAGGCGCTTTACAAAGGCAAGGAAGAAACCGCCGAAGCCCAGGCCGCCCTGCGCGACGGGTTTATGGCCCTGGAACGCCAGATGGGTCTGGAGCGTCAGGCTGTTCTGAAAATGCTTAATGATCTTCTTGTCGGCGCCGTCAAAACCTGGCGCGCCGCTAACAAGCGTTATACCGCCGTTATGAACCGCGAGCTTATGCTTGACGCCGACGCCGGCATTGACGTTACCGACGCCGTGATGAAGGAAATGAACAAGCTTCAACCCAAGTTCGCGGATTTGCCCTCAGTTACGGTAAACCCGCCCAAGGATACCCAAAAAGACACCTCGAAATAAGCGCCCCAGAAATAGAGCGTTTTGCGAATGAAATGCGAGAAATGCTAGAGGTGACGTAAATACTGGGGAAATACGGGGGAAGGGGGGAACCCCTTTTTGGTAAAAAGGGGTTCCCCCCTTCCCCCGTACCCCCATCCCCCTTTACCAAAAACTTTTATTTAAGCCCGGAGTATTTTTACTTTGGCTATTTACATTGCCAAAGGCCGGCATTCGCAAAATATCCTCACGGAATAAGTTCTACGCTGATCTCCCGGCTGTCCATGCGCCCGAAGTCGTCGCTCACCCGTATTATTCCGCGCCCGCCGGGCGGAGTCCAATAGACAGGCTCTTCGGGCGCGGCCCGGCCTATGAAAGTCTTGCCATAAAACCAGTACAGCTCCCGCACATCAGCCTCGGCCCTGGCCAGAAGGACTACTCGTACTGAATCACCAGCCCCGCGCTGATACACCAGGCGATCTTTGGGGCTTAAAATTACAGGGGCATGTCCCAAAGTTTCGCCGCCGCGTTCATCCGCGCAATCCGCCCCAAAGGGCGGAGGCCGCTTTTTGCTCGTCCCAGCCTCACGAAACATATTGCGCAAGTCCGAAGGCCAGAAGGCCCAAGCTTCCCTTTTTCCTTCCCGGCCGGGACAGGCCCGTAGCCCGGTGGTTTCGTCAATCATAATTTCCCGATAAATGCCCGAAGAGGCAATGGGCGATACCCCTGGTATGAACCAGGAAGCCACTTTTTCCGGGCACAGTGAAACGTCAATGTCGCCGGTGTCGGCGCATACCGGAATTTTGGCAAGATTAAGCTCGCCCATATGATTCAAGACCGTATCTTCCAATCTTTCGGCCGTGCCGAAGGCCTCGGCCACATCAAGAAAAAGCTCCGCCGCCGACGTGGCCCCCACAAAGGCCATATTAGGTTTGCCGTCGAAATTGCCCACCCAGGTCACCAGAACATAGGGACCGAAAATCCCGGCAGACCAGGCGTCGCGGTAACCGTTGGAAGTGCCCGTTTTAAAATAAACAGGCAATTTTGGTGTATTAAGGCCTATATAAGAAACGCGCCGGGCCGTACCATTGTCTCTGAGCATATCCAAAGCAAGAGCCGCCGCCTCAGGCGACAGCAAATGGACAGACGGCAGTTTTTTTTCTATATTACGAAACAAAATAGGTGCATTCCACACCCCGCGATTGGCAAGCACACCATAAAGTGCCGCCAGTTCGCGTGGGGTCACTTCCGCCCCACCCAGCACCAGGGCCAGACCATATTCATTACGGGTGCGGGTAAGCTCTACGCGGGCCTCACGTAAAAATTCGTATAAATCAGGACTACGCAACTGATTGGCCAGATTGATGGCCGGAATATTACGGCTTTCCACCAGCGCGTCGCGTGCCGTCAGCGGACCACGAAAACGCCCGTCGGAATTCTCGGGCTCATAGCCCTTAAAGCTTCGCGGAGCATCATAAAGCAAGGTTCGCGGGTGAATAAGCCCCTGCTCCAAAGCCAAAGCGTAAATGAAAGGCTTCAAAGTGGAGCCGGGCGAACGTCTGGCTCTGGTGCCGTCAACCTGCCCCTGGATAGCTGTATTGCCAAAATCAGCCGAACCGGCCAGCGCCCTTATTTCCATGCCGGGCCAATGCACAAGCACGGCGCAAGCGTTCTTTATACCTCTGCGCGCCCCTCTGGTTACAAAACCGCGAATGCGGCCTTCCAGCAGCTCCTGGGCGCGTCGGTCTATGGTTGTGAGAATATATTGATGTTCCGTCCCAGCCGCCAATCCCTCCATGCTCACATGGGGCGCAAGAAAGGGCAAATCGGCCGGACCGTGCACGGTCAGCGGCAAATGATGAAAGAAAGCATTACCCGCATCCTCAGGATGCTCCGTCAGCCAGATGGCCGAAATGCGCGCCCGCGCCGCCGCCAGCTCCGAAGCGCCACGTTCAGATTCTTTTTGGGGATTGCGCCGAGTAGGATTTTGCGGCACCCCTACCAGAGCCAGGCTTTCACTCAAAGTCAACTTGCGGGCCTCGCTGTGAAAGTAAACCAGCGCGGCCGCCCCTACTCCCTCAACATTGCCTCCGTATGGAGCCAGATTGAAATAGGCTTCCAATATTTCACGCTTTCCGTAATGCCGCTCCAGTGCCAGCGCCAGTTTCATCTGGCGCAGCTTGCCCCCTATCGTCGAAGTATTGAGCCCAAAACGCAGTCGCGCCACCTGCATGGTAATGGTGGAAGCCCCGAATCGCCGCCCTCCGGTCACAAAAGTCCCCCAGGCGGCCCGTAGCAACGCAACGGGGTTCACTCCCGGATGCCAATAAAAAAACCTATCCTCATATAGCAACGTGGCCTCAACCAGTTCCGGAGCAGTATCTTCCAAAGGAGTGAACACGCGGTATTTCTGATCCGCTGTCAGCCCCAGGCGCAGCAAGCCCCCATGCCTGTCAACCACCCTGGTCGAAAACGGCACTCCGTCAAACAGCGGCGGTTTTTCTAAATTATAGTAATAAAAATATATAAAAAAAAGAAGTAGTAATAGAAATATTGGGGGAAGGAAGGAAAAATTTTGGAAAATTTTTCCTTCCTTCCCCCAAACCCCCATCCATCCTTTCAAAACTTTCATTTTTCCAGCCTGCAATAATACCAACGCTCTACGCCGCCGGAAATTACTCCGGAAACCGGCGTCTATCGTGTATCACTCGCAAAATATGCACTTTACTGTCACGCATTACGTAAATAAGCGCGTATGGCGCCCCCTTGACGCGCCACTCTCTGGTGCCGGGCAACCTTCCCGGTTTGCCGGCTCCAGGGAATGCGGCAAGATGCTCCGGAGCTTTGAATATCCGTTTTAAAAAAGCATTTGCCGTTTCATAAACAACGCCCTCCGAAAGCAGATAATCAGCAATGCTGTTCAAGTCTTCCCAGGCGCTTTCCGTCCATTTGACAGGCGAGGAATCAAGAGGCGACATCAAAGCCTCGGGCCTTCAAACGCGCCGCCACTTCTTCATGGCAGATCACTCGACCAGCCTCCACATCATCCATTCCCTTCTGCACCTCGGACAAATACCACGACTCGCGCTCAAGATATTGAGCAACGGCCTCTTTAATGAGCCAGGCGCGGGGCCTATCCATACGCTCGGCCATCTTGTCAAGCCGCTCACGAATTTCCGGTTCAAACCGTACTGTAGTTACGGATTGCATAATCGTCTCCTGTGCGTTGTTCTTACAGGCTTTCGCTGATTTATTTGCAATAACCTGCACTGTATTCTTGTGTATGCTAAAAGAATACATCTCTGTCCGAAGGAAATCAAGAGTTTTGGAAGGGGGAG
>JAVBLG010000105.1:0-4560 GCA_031553655.1 Desulfovibrionaceae bacterium | reverse complement strand
TAAAACTTTTATTTTTGAGCTCTCACATGGAACATCCGCATAGTAAAATGATGGCCGGGGGCATGCCCCATGGAACCCTCGCGGGCGGCGCGCCAGCTTGCCGCCTCATTGCCTGGGAAGTGACAAGATCCTGCAACCTGGCCTGCAAACACTGCCGGGCCGAAGCCCACCCCGAGCCATATCCGGGAGAGTTGTCCACAGCGGAGGCGAAAAAGCTTATAAATACATTTCCGCAGGTAGGCAGTCCCATAATAATTTTCACCGGGGGCGATCCCATGATGCGCCCC
Source organism: Desulfovibrionaceae bacterium (assembly GCA_031553655.1). Taxonomy (GTDB): domain Bacteria; phylum Desulfobacterota; class Desulfovibrionia; order Desulfovibrionales; family Desulfovibrionaceae; genus JAVBLG01. The sequence continues at coordinate 4,273 of JAVBLG010000105.1, read as the reverse complement.
GACGTGTATGAGCTGATTAGCCATGCCACCGGCCTTGGGTTGCGTTGTGTGTTTTCACCCAACGGAACACTGATCACCGCTGAAAACGCGGCCAAAATCAAGGAAAGCGGCATCCAACGCTGTTCCATCTCCATCGACGGCGCGGAAGCGGCCAGCCACGACGCTTTTCGCGGCGTGCCCGGAGCCTTCGATGCCTCCATGCGCGGCATCGAATTTCTCAAAAGCGTGGGCATGCCTTTTCAAATCAATACCACGGTAACCAAAGACAATCTCGGCAGTTTTAAGCAGATATTCAACCTGTGCCAAAGCATTGGCGCGGCGGCGTGGCATATATTTCTGCTGGTGCCCATGGGCCGCGCCTCCGAACTGAACGACCAGGTAATCAGCGCCAGAGAGTACGAAGACGTTCTGCACTGGCTCTATGACTTTCGTAAAACTACAAACATGCACCTTAAAGCTACCTGCGCCCCTCATTACTACCGCATCATGCGCCAACGCGCTCACGCCGAAGGGATCAAGGTAACTCCCGATACCTTTGGCATGGATGCCATGACCAGAGGATGCCTTGGCGGCATAGGCTTCTGCTTTATCAGCCACGCCGGACAAGTGCAGCCCTGCGGCTACCTGGAACTGAACTGCGGCAATGTACGCGAAACACCTTTTCCGCAAATTTGGCGCGAATCATCAATTTTCAAGCAATTCCGCAATCAGGATGAATACGAAGGCAAATGCGGAGTGTGCGAATACCACAAAGTTTGCGGCGGCTGTCGGGCCAGAGCCTACAGCATGAACGGCAGGCACATGGGGCCGGAGCCGCTATGCGAATATGAGCCTAAGAAGATGGCGTCGCCATCTTCTTAGGCTCATATTCGGGGCTGCCCGTGCGTGGATAGGGCAGCCCCGAACGCGTAGCGTTCGTAACTTAGGCCGCAAAGCGGCCGTACAAAATTCGATCCCAAGCCGCCGTTGAAGGGCGGCGCAGGGCAATCAGCCAAGTCTAAAAACCAGCTTAAGGAAAAGACCAATGGACATTTTGGATAAAAAGCTCCTCGATATAATCCAAAGCGACTTTCCCCTGGTGAGCCGCCCCTATCGGGAACTGGGAGAAAGACTGGGGCTCACCGAAGCCGAAGCCCTGGCCCGAGTGCGCGCGCTCAAGGGCCGCAAAATAATCAGGCGCATGGGAGCCAATTTTCAGTCGGGCAAACTTGGCTTTCACTCTACCCTTTGTGCTGCAATAGTGCCCGATGACAAGCTTGACGCCTTCATCAAAACCGTGAACGCCCGGCCCGGCGTAACTCACAACTATCTGCGCAAGCACAAATACAATGTATGGTTCACACTCATCGGCCCGTCAAAAGACAATGTGGCGGCCACCCTTGACGAAATAACAGCTGAAACCGGCATTGAGATTATGAATTTGCCCGCCTCGCGCCTATACAAGATACGGGTAGACTTTGCCATGCAGGACTGAGCATTCCTCGAAGGAGCTGACAAATGACTGAAGACAAAATTATTCAAATGGATATAGGGCAGATTATGCGGCTGCTGCCGCATCGCTATCCGTTTCTGCTGGTGGACAGAGTGGTGGAATGCCTGCCCGGCTCGCATATCAAGGCCTACAAGAACGTGAGCTTCAACGAGCCCTTTTTCCAGGGCCATTTCCCCGACCTGCCGATCATGCCGGGGGTGCTTATTCTCGAAGCTCTGGCCCAGGCCGGGGGCCTGCTGGCCGCCAGCGACATGGGCGACACCGGAGACAAGGTCTTCCTGTTCACCGGACTTGACGATGTCAAATTCAGACGCCCGGTCAGGCCCGGCGACCGCCTCGATCTGGAATGCTCCGATTTACGCAAGAAAATGAATATTTGCAAAATGCGGGCGAAGGCCTCGGTTGACGGAAAGCTGGCGGCCGAAGCCCTTATCACCGCCGCTGTAGCCGACCGCAAAAACTTTTAGCAGGTGAGAGCAAAAATGGTCCAAAGCCCTAAAATCTGCGACATGCTCGTCCATGCCGAGCTCATAGTCACTCAGGATGAAAACCGTTCCATCATAAAGAATGGTTCCATCGCCATAAATGCCGGGCGCATCGCCGCCATTGGCCCGCGCGCCGTGCTGGCTCCGGCTTGGACCGGACGCGAAGAACTGGAACTGGGCAAAATGATGATTCTGCCGGGACTGATCAATGCCCACACCCATGCCTCCATGACCTTTCTGCGCGGCTTTGCCGACGATTTGCCGCTTATGGAATGGCTCACCAAGCATATTTTCCCCATGGAGCAAAAAATTGACGCATCCATAGTGGAAACCGGGGCCATGCTGGGCTACGCCGAAATGCTGCGCACCGGCACAACATCATGCATTGACATGTATTTATTTGAAGACGCCGTGTTCAAGGCGGCGGAAACCGCCGGCATACGCTGCCTGGGCGGCGAGGCTGTTTTCAATTTCCCCTCTGGCGCCAGCTCCGGCGCGGCGCAAAGTTTTGAACTCACCCGCGCTTATGCCGCCAAATATAAAAATCACTCCCGCATCAAGGTGGCGGTGAATACTCATTCCGTATATACCACTACGCCGGAAATTCTGGATCAAAGCCGCGAGCTGGCCGAAGAGCTGGGCATTCCCCTGCATATACATCTGGCCGAAACCCCTAGTGAAACCGCGCAATCGCTGCAAATGTGGGGCAAACGCCCCGTGGCCCTGGCCCATGAGCGCGGGCTTCTGGGCATTCGTTCCACCCTGGCCCACGTTGTGGACGTAAATGACGAAGATTTGACAATGTTGGCCCAAGGCAAGGCCGTGGTGGCCCACAACCCTTCATCCAATATGAAACTGGCCTCGGGTTTTTCCCCCATTGGAAAAATGCGGGCCAAAGGCATTAAAGCGGCTCTGGGAACCGATGGCGCGGCCAGCAACAATATGCTGAACATTTTCATGGAAATGCGCCTGGCCGCCCTCATGCACAAGGGGCATGCCCTTGACCCCACGGCCGTACCCGCCAATGAGGCGCTGGACATGGCCACTCTGGGCGGCGCCGCAGCCATGCACCAACCCGAATTGGGCAGCCTGGCTGTTGGACAATCCGCCGACCTTGCGGCTCTGGATCTTAATTCTCCCAACTTTCAACCCATGTATAACCCAGTTTCGCATGTGGTTTACGCCAGCACAGGCATGGAAACACGCCTCACCATGGTGGAAGGCGAGGTGCTGTATCACGACGGCAAATTCCTCCGTTTCGACTACCATGCCCTGATTAACGAAGCGGAAAAACTGCGCGCCTGGGTAAACAAAAACAGGTGATTCCAATCGTCGCAACCAGTCCCTCCGATGCGTCACATAAAGGGATAGGGAAAAGCTTTCCTATCCCTTTTTTTATTGTCATTATAACGACGTCCTAAGAGCCAAACAATCAACATCACAGCGATATAGTGTTAATTTAATTAGCTTTTAATACTTTGGCAAGCACATTGCATAAGGAGAACCATCTGAACGGCCAAGGCCGAAACATCAAGGAGGCTTCCCATGCTTTTTCTTCTAGGCGGCTCAAAAAAAGACAGCAAGACAAAGGGCGAAAAAAACACTCCCAAGAAAGATCCTGACGCCCGCGTTAAAGAGTTGTTTTTGGCCGGCAAATTCCCTGTGGTCACCACCCACGGAGTTGAAGGACGCAAGGTTGCCAAAGTGCTCGGCCTGGTGTGCTGCCGGGGTTATGATTCTGAGGAGGCCTTTTTCGGCATGACTGCCAGAGCCATGAAAAAGGGCGCGCAGGCCATTATCGGCTACTGTGAAAACGTGGCTTTCCACCCGGACGGCAGCAAGTATTTCTCCTGCTTCGGCACCGCCGTCATGTTTGAATTTGAACCGGCCGACCGTGATTCATTCCCGCTGACCATCGGCAGCAAGGTTTCGAGCGTGAATATGAACACGAACACAAATATGAATACAAATATGAACGCCAATTTAAACGCCAATACAAATTTCAGCAGCATGATATAAAAAGCGGAATATTTTTCCTGCCTGCACGCCTCGCTGAAAAGTAGGCAAAAAAGCTGATTTTTGTTTCCCGGTAAGGAAAAAACAAATACGGCTTGAGGATGGTACTTTAACGGTACCGCCTCAAGCCGTATTTGTTTTCTTTATACCAGCATGCTTATTTCATAAGCTAAATGTCACAAAATAAAAGTTTTGAGGAAAAGGGGATGGGGGTCCGGGGGAAGGGGGGAAGGAACATTTGCAAAAATTAAATTAACCCATGCCCCCGTTGTTTATAAAA
>JAVBLG010000026.1:0-12598 GCA_031553655.1 Desulfovibrionaceae bacterium | reverse complement strand
CCTTCCCCTTCCCCTTCCCCTTCCCCTTCCAAAACTTTCGTTTTACACGTCTCCGCTTACGACTGATGCCGTCCCAATACCCAATCCCGCGTCGTGCCTGATAAATTATCTCATCCCCATTGCCTTTGCTCTGCCCTTAATATATGTTGTTACGTATATGTATATTGCCAAACATATGGCAAAAAACCATCAAATTTAAATGCCATAAGGAGCAACTTTCATGAAAAAACTTGTCGTTCTGTTTGCCGCTGTTTTACTTTTTGCCGCCGGTCAGGCTCAGGCCGCCGACAAAAAAGCCGCCGCAAAAGAGCTGATGATGGCCACCACCACCAGCACTCAAGATTCCGGCCTGCTTGAATATCTCAATCCTTTTTTCAAGGCCGAGACCGGCATTGACCTCAAATGGGTGGCGGTAGGCACCGGAAAAGCCCTGAAACACGGTGAAAATTGCGACGTCGACGTGTTGCTGGTGCATGCCCCCGGCGCCGAGAAAAAATTTGTGGAAGCCGGGCACGGCATCGACCGCCGCCAGATCATGTACAATGACTTTGTTATAGTCGGCCCTGTCGGTGATCCGGCCAAAATCAAGGGCAAAAATGCGGCCGAAGCCCTGAAGGGCATTTCCGCCGCCAAGGCAACTTTCATCAGCCGCGGCGACGACTCGGGTACCCACAAGACCGAACAGCAGCTCTGGAAAGAAGTTGGCTTGGCCGTGCCCGACAAGGATCCCTGGTATGTGCAGGCCGGTCAGGGCATGATGGCCACTCTGAATATGGCCGCCGAAAAGAACGGTTACGCCCTTACCGATCGCGGCACCTGGATTAAGTTTGCCGGGCAACATAAAGACACCAACAAGCTCGCCATTGTGGTGGAAGGCGACAACAAGCTCTTCAACCAGTACAGCGTGATCCTGGTCAATCCGGCTCAGTGCCCCAAGGCCAATAAAGATCTGGCCGCCAAGTATTCCGCATGGATGGCCAGCCCCAAAACCCAGAAGCGCATTGCCGAATTCAAGCTTGAAGGCAAGCAGCTGTTCTTCCCTAACGCAGATAAGAAGTAATATTTAAAAGCCGCGCCCATGGATTTTCTTGCTGACGGTCTCAAGACCGCCTTCTTCCTCCTCATCAATCTTGATCCTGAAACATTCTCCACAGTAATGATCACGATCAAGTCCACCTGCCTTTCCATGGGTGCGGCCCTGCTTATCGGCCTGCCCTGCGGCTTTGCCCTGGGCTATTTCAATTTTCCGGGTAAGCGCTTTGTCAGGCTTGTTTCCGACACTCTGCTGGCCTTTCCCACTGTTTTGATCGGCCTCCTGGTTTACGCCATGATCTGCCGCCTGGGCCCTCTTGGCGACCTGGGGCTGCTTTTTACCATAGAAGGCATGGCCATAGGCCAGACCATACTGGCCCTCCCCATCATTACCTCCCTTACCGCGCAGAATGTGGAAAGCCTCGACATCCGCTGCCGTCAAACCCTGGCCACTCTGGGGGCCGGAGGTTGGCAACTGGCCCTGGCCACCATGTGGGAACTGCGCTTTGAAGTAATGCTCACGGCTGTGGCCGCTTTCGGACGAGTGGTAACCGAAGTTGGCATTGCCATGATGCTGGGCGGCAACATCAAGTGGCATACCCGTACCATAACCACGGCCATAGCTCTTGAAACAGGCAAGGGCGAATTCGCCCAGGGCATTGCCTTGGGTATTGTTCTGCTGGCCATGGCCTTTGCCGTAAACGTGGCCTTGACCGCTCTGAAAGCCAGGAGCAAGCCGTGAACGCCACAGAAGACAAATTTGCGCGTATCAAAACTTCGGAAAGAGCGGACAACCGCGAGTCAGGCTCTCGGGCGGAAGACGCGCTGTACGAAATTACCAATCTCATCCACGGCTACAGCGGCCGCAAAGTACTGGATATCGCCGAGCTTAGCGTCAAGCGCGGCAGCGCTCTGGCCTTGGTGGGGCCCAACGGTTCCGGCAAGAGCACGTTTTTGCGCCTGCTGGCCTTTCTGGACAAGCCGGATCAGGGACGAATAAAATTCAACGGCACACTCGGGGTGAACCCGCGCCTGGAAGCCACTTTGCTTTTACAGGAGCCATATCTTCTGAAACGCTCGGTATTTGAAAATGTGGTATTCGGGCTGCGCATGAGGGGAATAAGAGATAATTTGCGGCCAAAAGCTGAAGAAGCTCTGGCTGCGGTGGGTTTTGAGCCGGAAAAATTTATCAACCGCCAGTGGCGCGAGCTTTCCGGTGGTGAAAAGCAACGTGTGGCCCTGGCCGCCAGGCTTGTGCTTAAGCCCCTGGCCCTTCTTCTTGACGAGCCCACCTCAAATCTGGACAACAAAAGCGCCGCAGCCATCCAAGAAGCCGTGTGTGAGGCCGTGCGCAACGGCGCAACGCTGATCACCGCCAGCCACGATCAGGCTTGGCTGGAGCAGCTGGGAGCTTCCTGGTTCCGCTTCGGGGAATAACTACCGGCTTAAGAACGCCTTTTAGGGGCTGTCTCCAAATAGCGGATTTTGACTCAAGGGCAAGGAAAGCGGGCCTATTTGCGAAGCGAGTGTCTTATGGTACTCGACCGGAGCAAAAAGGCCTTAAAGCCGACGGCAGTCGCGCGGCGTGCCGCGCCTTTGAGCCGCCAAGCCGCGTCGGTCGGGCTTCGCCCGCCGACATCCAATGCGGCGCAGTGCGGCGGATAAATGACGCAGCCATTGGACAAAAGATGCATTTGGAGGCAACCCCTAGCAAAGCCAAAGGTAAAATACGCCCTTAAAATTCTATAATGACCTGTTCAATTTCCTTATTTCGACGTATCTCGACAGACCCCAGGTCGTAGGCACGCATGTTCATGCCGCTGAGCCTCCCTATCAATTCATCGATAATATCTTGCGACACCACCAGCACATAGCCTATGCCGCAGTTAAAAATCTGCAGCATTTCCCGCCATTCGAGATTACCCTTTTCCTTGAGCCATTGAAATTCCGGGCTAATTTGCCAGGAGCCGAAATTGATACGCGCCTCTACCTGCGTGGGCAGGCTGCGCGGTACATTTTCGTAAATGCCGCCGCCGGTGATGTGGGCCATACCCTTTATGTCCAAATCGCGCAAAAGGTGGCGCACGGCATCCACATAGATGATAGTGGGGGTGAGCAGCACATCGCGCACGGAGCGTTCGGTTCCGGGGAAAATATCGTCGGCGGAAAGATTCTCGGCGGCCAGAATTTTGCGCGCCAAGGAATATCCGTTGGAATGCAGCCCGGACGAGGCTATACCCACCAGCCGGTCTCCCTTACGTATGGTGGAACCGTCCACAATCTTGTGGCTGTCAACTATGCCCACGCAGAAACCGGCCAGATCATATTCGCCTTCACGATACATATCGGGCATTTCCGCTGTTTCTCCGCCTAAAAGGGCGCATCCGGCCTGGCAGCAGCCTTCGGCTATGCCGGCAATAACCTGCTCGGCCTTTTCCACGTCCAGCTTGCCGGTGGCGAAATAATCAAGAAAAAACAGCGGGCGTGCGCCCTGTACCAGAATATCGTTGACGCTCATGGCTACAAGGTCTATGCCTATAGTGTCATGCTTGTTATATTCAAAAGCAAGCTTTAACTTTGTACCGACGCCGTCAGTTGAAGACACCAGTACGGGAGCTTCCATGCCCCCCAGGTCCGGCCGAAAAAGACCGCCAAAGCCGCCCAATTCAGATACCACGCCGGGCGTACGCGTTTTGGCCACCTTGTCCCGGATGCGGTTTACGAGTTCATAACCGGCGCTGATGTTCACCCCCGCGTCGGTATATGCTTTGGAACGTCCAAACGGCATTTGCTGTGCTCCTTTGCTTTCATTTTGAAGGATGATAATAGGCGCTTTCCCCCCTGAACCGCAAGAACAAATGAAGGTGAAATATGCTTTTTATGCAACATATAAAGCAATGCGACTCCACCGCAAAGGCTGCGGCTGTACTGCTCGGTTTTTTTGCGCTTGTATTACCGCAGGATATAGACACTAAACCCGCGCATGCCCAGTCTTATTCGCAAGGCGGATCTGGAGGAGACTATATAAACTCGACCAGAGGGCAGGTCAGGGTAAATACCGATCCGCAAACCGGTGACAGGGTCACCGATGTGATCGCCCCTCGCCAATATGATCAACAACAATACCAGTCTCCGTATGTTTATCCGCAGGGAAACCAGAATCAGTGGCAGCCCGGCTCGCAACCTGGGCAGGTCAGAGTATATACTGATCCGCAAACCGGTGACAAGGTTACCGATGTGATCGCCCCTCGCCAAAATAATCAACAACAAAATACGCCTCTATATATTTACCCGCAGGTTAACCCGAATCAATGGCAACCCGGCCCGCAGCCGGGTCCCGGCCCCAGGCCTCCTTACCCGCCTAAGCCGGGACCGAATCCCAAGCCGTGGCCGCCTCAACCCAATCCGAATCCCAAGCCATGGCCGCCTCAACCAAGTCCACCGTATCCGGATCCCAAGCCGTGGCCACCTCAACCAAATCCACCGTACCAGGCTCCCAACCCGGTGCCAGGCTCCGGCTCGCAGCCCAAATTATGGCCGCAGCCAACGCCCGCTCATCCGCAGCCGCTTTCGCCGCCGTGGCAGCCCGCGCCTTTTGGCCGCCCGAGGAGGTAAGTTTATGCTGGCCGAGCTGTTTTCCAAACGGGCCGATAAAAGCGTGCTTTGCGGATTATGCGCCCATTGCTGCGTTGTTGTTGAGGGAAAAAAAGGCAAATGCGCGGTGCGCGCGAATATCGACGGCGAGCTTCACACGCTTGTGGGCGACCGCGTGGCCGCCGTGAACATTGATCCCATTGAAAAAAAGCCGCTCTATCACTTCATGCCCGGCACAACAACGTTTTCCTTCGGCACGGTGGGCTGCAACTTTGCCTGCGATTTCTGCCAGAATCACGATATCTCGCGTCTTCCGGCGGAAACCGGGCACATCGCCGGTCAGGCAACATCTCCGGCCGCCCTGGTGTCGGCCGCCAGAAGCCGGGGCGCGGCCAGCATATCGTTTACCTATAACGAACCCACGGTGTTTTTCGAACTCATGCGCGCCACCGCCCTGGAAGCGGCGGACATGCCCTGTGTGCTGGTTTCCAACGGTTTCATGAGCGCCGAGGCCTTGGCCGCTCTGCCGCAGAATATTGTCGCCGCCAATATCGACCTCAAAGCCTTCAACGACAATTTTTATAAAAAATATTGCCATGCCAGGCTGAACCCGGTGTTGGACAATCTGAAAACCATGGTCAGGGCTGGCAACTGGGTTGAAGTAACCACGCTGCTTATTCCCGGCCTCAATGACGATCCGGCTGAGCTGGCCGATTTGGCCTCCTTCATCCGCAAAGAACTGGGGCCGGGCGTGCCCTGGCACATTTCGCGCTTTCACGGAGCCTATAAAATGGCCCATCACCCGGCAACTTCAGCGGAAAGCATTGAAAGAGCGTATAAAATCGGCCTGGCCGCCGGGCTGAATTATGTTTATATTGGCAACGCGGGGTGGGAAAACACCACTTTCTGCCCCGCGTGCGGCGAACCTTTTGCCACAAGACAGGGCTTTTCCGTAAAGCTCCTTTCTCCGGACGGCAAATGCCCAAGCTGCGGAAATGAAATTGAGGGGAAGTGGAAATGATCCTGATTTATACCGGCAACGGCAAAGGAAAAACCTCAGCCTGCGTGGGCCAGACCATGCGGGCTCTGGGGCAGGGTTTCAAAATTGTTTTTGCCCAATTCATGAAGCGAGCGGATCAGGCCGGAGAGCAGAAACAAATGGCCGCAATCCTTGGCGATTGTTATTACGCTGGCGGAAAGGGCTTTTTCCGCAACGAAGAAGAACGCGCGGAACAGGAACAAGCAGCCCAAGCCACCTTGGACTGGGCTAAAGAACGCATGGACGACAGCCTCGACCTGCTGGTCCTCGACGAATCTATATACGCCTTGGATAGCGGGCTTTTGACCAGAAAAAATATTGAAGAAGTAATAGAACTGGCCGGAAAACACAATTTTCATGTGGTTCTTTCCGGGCGCAACGCCCCGGACTGGCTGGTGGAAGCGGCCGATCTGGTAACAGAAATGCGCGAAATCAAGCACCCCTGGACAAAAGGTATTAAAGCCGCCAAAGGCATTGAATTTTAAAATAATATAGAGGTTAACATGAGCAATAATCCCGGCGCCAAGCTTTACGATTCCATAAGCCAGATCTACTTCACCGCCACCGGAACCACCAGAACTATTGTGGAAACCATAACCGCGCAGCTTTCGGGCAAAAACGAAGCCATAAATCTGGCCTCACCCGCTCCGCTTCAGGAAAAACACTTCGGCCCGAAAGACCTTGTTGTAGCCGGCATGCCTGTTTACAGCGGCAGAATTCCGGCCTTGGCCGCCGAACGCCTGGCCAATATAAAAGGGAGCGGGTCCACCCCGGCCATAGCCGTTGTGGCTTACGGCAACCGCGAGTATGAAGACGCCCTGCTGGAACTGAAGGATATTCTGGAAAAAAACGGCTTTGTGGTAATCGGGGCCGGAGCTTTCATTGCCCAGCACGCCATTTTTCCCGAAATTGCCAAAGCCCGCCCCGACGAGGCCGATAGGGAACGCATTGCGGATTTTGCCCGCAATTGTCTGTATCGTCTGGAATCATTCGCCTCTGGGCAGCGCTACGAGCTTAAGGTAAAAGGTAACTTCCCCTATCGTGAGGTAAAACCCGGCGCTCTCAAGCCCACGGCCGACGACAAATGCGTGGAATGCGGAGCTTGCTCCGAAATATGCCCTGTCGGAGCCATTCCATCCAAGGCCCCCAAAACCAAAAACTTCGATTTGTGCATAGCCTGCGCGGCTTGCGTGAGCGTATGCCCGCAAGGCGCGCAGGCTTTTCGCGGCCCGCAGTACGAAGCCGCCACAAAAATGTTTCAGGAAAAATTCAGCGCCCGCAAAGAGCCGGAAGTTTTTATTTAGAGCATTTTGCGATGGATAATTTATTGATTATTCCGCACTCCGCTCGCTTCCGGGGATTCATCTTTTCTGTGAATATTTCTGAAATTCTGCACAGCCATATAAACTACGCCCATGGCCAGGCCAAGGCATAAAACATCCATAACCATCAGGGTAAGAGGGCCGGAAACGGCCCCGCCCTGTATTTGAGCGATGAACTTTTGCAGCAGCAGAAGCAGTGCGGCAATGGTTGTAAACACCATGAACACGGCGGGCACAATGGTAAACCAAGCCTGGCGGCGGCGCTTGAGCAGCCAGGAAGAAACCGCCAGCAGAGTCAGGGCGGCCAGCAACTGGTTGGTGGTGGCAAAAAGCGGCCACAGCATGGTAAAGGCATTGTTCCAGGCCAGCCACAGCATCAACAGCACGGACAAAAGCGAGTTGAACGTGGTGGTGCGCATAAGTGCCGGAACATTGCCCTTAAACAGCACATTCCACAATTCCTCAAAGAGGTAGCGGTTCAGGCGCACGGCCGCGTCCAGCGTGGTAACCACAAAACCTTCCACCATCAGAATGCCGAACACTGTGCCGTAGTGAGTGGGAATGTGCAGGGTTTTATTCAGCATAAGCCCCATGCTCAGGGAAAAAGCCAGAATGGGGTTGGAACCGCCCATGCCCGGGTCCGGCCAGACCAGCCGCATATAGTCGGCCTGCGGCAGGGCCGCGCACACCACCAGCACGGTGACCGTAGCCAGAACGCCTTCCAGAATCATGGCATTATAACCGATTTTTCTGGCTTGCCCTTCTTTGGCCAACTGCTTGGATGTAGTACCGGTGGAAACCAGAGAGTGGAACCCGGATACCGCCCCGCAAGCCACGGTAATAAAAAGAAAAGGCCAGAGGTAGCTCAGCTTGGCGGTGCCCGCCTCAACTGCAAGGGCCGGGGCCTGCACCGTAATGCCCTGAAAGCCTCCCACAATCACCACCGCGAAAAGAGCCGCGATGCCCACATAGAGAATCTGCACATTGATGAAATCGCGAGGATGCAGAATCAGCCATACCGGTAGGCCGGAAGCCAGGGTAACGTATACGGCCAGAATCAGCATCCAGATTTTGGGGTCAGCCGTTACCGGCATCATCATGCCTATCTGTATTGATCCGAAAGCCACAATGGCGGCTACAACATAGCCCAGAGCGATGTTCATATTGCGCTTATAAATGAAATAACCGAGCAGCGGCGCAAAAAACGTAATTACGATTACAGAAGTGGAGGCAATGCCGCCGATTACCCCGTGAACAACTCCGCCCACATTCTTGGTATGCAGCAGGGTCTGATCGGCGGGCAGGCCCAGAAGTTCCAGAGGCGCGGTACTGGTGAGCGCCTGCACGGTCATGGACAAAAAGGCCGATGTGACCAGAACCAGCAGCAGAATGGCAAAGCATATAAAAAGGAAAAATCCTGTCGTGCCCAAAGTGCCGCGAGTTACCTCCGCGATGGATCGCCCGCGTTCGCGCAGGCTGACAAAAAGCGAAGAAAAATCGTGCACCGCGCCGATCAGCACCGAACCAACCAGAATCCACAGCCACACCGGCAAATACCCGAACAAAATGGCCACGGTGGGGCCCACAATGGGGCCGGCCCCGGCAATGGCCGAAAAATGATGCCCGAACAAAATGCTGAACTTCGTGGGCACATAATCTTTGCCGTCATTAACCGTTTCCGCCGGGGTGGGACGGGAAACGTCTTCCCCCAGCCACCTGGCCACGATGCGCCCGTAAACATTGGCGCCGATAATGAAAATGATGACTGAAATAACCAACATCACAAGAATATTCATGCGTTTTACTCTCCGTGGCTGACGCCTACCGGCGGCTTGCATACCAATAAAATCATTCATTTCCCGTTGACAGGCGGAAAGATTGGCATAAATCGCCCGCGCATGTCAACGCACGGCTGCATATTCGGATTATATTGGATACAGGCTCAGGGTTTGAGCATGAAACGGAGGATCCGGACTTACAGCATTTATCTCGCGAAAAGTTGCACCCAGCACAATGTGCCATCCGGCATTCGGGACACTGCGACGCCGATTTTATCCGCCTTTTCTTGCATAATGTTCTTGCGGTGTCCATCCGAATTCATCCAGCTGGCCATAGCTTCTTTCGGGGACCTCTGCCCCATGGCTATATTTTCAGAAATTGAACTGAACTTGTAGTTATTGTCACTAAATATGGTCGACCACTCACGCCCGTCCGGTCTGGTATGTGAGAAATTCTGGATGAGTTCCTCGGCGCGCGTCCGGGCAAATTGCATCAAACGACTATCCGGAACCAACGTGCGCCGCCCGACCGCGCTGCGCTCCTGATTGACCCGAAGCAATACTTCACTGGCCTGGCCCGACAGGCTCGCGGCAAATGCTGGTTCCGTATTGGAATGGCTGAGGAGGAAAAGGCCACAAACGGCCAGAACAAACAAAGACCTGGATAATGTCGTCACGAGATGGACGGCTGACATACGCATGCTCTATTCCTTTAATTTGTATCAGCCGAAGCCATCTCCGGACTGCGGCTGCCGGGAAGCAGCAGTCGGGCCGCCCATTCCGGGGCCAGTATTTCCTTGCTCAGGGCAAGCATGGACAGGGCGGCCTCGTCATAGGGGTCGAGCCTGGGTCCCTGGTTATAACGTTGTCTGAAGCTTACAATTTTCATGTCCGCCAGTTCTCCGGAGGGATGCAGATCCGCCAACAGCAAAGGCGCAAGCCCGGATGTGCCCTGTACGCTGATTCCGGCGCAGGTGGCGAAGTTGCCCAGAGAATAGGCAATCAACCTGCTCTTGTATACTTCCAGCCCTCTGGGAACATGCGGGCCGTGCCCCAGAACCAGATCGGCCCCGGCATCAATCACCGCATGAGAAAGCCTTCGCAGATCGCCCCGCTTCTCGCCGAGGTATGTGGAAACTTCGTCAACGCTATCCATCCCGGCCTCACCTTCGGCCCCGCCGTGAAAAGACACTACCACCAAAGTGCCCGGAACCTGGACCGCCTTTTTCACCAGAGCCACAGCCGCCGGTATGTCGTTTATGTTCTGGCAACCGGCATTGGGAGCCAGGCCGATAACAGCTATGCGCGTGCCGTTCACATTTTGCACGGCGATCTGTCCTATGGCCCCTGTGTGCCCTATGCCTAGTTCATTCAGCAGCTTCATGGTGTGGGCGTGCCCATCCCAGCCGTAATCATTTATATGATTATTGGCCAGAGAAAGCATGGTGAACCCGGCGTTTTTCAGGTGCGCGGCATATTCAGGAGGAGTGCGGAACAGATAGGAACGTCCCGGAGTAAAAGTCTTTGTGGGAACGCCGCGATCTGTAAGCGGCCCTTCCAGATTACCGAAAACGACATCACAACCGGCAAAATGGTCTTTGGCATCCGAAAAAATTCCGGCTCCGCCGTCGGAAGGCAAGGTTCCTTCCTTCCCCATCATAATATCGCCCACCGCCGCGATACGAATCGTTCTGTTGCGCGGATGCGCCGCCAATAAGGCCTCGCTGGGCGGAGCAGTTCGGGCAAGATCTACCCCCACGACCAAAGGTTCCGCTCCATCCGGGGAGGCAGAGGGCCGCGCGGCCTCCGCTTTTTCGCCTTGAAGAGCCGTGTTTCCTTTTTCCATAGACGGCCAGACCAAATCTACTCCGGCGGCAATGGTTTTTTCATCGAAATACGGTTTCACCACAATTTCTATGGACAGCCGGGGCTGATACTGCGCCGGAATGTCCGCACCGTGCGCGGGCCAGGCATCGGACATGGCCAAAAGCGCCATTACCAGATAAAGACCGGCAATGCCCAGAATAATCGGCACGGATTTGTATTGGGCAATACGCATGACAATTTCGCGGAAAGCGCTCCTCAAAAAATGAATACACCTTGAACAGGTCTTTTTGCAAGAACAGCGCCGCGTGTTATTCCACCTGACTGTTGCGGCTCAATATTTGACGTGCCCGTCGCATGCTTATAATTTTTATGGCACTCGCGTCGTTTCTCAGCGCGAGCTATTATGCCATTTTTTATAACTAGGAGCCTGTCGGAGCGACGATTTCGCAGTCATTTTTCCTATGTGCTCCAGTTTTCAACTTATAGATAAATGTGGGGTATGTCTGGCATAGCTGAGCATACCTCCTCTTTTTTTCATACAATCCTGCTACCTGCCTTGCATAACAACGTGGAGTCTTTTCATATTCCATGCTGTACAAGCAATACTCCATTCCGAAGCCGTGAATTTTAATCCCCTCATGGAGAGTTGCCGCAGGCCGAGGATTGATTTCAGGATGCCGAACACCGGTTCAACAGTATTTTTGCGTAGCGCATAGAGGCATTTACCGGCCTTTGTCTTGAGCCTGTGGCGCATATTTCCTACCGGATCAAACTCCACTGCCGGACAAGGGCCTAACGGTTCCATAAAACGGTTAAACGCTGATTGATTATGCGGGGTGCGCTCAGGCGCGATGTATGGTTCGATGCCACTTGACAGGCAAGCACGGACATTGCGCTCACTGAAATATCCTGAATCCGCCAGAAGATTACGCACAGAACCCAAAATTACGGGAAGTTCGGACAGTTTTTTCAACATCGGCTCCAGTTCTTCTTTATCGTTGGCATGTTGCGTCATACGCTCCGAAACTATGAGCAAACTGTCGACATCCACAGCAGCCTGGCCGTTATACGCCTGCTTAAAATTTTTACCTTTGGGCATAATTCGCGATTCTGGATCGGTGAGATTCACCTGGTCCTTACCGGAAGGGCCAGAAGTGGGAGGCGTAGGTCCTCTGCCTCCTGGTTTTTTGCCACTTTTTTTGACTTTATCTTTGCGGGCGGCCAACTTTTCTTCATATTCCTGCTGTTCTACCGCATGCCGTTCGGCTGCGCGGCGTTCAATTTCTTCCTTGGCTTTGGCGATGGCGGCAAGTCGCTGCTCACGCCTGGCAAGTTCTTCAGGTAAGCTCATGCCGTCCGGCAGGTCCACCTGATCCGCCGCTTCGGCTCTGGCCAATAATTCGGCAATCTGCCCGCGTATTTCTTCCTCAAGCTTGCATGCATGCTGATAACTCAGCGCCTTGTGTTTAGAGGCATTGGCCTTGATTTTGGAACCGTCAAGGCTCACTGTGCCGAGCCTCAGTACCCCGGCTCCATGGGCAAACAAAAGTACTTGCTGAAATAATTGCGCAAGTTCCACATGGAAACGACGTCTGAAATTGGCAATGGTATCGTGATCCGGGTGCGTATTGGCGGCAACAAAACGCAAAGCCACAGAATCATAAGTTCCACGCTCAAGTTTACGGCTGGAAAACACGCCCGTCGCATAACCATAGAATAACAACGATACAAGCATCCTGGGGGAGTAAGCTTGTGTGCCCTTATTGTTATATTTGTCAAAAATAGCCCGCAGATCCAATTGCTCCACAATATCCAGAATAAACCTGGCCAAATGGTCCTCAGGAAGCCAATCTTGAATCGATGGCGGCAACAAAAACAACTGGTTCCGATCCGACGATTTGAACTCCGGCATAACTCACCTGCAACGAATTATTCTTTTATACCAGGATATTATACCATTTAATGCACAGTTGCATCTATATTGTGCACTTCTGACAAAATTAAAG
>JAVBLG010000054.1:0-41208 GCA_031553655.1 Desulfovibrionaceae bacterium | reverse complement strand
CCCCCCCCCCCCCCCCCCCCCCCCCCCCCCCCCCCCCCCCCCCCCCCCCCCCCCCCCCCCCCCCCCCCCCCCCCCCCCCCCCCCCCAAACTCTGACAATGTCCGATATTTTAACAGTTCGCGAATTGACTGAGGCCTTGCGGCGGCGGGTGGAAAGCGCTTTTCCCTTTGTGTGGGTGAAAGGCGAGGTGAGTAATATGTCACGCCCGGCGTCCGGGCACATATATTTCAGCCTCAAGGATGCTGATGCGCTCTTGAACTGCGTCTGGTTCCGCAACCGGCATGGTGGGGACGAGCGTTTTGATCCGCTCACTGGCGAGGTATTTGATACACCGCGCCCCAGTGTCGCCCAAAACTTGACCAACGGGCAGACTGTGCTGTGCGCGGGGCAGATCAGTGTTTACGCGCCGCGCGGATCGTATCAGCTTGTGGTCGAGCTGGCGCAAGAGGCCGGGCTGGGCGAGCTGCACCGCGCGTTTGAGCAGCTCAAGGTCAAGCTGGCCGGGCTTGGTTATTTCAGTACGGACCGCAAGCGGACGCTTCCGGCCAATCCCGGCCGAGTAGCTGTTATTACCGCGCCTTCGGGCGCGGCCATACGCGATTTTTTGCGCCTTGCCTCCGAACGCGGATCTGGGGCGGAAATTCGCGTTTATCCCGCGCTGATGCAGGGGGGCGGAGCTGCCGCCGAAATTGCGGCGGGCCTTGCGGCCGTTAATGCGGAGAATTGGGCGCAGGTTGTTGTGCTGATTCGCGGCGGCGGATCTTTGGAAGACTTGTGGGCTTTTAATGACGAAAATGTCGCGGCCGAGGTTTTTAATTCGGCTCTACCTGTGGTGGCGGGCATAGGTCATGAAGTGGATATTACTATGGCTGACATGACCGCTGATGTGCGCGCGGCCACCCCCAGCCACGCGGCCCAGTTGCTTTGGCCGACGCGGGCCGAGCTTGCGCAAATGTTGGATGATGCCGAAGCCGGAATGCGACGGGCGGTTATGCGCCGTTTGGAAGAGCTTTCAGCGCGGCTTTTGCACCTGGAAAGCGGATTGCGCTGGCTTTCGCCAATGGAGTCGCTACGCCGCCGCGCTCTGGAGCTGACCGCACTTGAGCAGCGCATGCACGGACTTTTCAGCGCCTGGCTCAGCCGCAAACGCGAAACCAAAACGGTGCTGGACAGCCTTGAACCGGCTATGGCTCAGTATTTTGAGCGCCGCAAGCTGGTTTTGGACAGCCTGAGCGTGAAGTTTGCGGCTCTTGACCCGGCAGCCCCGCTGGGGCGTGGATTTGCTTTGGCTACCGACGCTTCCGGGCGCATTTTGCGCGGAGTGGAGGGGCTTGCGCGCGGCGATGTTTTTGGCTTGGAGATGGCCGACGGTAAAATTGCGGGCCGAGTGGAGTCTGTGAATAAAAAAATCTCATCCGGCCAGGCTTCCCCTTCCAAAGAACAACATTAAGGAATATAAAATGAACTTGCAAAACCGGGCCTTTCGCTTTGCCACTTTCGCGCTTTTGCTCCTCCTTGCTTCTCACAGCCAGGCTTCGGCCGCCTCCGGGAGCGCGGCCAAAAATACTCCTCCCTCGCCCACTCTTGAAATAACCCTGGACGCTCCGCCCAGAGCCCCCATTGGTTCGGCCTTTCTGGCGCGCGCTTTCAGCAATGAGCAGATCAGCGATTTTACCTTTACCTGGATGAATAAAAGCGTCAGCGTACCGGCCATGCAATATGGAACCATATGGTTCTGTGAAATTCTTCTGCCCGTGGCTCTGGGCAGCACGGAACAGGAGCAGGAATTGCGGGTTTCCGGCGGTGGAGGGGCAAGCGCTAAAGGTAAGGTTGAAGTTTATGAAATTACCCGCCCGGTGCAAAAGCTCAATGTTGACTCTAAGTTTGTTAATCCGCCCAAGCAGATGGCGGCGCGCATTGAACGCGACAGGAAGTTGGTGGCCGAAACCCTGGCCAAAATAACTCCTCTCAGATATTGGATTCTGCCTCTGGTCCGCCCGGCCGAAGGCAGTTTTTCCAGCCCTTTTGGAGTTCGTCGCATGTTCAACGGAGAAACGCGCGGCTGGCATCGCGGCCTGGATATGCGCGGGCGCACGGGCGAGCCGGTGCGCGCTGCCGCCGACGGAATTGTGGTGCTGGTGGAAAATTTGTACTTTTCAGGTAATTCGATTTATATAGATCACGGCCTGGGCTTTATGACCTCTTACATTCACCTGTCGGCCACCGATGTGGTAAAGGGTCAAACCGTGACCAGAGGCGAGCTTATCGGCAAAATCGGAGCCACTGGCCGGGTTACAGGCCCGCATCTGCATTTTTCCATGTATGCTCTGGGAACTTCCGTGGACCCCGCGCCATTTCTGGAAAAGGGGCAGGAGGAGTAAAAATGGCCGGAAAAAAAGCGCAAAAGCCGCTTTCGTTTGAGGAAGGGGTAAAGCGTCTGAAAGAAATAACCTCGGTTCTGGAGGCCGGAACCTTGCCGCTGAATGAGGGCATAGCCCTCTACAAAGAAGGGGCCGCTCTGTCCGCTGCCTGCCGGGCGCAATTGGAAAAGGCCGAAAATGAAGTTAAATTGTATGCTGAAGGCATGAAAACCGTTGCTTTTGATGCGCGGGAACGTGACCCGGCCGATGAAGATTGATATGCGAATCACGATGCGCCAACCCTGGTGAACAAGGGAGTATGTCTTGCCATGAACGCGCCGGAAAACGAATATAAAGCCCTGTTGAAAGAACGGGCCAAAGAAGTTGAAGCTTTCCTTGAAACATGCTTTGCCGGGCGGGAAATTCCTGAACGGTTGGCCGCTTCGATGCGTTATAGTCTGGAGGCCGGGGGCAAACGGTTACGCCCTGTTTTGTGCCTGAGCTGCGCGGCGCTGGGGCATTCCGCCTTGGTTCGGGGCGGCACAGGCAAGGCAAGCGCCGCGACCTCATCGGATGCCGCCGGTTGTTCCGGGGTGGATGTCGGAGCGCGTTCCATTGAAGATATTGTGTTGCCTTTTGCCGCCGCCATTGAAATGATTCACACCTATTCGTTGATTCATGACGATTTGCCCGCCATGGACAATGACGATCTTCGGCGCGGCAAACCATCCAACCACAAGGCTTTTGATGAGGCCACGGCCATCCTGGCCGGCGACGGGCTGCTTTCGGACGCATTCCTTCTGGCGGCGGATATTGCTCTTCCGTCCGGGCGCGTGGTGAGGGCCGTGAAAGAACTGGCCCTGGCTGTTGGCTCTTCCGGCATGGTGGGGGGGCAGGCTCTGGACATGCTCTATACCGGCGGCGATGCGCAAGCGGGGCTGGACGGGCTGAAACGTATGCACGCTATGAAAACCGGGGCTCTGCTCAGGGCCTCATGCCTGTGCGGAGCCATATTGGCCGGGCTGGAAGAAGAAAAGCTGGCTAATGTGGCTTCTTATGGATCCTATCTTGGCCTTGCATTTCAAATCACCGACGATATACTTGATGTGGTGGGCGATGAAAAAACTCTCGGCAAGCCGGTTGGCAGTGACGAGGCTGCCGGCAAGCTGACCTATCCGGCCCTTGTGGGGCTGGAAAAGAGCCGTGAGCTGGCTCGCGAGGCCAGCCGGGCCGCCGAAGATGCGTTGTCCGCATTTTCCGTGCCGGAGGCCGATTTTTTGAAATACTTGCCTCGGCGGCTTCTGGAACGGGTTTCTTGAACAAGCATATTTTACTGTGAACAGCGCGTCGCGTATGGCGCTGTAAATATAGAGTGGCATCTCATGGACAGCCCGAAAACCCCGATTTTGGACAAGATCAAAATTCCGTCGGATGTGGCTTCGCTTTCCTACAGCGAGCTTGAAAAGCTCGCCGCCGAGGTGCGAGCCAGGATAATCGAAACTGTTTCCCATAATGGAGGACACCTGGCTCCCTCCCTTGGGGTGGTTGAACTTACTCTCGGCATTCTATCCACCTTCAACCCCGGGCAAGATCAGATAATCTGGGACGTGGGCCATCAATGCTATGCCTGGAAACTGCTTACCGGGCGAGCCGACCGCTTCCACACCCTGCGCAGGTTGGGGGGCATATCGGGCTTTCCCAAACCTTGCGAAAGCAAATATGATCATTTCGGCGTGGGGCATTCTTCCACTTCCATTTCAGCAGCTCTGGGTATGGCCATGGCCCGCGACATAGCCGGCGGCAGACATCATGTGCTGGCCGTGATCGGCGACGGCTCGCTTACCGGCGGGCTGGCTTTTGAAGGCCTGAATCTGGCCGGGCACATGGGCAAACGTCTTATTATCGTGCTCAACGACAATGAAATGTCCATATCGCCCAATGTGGGTGCGCTTTCGCGTTTTTTAAGCCGGACCCTGTCACGTTCCTGGGTGCGCCAGGCTAAAAAAGACGTGCTCTCATTTTTGCGCTCCATACCGCATATCGGCAACGATCTGGCCACCTATGCCGTGCGCAGCGAAACAAGCTTCAAGTCTTTTTTCACGCCCGGCATGCTGTTCGAGGCTTTTCGCATCAGTTACATAGGCCCTGTTGACGGCCACGATCTGGCGGCCCTCAAGCGCCATCTGACTATGGCCTCGCTGGTTGACGATCGCCCCGTGCTTTTGCATGTGCTCACCCGCAAGGGCAAGGGCTATGGCCCGGCCGAGGCTGATCCGGCCCATTTTCACGGCGTGGGCAGCTTTGAACCAGAAACCGGGCTGGCTTGCAATAAAACTGGTTCTTCGCCGGTGTCTTCTTTTACCGATATTTTTGGCAAGACCATGTGCGAGCTGGCCGAAATGAACCCGCGCATCATTGCTATTACCGCGGCCATGCCCGAAGGCACGGGCACAGCCGACTTTGCGGAAAAATTCCCGGATCGTTTTGTGGATGTGGGAATTTGCGAGCAGCATGCCGTAACTTTCGCCGCCGGGCTGGCCAAGCGCGGTTTTTTGCCGGTGGTAGCTATTTATTCAACTTTTTTACAGCGTTCTTACGATCAGGTTGTGCACGACGTGTGCATTCAGAACCTTCCGGTAATTTTCGCTGTTGACCGGGCCGGACTGGTGGGCGAAGACGGCCCCACCCACCACGGAGTTTTCGATATATCCTTTTTGCGGCATATTCCCAACATGCGCATGGTTTCGCCGCGCGATGAAGCCGTGCTGCGCCAGATTCTTTTTACCGCCCAGAATATGGACAAGAAAAATGCCGGTCCTCTGGCGGTGCGCTATCCGCGTGGGGCCGGATTTGGCGTGGATTGCTCCGAGCCGTTCAAGGAACTTGAAATCGGCCGAGGCGAGCTGATGTCCGAAGGCGAGGACGCCCTGATCATTGCCGTTGGCAGCCGGGTGTATCCAGCCTGCGAGGCCGCCGCTATGGCGGAAGCCGAATTGGGTAAAACCGTGTCCGTATTCGATCCTATATGGCTCAAACCGCTGCCTGAAGAACAGATTTGCGCCTTAGCCGGGCAGTTCAAGAAGATATTGATTGTGGAAGAAAATGTGCTGGCCGGGGGGTTCTCTTCTTCCGTGCTTGAACTGCTTTCCGATCGAGGCCTGATGTCCAACCTGGAAATCCGCCGCCTTGGCCTGCCCGACAGCTATGTGGAGCAGGGCACGCAAAAGGAGCTGCGGGTGCGTCAGGGCATATGTTCCGACGGTATATTTAAGGCCTTGGGAGATTTTTTGAAATAACATTATGATGTTGTTATAATGGCTAAAACCAGAGAATCGTATGTCTGCCGCGAATGCGGGACCAAGTCTTTGCAGTGGAAAGGGCAGTGTCCAGGCTGCAATGCCTGGAACACGCTTGAGTCGGTGGTGGAAGCTGCTCCGCAAAAGAGCGCGGGCCGCGCGGCATCCTCGACGCGTTCCGGAAACTTTGCCATGCCCCTGCGGGACGTTTCCACCGAAGGGCGGGCCGCCTACAGCAGCGGAATGGCCGCCCTTGACCGTGTGCTGGGTTGCGGACTGGTGCCGGGCTCGGCTTTGCTGGTGGGCGGTGAGCCGGGCATAGGCAAATCCACCCTTCTTTTGCAATTGGCCGGGGCCATTGCCGGAGGCGGGCGCAAAGTTTTGTATTGCAGCGGCGAGGAATCGCTTGCGCAAATCAGGGGCCGCGCCGAGCGCCTTGAGGCTCTTAACGACAATTTGCTGGCCATGGCCGCCACCCAGGTGGAAGATGCGATTGCCGCGCTTGAGCAGCACGGAGATATTTCCCTGCTGATAGTTGACTCGGTACAAACCCTTACCAGCCTTCAGGCTGAGGGGCTGCCGGGCAATGTGAGCCAGGTGCGGGCCGTGGCCACGGAACTGGCCGAAGTTTGCCGTAGCAAATCGGTAACGTTGGTGCTGGTGGGCCATGTGACCAAAGATGGGGCTCTGGCCGGGCCGCGACTGCTTGAGCATATGGTGGATACGGTAATATCCCTTGAGGGCGACCGTCGCCAGATGTTCCGCCTTTTGCGCGTGTTCAAAAACCGTTTCGGCCCCAATGAGGAATTGCTGGTTTTTCGCATGGGGCGACAAGGGCTTGAAATTATTGAAGACCCCTCTACTTTCTTCCTTGGCGCGCGCGACGCTTCGCTCAGCGGGGCGGCCGTGGTCATGGCCGTTGACGGCTCGCGGCCTCTGGCCGTGGAGGTGCAGGCCCTGGTTACTCGCAGCTATTTGGCCATTCCGCGCCGCACCGGCCTGGGCTTTGACGTCAACCGTCTGCATCTTCTGCTGGCCGTGCTTGAAAAACGGCTTAAGGTCAATTTCGGCCAGGCCGACATTTACGCCAAGGTGGGCGGCGGTGTGCGCCTTCAAGACCCGGGTCTGGACGTGGCCCTGGTTGCGGCTGTCTTATCGTCACTTTACGATATTCCTCTGCCGGAACGCGCCGTTTTATGGGGCGAGGTGGATCTCAACGGACAGATCCGCCCTGTTTCCGGGCAGGAAGTGCGCCTTTCCCAGGCCCGCCGCCTGGGCTATAACCCCATTTTCCATCCCGATACGGAGCACGGCGGCGTAGGTGCGGTGCTTGACGTGCAGAAGAAGCTATTCAGTAAGCGGTAAACAGCACTGCTCACGCAATAGGGGTGCCACTGCCTGATAATACACCACCAGTATTCGGAAATAGTTGACCTTCCAACTCGTAATACTTATATAAAACTATAATTCAGAATAAAAAATTTCGGAGGCCGCCATATGAGCGGAATATTCGACGAAGCGCCACATGAGGATTTCGGACTCCTCATTGAGGAAGATGTCAAGGAACCCCCGGCATATGCGGTGCTTATACATAATGATGACTATACAACCATGGAATTCGTAGTGGCTGTTCTGGTGGAGATTTTTCATAAATCCTCCACAGAAGCGGCCGACATAATGCTTAATGTCCACGAAAAAGGCATTGGGCAGTGCGGAGTTTATACGCGGGAGATAGCCGAAACCAAGGTCGCCCAGGTGCATTCCAGGGCCCGAAGAGCCGGTTTTCCGCTTAAATGCACCACAGAGGAGGTGCAGTAATGATTGGAGCCAGGTTGCAGCGGGTGCTAAATCGCGCTGTTTCAGAAGTGCGTCGCAGACGGCACGAATACCTCACTGTGGAGCATGTGCTCTACGCCATGACCGGCGAAATGGCCGGCCGGGTGCTTATTGAGGGGTGCGGAGCCAACCCTGATGTGGTGCGCAAACATGTTGAGCAATTTTTTGAGGCCCATTTGCAGGCCCTGCCGGAATCGGAGCCTACTGATGAAATAGACGTGGTGCAAACCCTGAGTGTGCAGCGCATGATGGAAAACGCGGTCAGGCACATTCAGGCCGCCGGGCGCAACGAAGTTGATCTTGGCGACATTCTCGCGGCCATAATGGACGAGGAAGAGTCTTACGCCTGTTATTTTCTGCGTCGCCAGGGCGTTACCCGGCTTGACGTATTAACCTTTATTTCCCACGCCATGGAGCGTGAATCATCCAACAGAAAAGAAACGTCTGACGAGCGTGATGAGGAAGGCGGGGGCGACGCCCTGGCCCGCTTTACCGTTGACCTTACGGCTAAGGCCCGCTCCGGAGAGCTCGACCCCCTTATCGGCCGCGAGCTTGAAGTTGACCGCACCATTGAGGTGCTGTGCCGCAGGCGCAAAAATAATCCGCTTTTTGTGGGCGATCCTGGCGTTGGCAAAACCGCCCTGGCCGAAGGCTTGGCTTTGCGCATAGCCTCGGGCAATGTGCCGGAAATGTTCCGTAATACGCGTATTTTTTCGCTGGATCTGGGCGCGCTGCTGGCCGGTTCGCGCTATCGGGGCGATTTTGAAGCCAGAATGAAGTCGGTGATCGCCGCTGTGAGCAAAATTCCCGACGCAATCATGTTTATTGACGAAATTCACACTATTGTCGGGGCCGGTTCCACCTCGGGCGGTTCCATGGATGCCTCCAATTTGCTCAAGCCCGTGTTGGCTTCGGGCAAAATGCGCTGCATCGGCTCCACCACGCACGAGGAATTTCGCAATTACCTGGAAAAAGACCGGGCGCTTTCACGGCGCTTTCAGCGCATTGACATCAAGGAGCCCTCAAAAGAGGAATGCCTTGAAATTCTCAAAGGCCTTTTGTCCCATTACGAAAAGCATCACCGGGTGCGCTACGCGTCCGGCGCGCTCAAGGCCATGGTGGATCTCTCGGCCCGACATATCCAGGAACGCCCTTTGCCTGACAAGGCCATTGACGTTCTTGACGAGAGCGGGGCCTTAGCCCGCCTGCGTTCCAAGTCTTCTTCCGGCGGATCTGTCAGCGTAAAGGATGTTGAAAAGATTGTAGCGCGCATTGCCGGCATACCTGAGCGTTCCGTTTCCGGGCGCGAAAAGGCTCGTCTGGCAACCTTGAAGGAAGATTTGCAAAAGGCTGTATTTGGCCAGGACGAAGCGCTTGAACTTACTGTGCGGGCCATTTTGCGCAGCCGCGCCGGTCTGGCCGGACGCGCCCGTCCTTCGGGTAGCTTCCTCTTTTATGGCCCGACGGGTGTTGGCAAAACCGAAGTTGCCAAGCAGCTTGCCGAGCATCTCGGAATCAACTTCCTACGCTTTGACATGAGCGAATATATGGAAAAGCACGCCGTGTCGCGGCTTATTGGCGCTCCGCCCGGATATGTGGGCTTTGATCAGGGCGGACAACTCACCGAGGCCGTGCGCAAAAGTCCCTATGCCGTGGTGCTGCTCGACGAAATAGAAAAGGCCCATCCGGACATTTTCAATATTCTTCTTCAAGTAATGGATTATGCCACGCTTACAGATAATACCGGCAGGAAAGCCGATTTCAGCAATGTCATTCTGATTATGACCACCAATGCCGGGGCCAGGGAAATGGCTTCGGCCAGTATCGGTTTTGGCGACAGCGGCAAAACCGATTCAGCTGCCAAGTCGCGTAAGGCTCTGGAAAACACCTTCTCGCCGGAATTCCGCAACCGTCTTGATGCAATGGTTCCATTCGGCAATCTTACCTTGGAAATGGTAGAGCGTATTGTGGATAAAACCGTGGGCGAACTGGCCAAAAACCTTGGCGAACGCAAAATAACCATTCATCTTGGCGAGGGCGCGCGGCGCATGCTGGCCCTCAAGGGGTATGATCCCGTGTTCGGAGCCAGGCCGCTGCAACGCCTCATTCGCGAAGAAGTTGAAGACGCTTTGGCCGGGGAAATGCTCTTTGGCAAACTGGCCAAAGGCGGAACTGTTACTGTAAATGTCGATACCGCTCCCGATGCGGACGACAATGCCCTGAAAGAAGGCAAACTGGTGTTTGTTTATGAATAAAAAAGGCGGGAGGGGATGGAAAAAGGCTCTATCAGGAAACGGAGCGCATTTTCCTTTTCCCCTCCCTTCCTTTCCGCCGTTGCATTTGGCCAATGGAGGCGGTGTTTTGTGCGCCGGGGGCGATCTTTCCCCGGCACGGCTTGTTTCAGCCTATTCCAAGGGCATTTTCCCCTGGTATTCGGAGGGAATGCCCATCTTGTGGTGGTCGCCCAATCCTCGTCTTATTTTGCCGCTCGCGCATATGCACATTCCACGCTCCCTGCCAAGGGATATACGCCGCGCGGGCTTTGTCTGCACAATTAATGCCGCTTTTGACCGGGTTATTGAAGCCTGTGCCGCTACACCGCGCCCCGGGCAAAACGGAACCTGGCTGTTGCCCGAAATGATCGACGCCTACAAGCACCTGCACCACCTGGGTTATGCCTTTTCAGCGGAAAGCTGGTGCAAAGGGGAACTTGTGGGTGGGATTTACGGCATAAATTTAGGGCAAGCCTTTTTTGGCGAATCAATGTTCTATGCCCGATCCGATGCTTCCAAGGCGGCGCTTTTGCACCTTGCCGGTTTTTTGCGGGCGCGGGGCACAATTTTGTTCGATTGCCAACAGACCACGGCGCATATGCTGCGCTTTGGCGCTGTGGAAGTTCCCCGCCGGGAGTTCATACACATGCTGAAGCTGGCGCTGAAGCCCAGGGCAAAGCGGCGCGCAACGGCAAAAAGAGTTAGAGCACTTTATGGATGAAGTGAGGAAAATGCTCAATGGCCCGGATTTGGCCCGGGCCGTCAGATAATCACGGCTATCGATCCGGATTATGCTTGTGGGCCGAGCCGCCCACGCCAAACTCACCGGCCCGGATCATAATCAACTTCCATCCGCTTTTGCCGGGCACGCTGATAATAAGCGTTTCTTCAGCCATCTCTTTGGCCACGGTTTTGGAAGCCGGATGCCCCTTGCGATGATTTTCGGCCGCTGTTTCACGCAGATTGGTAAAACGCTCCGAGCCGTATACGGAATTCGCAACCCCGTCCCTGTGCACGGTGCGAAACCTGTTGTATCCGCTTTCGGCCAGGCTTTTGTCTATGCGTATTTCCAATTCCGGCTCCACACTGACCGTGCGTAAAATCAGGCACTTAAGCAGCGCCGAAGCCCCTTCCCCGGAAAAGCGCAACGTGAGACGCCAGGGAACATCGTTCCATTCCAGAGCGTCTCCCAGATCACCGCTTTTGTCCGTGGCCCTCGCGCCTTTGCCCATGGCCGCGGATCTTGTGGTGACGCCAACTTTGTAGGGAAGCGAGTCAAAAGGCTCGAATTGCTGTTCTTCAGGCTCGGAACCGCTTTCACTCGCGGGAGCGCTTTCGCCGGAAGACGCGGCGCTTGCAGCTTCCGGTTTAGCGGCTTCGGCCGGGCTTTCCGCCGCTTGGACGGCCAGAGCGGAGAATGCGGCCCAGGCACATAACAACGTGACCGTTAATAACTGGTTGACGGCCTTGTTCATATTTCCTCCTGATACGGGGGCTTACGCGAACGCCTTAAACAGCCGGGAGTTCGCATTCCACACGACGTTCGCGCGGAGATTTTTAAAGCCTGTGCTCGCGCAGATAATGATTGTAATCCTCAAAGTTTTTACGCACCAGCTCCGGGGTGTTCAGATTATAGGGGCACAGCTTGGCGCATTCGCCGCACTCAATGCATTCCCCGGCTTTGGCCAGTTTAGCGCGGCTGGTCTCGTTGGTCATGGTTACCAGCGAGGAGCGGCCAAGGAAAAGGCTTGTGCGGGCCACAAAAGATATTTCTATGCCCACGGGGCAGGCCGGCATGCAATAGCCGCAGCCTCGGCAGAACGAGCCGCCAAGCTCCTGACGATCCTTTTCCGCGCTTTGGGCCATGGCTTCGTCCCATTGCGGATTTTCGCGGCCAAGCTCAATGAACTCTTCCAGTTCTTCCATTTTTTGTATGCCCCAAAGGGGCAGGGCGTTTTCGTAAAGATTCATGAAGGCGAAGGCGGCCGGAATATTGCGGATAAGTCCCCCGGCCAATCCCTTCATGGCCAGAAAGCCCACGTCGGCCTTGCGGCAGGCGGAAAACACTTCAAGTTCGCGCTCCGTGGAAAGATAGCTCAAAGGAAATTGCACGGTGTCGTAAAAGCCGCTGGTTGCGGCCTCAAGAGCCACATCAGCGGAATGGGACGACATGCCGATAAAACGCACCTTGCCCTGTTCCCGCGCTTTTACAAGGGCGTCGTAGCTGCCGTCTTCCTCGCCGGGGCCATACACTCTCTTGCAAAAATGCAGCTGCATTATATCTATGTAGTCTGTGCGCAGGTTTTTGAGGCTGGTCTCAAGCAGTTCGGTAACCTTTGCTCCACTTGAAGGATAAGCCTTGGTGGCGAGAATCACCTTTCCACGCAGATCCGGGGCCCGGGCCGCGCCGATTTTTTCTTCGCTGTCGGTAGAGCTTCTGGCTGTATCAATAAGATTGATGCCGTTTTCCACTGCATGGCGCACTATACGCACGGCCTCATCGTGAGGTACGCGTTGCAGGGGCAGGCCCCCGAAGCCGATTTTGTTTACTTGAAGTTCCGTTTTGCCGAGGCGTATCATATGCATGTTTCAATCCACCAATTTTTCCCCCTGAAGAGGGAGGTTTCAGACCGTAAAGGAAATTTTGATGAAAAATTCCGTTATATCGGGTCGAATATTATTGCGCCGCGCCGGTTTCATCGGCGGGCATAAGCGGTTCATGGGCATTGAGATCGTAAAAACCCCATACCGCGAAATCAAGCGGGTAATTGGGGGCCTCGTTGAAGCGGATAAAGCCCATGCTCCTGTTTTCGGGTATGGTTGAAAGTGGCACTACCCCTAAAGGAATGGGCATTTCCAGTGGGCAAACCATGACCGGGCCGAGCAGTGCGCCATAGCGTTTGTCCAGATACTCAAGAACTTTGTTGCCTTCATCGGTGGTAAAGGCTTCCAAAGCGGTACGCAGAGCGTCTTCCCGCGCTTCTGTGGTGCGGGCTTCGGCCGGAGTTTCAAATTTTGGTTTTTCTACAATATCCATGGCGCTCAGGGCTTCAAACTCGCCCGGGTCCGCATCGGGCCGAAAAAGATGCACGTCCACGTTGCGGCGGCCCTTGAATGTCTTAATTGTCGCGGTTATTATGTAAATGCGTTCCAACTCCACATAGGGCGGGGCGGCGATAACGGTACAATCCATTTTTTACTCCCGTTTTTCAAGGGGGCGGCGGTTGAATTTGGCGACAAACCGAACCGCTTATGGCCCTTTTTCGTTTTTGCAATCTTCGTAATGTGCAAGTTAACATTAACCCAAAAAGAAGTGAATGTCGAAGTGAATGTCTTGGATAGAGCCGAATTTGAGCTGGTTACGGAATATGTTCCCTCTGGGGATCAGCCCGAGGCCATAGGTCTGTTGGCCTCGAACCTTGATGCGGGAGTGGAGGATCAGGTGCTTCTGGGCGTTACCGGCTCGGGCAAAACCTTTACCATGGCCAATGTAATCGCGGCAGCCGGGCGTCCGGCCCTGGTGCTGGCCCCCAACAAAACTCTTGCCGCGCAGCTCTACAATGAATTCAAGGCGCTTTTTCCCAACAACGCCGTTGAATATTTTGTGAGCTATTACGATTATTATCAACCCGAGGCCTATGTACCCTCGTCCGACACCTATATTGAAAAAGACTCGTCCATAAATGACAATATAGACAAGCTGCGCCACGCCGCCACCCATGCCCTGCTTACCCGGCGCGACGTTATTATTGTAGCTTCGGTCTCCTGTATTTACGGCCTGGGTTCACCCGAATTTTATTCCAAGCTGGTAATCCCGGTTGAGGTGGGGCAGCGCATTTCTATGGACGCGCTCATAACCGCCATGGTGGATGTGCAGTATGAGCGCAACGACATTGATTTTCACCGGGGAACGTTCAGAGTGCGCGGTGATGTTCTGGAGATTATACCTGTTTATCATCACGAGCGCGGCCTGCGGTTGGAGTTCTTCGGAGATGAAATCGAAGCTATGCGCGAGGTAGACCCCCTGACTGGCGAAGTTTTCGCCGAACTCGGTAAAACGGTAATTTACCCGGCCAGTCACTATGTTTCGGCAAAAGACAACCTTAAGAGGGCCATAAGCGACATCCGCGACGAGCTTGGAATACGCCTGCGTCAGTTCCACGAAGCCGGACGGCTGGTGGAGGCCCAGCGTCTGGAACAGCGCACCCAGCTCGACCTGGAAATGATGGAGGAGCTCGGTTACTGCACCGGCATTGAAAACTATACCCGTCACCTCGACGGCCGGCATGAAGGTGAACCGCCGTCATGTTTACTCAATTATTTCCCCAACGACTTTATTTTGTTTGTGGATGAATCGCATATTACCGTTCCGCAAGTCGGAGCCATGTTCAAGGGCGACCGCTCGCGCAAAAACACCCTGGTGGAATACGGTTTCCGCCTGCCCTCGGCTTTGGACAATCGCCCGCTGCAATTTGAGGAATTTCTGAAGCTGAAAGGCCAGGCCGTTTACGTTTCCGCCACGCCCGGACAGTGGGAAATCAAGCGTTCCGAAGGAGTGCTGGCCGAGCAGATCATCAGGCCCACCGGGCTGCTCGATCCCGTGGTTGAAGTGCGTCCCAGCAAGGGGCAAATGGAGAATCTGCTTGGCGAGTGCCGGGCGCGCATAGCCGAAGGCTCGCGGGTTATGGTCACCACCCTCACCAAACGCATGGCCGAAGACCTGACTGAATACTGCGTTTCCATGGGGGTGAACGCCCGCTATCTGCATTCCGACATCGACACCCTGGAGCGCCTGAACATCATCAGAGCCTTGCGTGCCGGGGAATTCGATGTTCTGATCGGCATCAACCTGCTGCGCGAGGGCCTGGACATCCCTGAAGTGTCTCTGGTGGCCATTCTGGATGCGGACAAAGAGGGGTTTCTGCGCTCCACCGGCTCGCTGATCCAGACCTTTGGCCGGGCGGCGCGAAATTCATCCGGTCGCGTGGTATTGTATGCCGACTCCATAACCAAATCCATGCGAGCGGCCATGGACGAAACGCAAAGGCGGCGCGACAAGCAGAACGTCTACAATGAAGATCACGGTATTGTGCCCAAAACGATCATCAAAGCCCTTGGCAGTTCCCTCGATGCGCTCTATGTGCCTGCCGCTAAGGGCTCAAGTCCGGCCCAGGAAGATGAAAGCGTTTACCCGGCCGACCCCGAAGAACTCGGCAAGCGCATCAAAGCCCTGGAAGCGGAAATGCGCGAAGCCGCGCGCGAGCTGGAATTTGAAAAGGCCGCCGTGTTGCGCGATAGAATACGTGTGTTGCGTGATAAAATTTTTGAGGCGTAAGGGGAAGTCGGAGTCGGGGGGAAGGGGGAAATCCCTTTTTGAAAAAAGTGATTTCCCCCTTCCCCCCGTGCCCCCCATCCTCCTTTGCCAAAAACTTTTATCTAGATTATTTTGCTAACTAAATTAGTAAAATAATCTAGATAAAGGACAATTCCAAAAACAAAATGATATAGGTATTGACCATGGCTGTAAGCATGAAATTGCCGAGATTGCTGACTGTTATTCTGCACTATGGCAAAATTGAACTTACCAGCCGGGTGCATGAGGATTTGAAACCGGGAGCTTCCGATAACAATCTGATTGTGTTGGACAATGCCGCGCCCGAGCCTTATCCCGGAGCGCAGCGCCTGCAAGAAAACGTATTTTGGGGCGGAGCTTTGGAAAAAGCCCTGGACATGGCCGAAAACGGCGGCTTCAGCCATTTATGGTTTTGCAACAATGATATAAGGTTTGTTTCTGCCGGGCCGCACATCCCCAAGGTATGCGGCCGAATCATGCAGGCGGAAAAAATTCTGGGCCGCGAAGTGGGAGTTTATTCGCCCTCAGCTACGGCCAATCCTTACCATGCGCACATGATCCGCCGGGAAGGGCGCGATTTTGCCGAAGCCGCCCATGTGGACGGCATTGCTCCAGTTTTTTCCCTGCATTGCCTGGAACGCATCGGTGGGCTGGATATGGGCGACAATGCGCGCGGCTATGGGCTGGATGCCTGGGTTTCGCTGCGGGCGGGCCGGGCGGGTTTTGCCGTGGTGGTTGATCACCGGGTGACGCTGCGTCACATATACCACACCACGGCCAAAAGTATCCCGGGGTTTATGGACGAAGCCGCCAGGGACGAAGACGCTTTCATGCGTGAGCGCCTGGGGCCGGACTGGCGCGAGCGCCTGAAAATAGTTAATGAAAAACTTTAGATTTTGTCTAAAGCAAGTCCGCAACTATTCACACCAAAAGAGGATCAAGTGACAATTCCGGAAGAAAAAGCAAAACGGGCCGCCTGGCTGGCCAAGGAAATAGAACGGCACAATCACCTGTATCACACCCTTGATGCCCCGGAAATAAGCGACACGGAATTCGACGCCCTGTTCCGCGAATTACAGGATCTGGAAGCTGCCTGGCCCGATCTGCGCGGCGAACATTCCCCCACTTTACGCGTGGGCGGGGCCGTGCTTGATTTTCTGGAACAGCGGCCGCACAGTCTGCGCATGTACGGATTGGACAATGTTTTTTCGGCCGAAGAATGGAACGGCTTTGTGCAGCGCCTTTTGCGCATTCTGCCTGAGGCTCCGCTGAATTTCTGGTGCGACCCTAAGCTTGACGGCCTGGCCGTAGAGCTAATCTATGAAAACGGCCTGCTTACAGGCGCACTCACCAGGGGCGACGGGGAAACAGGAGAAGTAATTACCTCCGCCGCCCGCACCATACGCAATCTGCCCATGAAATTGCACGGAACCGGACCTTTTCCCGCCAAACTGGAAGTGCGCGGAGAAGTGGTTATTTTTCGTAAGGATTTTGAAACGCTCAATGAGCGGCAACTCCGATCCGGCAACAAGGTTTTTGCCAATCCGCGCAATGCGGCGGCCGGTTCGCTCCGCCAGCTCGACACTTCCATCAGCTCATCGCGGCCCCTGCGCTTTCTGGCCTACGGTCTCGGTCTGGTGGAGTGGGGGGGGGCGGACGCCCCCTGGAAATTGCACAGTGAGGCGGTTAAAGCTTTTATTCGCTATGGCTTTGCTGTTCCTCCCGGCGGCCGCATTTGCGCGGGAGCGAACGAGGTTATAGCTTATGCCGAAGAAATCGAGGACAAAAGAGACAACCTGCCTATGGAAATAGACGGGGTGGTGATGAAGCTCGACAATCTTGAGGCACAGGAAGCTCTTGGATTTACGGCCAGATCTCCGCGCTTTGCCGTGGCCTTCAAATTCGCGCCGCGTCAGGCCCGCACCCGTTTGCTAGGCATAGAGGTGCAGGTCGGACGCACCGGGGCGCTCACTCCGGTGGCCATACTTGATTCGGTCAACGTGGGCGGGGTGCTTGTGTCGCGAGCCACCCTGCATAATGAGGATGAAATCAAAAACAAGGACGTGCGCGTGGGTGACATGGTGCTGGTTCAGCGCGCCGGAGACGTTATTCCCGAAGTTGTGGGGCCGGTTATGGAAGAACGGCCCGAAGGACTGGCGGAATTCTCCTTTCCTCATTTCTGTCCTGTTTGCGGTTCTCCGGCTTATCGGGCTGAAGGCGAAGCGGCCTGGCGCTGTGTAAATGTGTCTTGCCCGGCCATACGCCGCGAATCGGTGAAGTTTTTTGTTTCAAAATCCGGGTTGGACGTGCAGGGTATCGGGCAGAAGTGGATTGAAATTTTGGTGGACAGCGGCAAAGTGCGCTCTCCGGCCGATCTTTTTACCCTGCGCGAGGAAGATTTGTTAAAGTTCGAGCGCATGGGCGACGTTTTGGCCGAAAAAATGGTCAATGCCTTGCAAGAAGCCAGGGAAGAGGCAAGCCTGTCCGCGCTGATCTGCGCCCTCGGCATACGGCATGTGGGTGGGCAAACCGCCAGAGTGCTGGCCGCCAACTACGCCGATCTTGACGATCTGGCCGAAGCCTCGGCGGAAAGCCTCACGGCCCTGCCCGACATCGGGCCGGAAGTTGCCGGGGCCATAAAAGGCTTCTTTGCCCTGGAAGGCAACCGCGAATTGCTGGCGCGTTTCAAAGAACTCGGTCTGTGGCCGCTGGGCGCGTCCGGGCCCGCCCAAAGTGCGGGGGCCGAATCTTCAGGACCTCTGGCCGGGAAAATGCTGCTTTTCACCGGCACTCTCTCCATGCCGCGCGGCGAGGCGGCCAAACTGGCGGAAAAAGCCGGGGCCTTCATTGCCGGAAGTGTATCCAAAAAACTTGACTATCTGATTGTTGGGGACGACCCTGGCTCCAAAGTGGCCAAAGCCGCCAAGTTGGGCGTAAAAGTATTGGACGAACAAGAATTTGTGGCGTTATTGTCGGGCGGCGCGCTTGATAGAACAGTTTCTGAAGGTACCGTAAAAAATGACTCAGAAAAAAGAAGCGACTTGGAACCAGGAGCAATGGAGCAAACCGGACTGGCGGAAAACGGGTTGGAAGCCGAACTGGACGGACAAAACCCAAAAAAAGACGAGCAGAAATCAGGCGTAGAAAAAAATTTCAAACAGGGACGCCTGTTCTGAGTTTTATCCGTAAATTTTAAACCGGCATTTCCAGGGAGGTTTTTATATGAATACGCAGATAATAGTTACGGGTGTGAAGGGCCGCATGGGCAATACCGTGGCCCGCATGGTAAGGGAGGCCGATGACCTTGAACTTTGCGCCGTGCTTGAGCGCGAAGGTAACACCGTCGGGCTGGAAGAGCATATGTGCCGTTGTGGGGCCGACCCGGCGGGCATACTACCCAATTTTCCCAAAGCGGTTCTTGTTGACTTCACCGCGCCCGAAGCCAGCCTGGCCAATGCCAGAGCGGCTGAGAAATGCGGCAATGCCATAGTAATAGGCACCACTGGTTTCAAGCCCGAACAGGTGTGCGAGCTTGAGGATATGGCCAAGCGCGTGCCCATTTTCTGGTCACCGAATATGAGTGTGGGGGTGAATGCCCTGTTGCGCGTTTTGCCCGAACTGGTGCGTATGTTGGGCGAAAAATATGATCTGGAAATGGTTGAACTGCATCACAACCGCAAAAAGGACGCCCCCAGCGGCACCGCGCTGAAGTTGGCCGAGTGTCTGGCCGAAGCCAGAAATTGGAATTTGAAGGATGTTGCCAATTATCACCGCGAGGGCATAATCGGGGAGCGCCCGCAAAAGGAAATAGGCGTGCAGACCATTCGCGGCGGCGACGTTGTGGGTGTGCATACGGTATTTTTTATGGGACCTGGCGAGCGTATTGAAGTTACCCATCACGCTCACTCCAGAGAAACTTTCGCCCAGGGCGCGTTGAGGGCGGCGCGGGCCATGGCTGGGCAACAACCAGGTAAAATTTATTCTTTCGACGATCTTTTCTAGAATTTGTCTTGATTTTGTCTTGAAATCTTTTTCGGGCTGGAATACTATTATTCTGGTTGAACGCGCCCGGTTTGGAGCTATATGTTCCGCTCGGTTGCGATAAAAGTCAGATGGAGAAACTATGCCTCAGGTAGCCGCTCGCATTAATGAAGAACAGGAACGTTGGCTGAAAGATTATTTCCGCACCAAAAGCGCCGGGGCCGAATTTATACTTCCATGGGCTGTGGATACTTTTTTCCGGGCCATAACCAATATTAAAAGTGTTTTCAGCGGAGCCGAACTGCGCACCATTATCGAGGCACACAAAGATCTCAAGCTGTTGCCGGATCATACCCGACTTTCCTACCTGCTTTTGCGAGTAATGGACGCTTGTGACGTGGGCAATATTCACATGAAGCACGGGGCCAGCAAAACGAGCCTGGAAGCCAAAATTAAGCGTCTTGACGATACACAGGCCACCGCGCTCATGGTTTGGGCTTCGGCTTTTTGGGTGAGCCGCAATTGTACCACTGAAAGCCTGGATGACTATATCAAATTATATTGATTCTTGATTGGCTATAAATTAAAGTAAGGGCGCGCACTCCGGAAAACATCGGAGATGCGCGCTTTAAATTTTTTTTTTCGCGTCGGGGAAGCTTCAGTGTTTTTACGCCCGGACGTTTTGCAGGAGCCATAGCCATGCCAATAAAAATTCCCGCTGATTTGCCCGCCCGTAGCGTGCTTGAAGGGGAAAATATTTTTGTAATAACCGAAGACAAGGCGGTTGCCCAGGACATACGGCCTCTGGAAATCGCCATAGTTAATCTCATGCCCACTAAAATAGCTACGGAAACGCAGCTATTGCGCCTTTTGGGCAACAATCCGCTGCAAGTTAATATTACCTTGCTGCACACAGCCGAGCATGAGAGCAAGAACACGCCGCCCGAGCATATGGCGCGTTTCTACAAAACTTTCGGGGAGATAAAGGATCAAACCTTTGATGGGATGATCGTAACCGGGGCCCCGGTGGAACTTTTGGACTTTCATCAGGTGGATTATTGGAACGAACTGCTGGAAATCATGGATTTTTGCAACAGCAGTGTGCACAGCGCCATGTATATATGCTGGGCGGCCCAGGCGGCCCTTCATCATTTTTATAATTTGTCCAAGTATGCTCTGGATAAAAAAGTTTCTGGCATATTCGAGCACAGAAAGCTGGATGAAAAATGCGGGTTGTTCCTGGGATTTGACGATGTTTTTCTGGCCCCGCACTCGCGTCACACCAAGATTAGCCGAAAAGACGTGGAACAATCGGGGCAGGTGCGCATTCTGGCCGAATCAGACGAAGCCGGTTTGTTCATAATGGAGTCTCTTGACCAGAGTCAGGTTTTTGTTACCGGACACTTTGAATACGATCGCGACACTCTGGATTCGGAATACAGGCGCGATCTTTCCAGAGGGCTTAACCCCGAAATGCCGGTTAACTATTACCCCGGCGACAATCCCGAAGCGAGTCCTAGGATCAATTGGCGCGCTCATGCTCAGCTTTTTTTCTCCAACTGGCTGAACCATTATGTGTATCAGCGCACACCGTTTTATCTGGCTGACATAAAGAGGTACAGGTAGAAGCAGTCGCGTACGCCCGGCTTTGACAGGATGACCTGGATGAGTGACGCTCCTTTGTATAATTATCATGTATGCGACCGTAATGGCAGATATAAATAACCCTCGAAAATTGAAGACCAAGGAATCGCATTATGAAATTGAAACCAGAAACTCTGGCCGTCCATGGTGGGCAAAAGCCGGACACCGACACTTTAAGTCGGGGGGTGCCCGTATACCGCACCACCTCCTACGTTTTCAAAAGCACTGAACATGCAGCCAGACTATTCGGCCTGGAAGAGCCGGGCAATATTTACACTCGACTCGGCAACCCCACCCAGGCGGTGCTGGAAGAGCGCCTGGCCTTGCTTGAAGGCGGCAGCGGCGCGCTGGCTTTC
This sequence comes from Desulfovibrionaceae bacterium, assembly GCA_031553655.1. Taxonomy (GTDB): domain Bacteria; phylum Desulfobacterota; class Desulfovibrionia; order Desulfovibrionales; family Desulfovibrionaceae; genus JAVBLG01. Next base: position 20,109 of record JAVBLG010000054.1, on the reverse strand, counting down.
GCTTCGGGCACGGCGGCCATTTTTTCCGCCATCATCAATATTGCCCGTCAGGGCGACGAAATTGTAGCTACCAGCAATCTTTATGGCGGAACCTACACCATGCTGGATGTAATTCTGCCGGACCTTGGTATAAAGGGCAAATTTGTCGCCCCCAATGACCTGAAGGCCATGGAAGCGGCCATAACCGGACGCACCAAGGCCATTTACACTGAATCCATCGGCAATCCATCGCTGGACGTTGCTGATATCGAGGCTATGGCCGAACTCGCCCACAGGCACGGGCTGCCGTTGATTGTTGACGCCACTTTTGCCACCCCGTTTTTGTGCCGTCCATTTGATTACGGCGCGGATATCGTTATTCATTCCCTGAGCAAATGGGTGGGCGGGCACGGCACGGCCATAGGAGGCGCGGTTGTTTCCGCCGGACGTTTTGACTGGAAGAATGAAAAATTCTCTCTCTACAATGAGCCGGATCAAGGTTATCACGGTTTACGTTGGGGGCATGATTGCGGCGCGGGCGATTCCTTCATGTTGAGATTGCGCACAGTGCCTCTGCGCAATCTCGGCCCCTGCATTTCTCCGGATAATGCCTGGATGTTCCTGCAAGGTCTGGAAACTCTGCACTTACGCATGGAGCGGCATTGTGCCAATGCTCTGGCTGTTGCCGAATATCTGCAAAAAAACTCCAAGACGGCCTGGGTGCGCTACCCCGGCCTTCAGGGCGATCCTTCGAGCAGACTGGCGAAAAAATATTTGCCCAAGGGCGCGGGCGGCATGGTGGTGTTCGGCATAGTCGGAGGCAAGGAGGCCGGAGGGCGTTTTATGGATGGCCTGAAGCTCTTTTCGCAACTGGCCAATGTGGGCGACGCCAAAAGTTTGGCTCTGCACCCCGGCAGCACCACGCATTCGCAACTCAGCGATGCTCAGCAGCTTGAGGCCGGGCTGAAGCCCGAGTTGATTCGCCTGTCCATAGGTATTGAGCATATTGATGATATAATTGCGGATTTGGAACAGGCTTTGGAGCGGGCCTGAAACAAATTACTCTGACCATCTATATTGCTTGCGGCGCCGGAACAACCTCGACAAGTGGCGTACTTTTGTATATCGTACTGCCATGTTGCGCTTTATTCCTATTATTTTGGTCTTGGGGCTGTTTTTTGCCGATTACGCCGTCTGTCTTGAACCCGGAGGGGTTCCACTTTATCAGAGCAGGTCCTGGCAGAATCAGCTTGAGCCGATGCGCCAATACCAACGGGGCAGCAGCCCTTCATCGCCCTCTTTCCGCCTGCCCGATTCCGGGCGGGCGTTTTCTTCTCCGCGTTTTTCCGACTCTTATCCGGCAAGCAGGTCCACGGAACCGGCCAGGCCGGCAGCCGGATTTTCCGTCTCGCCTTCGGCCGGCATTATGGCCGCGCCAAGATCCGACCTTATGATTACGCCCGGAGGCTGGGGCGATGCCCGGCGGCGTTCCGCTTTTATCTCATCAGGGCGTTACGTCGGATTTTCCAAGCCCCCGGAAGGTTGGCAGGCCATTATCGATCAGGCCAGTATGCTTAATAATCTCGACCCGGTTCTGCTCAGCGCCATAATTCGCGCCGAATCCGGCTACAACTCCAATGCTGTTTCATCCAAAGGGGCAATGGGGGCCATGCAGATTATGCCCGCCACAGGCAAAGAGCTTGGATTGAAAGATTTTTTTAACCCTAAAGAAAATATTCACGCCGGTGCTCGTTATCTTGCGGAATTGCGCCGGAAATTCCCGCATCCTGAACTTTTTCTGGCGGCCTATAATGCCGGGCCAGGGGCCGTGGCCAAACATGGAGGCATTCCGCCATATGCTGAAACAAAGCAATTTGTCAGCCGCGTAATGAATTTCTGGCGGCCTGGCGTTTTCTCCGCTCCCGGAAAGCTCAAGCTATCTAAAAAAGAACAACGCGATGAACAAAACGGCAAGCAAGGCGCGGATTAAGTTTTGTCCGCCTCGCTTGCCGCGTTCGCGCGCAAATGTTGCCGCGTCTTGGCTTAACCCGTCAGCTATTCAATGTGCATATTTGGAGGCTTCGGGCATACCCTCGGCGTTATCTGGTCTTGATCACATATTTCATGCGCATTTCATACAAAATGCCGTCAAGCAGGCGTCTTTCCTCTTCGTCAATGCAGGAGCGGGTTTTTTCTTGCAACATGTTCAGAATGTCAATGGTGTGTTTGGCCATGAGCAGATTTTCTTCCATTTCTCCGGTGTCGGGGTTGGGCACTTCGCCCAGCTGAACCAGAGCTGATGAAGCCAGAGAAAGAATGAAGGTGGAAAAAGTCACCTTGGGCAAAACCGGTCCGTCAGACAAGGTTGCTTCCCTTATTTTGTCCGATTCTTTTTTTTCTGAATCGCTCATATTATGCCTCCTGTTTCAACCGGCAGTTGCCCCGGTTGGCCTTTAAGGGCCATGTGGTAGGCGGCCAGGGCATTTTCGAGGTAATCGCGTGAAGCGCTGTAGCCGCCGGTTTCGCGCAGGCCCATAGCCAGGGCGTACAGACCGGCCGCAAGATCTCCGTAATCAATCCAGCCCATATGCCCCATGCGCACCATGCGCCCTTTGAGGTGCTCGTAGCCCCCGGCCATGTATACGCCGTAATCGTCGGCGGCTATACGCAAAAGCTCGGCTCCGTCCACGCCTTCCGGCAGCAGAATGCTGGTTACGCCCCAAGCGTAATTTTCTTCAGCCAGCAAATCAAGGCCCAAGGACCTGGACCCGACGCGAGCCATTGTGGTAAGCGCCCATTGTTTGCGATACAAAGTTTCAAGACCGGCTTCAAAAATTATATCCAGACTTTCGGACAATCCCACCAGAAGGCTCACAGGCGAGGTAAAGCAGGTCTGGGCCGAGGTCAGAGCTTCTCTTTCTTTGGCTAGATTGAAGTAAAAGCAATCGGAACCCATTGCTTCGGCTTTTTTCCAGGCGCGCGGCGAAAGGGCAATGAGCGCCAGCCCGGGGGGAAGCATAAGGCCCTTTTGAGAACCGGTGAGCAAACAGTCGATTTTCCATTCGTCCATGGGGCAAGGGCATATGCCCACGGCGGAAATGCCGTCCACAATCAAAAGAGTGTCGCGCCTGGAAGTTATCTGGGATAGCTCACGCACAGGGTGCAAAACCCCGGTTGACGTTTCGGAGTGCTGCACAAGTACGGCCTTGATGTCCTTGTCGGCTTCAAGAGCGGCTTCTACCTGGGCGGGGGAAACGGCCTGGCCCCATTCCACAACAATTTTTAACGTAACAAGGCCGTGGGTGGCCGCTATCTGGCTCCAGCGCTGAGCGAATTTGCCGCCTTCGATTACCAGAACTTTTTCTCCGGGGCGCAGAAGATTATGCACAGCCGCGGTCATGGCCCCGGTTCCGGTGGAAGAGAGAGGAATTACCGGCCCCTCGGTGCCGAAAAGATCACTCAGGCGTCCGCTCATGCCGCGTAATATCTCTTTAAAGGCACTTTTGCGGTGGTGAATCATATCCCTGGCCATGGCCAGGCGTACTCTTTCGGGCAGGGGCGTCGGCCCGGGAGTAAGCAATCTGGTTTTATTAAGCATTGCGGTGTTCCCCAAATATAGCATTTTGCGTTTCAATCCACAGCTGGCTCCATCCGCCGACTGACTCCGTCCGCGGTGGATAGGAACCGTGCGGGTTACTCCTCCCTATATAAACTTCAGCCCGGCAAATATGCCGGGTATCGGGCTCAAATGCAAGATTATAATATCTCAATAAAATAAACATTCGTGTCCGAGGTGTGGTATTGGCGTCGCGCGGTTCCGACCTGTTCAAGCAGGCGCAGGGCCGTAAGCCCGCTGCGGTCGTCCTTATAAAAAACCAGCACGGCCATGTGTTGCCCCGACTTACGCATTTGGACTATTTTTTCGGCCATAAATGTTTCGTCGGCGCTGTTGACCGGCAATTTTTCGTAAGGAAGCGGCTGGCTGTTCAATTCCGTATAGAACTGGAAGACCGGCCATAAGGTATCGACAAAAATTACCGCGTCATACTGCTGATGTTCCTGTATTATTTTAGGAATTATAGATTTAAAGCCCTTTTGTCCGGCAATGGGCGTGGATGGCGTTTCAACCATAAATCGCACGGCAGCGGCGGACACGATCAGAGTGATCAGCGCGGTTGCCGCGCACAGAATTACGCTATGTCTTGTTCCCCACAATTTCAGTGACGGCAGTTTTTCAATAAAAAAGGCCAACCCCAGAATAATAATGAAAAATACAAGGGGGAGCATAAAAAGAATCAGACGCAGGTGCAAAGGATAGAGCTTCAGGCTGGACGCGGCCAGAAGGGCCAGAAGGGACGAACCAAGAGCAATGGCCAGAAAACGATCCTTTTTATACAAGGCATAGCTTCCCGCGCAAAAAAGCATACCGCCAACGGCAAAAGCCGGAAGTGTCAGTTTGCCCAAACGCAGATAAACGCCGATGTCGATCATTCTGTCCAACGCCCATGATGGGGAAGGCTTAAAAAACCAGTCGTGCCAGTAAACATAGAATTGTGGATGGGAATTGGGCTTGAGATACAACATATAATAGATGGCAAAAAAGGCCAGCCAGCCAAGGGCCAGGGGCATGGCGCGACGCAAGGCCCGCTTTAAATTGGTGAGCGGGGCGCGCAGCCATTCGCTCGCAAAAATGGTTGTTCCAATTCCGGCCAATATGAAAACAATGGTTGAGGAAAACAGCATACAAATAAGTCCGGCCACAAAAACGGCGCGATCCTGCCGCCAAATCACTCCTTGTGACCTGCCGCCTGACGAAGTATCACGCCAAACCGGACAACTACCGGCCAGCAACAAAACAGCCAAGGCCGCATCTAAAGAATACGGCTTGAATTCGTTGGAATAGAATATGAATGGCGGAAAAAATGCCGCCAAAAAAATCGTGGGCAGCACCACAAGGTTGTCAAATCTTTTCCTCAGAAGGATAAAAAGCGCCACCGGCACTGCGCACCCGGCCACAAACGGAATAAAGCGCAGGGAAAATTCGTTGATTCCGAAAATCATGGTAATAATCTTGGTGGCTAACATAAAAGCGGCTGGGGCCAGTTGCACATGCGGCAGAGGCTTGGTGAGCAGATCGCCCAGGCTGTAGTCGCGTATGGCGCAGTAGAGCAGGCCTTCGTCCATCCACATTCCCCGACCGGAAATATAGGCGTAAAACCGCACGGCAATAGCGGCGCAAATAATGAAAATGCAGCAGAAATCCCCTAGTCTTTCCCATTTGTTTTCTTGCGCGCCGGTCATGGCTTATGCCTCCGATAATATGCTGTGGGGTAACCGCCTCAATTGTTATGAGGCGCAAAAAAATAAACAAGCGTATCCTTGGTTTTGAAACTTTCGGTCAGTTCTCCTTTTTCCGCGAACAGCTTCAACAATTCGTCCTTGCCGTGATAATAGAACAAGGTAATCAGGATTATTCTTTCAACATTTCTGGGATTGTACGCGTTTATTGTAGTACCGGAGCCGTTGAGGGGAGCATGAAAGCCGTTTTTTTTCAGTTTCACTCCATCAAGCTCGCGTTGTATTTCCGCCATGCGCGGGGTGAAAACCACATTTTTTTCTGAAGCCATCGGCAAGAAAGCGGTTTTTTTGCCCTGTACTTCGCTGTAAAACACAAAAAGCGGCCAACTCACGTCAATAAAAATGGCTGTTCTTTTTTGCGCGGCCAATTCGATAATCAACGGCATCAGGGGCTTCAGGCCCTTTTGCTTTTCCATACTGGAAAATATGGAATGAAAGTAAGTCACATACCCAATTGTGGCGGCACAGGCCAAAAGAACGGCCATGACCATACCTGTTATTTCGATCTTGCGGCCGTGAGTGTTTTTTATAGATGATCTGTACGGAACATCCATTTCTGGCGGAGCTATGCTGTTAGTGAGGCTCTGGGGAACCATGACGGTTAAAATTTTGTCCGCAAAAGTTGAGATAAGGCCCGTAATGCCAAAAGCGGCCACAATTAAAAGCGGGGGGAAGAAAAACAGCAAAAGACGCACCTGTAGAGGATACAATTTGAGCGCAGAGGCCAGCAAGGTAAACAACAGACTGAAAATTATGCTCATTCCAAGAAGACGATTTATTCGCGTCAAACGGTAAAATCCGGCGAACAGTACAATGCTTCCGCCAACCAACAGAGCGTCCAGATATGGCCCGATGCTTCGTTTTTTATAATAAGCCCTTTTTGCCGCCAACCAGTCCAGATCGAACGGCTTAAAAAACCAGTCTTGCCAGTATTCATAAAAATCGGGGTGAGCGCTGGGTTTTAAGTATAAAAAGTAATAGGCGAGGAAAAACGTTGACCAGCCCAGCCCCAGAAGCAGCAGACCGCCCCACGAATACTTTTTTTGTCCAATTGACTTAGGGGCTGTCTCAAAATGCATCTTTTGCCCAATGGCTGCGTCAAGCGGGCCTTTTTGCTCCGGTCGAGTACCATAAGAGTACACTCGCTCCTCAAATAGGCCCGCTTTCCGTGCCCTTGAGTCAAAATCCGCTATTTGGAGACAGCCCCTAGGGACTGCCTCAAATAACATGGCCATAAAAACCCCGGCCAATACAAAGACGGCCGGCGAAGAAAACAGCATGGCCGCCAACCCGCAGACAAAAATAAGACTTTTGCGTTTCGTGCGGCTCACAAGGCATAAAACTGCCGTTGAAGCAAAGGCTTCCACGCTATATTGTTTGAATTCATTAGAATAAAGAATCAGGTGATATTCAAAAGCCGTGAACAGCAGGGCTAGAATAATTGCCCATTGTTCCATTCTGCCTGAATTGTCTGTACCACTCGCGCGCGGCTCGAGACCTGTTATGGGAATTTCGCGAATCGCATAGTTTTTCAGCATGGCAAAGACCAGCAAAGGAATAAGACAACCGCACAAAAACGGTAAAAAACGCAAAGTGTATTCGTTAAAGCCGAATAGCATGGTGAAACTTTTGCTTGCCAGCATAAAGCCCAACGGGGCGGACTGAGTGAGCAGCAAAGGTTCGGAAATTATTTGCGTAAAGTCATACTTGTAAAGCGTATAAAAAAGAAAGCCTTCGTCCAGCCACAGCCCTGTCCCACCCAGGTAGAAGTAAAGACGCACGCACGCCCCGCAAATTATGATGATGGCGCAACAGGTTATAAATAACTTGTACACATTTTTTGTTTTTAACGTGTCACCCATACGTTCCTCGTAATTACTTTGCGGAGACAAAAAGAGCCTCGTGACAACGCTATCTACGGGCTAGGGCCGACCCATACCCCCGCGCCGAACGTGGTCACATAAATCTTGCCGGGATCACGCGGGTGAAAGCTGATGCTCTGGGCGTTGGTAAAGGGAAAGTCGCGATACTGCCGCCACACGCGTCCGCCGTCTCTGCTGTAAATTATGCCGTGCAGGGTAGTGCCCACCACCAGCAACCTGGAATTTTCGGGAGACACGGCCACGGCCATGCAATGGTCATAATTGGGCGGCCCGGCGGTTCGGAAAATGTCTTTGTCTTTGAGAATATGAAACCAGTTCGCGCCGTTCCACTTGTATAGCCCGCCAACACCAGCCCCTCCCGGCGGCGAGGCGGCGCTTACGTAAATGGTGTTCTCATCCTTGGGGTCAAAGGCAAATGCGGTGGCCCAACGGTTCAGGGGCGAACCGGCGCTCAAATGTTTCCAGGTTGCGCCCTCATCGGCGCTTGTCCATATACCGCCCGCTGGATTGCGGAAAAAATTCTCCCCAGGGGCGCGCAGCCCGGTAACAAGGCAGAAAATGCGACCGTTTTTGGGGTGAAGCGCCAGGCGATACACATGCAGATTGGGGGCCGCGCCGGGTCCGGGTGAAAGCCGCGTCCAGCTCGCCCCGTTATCCGTTGATTTGTACACCCCGGCGGTGTCATCGTCCTCGCCGAAAATTCCGGCGTAGATGGTGCGCGTTTCCGGCGGCGAAGCGAGGTCCAGGGCCACAGAGGTGCACACCTGATCGGGCAGCGCGCCGGGGCCTTTGGGAGTGTAGGGAGTTTTCCAGCTTTTGCCCCAATCTCGAGAAACGATTACCCCGCCGCCGTGAGCCCGCGCGCCTTTGAAGGTCCGCGAAAGTTCCAGATAATGGGGGATGTCGTGACGACGGCTGGCCGCCGCATAGATGCGCCCCGGCCGTTCAGGATCAAATTGCACATCATAAAAGGTGTTGCGCCAGGGTGAACCGGCCGCCGCCCAGATCCAGCTTTCACCCTTGTCCACGGAGCGGGCAAAGCCTATGTCGCTATAAGCGATATATTCGCGCATGGGGTCGTGAGGGTCGAAGTAATATCCCCAGCAACTGGTAACTTCCAGTCCTGCGCCACGCCTGGGACGCGAGCCGTCGGCCAATTTCGGCAATTCTTCGCTGATGATCTGTTGCCAGGATTTTCCGCCGTCGGTAGTGCGATAAAGATCTCCTTGGGTGGCGGCCAGGGCAAAATCCGGATTTCGCGCGTCAAGGGCAAATCCGCCGGGGGTGAAGTAATAGCCCCAATTCAACTCTGTTTGCACCCACGAAGGGGTCACATTACCGCCTTTGTCCATGGAAAATACCGAACGCCAGCTCTGCCCGCCGTCTTCGGTTTTGAGTATTTCCTTTGTTGTTACGCTGCCGGTCTGCTGGGCATAGGCCAGATCCGGGCGGCCGGGAATCATGTACAACCCTGTTTCATTTGCATATGGCGCTTTGCAAAGGCTAAAGGAGGCCCCCTTGTCCACGGAGCGGAAAATGCCGTGCCCGGCCACTGACGCCAAGATTACTCCGGCGGATGATGCGGAATCATGTGTGGCAACGGCTCCGGCCAGAGCCACAATTTGTCCTGGAGCCTGCCAGAGCATTTGCCAACTCTGCCCTTGCTCCGCGCTTCTGTACAGGCGACCCCCTTTCAGGGCCGCATAAGCCGCACCTTCAAGCCACAGCAGCGGCCCTCCGGCTTCTTCGGTAATTGCCCTCCATTCGCGTCCTCGACCCGCCCACAAGCCTTTTTCCGTGCTCACCAGCAGAGCTTCCGAAGGGGAGGCTATCCCTCCCGGCAGAACAAGCAAATCGGTTATGGGCGATTTTCCCCAAGGACCTTCCGGGCCTGTAACCCACGTTTGGCCGCCATTGTCGCTGAAGCATATGGTGTGACGCGCGGTCACCCAGTAAATTCGGCTTGTGCCATAGCGCGGCGGAGGGGCCAGATGCGTGGCGCGCAGTCCTTGGGCGGAGTGAATAAGATACCAGTTTTTTCCACAATCCGTAGAGCGATAGGCGCCGCCCATATCGCAGCTTATCAGAAGCAAGTTGGAATTGCGCGGCGATATTGACGGCTTATACAGTCCGCCACCTCCGCCGGGACCATGCGAGGTAAAATGCTGTGAAAATGCGGGCGATGTCCCTCCGGGACGGCGCGTAAACGCCCCTTCCGCGGGAATAGCCGGAATGATGAGCGGCAAAATCGCGGCGGTAACGAAGAATAAAAAAAGTATTCTTGCGGGGCTGAAATTCTTTTTCATGCTTGCCCTCAATAAGTTTTTTTAATTCAATGCATTGCAATGTCATGCTTTTTCATTAAATCATAAAATGTGGGCCTGCTCACTCCTATGCTCTGGGCAGCCTGCTGAATATTGCCCAGACATTGCTCCAGAGCGCGTTCCACCATTTCGCGCTCAACGGCATTACGGGCTTCGCGCAGAGACATGGCGCCCTCGGGACGAGCATGCGGTCCGGATTCGCCAAGTTCCAGCTCTTCCACACCAATTTGAGGGGGAACGGCAAAAATTATGGCTCTCCGCACCTTATTTTCCAGCTCACGCACATTGCCGGGCCATGAATAGGCCGCCATGGCTCTTTCGGCTTCGGGGCTGAAGCCAAATATTTTGCCGCTTACGTCGAATTTGCGCACAAAATGCCTGGCCAGAAGCTGAATATCGCCTTCACGCTCTCTCAAAGGAGGCAGGGCCAGATTGACCACACCGATACGGTAATAAAGGTCTTCGCGGAAGCGCCCGCCGCGTATGGCCTCCTTTATGTCCATATTGGTAGCCGCGATGATGCGCACGTTAAGTGATATATTTCTACGGCCGCCAACCCGTTGGATGACCATTTCCTGAAGGAATCTCAGTAATTTCACCTGAAGGTGCGGGGGGAGCTCGCCTATTTCATCCAAAAAAAGCGACCCGCCGTCGGCATATTCGGCTTTGCCGCGCACCATTTGAGAGGCTCCGGTAAAAGCTCCTTTTTCATGTCCGAAAAATTCCGCTTCGAGCATGTTCTCCGGTATAGCTCCGCAGTTGACGGCCACAAAAGGGCCATCGCGGCGACCGCTGATTCGATGTATGGCTCTGGCGATCAATTCCTTGCCGGTGCCCGATTCGCCGGTAATCAGGGCAGGGGCGTCCGAACCTGCTACTTTTACGGTGTTTTTTAGTAAGTCACGCATGGCCCGGCAACGGCACACAATGCCGCTTTCGGCTTCCTCAAGCTCCATATTGTCACGGTCGGCCAGCAGCGCGTGCAGAAAAAAGGCTCGGCGCACAATAACTTTCAGCTCCTCCAAATCCACGGGCTTGCGGCAAAAGTCGTAAGCGCCGCCATTGATGGAACGCAGGGCATTGCCGGCATCGTGGTGCCCTGTAACCACAATTACTCTCAGGCGCGGGTCTCGGGCGAGCAGTGCACCAAGGCAGCGAAACCCCTCGCTTTTGCCTTCGGCGTCGGGCGGAAGTCCCAGATCCAAAGTAGCCACCTGCGGTTTTTCCCGGAGCTGCATATAGAGAGCTTCTTCAGTGTTGCCGGCCATAAAAACACTGTCGACCTCGCCGGCAAACCCCCAACGCAACTGGCGGCGCACTTCCTCATTATCTTCTATGAGTAAAAGTTTTCTGGTCATGCTTAGTTCCTTGCTACATGTATCCGCCGCGCCGCCCCGCATCAAAGTTCGGCGGCTCAAAGGCGCGGCACACCGCGCGATTGCCGTCGACGCACGGGCCGTCAGAGCATTTCGCTCATTTCATTCGTAAAACGCTCTAAAGCCGGTCAGGGCAAAAGTGTCTCCAGGGGGCTGCCTGTATAGCTCGGCGCGGCATGCGGGTACGTCGCCCCTTCCGCGCCATATTCTCCATTGAAGCGCACAATAAAGGTGCAGCCCCGACCGGGTCTATTTTCCACCATAATTTTGCCCTTATGCGCTTCCACAATTTTTTGCGAATGATACAATCCTATGCCCATGCCGCGCTTCTTGGTGCTGTTGAACGGGGTGAAAAGCCCTTTGTTAATTATGGATTCGGCAATGCCTCCGCCTTGGTCGCTTATGCGCAGAACAGGAACCTCCTCGCGGGTTATTTCCACTTTTATGGGCTTGTCACCCCCGGCCTCCACCGCATTCAGGCACAGGTTCACCAGCACCTTGCCCATTTGTTCGGCGTCGGCATTTACAGTGACATGTTCGCCCTTGATTATAAGGTTGGCCCCGGGCACCAGGCCGCAGGATTTACGCGCAAGATCGTGCAAATCAACTTCCTGAAGCCGCAAGGATCCGGCCTTTGGCAGTTCCGCCAGTTGAGTGGTGAGTATTTTCATTTCAGCCACGGTTTTGCTTAAAGTTTCCAGCATGTCTTCCTGAAAATCTGGCTGTGTAATGAATCGCCGTGCGTTTTCGGTTAACAGGGAAAGGGCGTAAACCTGATTTTTAAGATCGTGCAGTACAAAGGCTCCAAGGCGGCCAAGAGCTTCCATTTCCCTGGCGGCCACAAGCTCGTCGCCCAGGCGCAGGCTGCGCGCGCACAAGCCCGCCTGCCTGCCCATGGCTTCCATCAGTTCATAATCTTCAATATCGTAATCTTCATTGTCGTTCATGGGGCGGCATAGCAGCAGCAACCCCTCGGGGCCGTCGGCGGCATGTATTGGAAGGGTCAGGGATGCTCCCGTATTCTCTATCCAGGGGGTTATGGAGAGCGGCGCCGGAAGGGCCGGGGCCGGTGATGGATGCTTTGAAAACATCACCTCCATACCAGTAAAGTCGGACATGTCCGGCGGCTCCACCTCATAATATATGGCCCGACAGCGCCCGGAAGAGTCGGGTGGCGAAACAAAAACCGCCCCTACAAAACCGAAAGTGTCGCAAAAACTGAGCATTACGGCGCGAAAAAGCGATTCTCTGTCTGTGGCTCCGGACAGCCTTTCGTTAAAAGACATCCATTGCCCGCGATAATCGTATTTTTCTCCATACAAATTTTTTTGCAGCCATATGGAAAACTTGCGGCGTATGGATTGAGAAAGCACAAGTAAAAGGGCCGACAAACCAAAAATGAGCGAGCAGGCTACCAGAACCTGATAGTCGGACCCCCGACTGAAATATGGTGCAAGCTCACTGGCCAAACCCAGACCCAGCAGGTACAGGCCCGCTATTATCACAGCCACGGAACGAAAGGCCACGCGCCGTGAAATTTTCACCTTTCCGCCGTCGCGCCGCCACTCGGCGTGCAGCATGAGCGCAAGTCCCACAAAAACGCCAAACGAGCGCAGAGGCAGATAGGTCATGTCTACCACGCGCCCGGCCAGCCCCTGGCTGTAAAACAGCGCCAGCGATATGGGAATCAATCCGGATCCCACCACAGACAGCTTGATGCGCCAGCGGTCGCTGTGATTACTGTTGCGCAGGGTACTTTCCAGATTGCCCACCGCCAGCAGCAAAATCAGAATCAGGTGCAGATAGAGGAAAAAGGCGCGCGGCTCCAGAAAGAGCTGCGGATACAGACTGAAATCGGTCTGATAATAAAAGGAAGACGGCGGCATGATCGCAATAAAGGGCAAAGGCAGCACAGCCATCAAAAACAGAAGTTTGTTGCTTGCGGAAAGACCCTTCAAGGAAAAATCGCGGGCATAGGCTATGCTGTATAAAAACCAGGCCGGACCGGTGATGAATTGGCAAATGAGCAGGGCGCGCATGAACCTGGGCAAAAGATCGGGATTGGCGGTCAAAATTACTTCCATGGTCATTAGCGCGGCACAGGCCGCTGGAGCCGGGGTCAGCGCCAGCGCTCGTTTTGCACCGTGAAGCCTGAACAGAGATATAATGTAAGCGCCCGCCATAACAACACAAAGAATGCTGAAAGCTTCTTTAAGCATCATGACTGCACACCTCCTTTATCCGCCGCACCGTGCCGCATCTTATGTCGGCGGGCGTAGCCCGACCGACGCGGCTTGGCGGCTCAAAAGCTCGCTACCGCTCGCGACTGCCGTCGGCTTTAAGGTTCCGCCGCACCGTGCCGCATCTTATGTCGGTATTCTCGTACTCACCCCGGCAGATAGTTATTCAGCGCGGGGTACAACCCGTTGATAAAATCCGCTGCCAGCTTGTCGGCCTGCGTTCCTGACAAATCGCGCACATTTACCCGTATAAAGGCGGCGTCGCGCCTTCGATGCAGCAAGGTGTTGCGCAATTCGGCCAGCTTCATGCCCAAATCATTGGTTATGACTTCGCCTTTCAACTGATACCAGTAATAAAAGGTAACTTTTTGGTCTTCCTTGGCATAAACGGCGCGCACCAGTGCAAGGTTTCCACCCGGCACGGCCACGCTCATTTCGCTGTTACCCAGAGGAAACCAACCGGAACCCGGCAGACAATTGCGCGGGGAATGGATCGGCCCGGAACTTGCTCCTCCATTGTGATAGCCCACATACAGATCAATAAAATGGCCTCCGGAATCAGCATAGGAACGCATAAGATAATCTGTGGGGCGCAATATTTTTAACAGCGGTTCGCTGAAAACCGTGTTTGAACTCATGTGCCAATGCCCGATGTTGTCCGGAAAAGAAGCCAGCTCTCTGGTTTGGGGCAAAATAAGATCGCGGTGCGAATGAGTTATTGTCGCCGCCAGCAACAGTATGGCGATTACAATGATATATCTGATCTTCATGATGTTTTTCCTTTATGCCTCAAGGCCAGCACTGCCAGCCCGGTCAACACCATGGCCATGCCGAAAACAGCCAATCCGGCGAAATTGTGAAAAAAATCCCCGGCGGCCTCTGGTCCTACATGCCTTGCCAGAATACCGGTTACAAACACTCTGAAAATATTGGTAAGCACCGCTATGGGCACTGTGACCGCAATGAGTGCGCAGCGCCGCGGATATCCATCAAGAAAAATGAAAGCCGCCGCCGTGCCCAGGGCCATAAGGCTGACCAGCGAGCGCATTCCGCTGCACGCCTCCACCACTTCCAGACTGATATTGGGCAGAATAATCATATTGCCCTCACGCAGCACCGGCATACCGAAAATTTTCAAACCGGCGGTGGCCGCCGTGGCCACCACGGTTTTGAGGGGCAGGGCCAAAGCGTCGTATATGGTATATGGAATGGGAATCATGAACAGCAGATAGCCTATGGGCAGGGCCAGCAGGCCAAGAACCCGCCTGCCGCACAGCGCATGTATGGCTCCGGCCAGAAGCAACAGTAAAGATACCCGGCTGGTATAAAGCTCTCCTATGCTTACGCCCGCGCCCAGCAGCAGCACCCCCGCCGCCATAGTGACAAACCCCATATTGGAAGGACTTAAAGTTTCACTTTTAATTTTTGGCCAGGCGCGCCAGGCAAACCAGGCTGAAATAAATGGAACCAGAAGACCGTGAGAATAATTGGGATCGTTCATCCAGTCGCCAAACATACGCGGATAGATCGGGGCATAAATCAGGACCAGCAGCGCCAGCGGCGGCAAAAGCCACCAGCGGCTAGTATCAAAGGCTTCAGATGTGTTCATGAAACTCTCCATCTGACTTCGTTAATATACGGATTTATGTGAGTTAGCTTTGCCACTGTACCAGGTTGAGCGGATGGAAATATTCGGCCATTCTTGTAAGACCGCCCCTTACAAGGCGCACAAGCGGATTTCTGGCCCTAAGCTCTTCCACATACAGAAAATTGGTCAATGCACTCAAATATCTGATATTTTCTCCTTCACCGCGAGTGAGTGGACCAAAGCGGAGCAACCTGCGGCAACCGTCCATAAATACTGAACCATTATTTCCTTGCATGCGCCCGTAACTGGTTTGCCATTCATCATCATAAAAATCGTCGTTCCGGGGCCAGACGCCAAAATGCTTTCTGGCCGAAACGGTTGTGCCACGATAATATCTGGCGGCCAGAGCGAAGAGTTCCTGGTTGTAACCACCGCCCGGCCAGCAAAGCCAATTTATCTTTTTGCCCAGGATTCGGCCCAGAATGTGCGCCGAATCCGCGAGTTCAGCCTCGGCTCGTTCCATATATTCCAACCGGCTTTCCATTGTTCCTTCGGGCAAATTTTTTTGCAGAACTCTGGCTCTGGCCCGTAGATCTTCCTTCCAGCCGTGGCTGTGGAAAAAATCCGGCCCCTGGGCCGCCGCGTATTTGCGCAGGGCCAGTCCCAGCTCTTCATTGGGCAGGAAGCAAGGCCCGGAAAGCGCCTTACGGTGCTCATAAACCGGCTCGCCCCAGGTTTCGGGCCTATTTTCAGGAATGAGCGCGCGCCATTTGCCGTAGGGGGCGTCATTCCAATCCATCCAGTAATACTGGTCGCCAGGGCCGCGAAAATCCACAATGCGCGGGCCGCCGGGCAGCCAGGTGTGGCTTGCGGCATGCGATTGCACGTCTATTATGCCCTCGCGTTCCATCATCAATAGCTCGCCAATATTTAAATAGCCGGAAGAAGGTGGATGGTAGGTGGACCCACCTCTCCATTGCGGGCGTGGCGTGAGGCCGTGGTCGATAAAATCCGTGGGCATGAACAATGTGGCGCGAAAGCCGTATTCGCGCAGCAGGGGATAGGCATATACCCAATTGTCGAGATAACCGTCGTCAAAAGTAATGGCGATGAGCCTTTCCTTTCGCAGCAGGCCCTTTTCCACTGCTTCACAATATTCGTCCAGAGTAAGCCCGGTGTAACCGAAACGGCGAAGCCAACGTAGAAAAGCTCCGAAAAGCGTTACGGGCATTGTTAAAAATCCCCATTGCCATAATGGATTGGGAATACCCACTGAATGCAGCATGACGCAGGATATGGAACTGGCGCATTGGTGCATAATCATGATGATGTCCCTATAATATATTTGTATTATATATTTAATTTAATCTTATTTATCTTAGTTTTATGCACTTAATCTTATTGTCCTCCGATTTCATCGGAAATGTCGCAGACCACTTGCCTGTGCTTACCACCCGCGGTTTTGGGAACTTCATTCACGTAATCCAATTCCAGGCGCATGCCGGGGCAAATGTTGCCGGAGAAATTTTCCTGCAAGGCCCGCAGTTTGTCCTTTGTATGCTGCGAAAAATTTTTGCCCGGCACCACATACAGCCGCACCGTGTCCAGCGCGGTCTGGCGGAACTGAAAAATATTCACCCCGTCCATGCCGTACATTTGGCGTACAAAATAGGTGCTGTATAATCGCTTGCCGTCCAGAGTCCGCAGAGTGGAGCCGAGCCGCCCCAATTCCATGCTCATAAGAGGAAAGCCGCGTCCGCAGGGGCACATGCCGTCAACCGGAGCGCCCGTGTCGCCTATCTCATAGCGAATCAACGGCATGGCTCTGTTGGTAAGACCGGTCAGCACCAACCTTCCGGTCCGGCTGTTCTCGCCCGCGCCGCCATTATCGCGCCCGTCGGGCAGGGGTAGAAATTCCGCATAAGCGGAATGAGTGAGCAGGTGCATGCCGCCGTGTGAGCATTCCGAAGCCACCCCCGGCACCTCGCGGCTGCCGTACTGATTATGCACCTTGCAATTGAAAGCCCTGGATATAAGCTCACGCCGTCCGGGGTCGAGCACTTCAGCCGTGGTTATCACTCCTCTCACAGAAAGATTTTTTTCGTTGTTTTCCTCAACGTATTCCGCCAGATCGGCTATGGCTGAAACGTATCCGTATAAAAACACCCTACGGTAGCGTCTTATGGCCTCGGTCCAACCTTTCAGCTCTCCACGGCCGTAACGGTAGGCATTGAGGTTCAGCTGTCCGGCCAGCCAGGGCTGCAAACCGTGGCCAATCAGGGTGGAATTTATATCGCGCGGGTTGCCCCATACATTCACCACCATGTCCGAAGGCTTCCATCCGGCAAAAGACAGACACAAAAGCCAGTTGGCTTCCATTGTTTCGCGCAGGCGGCGATCCTGGTAAAAGCGCACCGGCTGGCCAGTAGTTCCGCCGCTGAAGTTGAGATAGCGCATGTTTTCAAGCACCGACACGGACAATAGCGAACTCAGATTGTCTTCAATGTCCTGCCTGGTCAGCACCGGAAAGGCCGAGAAGTCATCAAAAGAACGAATGTCTTCGGGGGTGATGCGCAAATCGTCGAAGCGGGCGCGGTAATAGGGAACGTTCGCATGAGCATGGCGCAGCATGGACGACAGAAGCCAGAACTGGCGACGGCGCAATTCCTCTGTGGGCAGGGAGCAAAGGGCCGCGTTTTCTCTGAAATGGGCGTAGCGGTTGCGGCCGCGCAATCTGTAGAGCGTTTCACGCAAATAACCAATCATGGCAACCCTCCGGCTTCGCGGTAAAGATTAAAATAACTTTCCACCATGCGCTCATTGTGGAAGGAACTTTCCACAAAACGGCGGTTTTCCGGCCCGGCTCCGCTGTTTTGTTCCACCATGCGCGCGGCCATGGATTCGGCCAGTGCCTGATGGTCGCCGGGCGAAACCATGGTCACTCCTCTGGCTTTCATGGCCGGAATACCACCCACAGTGGTGCTCACCACCGGGAGCCCGCAGGCCATGGCTTCGAGCACAGCCATGGGAAACCCTTCGCGTATGGAGGAAAGCACAAAAAAGTCCATGGCTCGTAAAAGCTCAGGAATGTCGGCGCGCATTCCGGTTATATGCGCCGAATCCTCCAGATTCAGGGCCAGAATCATACTTTCAAGCTCGCGGCGTTTTTCTCCGTCGCCGACAATCAGCAGGCGCGCTTTGGCGTATTCGTGCCGCAGAAGAGCAAAGGCCTCAAGTAGTGTGGCATGATCCTTGGCTTCGCACAGGCGGGCCACAGTGCCGAAAACAACTTCATCTCCACCGTTCCAGGGCAACTCCGCTTTGGGGCCAAAGGGTGTAAAACGCTGTAGATCAACACCGTTGGGTATAACCCTGAGCCGACTTTCGGCTATGTTCAGGCGGGTTATGAAATATTCGGCCACTTCAGGTATTACCGTGGTTATTCCGGCCAGCATGGGCGCGCATATTTTGGCAAAGACACGCACCCGCGGCCTGGTTTGCAAGGTGCGCAGAGCATGTTCCGTGTACACAAGCGGTATTCCGGCCATTTTGGCGGCGGGCAGAGCATAGGGCAGCAGGTAGGCGGCCTGGGCGTGCAGCAAGGTAACTCCTTCCCGGCGCAGCAGATTGTAAAGATTCCATACGGCCATGACCCGTCCGGTTTTTTCGGCGCGCAGCGCGGTGCATGGAATTTCGGCGAGCTCGGCCTGAGGCTCAAGCTCGCCCGGCTCGTGCAGAAGACCGGCCAGCAGACCGCGAAAGCGTTCTTTTCCGCGCGACAATATATTAAGAGCCAGCCGCTCGGCCCCTCCGGGGCGCAGGCTCACTACCAGCTGCATTACGCAAGGTTTCATATTTTTATCCTCCACCTCTTCGCCCTATCACCCTTGCCGGATTTCCGGCCGCCACGCTGAAGGGCGGCACCGGCTTTATTACCACGCTGCCTGCGGCTATGATCGAACCTTCGCCGACATCGGCGGCAATAACCGCCATATTGCCTACCCAGCAGTCGCGGCCTATGGTTACTTTTTCCATAGCCCCGGCCTGAAGGCGCATGGGGGTTTCAGGGTCGGCAGTTCCGTGCTGACGGCGTCCGCTGCATATGCTGACCATAGAGCTGATGAGGCAATGCTCGCCTATCTCAGCCCAGCCGATTACGCAGCACGCGCCAATAGCCACATTGGGGGCCAGCGAAGCCTTATGATTAGAAAATGAGCTTAAAAATTCTATAGACGTGTCCTGTGAGGTGCCGGGCAGGGCCAGGCGGTAAAAGGCCGCGCGCAGATATATTCCAAACAGGCCGGGCCATAGAGCCAGAAATTGCGATATGCCTTTGAAAGCCTTATTTTTGTCCATGACCATGGCGAAAGCTTTCCACCACAAAAACAGAAGCGCTGCGGGAATCATAAAGGCAAGTTGCGCAACGCGCTTACATGAGGTTCTGATGTTCATGAGGCATGCTCACTTGTTTTTTTCAAGAAGTTATGGGCGACGACAAACTTGCATAGACCGCCAGAATGCGCCTGGCCCGCTCCTCTGGAGAAAATCCTTCAAGAACTCTGGCGTGCCCCTGCCCACCAAGCCAGGTTCGCAGACCGGGGTCGAAAGCCAGGCCCAACATGGCCCTGGCAAAGGCTTCCACATCACCGGGCGGCAATAGAAAGCCTGTTTTTTCTTCAACAATAATTTCGGGCAGCCCGCCCGTACGTGAGGCGACAACCGGCAGACCCAGCAGCATGGCCTCCAGAGCCACATTGGGCATGCCTTCGCTGAAAGAGGGAATAACCACCATGTCCATGGCCCGGTAATAGGCGGCCGGGCCACAGCTGACCTGTCCGGTGAAAACACAGCGGCGGGCTATGCTCAATTTCTCGACTTCGGCCTCAAGGCTTTTCTGCATGGGGCCGCCGCCCACGAGCAATCCGAAAAGACGGCTGTCTTCGGTTAAACCCAAGGCCAGGGCGCGTAAAAAAATTGTTTGCCCTTTTTCAGGGCTGAGCCGTCCGACCACCCCGGCGACCACGGCATTTTGAGGAATACCCAGCAACGAACGCATGGCGAAACCCGTTCTGCCCGCTTCCACGCTTATGGATATTTTACCTGGTTCCACGGAGTCAGGTGAATATTGTTCCAGTTCCTTTTCTCCAAAATTTGCAAGCGTAAGGGCTTCGTCCCCCATTTCTTCTGATGTGACGGCATTTGCTATTACCCGGCATTTACGGGCCGCCGCCCTTGGAATTCTGCGTTCCAAGTCGGCCGAAACTACTATTACCTCATCGGCCAGAGGCAAAAGGGCCCGTTCCAGAGAGTTGTAAAGGCGCATTTTTATATTTTCATTTGTCCAGCCATGCACAAAGGCTA
>JAVBLG010000048.1:0-9777 GCA_031553655.1 Desulfovibrionaceae bacterium | reverse complement strand
GCAGCCGCCTGCCAGGAGGCGCGGCAGGAGGAGACGAGGGAGATGCGCGGGTGAAGGCGGGAAAAACTGTGTGAAAAAAGTTTTTCCCTCCTTCCCCCGTACCCCCATCCTCCTTTTTCCAAAACTTTCAATTGAAGATATAAAGGTCATGGCTGACTCGCTAAAATACAAAAGACATATATTACGATTGTGAACGGACTCACGCTCTCACGCGCTCCCTACTTATCAAAGCGCACGGCTGGAGCGCCCACACCTGCCTCCCTGACAGCCTCTTTCACGGCATCGGCCTCGGGCCTGGTGTAAAAACGTCCTTCAATCTCATGACGCTTGGCCTTCAGCGCTCCAAGGGCAGTTTCAACTTCACCAGGACAACGCGGCAGAATATAACGGCTTTCCAGCGCATGGCGCAGCCCCAGAGTGTGGGTGTGGCGAAAAACAAGCGCCGCGGCGGCATTAACCTGACCCGGCCTACACATCACACGCAAAAGACCAGCCGGACGATTCTTCTTGCCCGTACCCGGCAGCCACAGCACATCAATAATTTCCGGAGATTCCGCCATAGCTTCCAGAGCAAGGCCAAGCTCTTCGCCGGTAAGATGATCTATATGGGTTTCCAACATGCCCACATGTTCCGCTGTGTACGGGGTGTCACCAGCTTCGGACGCGCAAAGCAACACGCGCAGCCCGTTGGCCGCCGGACGCGAACCATAGCCTGTGCCCATACCACGCAAAACACCTTCCGGCCCAGTGGCGAACCTGTCCGCCAGGGCATGGATTATGGCCGCCCCGGTAGGCGTTATCAGCTCGCTTGTGGCCGCGCTGGCAAAAACCGGCTTGTCCCGCATCAGTCTGGCTGTAGCTGGGGCAGGTAAAGCCAGCGTGCCGTGGGCGCATTCCACTGTGCCCGAAAACCAGGGCAACGGCGAGCACATTATTTCTTTCACCCCAAGGCGCTCAACAGCCCAGGCCGCGCCGAGCACATCTACCAAGGTGTCTACGGCGCCCACTTCATGAAAATGCACTTCTTCCACAGGAATTTGATGAGCATAAGCCTCGGCTTCAGTCAGTGAATTCAAAATTTTCAGCGCTCGGCCCAGCACTGTTTCGGAAACGGCGCAACGCCGAAAAATGGCTTCAATGTCCGCGGGATGACGTAAAGGTTGTCCATCAGGCCAATCCACATCAACGCGCATTCCCGGCCCGGAATCGCGCGTTTCAGCAAAAACGTTTATACGGCAATCAATTCCGGCTTGATTAATAATGCCCTGCAAGGGGGCAAGGTCTATATCAAGGTGGGCAAGCGCCGCCAGGGTCATATCACCGCTGACGCCATGCCGACAGTCCAAATAAAGTTTCATCAAAATTTCCTTTATGGCCTGAAACCTCCCCCTTCAAGGGGAAAATTTGATTGACAAGATGGCGAAGTCGAAAAGATTTTTTTGTCATCCCTTCCTTTGAAATTCCTACTCGGAAATACGCAACTAGACGCTTGAATATCAAACGCATAATGTGTATGTTAGACAGGTAAGCAGCAAAACCGCCGCCACTATTTCAAGGAGGGCATATGCTCATTCGTGACTGGATGACCAAAAACGTCATCTCCGTATCCGCTGACACTTCTGTATTCAAGTCCAGCAGACTGATGAAGGAAAACGACATCCGCCGCCTGCCGGTACTTGACGCGCATAAAAAGGTCATCGGCATAGTATCCGACAGAGACATAAAAGATGCATCGCCCTCCAAGGCTACCACGCTTGATACGCACGAATTGTATTATCTTCTCTCCGAACTCAAAGTCAAGGACATCATGGCCACCAAGGTCGTGACCATCAGCCCTCTTGACACCGTGGAAACCGTGGCCATGCTTATGGAAGAAGGGGGCTTCGGTGGAGTGCCGGTAGTGGAGGAAGACGGAACCCTGGCCGGTATAATAACGGATCACGATATTTTTAAGGTTTTGGTGCATATTACCGGCGTACGCCAGGGTGGATTGCAGCTTGCCTTTGAAATGCCCGACGCCCCGGGGACCATGCGGCACATTTTTGATCTTTTGCGCAACCACCAATCCAGCGTCATATCGGTGCTGTCTTCCAACAATGCCGTGGAACAGACCGGTATGCGCCATGTTTTTGTGCGCATCAGGCCTATGGAATCGGATGCGGAAGAAGCGCTGATTGAAGACTTGCGCAAAAATACCTGCCTTTTATACTGGGTGCGCAACAAGGTTCATCTGAACCCTAACACTTGCCGCTGAAGAAATTTATTTTGGGGGGAAGGGTCCGAGTGCCACTCCCCCCCATTGCTTCAGCCATAGCCGTTATCAATAAGCCTTAACCCGCCGTATCGAGCCTTCCTCTTATATATCATTCATATATTCCGAGAGGTTTTTCATGTATTCAGTCCAGACTACCTGCGGCTATTGCGGCTGCGGTTGCAATATGTATTATACTGTGGAAAATGACGACATCATCGCGGTGTCTCCCAGAGAAGACCACCCGGTCAGCCGGGGTAAAATGTGCGCCAAAGGATGGCAGGGCCATACCTTTGTGCGCCACCGCGAGCGCCTCGAAACTCCGCTGATCCGCAATGCTGAAGGCGTGTTCGAGCCTGCTTCCTGGAAAGAAGCCATATCTTTTGTGGCGCGCGGCCTGTCAGGCCTGGCCCGCGAGCACGGGCCGGAAAAAGTAGGCGTTTTAAGCTCGGCCCGCTGCACAAATGAAGAAAACTATCTCACGGCCCGCCTGGCCAGGGCCGCGTTGAAAACACCCAATATCGATCACTGCGCCCGGCTTTGACACAGCGCCACGGTTGCCGGTCTGGCAGCCACTTTAGGCAGCGGCGCAATGACCAACAGCATTGAAGACATCCGTCTGGCCGACGTGATCTTTATTGTCGGCTCCAACACCACCGAGCAACATCCTCTGGTGGCCGAACGCGTTATCGACGCAAAGAAAAGACGCGGGGCAAAATTGATTGTGGTCGATCCCCGGCGCACAGCTCTGGCGGGCATGGCCGATTTGCACCTGCCCATAGTTCCGGGTACGGACCTGGCCCTGATTAAAAGCCTCTGCCATGTAATTTTGGCTGAAGGCCTGGAAAACAAGGAATTCATCGCCGCCCGCTCCGAAGGCCTGGACCCTCTTAAAAAATCCACGGCAACGGCCACTCCGGAATGGGCCGCGCAGATCACCGGCGTGCCTGCTGAAAAAATAGCCGAGGCCGCCCGAATCTACGCCAGAGGTCCCAATTCCACCCTGCTATACTGCATGGGCATAACCCAGCACAGCAACGGCACGGCCAACTGCATGGCCCTGGCCGACATGGTTATGCTGTGCGGGATGATCGGCCGCCCACACACAGGTCTCAATCCCCTGCGCGGCCAAAACAATGTGCAGGGAGCCTGCGACATGGGCGCTCTGCCCAATGTGCTCACCGCCTATGTTCCGGCCGGAAGCGCGGACGCCAAAAACCGTTTTGCCCCGTTATGGGGCGATTTTGCCAATGCGGCGGGCCTTACCCTCACTGACATGCTCAAGGCCGCCGCGCACGGCGACATGCGCGGACTGTTCATTATGGGCGAAAATCCGGTGCTTTCCGACCCCGATTCCGCCCATGTGCGCGAAGCCTTAAGCAAACTGGATCTACTGGTTGTACAGGATATTTTCATGACCGAAACCGCCCGCCTGGCCCATGTTGTGCTGCCGGCCGCAAGCTGGCTGGGCAAGGAAGGCACATTCACCAATACTGAACGGCGGGTGCAGAAGGTCAACCAGGTACTTTCCCCGCGCGGCCAAGCCCTGCCCGATTGGAAAATTCTGACCATGCTGCTGAAAGCCCTGGGCCAAAAGGCCGATTATGCGGGTCCGGAAGATATTTTTAATGAAATGCGTTCGGTAACGCCCTCTTACGCGGGCATGACTTACAAACGCATCGAAGAGGCGCAAGGACTGTGCTGGCCCTGCCCGAGCGAAGATCACCCGGGAACCCCCTATTTGCATCGGGAAACCTTTGCCCGAGGAAAGGGCAAATTCAGCCCCATTGAGGAACTGGGGCCGATGGAAGCACCGGACGCCGAGTTCCCCTTCAGGCTTACCACCGGGCGAGTTGGATTTTTGTATCATACCAGCACGATGACCGGCCGGGCCTGGGCTCTGGACCGCGAATTCCCCGATAATTTCGTGGAACTGCACCCCGACGACGCCAAACGCATCGGCGTAAAAGACAACTGGAATGTAAAAGTCAGCTCTCGCCGCGGACATGTGCTGGCCAGAGTCAAGGTCACCTCCAATATCGTGCCTGGCGTGGCCTTTATGCCTTTCCATTTCAGCGAAAATCCGGCTAACGCCCTTACCGGGCCATACCTGGACGCGATCGTCAAAACTCCGGCTTTTAAAGTTTGTGCTGTCAAAATCGAAGAAGCTTAGACAAAAGAGGCAATCTGCACGGCCCTATCCGCCGGAGACGGAGTCAGTCGGCGGATGGAGCTGACTGTGGATTGAAACATGTATATTGGAGATTTTATGTATTTCCTGCCTAAAAATGCTCTTACCGATCTGCTCGCCCTGTGGAGTAAAAAAATGCCGGTGCTGACTCCGCAACGGCCCGCTCCCGGCGCGCCAGCGCAACTTCTTCCCCACAGCCCTGAAAGTCGTATTGAACTTGATTATGTTAATTTTCCCAAGCCGGCCCCGGAAATGAACCGCCCGGAAACGCTGTTCACTTGGGAACGCAATGAAAAAACTTACCAGGCCGAACCGGAACAAGCCAACGGCAAAACCACCCTCATCTTCGGGGTACGGCCCTGTGACGCCGCCGGGCTGATCCGCCAGGACAATTTTTATCTCAATGAATATCACGACCCACTCTACGCCGCGAGGCGCGAGCACATGATTGTGGCGGTTCTGAACTGCTCCAAGGCCGGAGAAATGTGCTTCTGCGCGGCAACCGACAGCGGCCCCTTTGCTGAAGCCGGGGCCGACCTGATTTTCACTGAAACCGGCAATGACTTTCTGGTGGAAGCGCCCACAGCAAAGGGGCGCAACCTGCTGGCCATGGCCGCGTCAATTTTTTCCGGGCAATCAGCTGACCAAGCCAGTTCGGGAAGTAGGCCGGAAAATGACTCCACTGCGGAAGCAGCGCCAGAAGCAGACCCGACGCTCTTTGCCGAACACAAGGAAAAAGCTCGGCTGGCGGCGCTGGATTCCTTCAACCTGCGTCCTGATTTCACCGACATCGACAAAGCCCTGGCCCACGGCTACGGGCATAAACTATGGGATCTGAATGCCGCCGCCTGCATAAGCTGCACTGGCTGCACGGCGCTGTGCCCCACCTGCACCTGCTTTACTGTGGTGGAAGAACGCACCGGAGACAATTCCGGACGCCGGGTGCGTTATAAAGATTCCTGCCAAACAGCGGGATTCACCCGCAATGCCGGACATCACAACCCACGCTCGCAGATATCCCGTGTACGCTATCGGATCATGGATAAGCTGGCCCATGGCGACAGCCGCTTCGGGCTCGCGGCCTGCGTGGGCTGCGGGCGCTGCATTCGTACCTGCCCGGCGGGCATAGACATAACGGCCATAGCAACCGAGCTTAAACAAAGCTGGGTTGAGGCCGGACGCCCCGAACCGGCCGCCGCGCCGACTCAGCGTTATGAAAAAATACACAGGGGGATCAACTCCTTCCTGTATACCCCGCGCGTGGCCGAAATAACAAAAATCAGCCAGGAAACGCGCGACATCAGACGCTATCATCTGCGCTACAAAGACGCCAAACCCGGCGAAAGCGCAGATCTTTCCGGACAATTCTACATGCTCACCGTGTTTGGCGTGGGGGAAATAGCCATATCCATTCCCTTTGGTGACGCCCCCGGCACAGAGCTGGAATTCTGCATCAAAAAGACGGGAAAAGTCACTGGAGCACTGGCCGGGCTTGACGTCGGTGATGTAGTCGGCCTGCGCGGACCCTACGGGCGCGGCTTTCCCTATGACATGCTCAAAGGCCGCGACGTGCTGGTGGTGGGTTCGGGGGTGGGTCTGGCCCCGGTGCGCACCATAATTGTGCGCATGATGGACCATCGCGAACACTTCGGCAAAATAGCTGTTATCGCCAGTGCCACATCCTATTCCGGACTGGTATATAAGGATGATCTCAAGGTCTGGGCCTCGATGCCGGATGTGAGCGTGCAATACGCTTTGTCCAGGCCCACGGACGAAGTTACCGCTCACGTCGGCTATATAAATGATCTGCTCCCCGCCCTACCCTTCAACTGGGGGTCAGCTGTGGCGCTTTTGTGCGCATCACCAAGGCGCATAAAATTGGTGGCTGCGGATTTACTTAATCTGGGTATGGACGCGGGAAACATCTATACATCACTGGAAACCCACATGCGCTGTGGCGTAGGCAAATGCGGGCACTGCAAGGTGGGGTCGCATTACATGTGCGTGGACGGGCCGGTATTCAATTATAAGGAAATGCTCGAGTTGCCTCAGGAATTTTAACAATAGACACAGATACTTAGTGCTCTGACGGCCAGGACCACATCCGGGGCGTCAGAGCATTTCGCTCATTTCATTCGCAAAACGCTCTAATCTGATGATTTTATTAATATACAAAGTAAGATGTGCCAGCCCTGCCAAAGATAAATAATGTATTGTCTTATAAGCCCGCTATGCTTACTATGAGCCGTTGTACAAAATTAATTCTTTTATGGAGTAGCGTGATGAAAAAATATCTTGCGGAACTTTTTGGAACTTTTTGGCTGGTGCTTGGCGGTTGCGGCAGCGCGGTGCTGGCGGCCGGATTTGTGCCCGGCGGCATCGGGCTTCTCGGCGTTTCTTTCGCCTTTGGTCTTACAGTACTCACCATGGCCTATGCGGTTGGCCATATATCCGGTGGGCATTTCAACCCGGCCGTGTCTTTCGGACTGTGGGCCGGTGGGCGCTTTGAAACCAAAGATCTGGTACCCTACATCATATCTCAGGTTATCGGCGCGATTCTGGCCGCCGGTGTGCTTTACGTAATTGCCAGCGGCAAAGCCGGATTTGATGTTGCCGCCGGGTTCGCCTCCAACGGTTATGCCGAAGCTTCACCCGGTAAATTTTCCCTGCCCGCCTGCATGCTGACCGAAGTTGTGCTCACCGCCGCCTTCCTGTTCATCATCATGGGATCCACCGACGCCAAGGCGCCCGCAGGCTTTGCCCCCATAGCCATCGGCCTGGGCCTTACCCTTATCCACTTGATCAGCATTCCGGTCACCAATACCTCGGTCAACCCGGCCCGCAGCACCGGCGTAGCCCTGTTTGCCGGTGGAATATACGTACAGCAGCTCTGGCTGTTCTGGCTGGCCCCGATTGTGGGTGGAATACTCGGCGGCGTTCTGTACCGTCTGTTGGGCAACAAGAGCAATTAAAAAAAACTATACATTGATTTCATAATAAAAAAAGCCGCTGGCAAGGCGAGCCTCAGTCTTCTGATAAACCCCTGTTTTTTTGAAAACGGGGGTTTATTTATACTGAAACCCATTTCATTAATTTTTTAACCAGACAGATTCTGATCGGTGATGCTTTCAGCAATCGAGGACCTCATTGCTTATACATGATTTTTCTTGCACTAAGGCTTGCGGATACTTGAACTGGCTGATATTTTTTTAGCTGAAGGAGTTGCGGAGTACGCGTCAACACGATTTGAATAAATCTCGGCGAGGCCGGGGGCACAGGAGAATCCATGACTTGGAAAATACACTTTGTCCTGCGTGCAATTTACAGATCCGTCCCTTTTCGGCACAAGCTCAGAGGCTTGCTGCACAAAAAACAGGCTCCGCGATGGGTGGCAGCGACGGATGACTGGGCGCTGACGCAATCCTTCAGCATCATTTCCCTCTTGAAAGAGGTGGGCCGCGATCCGCGCGGCAGGCATATCCTGGAATTGGGCACAGGCTGGCATCCCATCGCGCCCATCCTGCTCTCCTTGGCTGGAGCGGCATCCATACACACCATCGATATCGAACCCTGCCTGGACTTGGAGCACCTGACGGCCATGGCGCGCGGGCTTGAGCCAAAAAGCGGCCTCATTGCGGAAAAACTGGAAATCCCGGAAGAAAATGTACGAGCGACTCTCGGTTCGCTCACTCACAAAAACCTGGAAGAAAATTTCGCGGCCCTGCGCATCGTTTACTTTCCCAACCACGACATCACCAGCGGCGCGCCTGAAAAAAAAGAATACGACATTGTCTATTCGCGGGCCGTATTGGAGCATATTCCTGAGGAGAATCTGGAACCCATCTGCGCGGCTGTCCGCCACATGCTCAAAGATGAGGGGTGCAGTCTGCACATCATCGACAATTCCGACCACTGGGAGCATGTGGACAAAGGAATTTCTCGGCTGCATTTCTTATCATTTTCAGATTTCGTCAATACCATCGTCAACGCTTTCAATCCCCAAGATTTTCAAAACAGGCTGCGAAACAGCGAATACATCACACTGTTCGAACGCGCCGGGTTCACTTTGCTCATCGATAGGCCAGAGGTAGACGCCAAGGCCTTGGAAGATCTCACCCGCATGCACCTGCATCCCCGTTTCCAACGCATGGAGCCGGAGGATTTGGCTACGATCACCTCATACCTGGTTTTCGGCAAAACCACCTCCCGGACTGCCGTTATTAGAGGATAGCCGCACAATAACAAATCCCACAATCGGGTAAGAGGCCGGGAATGTCATTATGACCAAGGATCTGGTTTTTGAACGGCCTTACAGGCCGGGGAGGTAGGCAATGTTACGAGTGGTTAGCTACCGACTGACTCAACGCGGACACCAACCAGTTGTTCAGGCTGCTGCCGTTGGCTTCGGCCCGCACGGCAAGTTGCGCATGCAACTCCGGGGGCAGACGCAAGGTAACTTTGCCGGAATAAGGCTTATTCGGCTCACGGCCTATTTTCGCGCATGTGGCAAGGTAATCATCAACGGTTTCGTGAAAAACCTTGCGGATTTCCTCCACGGAGTCCGCGTGAAAGCCAATCACATCATTTATTCCGGCAATATGCCCGACAAGGCATTCATCCTCAGCGCTGAAGCCGACAATCGCTGTGTAGCCCTTGTATGTCATGGTGTTGTTCATGGTTCTACTCCCAACTTCGTCAGGAATGTTTTGGCATCCCGAATCTGGTACGGCGCGGCTTCTTTCTTGGGATGCGGCCTGTGGAAATATACTATGACATCATCCCGAATAAATCTGACCCGTGAGCCGTCACCTTCAATAATTTCACAGCCAACCGCCAGAAGGAGAGCTTCAATATCGGCCCACACCATTGTTTTAGGCGTCGGGTTGGAAAAAATGGCCGCAAGCGTTTTCCGGTGTCTGCTGTTCATAGCATATAGTGGCACTCAATGGTGGCATTGTCAAGGCTAGCCGCACAATTAACCTGAAACAATACCCATTAATGAAACTATCTTCAAATTATTTGCACGGATAAGCCTATACTTCTCGTTGCAGTCAAAAAGTGCTCTATTCAAACCAATCATAGCGCGTTATATTCCGTTCAAGTTCAATGGCTTGAATAAAAGCGTTACAAGTTATATTATTTGGCTATATTTGATAATAATATTCATGGGGGGGAGGATTTATGTAACTGCTCACGGGGTATCTCCGCGAGACGTCTGAATCCACGCCAAATCAGGCTGCCTGTTCTGAAAAAGCGCCTCAAAAGCATCAACCAAAACCTGGAATGTTCTTTTACCGCGCAACCGGCAGGTATGGCGCAGGCTTAATATGCGCTC
>JAVBLG010000097.1:0-12761 GCA_031553655.1 Desulfovibrionaceae bacterium | reverse complement strand
AAGCGCCCTTCCCCCTCCCCAAAAAAATTATGCTACGGCAATGTAGACACCCCTGTTATCCTGTCACGTATCGTGCTGCCGTTATAAAGATTTTCCAATTCCTTGCCGGGCTGTAGCGAAGTTACCACGGCCCGACCTATTACGTGCCTGCCGTCGCTACCGTCTGGTTCCAGAGTGCGCACGCCCCATATATTGTGGAAAAATGCGGCCTGCCCCCGGTATTTGCCAAGGTAGAGGCCAATGTGGCCAGGCATCCAGATCATGCTCATGAAGGGCACACCCACGTTTATGATGCGGGCTTCCTTTTCCGGACCGCTCAGGCTGTCGAGCCTTTCCAGAGAGGCTGATTTGGCCTGGGCCGCAGAATTGCGCGGCAGCCAGATTCCGAAGGGAATGAAAAGATCGCGCAGGGTGGAGGAACAGTCGCGGTTTTCATACATGCCGCCCCATCCATAGGGCTGCCCCATCATTTTGTTGCCCACTGCAGCTATGTTGCGCGGGGTAAGTGGAATTGGTTTTATCACGGCATCAGCCTTGGTAACGCGGGCCGTTTCCATATAGGCGCGGCCGTCACGGTCACGCATGGGAACT
This sequence comes from Desulfovibrionaceae bacterium, assembly GCA_031553655.1. Classification (GTDB taxonomy): domain Bacteria; phylum Desulfobacterota; class Desulfovibrionia; order Desulfovibrionales; family Desulfovibrionaceae; genus JAVBLG01. The sequence continues at coordinate 12,170 of JAVBLG010000097.1, read as the reverse complement.
ATTACCGACATGTAGTTGAGATCGTCCTGCCGATCGGCCATGGGCAGAATGGTTCCCAGTTGGGCCTTTATGGTCTGGCCGGAATTAGTGCTTATGCGCACATTGTCGCTGACCAGAGCCACCAGCTTGTCTTGGCGGTAGGCATTAATGAAACTCTGATCCACAACGGCCACGTCGGCTGCCGGAAGCCACCCGCCAACCAGGGAATTTTCCACATAAACCCACTGCCCGTCGGCGCTTTGATGCGCTATGAACATGGGAGTGCCCGTATGGAAGGAGGTATACTGGAAAAGGTCAAACGGGTTGCTCGGGTTTATATCTTTGGGCTTGGATGAGCGGGGCATAGAGGTGGGCAGCTCGCGCAACGAGGTGTGTCGCACGGTAATGGCCCGTTCGGACCGCGAGGGAAAATGCTTCAGGTTGGCATTGGCCTTCATTCTGTTCCAGTCGGCATCGCTCCAGGGAGTGTTGGCGTCCACATAACCGCGCGCGCCTTTGCCGAAAGCGGAGGCCACGGTTTTAGCCTTAGCTCTGGTGGAGGTCATTTCAAAAGCGCTGAAAAATTTTTCGTTGAAGCGGCGATCCTGGGCAAGTTGCTCGTCGGCGCCGAGAAGCTTGGCATCGGGTCTGGCCGCCTTGGCATATACGGTCAAATCCTGAGGAAAGTCATTCAAATCCCTGATCATATCCTGATATGTATCCAGTTTTCCATCGCGCCCCGGAACAACGCGCTGCTTGCCGCAGGCCGAAATGGCCAACACGCACAGCAGAACCAAGGGCAAAAATATATGCCGCCATTTGAACTTTATTGATTTCATTATCATATTTTCCTTTTTTCCTTTTATTACAAATAAATACGCCCGGTCTCCACATGAAGGCCGGGCGGCATTTTCTTTCGTGTATAAAGAAAGACTGGAGTGAGCACAAGCTTATAACGGCTTGATGGTCACGTCAAACTTATAAAGGAAATCCACAGGGAGATAGGTCATTTTGGCCTGCCGCAACCCCTCTTCGCCAAGATCCTGGGCGCGGTTGAGAATGGTCACCCCCGGCCCGGCATTTTTGGCAAAGTAGCTGTTCATAACCTGATATATGCCGCGATAGCCGTGGCGTCCTTTTTCATAATGCACTCCCAGCGCTTCTCCGTTGAGCTTTTCGCCAACGCTGAAGGCGATCATGGAACCTTCGTGGTAAATGCAGCCGCCAACAAGGCCGGGAATGTCATCCCAATGGGCCAAAACGCGATTTATGGCCTCGTTTTCAGCCAGAAGCGAGGGCGAACCGGCGCATTCATGCCACTGGCACCACTCGTCTTCCAGAGCCAGCACCTCGTCGATGGCCATGTCGTCCAGAACGTGATATTCCGGTTCGCCATAAGCCTTGATGTAGCCGTTGACATGGTTGCGTTTTTTGTGAAAGCGGTTGCCGGGCAGGTTGGCCATGTCATCCACGCTGTAAAGATATTCATCATGCTCACGGCAAGGGGTTATTTCCACGCGACCGGGCAGGGCTTGTTCCAGAATCGCGGCCAGCTTTTGCGGTACGCGGATCATGGTTGCGCCTTCCGCCAGGGGGGAAGCCTTGCTCCAATCAATCTTTTCCCAGTCGCCCACCGGGGCCCAGAGTTTTGGTTCGGATTTAGTCTGCCTTATCCAGCACAAATTGTCGGCCATGCGCCATTCCAGACCGTAGTACGAAGCCCAGCCCCACAGGTTGGCCAGGCCGTAGTCTATGGATTTTTGCGGGGCGGCCTGCCAGAAACCGGTATAATCTTTGAATCCGTCAATGGCCACGGGAGAGAAAGTTTCAGGGATCACGAGGAAGACTCCTTACAGGATGACTGATGATGGTACATGGAAAAACAGGTCCAGTCGATACGGAATAGTACCCACAGCATGAGCGCGGATTGGAAAATCTGAGAAACCAGCATGGCCATGAAAATGCCCGAGGCGTCGCGCCAGATGTAATGGCCGAAAATCCAGGCCACAGGCAGGCGCACCAACCAGAAACAGGTTCCGAAAACCCGCAGGTTATAGCGAGTGGCTCCGGCCCCCACCATAACCCCGCCCAGGATCATGCTGCATGCGGAAAACGGGGTGGAAACCAGGTTGTAGCGCAAATAGCTTTCAGTATAGCCAATGGCTGCGGGCACGTCCGAAAGCACCGCCGCCAGATTGGAAATGAACGGCCACAGAAAAATCGCCACAACAGACATGCAGCCCACACCCAGCGCGGTAATTTTGACGGCAATGCTTTTGGCTTCTTCGCGCTGGCCGGCTCCCAGATAATTGCCCACCAGCACAGAAACGGTCATGTTGAAGGCCAGGCCGGGCAGAAAGAGCAGGGCTTCAACACGCATTCCGGCGGTGAGGCCAGCCAGGGCGTTTACGCTGTCATATGGCAATGAAGCGGCGATCACAAAAAGCAGCAGATAGCCGGTGTGCCACATAATATGTGAGGCCCCGGCTGGAAGGGCGACTTTGTAGAGATAAACCGAACCGATGCGAATCCAGCGCCAGCCGGGGATGTCCTCCTTGTTCAGCCAGCCCTTGCGCGCCAGAAAAAAACAGTTGAGCGCCGCGCCTATGGCTACGGAAACAAAAGTTGACCATGCCAGGCCCACATAGCCGTAAGCGGGCAGGCCGAAATAACCCAAGCCGAAGCCCAGGTTGCCGATGAGGTTGGCCGTGAAAACCACACCCACCACCAGCACTGGCGGCAGCACATAGCGCGTGGCCCTGAAAATTACCCCGGTAGTGGCCAGCATATAGTTGGCCGGCAGGGTGTAAAGGGAAATATGAAGAATCGTAACCGCTATCGGCTCGATATCTTTGGGAATCATCAATATAGCCAGCAGCGGCCCTTCCAGGGCCAAGGCCAGCATGGCCACAACAATTCCGGCCACAAAGCCGCCCATGGTGATAAGGGCCACGTAGCGCCTGGCTCGGGCCATGCGCCCCGCGCCAATGGACTGGCTGATGGTGGCCATGGCCCCGCTGGACGCGGCCATGGACACCACCAGTAAAAAGGTGATGCACTGCGAGATCAGCCCGAAAGCGGCCTGCACTCCGGCGCTTATGCGCCCGGCGGCCCATACGTCGGTAAAGCCCACGCAGAAAAATAGGAACATCATAAGAATCTGGGGCCAGGCCAGATTCCAGATGGCCATGGGGGAAGCGTCAATCGCTGCTGATTTGCTCGCTGGGTTTTTCAAGATTGAATCAATCCGTATTCAGCCCCGCGTAGGGGCGCAGCAAATCATCAATGGTGTCGCGGCGGCGTATGAGACGCGGCTCGCCATTGGCGGTGATGAGCACTTCAGCCGGGCGCAGGCGCTGGTTGTAGTTGGAAGACATGGTGTGCCCGTAAGCTCCGGCGTCGAGCATTCCCAGAATATCACCCTCGCGCACTTCAGGCAGCATTCTGGATTTGGCCAAAATGTCGCCACTTTCGCATATGTTGCCCACTATGGTCTGGGGCATATCCGGCCCGTCTTGAGGGCCGCCGGGGCGGTAAATTTCAATATCGTGGAAGGCGTCGTAAAGCATGGGTCTGGCCAGCACGTTAAAGCCGATGTCCGTGCCCACATAGCGATTGGGGCCATTGTTCTTGACTGCATGCACCGTGCCCAGAACCACCCCGCATTCGGCCACAGGGTAGCGGCCCGGTTCAACATAAAAATGGCCTTGATAGCCGGTTTCGCGGCAAAAAGCGTCCATGAGCGCGTCAAGTCGCTTGCCAAGATCGGCCATGTCCAGGCGCTTTTCGCCGTCGTATTTGTGGTAGGGAATGCCGAAGCCGCCGCCAAAATCGATTATTTCAATATTGCGGCGCATGGATTCCGGCATTTGCTTGTAAATGCCAAGCAATACGGCGGCGGCTTCCACATATCCGTCGCCTTCCATGAACAGTGAGCCGATGTGATGGTTAATACCGGCAAGAGTAAGATCATGTTTTTGCAAAATTTTATGGGCTTCACCGGTTTTTTCGGGGTCGACGCCGAACTTGGTTTCCTTGCCGGCGGTTACCACTTTTTTGTGATGCCCCGCGCCAATTCCGGGGTTGAAACGCACCACCACCCGGCCGCCTGGATTGACCTGCCCATAAAGATCTAGCTGGGAAAGGGAATCGACACTCACCGGAATGTTTTTAGCTATCGGGGCGCGTAGCTCTTCGGCCGAAACATTGTTGCAAACATAAAGAATCCGCTCAGGCGCAAACCCCGACATAAGATTGATTTCCAGTTCTCCTGGCGACATGGCGTCCACCAGGCAGCCCTCTTCACGAATGATTTTCAACAGGGCGGGGTTGGCATTTGCCTTGGCCGAATAGTTCACCCTGAACCCGGAATGTTTGCACAGCCCGGTCAAATCGCGGCAGCGGGCGCGCAATATGTTTTCATTATACACGTAAAGCGGCGAGCCGAAGCCCTCAAGCAATTCCACCGGATTGGTTTTGCCGTAAAAATTCAGCCCGTCGGTATAGGTTGAACGGGGATTTTTCATTATTATCTCTCAGTGCTTTGGAGTTGGAATTATTTAGTAGTAGATACTAAAATCATTCTGTCAAGGATGTCCCACGACCTGTTTGTTTGGGGTGTTTTTGAAGGATGTTTGGGGTTGACTACTTTTTATTGATGCGTATAATGAAACGCAATTAACTTGCCCTCAAACATGCGTTCCGTTACCTCATGGTTGCGGGCGAATTTTTTTTGTCTTTTCATTTTTTGCGACGCGCGTTCAAGCCCGACAGCCTGAAAATAGCGCGTCGCCGGTTTTTTTCTCGCGGCTGTCTTGCGGGTTGCACCGCAAAAATCTGTAAAAGGCGGCCATAGTAAATGCAAGAGGTTTTTTGCCATGCGTACTCCCATTTCGCCCCAAGGCTATAAAAAATTGGAAAAGGAACTGGATCGTCTGAAGAAGGAACGCCCCGAAATCATTCAGGCCATCAAAGAAGCTCGCGAAGAGGGCGACCTTAAAGAAAACGGCGGCTATGAAGCCGCGCGCGAACGTCAGGGCATGACTGAAGCGCGTATTTCTGACATAGAGTCGCGCATGATGCGTATGCAAATCGTAGAGCTTGACGGGCTTGAAAGCGAAAAGGCCATCTTTGGCGCCACAGTGGAAATTGAAGACGTGGACAACGGCGACCGTAAAACATTTACCCTGCTAGGGCCGGATGAAGCCGACTATGCCACAGGTTCCATATCCATTCACTCGCCGGTTGGCCGTGCATTGATCGGCAAAGAAGTAGGCGATGAGGTCACTGTGGATATTCCGCGCGGCCGCGTCACCTACGAAATTCTTTCCATCAATTTTTACGGAAGTCAAGGCCAGGAGGCAAGCCAAGCAGTATGAAAGTAGCCATAACCACCTCAAGCTTTGCCAAATTCAGTTCCGAACCGCTGGATCTGCTCCGCAACAGGGGCATTGACTTTGTCTTCAACGAAACCGGTCGAGCCATAACCGAAGACGAGGCCATAGCTCTTTTGCAAGGGTGCGACGGCGTTGCCGCCGGAACCGAGCCGCTCACCCGCCGAGTGATGGACGCTCTGCCCAATCTCAGGGTTATTTCTCGTTGCGGAACCGGCATGGACAGTGTTGACCAGGCCGCCGCCAAGGAAAAGGGCATCATCGTGCGCAATACGCCTGACGCCCCCACTCAGGCTGTAGCCGAACTGACCTTGGGCTTTGCTCTTGACCTGTTGCGCCTCGCCCCGCGTATGGATCGCGAAATAAGGGACGGTGTGTGGAAAAAGCGTATGGGCAATCTGGTGCAAGGCAAAAAAGTGGGGATTGTGGGCTTTGGACGCATTGGACGCTCTGTGGCCCGGCTTTTCGAGGTTTTTGGCGCCGAGGTGGCCTATTGCGACCCCATGAGCCGCGATGAAACACGCAAATCCATGAGCCTGGAAGAACTGCTTGCCTTTGCCGACATTGTAACACTGCACTGTCCCAAGGTGGCCGGCGGCCCGCTCTTGAATGCGAGCAAGCTGAAACTGATGAAAAAGGGAAGTTGGCTCATCAATGCCGCCCGCGGTGGCCTTGTGGATGAAGACGCCCTGTACGATCTGCTGGCCTCCGGGCATCTGGCCGGGGCCGCTCTGGACACCTTTAACAAGGAACCATACGACGGCCCGCTGTCCAGGCTTGAAAACGTTATTCTCACCCCTCACATTGGCTCTTATGCCATGGAATCCAGAATAAAGATGGAAGTGGACACCATCAAAAACCTCATAGAAGCGCTTGGATAGGGCTGCCGCGCAAGCGCGGCGCCCGGGCTTTTGCGCCAGTACCTAACAGGTAAGGGTAAAGGGTAAGCATATGGCTTTGAAATGCCTCATTCTTGACTGCGACGGCGTGATCCTGGAAAGCATGGACATAAAAGATCGCGCCTTTGAGCTTTTGAGCGAGCCTTTCGGCAAGGAAGCCCAGGAAAAGCTCATGCTCTATCACAAGCTCAACTATGGCATGAGCCGCAGAGTAAAACTTGTATGGTTCTATAACGAGCTTTTCGGGCGTGAGCCATCAGCTGAAGAAACCGCCGACTTCCTGCGGAAGTTTCAGGATATAGCCCTCAAGGCTCTTTATGAATGTCCGCTGGTGCCGGGCATAATGGAAACTCTTCAGGCCTGGAAGGGGCGTATCCCCATTTATGTATGCTCTGGCGCACCCCATGATGAACTTAACGATATTCTGGCGGCCAAAAACCTTTCTTCATATTTTGACGGAATTTTCGGCTCACCTCCCGGAAAAACTGAGCTTTTACGGCAGATTGTCAACAGTACGGGCTTTGAGCCGGAAGAATGTGTGATGGTGGGAGATTCCTCAACCGATTTGCGCGCGGCCGAGGCTGTGGGCACTTTATTCTACGGGCGCGGGCGTGATTTAATGGGCGGCTCGTGGCCGTGCGAAGAGAATCTGGTCGGGCTTTCCGCCTGGCTGGAAGAGACGCATCGGGGCGGGGCATAGCAAGCGCCTTTTGCTCCACAGCTTTGCCAAGCGTCTGCCCCGGCTCGAGGAAGTACCATTACGATACAGACCTGAGCCGGGGCAGACGCTTTTCTCGTTGCGAAACAAAGTTCACTTGTTATGCCTCATCCCGACGTAAGGGCGGACAAGCTCGGAATGTGGTTGTAAATGCTGTTTTATTGTACTGGCCCGGATGATCCCATCCACCGATACAACGCTTTTTGGAATTCTTCCAAATCAATAGGCTTGGCCAGATAATCGCTCATACCGGCGTTTTTTCCGGCTTTTCTGTCTTCTTCCATTACATTGGCGGTCATGGCGATTATGGGAATGGCGTCAGCACTTGGCTTTGAGCTGCTCCTTATCCGTTTGGTGGCTTCAATGCCGTCCATGACCGGCATGCGCACATCCATGAGAATCAGGGAATAATCCTTGCTCATGAATGATTCCACGGCCTCTTCGCCGTTTTCGGCCAAATCGGCCTTTATTCCCAAGTGATCCAGAATGGCCAATACGATTTCCTGGTTGATATTGTTGTCTTCCACCAGCAGAATTTCACGCCCGTTATAGTTGGCGCCTTCCCAAGGTTTTTTTTCCACTGCGCCTTTCAATGCTTCCCCTTCCTGAATAAGTGCCAAACCCACATTAAAAAAGAAGGAGCTGCCTTCACCTGGCAGACTTTCAACGCCTATTTCGCCTCCCATCATCTCCACCATGGTTTTACTTATAGAGAGGCCAAGCCCGGTGCCGCCGAATTTGCGTGAAGTGGAATCGTCGGCCTGGGCAAAGGGAGCAAACAGCTTTTTCCGCTCTTCCTCGCTTATGCCTATTCCCGAATCTTCCACTCGACAAAATAGATTGATCCGTCCGGGGGCGAGTGGTTCGGCTCGAAGGCTGATGCATACATGGCCTTTCATAGTGAATTTGGAAGCATTTCCGAGCAGATTCAGCATGATTTGTGAAAGGCGCAGCGCGTCTCCGACCACTGTTTCGGGTACGGATGCGTCAATAGCGGATCTGAATTCAAGATTTTTTTCTTTCATGCCCGGAAGGATCAAATCTTTTATACTCTCTAACAATTCTCGGATGTTGAAGGGAGCTTGCTCCATTTTGAATTTGCCTGACTCTATGCGCGAATAGTCGAGAATATCATTTATAATGCCCAGAAGCAGCGAAGCGGAAGACTGAATTTTTTTCAGATACTCCAACTGAACAGGCGCGGGATTGGCTTGTATGGCCAAATGGGTCATACCCAGCACCCCACTCATGGGCGTGCGTATTTCATGGCTCATGCGCGCCATAAATTCGCGCTGGGCATTGTTGGCTGCCTCAGCCATAGCCAGGGCCTTGCGCTCGGTGATGTCCGTACCAACCTCCATATGCAGCAGCCTGCCGTCATGCCAGTTGATCAGGCGATCCATCACCAAAAAGTCGCGCTGGGCCAGCTCATTGTGGAATTCCCAGCGCAATGGAGTGAAAACGGGGCCGCCATTTTCGTCAAAAAGCTGTTTCTGAGGGCAGAACGGGCAAGGCTCGGAACGGCCCTGCAAAACTTCGTGGCAGAGTTTGCCCGTAAGATCCGAGTTATTCATGATCTTGCGAAGATAGTCATTAGCGTAAATAAGGGTTTTGGTGTGTGGGTCGCATACGTATATGACCGACTCTACATTGCTCATCACGCTTTGCAGCACGGATACAGCGCGTACCCTTTCCTCATTGGCTCTCGATATGCCCTCGGCCATGTAGTTGATGCTGTTGGCCACCTCACCAAGTTCGCCTTCGCCCGGCTCAATGCGCAGGTTGAGGTCAAAACGCATGGCGCGCACGCTGCTTATTATTCGATCCACGTCGCGCACCGTGCGCCGCGCGATGAAGAAAATAAGCCCGCAGGCGATGAAGCAGCAAATCAACATTATAAAAAACAAATCGCGGCCCATGGCATTGATTTGATGTGTTATATCTGTTTTAAGCTCATTAGCCCACGTATATCCAACAACTTCACCGTCGCGTTCGATGGGGTGCATGGCATTAAGTATGTCGCCGCGCACCATGCTGCCCGATGCCGCCATCTCTTTGTATTCACGCATTACGGTGCGGCCGGGGTGGTTTTGCGGTATTGTGCGTCCCACGGCCTGGCCGAAATCTTTTGACGGGGCATAGGCCACTATGGCGTCCAGATCCAGATCGTAATAGCCGACGCCAAGGCCTGGAGAGGAAGCCCCCACTTCATCGGCTATGGGGGAAAGAACTTCGCGGAGTATTTGTATCTTTTGTTCACGAGGGGCGTTTTGCGCGCCGTAGCGGAGCAAAATCTCCTTGAAACCGCCTGGTTCAAGGCGAAAATCCATGATTCTGGCCAGGGCCATGAGCTTGCTTTCTTTCTCTTTTAACACTGTGCTTTCTGTAAGCCCCTTGCCCATGAACCAAGTGATTATGAAAGTCAGGTTTATGAGCAGCAACAAGGCAAGCATACTTTTATGCTGAAAAGAGAGTACCGGAAGCTTTTTCATGGAGTGTTTTATAAAGTTATTAGCAGCTTTATACAAGTTCTTTTCCCGGTCAAAAAGCTTCTTTACAAGGAACGCCGGCTGAAAAGGGCGGACGTATGTCCAAGCAAAATTTAATAGCATATAGGTAAGTTTTGACGTTCAGCCCAACTTGGAGTATTGTTGAAAGTTCAATTCAAGAGTATTTTACTCAATGCGTTGGCAAAAACGCTCTAATAAAAAAGGCGGGCTGTTTCATGAAAGCATATCTGATCGGAGCCGGACCGGGCGACCCCGGACTTTTGACCCTGAGGGGCAAAGAAATTCTGCAACAGGCCGACGTTGTTATATATGACTATCTGGCAGGGAAAGAGTTGCTCGATTTTGCGCGAAGCGACGCCGAATGCCTGTATGTCGGTAAAAAAGCCGGAAATCATGCTCTACCGCAAGATGAAATAAACGATCTCATCGTACGCAAGGCCAAAGAAGGTAAAATTGTGGCCCGCCTTAAAGGTGGCGATCCTTATATTTTTGGCCGTGGTGGCGAAGAGGCCGAGGAACTGCTCAAAGCCGGTGTGCCTTTCGAGGTGGTTCCGGGTATATCCAGCACCATAGCCGGACCGGCCTATGCGGGCATTCCGCTTACACATCGGGCTTTTTCCTCTTCCGTAACTATAATTACCGGGCATGAAGACCCCACCAAACCCGATTCGGCGCACAACTGGGACGCCCTGGCCAAAAGTGGTTCCACCCTGGTTTTTGTAATGGGTATGAAAAATCTGCCCACCATCAGTAAAAACCTTATTGCCGCCGGGCTTGCGCCCGAAACACCGGCCGCGCTGGTAAACTGGGGCACCACGGCGCGGCACCGCAGCCTGGCGTCCAACTTGCGTGATTTGCCTGATATGGCTGTGGAGCATAAATTCAGCAATCCGTCGATTATCGTGGTGGGCGGCGTGGTAAGTCTTCGTGACAAACTCAACTGGTTTGAGCAAAAGCCTCTTCTTGGCAAGGGCGTGGTGGTTACCCGCGCCAGAGAGCAGGCCAGCGGCCTGGCAGCCATGCTGCGCGAGCTTGGGGCCGACGTAGTGCAGTTTCCCACCATCGCCATTCGCGAACTTGAGGACTATTCCCGTATTGACGCCGCCATAGCTTCTATTGCCGAATATCACTGGATCATCTTCACTTCAGTAAACGGCGTAAAATTCTTCTGGGAACGGCTCAGAACGGCCGGACTTGATTCCCGAGCCCTCGGCGGGCTGAAACTGGCCGCCATAGGCCCGGCCACGGCCGAAGCTCTTGGCGAAAAGGGCATTGTGCCCGACTTTATTCCCGAAAGCTATGTTGCTGAAGGTATTGTAAAGGGTCTGCTTTCCATGGTCATGGCCGGAAAGAAAATTCTGCTGCCCAGGGCCGCCCAGGCTCGCGAGGTGCTGCCGGAAGAGCTGACCAAGGCCGGGGCTCATGTTGATGTTGTGCCGGTGTATGAAACCGTGCCAGCTGTGGACGGGCGTGAGGAAGTCATGAAGATGCTTGAAGAGGGCCGCATTAATTGCGTCACTTTTGGCTCCTCCTCAACAGTGGAGAATTTTCTGGCGCAGGTGCCCGCCGAGGTGCTGAAGGCTTATCCTGATGTTAAACTGGCGGCCATTGGCCCGGTGACGGCCGGAACGCTGAAGAAGCACGGGCTTTGCGCCCATGTGCAGCCCAAGGAGTATACTATTCCCGCATTGGTGGAAGTGTTGAAGCACAGCCTGTAGTAATTCGATATTTGGAGATTGGCTGTAGGTATCTGCTGATGCATAGTAAATTAGTCGGAATAGTGATGCTGACGCTTGCGGCGTTAATCTGGGGCACGGCTTTTGTGGCCCAGAGCGTGGGCATGCGCCATGTAGAACCTTTTACCTTCAATGCGGTCAGATTTTTGATCGGTGGGTTGGTGCTTCTGCCCATGTTGTGCCGACGGCATGGGGGAGGCACGGCCAAGGGTGATTCCGCTTTACGGCGGGATTGGCGGGCTGCTTTTTTTTGTGGAATACTGCTATGCGTGACTCTGTCGTTTCAGCAGATGGGCCTGCTTTATACGTCGGTGGGCAAGGCCGGTTTTATCACCGCGCTTTATGTGGTGCTGGTGCCGGTTATGGGCATATTCTTGGGACGCAGGGCCGCGGCGTATTTGTGGGGTTGCATTACAACGGCCATTGTGGGCATGTATTTGCTCTGCATTAATGAGGAACTTTCCCTCAATCGGGGGGATGTGTATGTTTTTGTGTGCGCACTGTCCAGCGCCGCGCATATTTTGCTGGTGGACAGGGTGGTGGCGCGCGTGGACGGTGTATGGCTGTCGTGTACGCAGTTTATGGTGTGTTCTTTCCTGAGCGCCGTTTTGGCCCTTGTTTTTGAAAAGCCGGAAGGGCAGGCCATACTGGCCTGCTCGGGGCCGCTGCTTTATACCGGCATTTTGTCTTGTGGGGTGGCCTATACCTTTCAGATTCTGGGCCAGAAAAGTACCGGCCCGGTGCTGGCCGCCCTGATTCTCAGCCTGGAGTCGGTTTTTGCCGCGCTGGCGGGCTGGCTTGTTCTGCATGAAACCTTGTCCGCCAAGGAAATTTTTGGTTGCGCGCTGATTTTTTCAGCCATTTTGGCCGCGCAGCTTCCGGCCCTGTTCGCTTCCAGACCCAAAATATAACTCTCTCTCTCTCTCTCTCTCTCT
>JAVBLG010000030.1:0-37790 GCA_031553655.1 Desulfovibrionaceae bacterium | reverse complement strand
ACAATGGCATGACGTAATAATAAAGTGGTTGTAAATAGGCCCCATGTATGTGCTGAGCAAATTGTTCAAGCCCAATCTTGATGGGTTTGCACCTGTTTCTGGAGAAGAACTGGACAAATCCATAAGCACCGAAAATATAAGCGACTTGTCCCAAGTTGAAGTATTTTCATAAATATTGCTTTTTTTTAGAAAAGTTCTATACTTATAAAGATGTGCACTTGGCAAACCATAAACCACAACAACCAGAACAGGCAAAATCACAGTAATGCGCGCCACCAATGAAATAAGCATCGCCCTTAAAGCCATTGTAAATGAAATGGGCCTTTCCTGGCCCGAAAAAGCGGTGATCGCCCCGCCCAAAGATCCGCAGCACGGTGATCTTTCCTGCAACTTGGCTATGGTTCTATCCAAGGAATGCCAGAAACCCCCAAGGGTCGTGGCCGAGGACATTTGTGGAAAAATCGCGGCGAAGGCTCCGGGCGTGGCCAAAGTGGACATTGCCGGCCCTGGTTTTCTGAACTTTACCTTTAAAACTGATTTCTGGCTTGGCGTCATCCCCGATGTGGAACGAGGCGGTGCTTGCTACGGCTCTTCAAAAGCCGGGGCCGGACGCAAAGCTCAGGTGGAATTTGTTTCGGCCAACCCCACCGGGCCGCTGCACATCGGACACGGACGCGGCGCGGCCGTTGGTGACGCAGTGGCCCGTCTGCTGAATTTTGCCGGGTTTGATACCACAAGGGAATATTATATAAATGATGCCGGAAGGCAGATGCGCCTTCTGGGTTTTTCGGTTTGGCTGCGCATTCAGGAACTCGCCGGTAAGGAAGTTGAAATTCCCGAAGATTTTTATCGCGGCGAATACATCGTGGATATCGCCCGAGAAATGCTGGCCCGCAACCCCTCCCTGCCCTCTCTCCCTCCGGACAAAGGGCAGGATATCTGCTACGAATACGCTATGAACCAGATTCTTGACGGAATAAAAAAAGATCTGGCCGATTTCAAGGTGAGCCACAATGTGTGGTATACGGAAAAAAGCCTGGTAGACAAAGGCGCGGTGGAAAGCGCCTTTAATGAACTGGCTGAAGCCGGGCTCACCTATGACAAGGACGGCGCGTTATGGTTTGCCACTTCGCGCTTTGGCGACGATCAAGACCGGGTTTTGCGTAAATCTGACGGAACCCTCACCTATTTCGCCTCGGACATAGCCTATCATATAGACAAATACCGGCGCGGATTCGACTGGGTCATCAATGTGCTCGGCGCGGACCACCACGGCTACGTGCCGCGCATGCGCGCGGCCATCGCAGCCATAGGCCGTAAACAAGAAGATTTTGACGTTTTGCTCATCCAGCTCGTAAACCTCATTGAAAAGGGCCAACCTATCAGCATGTCCACCAGGGCGGGGAAATTTGAAACTCTGGCCGATGTAATCCGCGACACGGGCACCGATGCGGCCCGGTTCATGTTCCTTTACCGCAAAAGCGACAGCCCGCTTGATTTTGACCTCGATTTGGTCAAACAGCGCACTATGGACAATCCGGTTTACTATGTGCAATACGCCCATGCGCGCATATGCTCGGTAATGCGCCGGGCGGAAGAACGTGGCCTGACCCTGCCGCCGGAGTCGGACGCAGTGCTTCTGGCCCCTCTGGGCAACCAGGAAGACCTGACCCTGCTGCGCTTTCTGGAACGTTTTGAAGACACGGCCGAATCAGCGGCGCTGGCCTTGGCCCCGCATCACATCAGCCACTATCTTATGGAACTGGCGGCCTGCCTGCACAGCTATTACTCCAAACACCAGGTTCTGGTGGATGACAACAACACGGCCATAGCGCGCCTTCTGCTGCTCAGAGCCGTAAAGTCTGTTTTGCGCAACGGTCTTGATCTGGTGGGCGTTGAGGCTCCTGAAATAATGTAATTCCGATAATATTCGGAGTCATATGCCAGGGCTCCGGCTGCGGCGCGAAAAATCGCGCTTTCAGTTCAGCATTGGAATGAGGACAAAATATGGCCAATCCCTTCAGTTCAGTGGAATCCATGCGCAGAGGCGGCGACCCTCTGAGCAAAAGAACTTTCAATATAAAACTCACTTTTTCCGCCCTGGTTACGGCCGGTATTGTGCTTTTTATAGGCATTGCCTGGTCTTTTGTGCTGGGCGTAATGGTGGGACGCGGATATAACCCCGAGAAAAAAGTACCTCAACTGGCTTCGCTGCTGCCCGACGAGCGCAAGGCTCAGACGGCCCCACCCAATATCAGCGAACAAATCCCCAAGGGTGAAGTAATGAAACCCGAAGATTTGGGGTTCATGACTTCACTCAAAGGAAAACCTGGCGAAAAGGGCGTTTCCGCCCCAGCCCCAGCCAAAAACGTCAACGATCCCAAGATGCGCCCTCTGTCCAATTCCATGGCTGCTGTACAGGGCGGCGCTGGAACCCCTGCTTCCCAAGCTTCAACTCAGGGGACCACACCGCCACCTGCGATTCAGCCTACGGCGTCGCAACCGGCAAAGCAGCCTGCCGTTCCTCCCCAGCCCAAGCAAAATCAATTTGATTACACCTGGCAGGTGGCTACTTTCAAAGATATGGACTCCGTGGACAAACTAAGGGCAAGACTTGAAGGACAAGGTCTGCGTTCACGTGTGGAAAAAAGCGGCAAACTCATAAAAGTTATGGTGCTTTACCGAGGTACGGAAGACAGCGCCAAAGGCGTGCGCCAATCTTTTGGCGAAATGGGCCTTGGCCAACCTCTGCAACGCGGCAAGAAGCCCGTGGGTAAAAAGTAAGCTCATGTCCGCGTACATTATTACCGTTAACTTTTGCGCTGCCGTAGGCCGCATGTTCATTGGTATGCTTAACGGCCTGGGGAGCATGTTTCTGTTCACCATGTCCGGCTTCAGGCACATTTTTACAACGGCACACCTGCTTTCCAAAGTGGTGCGCCAAGTGTATATAATCGGGTTCAAGTCCCTTTTCGTTATCATGCTCATAGGCATTTTTACCGGCATGGTGCTGGGTTTGCAGGGGTATTACACGCTGGTCAAATTCGGTTCCGTGGGCCTGCTCGGCGCGGCGGTGTCATTGACTCTGATCCGGGAGCTGGGACCGGTGCTCACGGCCATAATGATAACCGGGCGCGCCGGTTCATCCATGGCCGCCGAAATAGGTGTAATGCGCATAACAGATCAAATTGACGCCCTTGATGTTATGGACATCAACTCGATCGGATATCTGGTCAGCCCGCGCTTCATAGCCTCGCTCATCGCCTTTCCCATACTTACCGCTATTTTTGACGTTATCGGCATAATCGGCGGCTATCTCACAGGCGTTCTACTGCTGGGCATAAATGAAGGGGCCTATTTTCACCGCATCGCCAGCAGCGTGAATATGAGCGATATATCCGGGGGCTTTCTGAAATCGGTGGTTTTTGCAGTGCTGGTTTCTGCGGTTTGCTGCCACCAGGGTTACTATACGCATATGCGACGCGACGGCATCGGCCCCGAGGGTGTGGGCAATGCCACCACCTCGGCCGTAGTTATTTCCTGTGTGCTCATCCTTGTGGCCGACTACGCGCTGACCTCGTTTTTGTTGTAAAGTTTTGAAATAGTAACCAATCTAAGATGCGAAAAACAGCTTCAGGTAACGAGTAATGTCAAAAGTAAAGTCCTATAGGAATGACTGAAAGCGAAATGATTGCGGATAATTCCATCGGGCAATCGGCCGTGCCCGTTAAAAGCGCGCCGGATCAAGGCTGGGATATAAAGCTTGAGGAGCTTTCTGTCGGCTATGGCGAAAAAACGGTTCTTTCCGAGGTAAACGCCTACATTCCTGCGGGCAGAGTCAATTTTTTTCTGGGTGAATCCGGCTGCGGCAAATCTACCTTGCTGCGACACATCATCGGGCTGTCGCGGCCGCAAAAGGGCAGAATTGTCGTGGGTGGACACGATCTTTTCAAATTGTCGGGCAGAGAATTCCGACGATTGCGCCGCCGTATGGGCGTGCTTTTTCAGGATGGGGCACTGCTGGGCGCTCTCACTCTGGCGGAAAACATTTCTCTTCCCCTCACCGAGCATACGAAGCTTGAGCGCAAAACCTTGCGCGCGGCTGTGATGCGCGCCCTTGAACTGGTTGGCCTGGCTGACTTTGCCGAGTATTTTCCCAATCAATTATCCGGCGGCATGCGCAAAAGAGCTGGTCTGGCCCGAGCCATCATAACCGAACCCCCCATACTGCTGTGCGACGAGCCCACTTCCGGGCTCGATCCCATTACTGCCGCGCGTATGGATCAGTTGCTTCTGGATATGCGCGGGCACTATCCAGATATGACCATTATTGTGGTAAGCCACGATCTGGCCAGCCTGAACGCCATTGCCGATCATGTGCTGGTACTTGGACAAGGCACGGCACTTTTTGCGGGAGAGGCTGAGGAATTGAAGCGTTCCGACGATCCGTATTTACGGCGTTTTCTGACCAGAAGTATTGAGGCTTCGGCTGTCGGAACCGCCGCTCCGCCGAACCCCGACGTGCGCGCGGCTCTGCGGGAGTGGCTGGACAGCTAGAGCTCTTTGCAAATGAAATCAGCAAAACATTCTAACGCCTCTCAAGCATAGTGCGGGCAGTTTGAAATTTTATGGCTTGAAACTTGATCCATTACTTGACATAGTATTTCTTTGTCTGGAGATTGACCAATGAGTGCATATCGTGAAGCATCCGTCGGTTTTTTTGTTTTGTTAGGCCTTTTGTGCATAGCCTACATGACCATCAAGTTGGGACGCATGGAAGTCATGTCCAGTGACGGGTACATGCTCAAAGCCCGTTTCAACTCGGTGGCCGGCCTGCGTACCGGGGCCGACGTGGAAATAGCCGGAGTGATGGTGGGTAAGGTGGCCGGAATTACTCTTGATCCGGCCAAAGCTCAAGCTGTTGTTTCCCTAAGCCTGAAAAAAGACCTCTCGCTCGGTGAAGACAGTATCGCCTCTGTGAAGACCAGCGGTCTCATAGGCGACAAATATATCAGCATTTCCCCCGGTGGCTCAAATTCCATCATTCCCCATGGGGGAGAAATTACAGAGACAGAATCGGCGGTGGATCTTGAATCCATTATCGGCAAATTCGCTTTTGGAGGTGTATAATGCGTATTAAAACAACTTTTGCTGTAGCGCTGCTTTTATGCAGTCTTATTTTGTCCGTCGCCCAAACGGCCCTTGCGACCGTGCCCGACGCCAGAAAGACGCTTGAGCGCTCCGTGACTGAAATTCTTAATATCATAAAAAATCCGGCCTATTCTTCCGAAGCCTCAAGAGCGCCTCTACGCGCCAGTATAGAAGAAAAAGTAAGCCGGATTTTTGATTTTGACGAATTTTCTTCGCGCACGGTGGGAATTAACTGGAAGTCTTTCTCCCCCGCTCAGAAGCAAAATTTCATCAACGCCTTTGCCGACCTGCTGAAAGCTACCTATCTCGATAAAATTGACGGTTACAACGGTGAGCAAATCACATATAACGGCGAAATTTCCAACGACGCCAAAGACCGCGTGGAAGTGAGAACGTCGCTTATCCTAAAAAACGGCAGCGCTCTGCCAGTGGCCTACCGCATGATGCTCAAAAACAATACCTGGGTAGTGTACGACGTGCTGATCGAGGGAGTAAGCATGGTCAAAAATTACCGCACTCAATTTCAGGACATTCTCGGCCGAGGTACTCCCGAACAACTTACCGAACGGGTAAAAGCCAAGGCCGTGGAAGTACGCAGCAGCGAAAAAATAAAAAAATAGCGCTTCAAATTTCAAGCAGGGCGCAGACGACGTCTGATGCCGGAGCATTTTTCCTCCAGCCCTGTCTATGTTTGTTGAATACCGTT
Source organism: Desulfovibrionaceae bacterium (assembly GCA_031553655.1). Taxonomy (GTDB): domain Bacteria; phylum Desulfobacterota; class Desulfovibrionia; order Desulfovibrionales; family Desulfovibrionaceae; genus JAVBLG01. The sequence goes on along the minus strand of JAVBLG010000030.1, from coordinate 31,933 downwards.
GAAACTGAAAGGGGCTGTGATGGTGGCACATCTTGTTCGAGCTAATTTACTGGCTGTTGTATGCCTGATTCTGCTGTCTGGATGCGCTTCGCGCAAAGCGGAAACCTCGCCTGAGGGCGCACATGAACCCCATCTGGTCAGCGTGCCTGCCACCAGCGACAGCATATATCCGCACAGAACCACCTCTGACGCGGTAAAAGCCATTGAAAAGCACGAGGCCCGCGGCGACGCCGGTTCTGTTCTCGATGATTATGACGAGCCGGAAAAGCCGCTCATCTCCGACCCTCTGGAACCCTGGAACCGTTTCTGGTTCGCTTTCAACGACATTTTCTATCTTAAAATAGCCAAACCTGTTTACAGCGGCTATGCCTACATCACTCCCAAAGAATTTCGCTCCGGATTGAAGAACCTTCTGGCGCATATTCTTTTTCCGGTGCGTTTTGTGAACAGTCTGCTGCAAGGCAAATTCCAGGCCGCCGGGGTGGAGTTCGGGCGTTTTATCATCAATACCGCTGTGGGCCTTGGCGGGCTTATAGACGTGGCCAAAGACGTGAAAGCGGTGGTCGAAGTTGACCCTTCCGGAGAAGACTTCGGGCAAACGCTTGGCACATGGGGAGTGGGGCATGGTTTTTACATTGTGTGGCCACTCATTGGCCCCAGCTCCCTGCGCGAAACAGTGGGTTTGGGCGCGGATCAATTCCTGAACCCGCTCTTTTACTTTAACGGCATCCCCCCCATCGGAGTAAACGCGGGGTTGCGCTTCAACTCCCTGGACAACATTTTGCAAGCTTACGAAGACCTTAACAAAGCAGCGGTTGATCCCTATGTGGCCACCCGCGATGCATATATACAATTCCGTAACAACCACGTAAATCAGTAAAAAAATCCGTGCGTTGACTTCTAGCGGCGTTAAGCGGCGCTTTTAAGCAGTGGACAGTACTATTTGTTACATCCGTCGCTTAAAAGCGCCGCTTGGCTTGCTGCAAAACAAGAAAATTTTGATAAATTAAAACTGCGTTTATTCAGCGAACCGCAAGTCAGTTTCTGTCCTTATTCCAATTCTAAATTAAAGCCGCGTTTATTCAGCAATTCGTAGGTTCATTTTTGTCATGAATCCTATTGGCCTGCGCCGCCCTTCACCGGCGGCTCGGCATCATAAAAATCAGCCTACCAAAAATTTTGTTCTAATTCTTTTATATAAGAAAACAAATATATACGGTTATTTTCCACTTTCCGCCTCTCCATACTACTTGACATATAAATGATTTCAGCATTCCATATGGCAAAGATTCCATGATTCCACACAATTTTATTTTTAATGCGAAAAATTCTTATTTCAAAATTCTCGGGTGGCGGCATTTTAGCGTCATACAAGAGCGGCAAATTTTTTATGAATGTATTCTTACCATATGAGGACATACCATGCCCTTACCAGATCCTTCAATTTTTGTGCTGGCGCCGGAAAGCAATATCCTGCCCGCGCCTTCAGCTCTGCTGGAGGCATTTTCATTTATAGGCTTTTTTTTACATATATTATCCGTAAACATGGTTGCCGGTCTGACCATGGTCATCTTTCTTCGTCTGCTCATGGACGGCAGGCATAACCCTTCTGTGGGCGACGATGCCTTCTGGTTGTCCAAAGGCCTGGCTTTCAACGTAAATTTGGCCATAGTCCCCCTTTTATTCATGCAGGCCATGCTCGCCCCGTTCATTTACAGCAGTGCGATAATTATGGGACTATGGTTTTTAGGTATACCTTTCTTTGTCATGCTGGCTTATTACGGGCTGTATCTGTTCAATCAGAACGCCGGAGCCATCCAGGGCCGCAATACCCTGATTATGGGCGTGGTGCTGGTCATTTTCCTTGCCGTGGCCTTTTTATACACCAATCTAAACACTCTGATGCTCACACCATTGCGCTGGCCGTTGGGACAGGGCAACCCCGACGGGCTGGCTTTGAACCTTGGAGAACCCAGCCTCTGGCCGCGCTATGCCCACAATGTGCTTGGCTTTATGGCCTTTGGAGGGTTGACCCAGGCCCTGCTGGCCGAATTTCGGATCAAACGGGGAAATGAAACCCAAAAAAATGCCAGAAGCTTTGGCCTGACTATTTTCGGCCATGCCATGGCTGCAAACGCGCTGATCGGCGTATGGTATCTTTTTTCTATAGCGCCCGGAGTGCGTGAAGATTTTCTCGGCGGCGACCAGGCTTCGCTGGCGGCCCTTATTCTAAGTGCCATCGGCAGCCTGACGGCCATATGGGCAGCCCGTTCCGGGCGGCTGAAGACAGCCTTTGCGCTGGCCGTGGCCGTACTTGCAGCCATGTGTTTTCTGCGGCACATGATGCGCAAGTTTATGCTCACGCCCTATCTGGAAGAGGCCGCGCACAAGCCGTTCGATGTCGGCCCCCTGGTGATGTTCATTTTCGGCGTGGCCGCCACCGCCGTGGTGCTGGTTGCCATATTACGCAAGGCATTCAACAATGACGCTTCGCCCAAGGGAGAACAGGAGGCCAAGTCATGAATTTCTACCCGGCCTGGAATCTGCCCGGAGTAAACGGCGGCCTGCTCATAGCCGTAATTTCCGTTCTGCATCTCTTTGTCGCCCAACTCGCCGTAGGCGGGGGCTTTCTGCTGGTCATGGCCGAACGCAAGGGGCATGCCGAAAACTCTTTACCTATTCTCAACTGGGTAAAAAATCACACAAAATTTTTCCTGCTGCTCACTATGGTTTTTGGAGGGCTTTCCGGCGTGGGCATATGGTTCATAGTATCCTTGGTAAGCCCATCTGGTCTGTCCCTGCTGGTTCGCGAATTCCTGTTCGCCTGGGCCACAGAATGGGCTTTCTTTTTTGGGGAAATAGTGGCTCTTCTGGTTTATCAGGCCACTTTCACCCGCTGCTTAACGGGCGACATGACCGCTAAAGACCACATGTTCATTGGTTTCTGCTATGGCGCGTTCGCCTTTTTGTCACTTTTCACCATCAATGGCGTGGTATCTTTCATGCTCACCCCAGGAGCATGGCTGACCAGCGGCAATTTTTGGGACGGCATTTTCAACCCCAGTTTCTGGCCCGCGCTGGTTTACCGCTTTCTGGTTTCTCTGCTGCTGGGCGGACTTTTTGCACTATGCACGGCCAGCGCCATAAAGGAAGAACCGGCCAGATTGTCCGTAACCCGCTTCGCCGCCTTGTGGGTAGCTCTGCCGGCCATAGCCCTGCCTTTGGCCAGCTGGTGGTATTACCAGAGCCTCGACCCGGCGCAACAAGCCATGATTTTGCGTCATACCTCTGATATCAGACCCATGTTGACGGCTTTTATTATTATCACCCCGCTCATGCTGCCCGCCGGTCTGGCCTTTATGCCCAGGCTGCGCCCCAGGGTTCAGTTTGGGCTTTCGCTGTGCATCATGCTGATTGCGCTCGCCCAGGTAGGAGTTTTTGAATGGGTGCGCGAAACCGGCAGACGCCCCTGGCTGATTTACAATTACATGTATTCAAATGGCGTTCTGGCCTCTGAAGTTGATGAAATGCTTGCGGACGGCAGTGCTGGGCATCTTTTCCGGCCCGCCCACGTAAAGCCTGAAGACACGGCGCAAAGCACGGAAATCGGCAAATTCATTTTCGGCCAGCAATGCTCCGGCTGCCACGGCCTTGGCGCTCCGGCCCTGGATCTCGTGCCCAGAGTGTCCGGGCGCGGGGTGGAAGGCATATGCGCGCTGCTCACCGGGCAAGGGAAGCTCAGGACCTATATGCCGCCCTTTTTGGGCACGGAGGCGGAAAAAATGGCTTTGGCCCGTTATCTGGATCAGGCCACGGCAAAAATAAAGTAATAACTTAATAAATAAGCATTACAGAATATATTTTTTACAGGAGAATGTTATGAGTTCCCCACCAAGATCCGGATATGTAAAAATTTATAACCTGTGGATAGTGGCCGCGCTGGTTTGCGTAATCGGCTTTGTCATGGCTTTTGACGCCTTCAGCAAGGCCGGATCTTCCGGCAAGGCCCCCGTAAAACCCGCGGCAACCACCGCCGCTCCGTCCAATGACGGCTACCTCAAGGTTGATCCCGATATTACCGTGATTCCGCCCTTTGACCCGCAAAAATCGGTATATCTGCTTACGGCCTGGAGCAGCCAGGGCATGTTGCATATCACCGATGCCGAACCGTTGTGGTCCATGCTAAGGCCCGGCAGCGTCATCCTGGCGCAGCTCATAAAGCGCGGACCCGGCCCCGAAGTGGTTACTGAGGGCGTAACTCTACGCTATTATTTCTCGCCTGATCAAAACATAACCTTTGCCCAGGGCAAGGAAAGTACGGCCAAAGGACATTTGAAGATACAGCCCGACAGTGGCGTCTTCGCTTCCGCTCCCATCGCGGTAATGCCCTATACCGGAACCGGCAAGTTCAACCCCTACCCGGTGGCCACCATTGAGGTCGTCAACAATGACGGTGTAGTCGTGGCCCAAAGCCGCGTGGTTGTGCCTGTTTCTACAGAAATGGGCTGCAAGAACTGCCACAAGGGCGATTGGAAGGTGGACGGCAAGGCAGGCATATCTCATGCCGCCGCTCTTGACGTGTTAAAAACCCACGATCGCATCAACAAGACCTCTCTGGCTCCAGATGCGGGCAAGGGTAAAATGGAAAACTGCGATACCTGCCATTCCGCCGAAAGCCGGGATCCCGGCGCCAAGGGGCGTCTGAACCTTTCCGCCGCCATTCACGGCTGGCATGCCGCCTATATGAGCGGACAAGGGGCCGAGGCCTGCGCCTCATGCCATCCCTCCGCCCCGGACGGTGCCACCCGTTTCATGCGCGATCTGCACAAGGACAAGGCTCTTAATTGCGTGAGCTGCCATGGACACATGGAAGATCACGCCCTGGCGCTGCTCAAGGCCGAACAGAAACTGGGCAAAAAAAACGCCGCCAAGTTCATGGCTCCCCTGAAGCCGCGCGGCGCGGTTGCTCTTGAACAGATTGAACCTCGCACCCCCTGGACCCAGGAGCCCGATTGCACCGGCTGCCATGACTTTGTAAGCAAGCCGTCATCACAAACCGCCAGCGCTTTCAACAAGTGGGCCGCAGGCGCCGATGATCTTTTCGCCAAACGTTTGGACAATAGCGGCATGTTGCGCTGCCCGGCCTGCCACGGGGCCCAGCACGCCGTTTACCCGGCGCGCAATCCCTATGAGCGCGATCGCGACAATATGATCCCCATGCAATATCAAAATCACGCCCGCGCCCTGGGTGCTGCGGGAAAGTGCGTATCCTGCCACGGCGAACCCATGGACGGCTCCGTGCATCATGATCTGGTTGCCTGGCCGTCCCGCAATATTACCGTACCCGCCGGAGCCAAACTGATGCGACCCGCTGTTGTGTTCCCTCATGCGGCGCACAAGGCGGTGGAATGCTCTACCTGCCACCATACCGGTTATGTTGACGGCAAGTCTCTGGCTTGCGCCTCGGCTGGTTGCCACGACAAGGCCGATACCGGAAGCGCCGAAGCCATGGCCGTGCCGTCGTACTACCGCAATGCATTCCACGGCAAAGATCGAGGCTGCATGCCCTGCCACCAGAAACTACTGGATGCGGGAAAGGCGGCTGGTCCGACCTCTTGTAAGGATTGCCATAAAATATAAACGTAGGTTTCGCCACAGGAGACAATTTTATGCAAAGACGTGATTTTATAAAACTGTCGGCGGCCGGGGTTCTGGCCACCGCCTTCGGGGGCCTTGGCATAAGCCTGGCCAGAGCGGAAAGCTACGCTTTGGCAATGCCCTTGCAAGAAGCCAAGCTCACCACCTCAATCTGCTGCTATTGCGCCGTGGGTTGCGGGCTTTTAGTGTATACCGACAAGAAAAGCGGCCGTTCCATAAATATAGAAGGCAACCCCGACCATCCCATAAATGAAGGCACGCTCTGCCCCAAGGGGTCGTCCATATGGCAAACCACCGAACAAAGCCCGCGCATTACCGACGTGCTTTACCGCGCGCCGGGCAGCGACAAATGGGAAAAGAAGGATTGGGCCTGGGCGCTGCCGCGCATTGCCAAGAAAATATGGGAAACCCGCGAGGCCACTCTGGAACTCAAGAATGAGCAGGGCCTTACCGTCAACCGCACCGGGGGTATTACCTCCATAGGCTCGGCTGCCATAGACAATGAGGAAGGCTGGCTCTATCAGGTAATGCTGCGAGCTCTGGGCATTGTATATGTGGATAGCCACGCCAGGATCTGACACAGTTCCACAGTCGGGGCTCTGGCAGAGTCCTACGGACGCGGCGCGATGACCAATCACTGGATTGATTTGCAAAACAGTGATGTAATTTTAATTATGGGCAGCAATGCTGCCGAAAACCATCCCATTTCCTTCAAGTGGGTTACAAAAGCCATGCAGCGCGGGGCCAAACTCATTCATGTCGATCCGCGCTTTACCCGCACCTCGGCCAAAGCCGACATACACGGGCACATCCGCTCGGGCAGCGATATCGCCTTCTGGGGCGGATTTATAAGTTACATCCTCGAAAAGGAATTGTACTACAAAGATTACGTGGTCAATTGCACCAATGCCTCCTATATCCTCGGTCCGGGCTACGATTTCAAGGACGGCCTTTTCAGTGGCTATGACGAAAAAAAGGTCGCCTACGATCGCAATTTATGGGCTTTTGCCGTGGATGAAAAGGGGGTCAGCAAAAAAGACCCCACGTTGAAGGACCCGCGCTGTGTGATGCAAATAATGAAAAAACACTATAGCCGTTACAATCTCAAGCTGGTGTGCGACCTTACCGGCATGGCCCAGTCCAAGATCCTTGAGATATGGGACGCCTTTGCGGCCACAGGCAAGCCCGACAAGGCCGGAACCATTCTCTACGCTATGGGCCAGTGCCAGCACACCGTCGGGGTGCAAAACATCCGCGCACTGTCCATGGTTCAACTTCTGCTCGGCAATATAGGCATCGCAGGTGGCGGGGTCAACGCTCTGCGCGGTGAATCTAATGTGCAGGGCACTACCGACATAGCCCTGATCTGCGACATTCTACCCGGCTATTTGCAGGTGCCGCGTGCCGGCAACAAAACTTTGGCCGAATACAACAAGGCCTTTACGCCGGTCAGTAATGATCCCATGAGTGCCAACTGGTGGTCCAACACCCCCAAATATGCGGCCTCTTATCTAAAAACCCTTTACCCCGAAGCCGACCTGGAAACGGCCTATTCCTGGCTTCCCAAAGTGAATGACGGAAAAATAACCGATTACAGCTTCTTAAGTATTTTTGAACGCATGAGCCAGGGCGGCTTCAATGGCGCCTTCATGTGGGGGCAGAACCCCTGCGCCGGAGGAGCCAACGCGGGCAAGAACAGGCGGGCGGTAGCCAATCTGGACTGGATGGTAGCGGTAAACCTCTTCACCAATGAAACCAGCGAATTCTGGAAAGGCCCCGGCGTAACCCCCAAGGATATCAAGACCGAGGTCTTTTTCTTACCCGCCTGCATGAATGTGGAAAAGGACGGATCCGTGGCCAACTCCGGACGCTGGCTGCAATGGCGGCAAAAGGCCGTGGAAACCATGGGCCATTCCAGATCTGACGGCGACATAGCGCTTATGCTCTGGGATGAACTGATAAAGATCTATAGGGCCGACAAAGGCAAGCTGCCCGAGCCCATTCTAAACCTCAATGTGGATTACCGTGAAAACGGCGAGTACAGCGCGGTCAAAACCGCCAAGGCCATTAACGGCTACTATCTCAAAGACGTGCAGGAAGGCTCTGTGCTGCGCAAAGCCGGAACGTTGGTACCAGGCTTTGCCGTGCTGCGTGATGACGGCTCCACCTCGTGCGGCTGCTGGATATTCTCCGGCTGCTACACTGAAGCCGGAAACATGATGGCGCGCCAGGATCACACCCAAACCCCGGCCCAAGCTAAAATAGGTCTTTTTCCCAACTGGGGTTTCTCCTGGCCGGCCAACCGGCGTATTCTCTACAACCGCGCCGGAGTGAACGGCAAAGGCCAGCCCCTCAACCCTGATAAGGCCGTCGTTGCCTGGGACGGCGAGAAGTGGGTGGGCGACGTACCCGACGGCGCTTACAAACCCGATGAAAAACTGCCTTTCATCATGGTGCGCGAAGGCCGGGCGCAGCTTTTCGGACCGGGACGCGTTGACGGCCCCCTGCCGGAACATTATGAACCTTTTGAAAGCCCGATAGATTATAATCCACTGTCCTCGCAAAGGGTCAACCCCACGTCGGTTACCTTCCCCAATGAACCGAAAGCCGTGCGTGACCCCCGCTATCCCTTTGTGTGTACCACTTACCGCCTTACCGAACAGTGGCAATCCGCAACCATGACCAGAAATACCCCCTGGCTCAGAGAAGCTCAGCCCGGCGGATTCTGCGAAATCAGCCATGAACTGGCCAATGAGCTGGGCATTTTGAACGGTCAACAGGTTATAATGGAGTCGTTACGGGGCAAGGTACAGGTAACCGCCATAGTCACCGCCCGCCTCAAGCCTTTCCTTATTATGGGCGAAAAGGTGCATGAAGTGGGCATTCCGTGGCATTTCGGCTGGCAGTTCGGCGGCAAGTTCGACTCCGCCAATCTGCTTTCACCCTCTGTTGGCGACCCAAATACCGGCATACCTGAAACCAAGGCTTTTATGGTCAGCCTGCGTAAGGCTTAAAGGACGAATATTATGTACGGAAAAAGCTTTTTCATAGATCAAACTCGCTGTACAGCCTGCCGGGGATGCCAGGTAGCCTGCAAACAGTGGAAGAAGCTGCCCGCCGATGCCACTGAAAACAACGGTTCCTATCAGAATCCGCCGGATCTGAACGACCATACCTTCAAGTTGGTGCGGTTTCAGGAAGCGGAAATTGACGGCAAGCTGAAGTGGCTGTTTTTTCCCGAACAATGCCGCCATTGCCTGGAGCCTCCCTGCAAGATGATGGGCGACGCCTACATCAAAGACGCCATAGTGCAGGATGCGGCCACCGGCGCGGTAATATATACAGAAAAAACCAAGGATCTGGATTATAAGGTGATACGCGAGGCTTGCCCTTACGACATTCCCCGCAAAGATACCCCCGGCAAGCCCATAGCCAAATGCAATATGTGCATTGACCGGGTACGGAACAACATGCTTCCGGCCTGCGTAAAAACCTGCCCCACGGACACCATGCACTTCGGCGACCGCAACTCCATGATGGACCTGGCTGTAAAACGCCTGTCCGAAGTGCGCAAAACAAGCCCGGCCGCACTTCTGGCCGATTCCGATCAAGTACGGGTAATCTATTTGTGCGAAGTAAACCCCAGCTATTACTATCAGCACATGGTGGCTGATCGCGGCAGTTTCCTGGCCGCGAAAACCCCCGTAATCAACAGAAGGGAGTTGTTAGGCTTTAAGGTACTTGACGCTTAGACAGTATAGTCATGAACGCTTTTTCGCTCCCTGCTGCGTCAAAAAATTTTTTATTTCAGTCGAGTACCATAAGAGTACACTCCTTCAATAAAAAAGTTTTTTCCTTGCCGGATAACGAAAAATCATCTCATGACTACACTGTCTGGATATCGACAAGGAGTTTTGCTAATTTCATTCACGGAACACTGTAAAAGCAAAAAAACGGGTGGAAGAAAGGCGCTTTTTATTGTAAAAGCCTTTCTTCCACCCGAAGTTTTTTATGAACAAGGAAGCAGCATGAGCAAATTAAGCGAACTCATCCAGCGCAAATGCATAAACGCAACGCGCTACTCCGTGGCCGGATTCAAGGCGGCCTTCACCAAAGAGGAGTCTTTCCGCCTGGAACTGCTGGGCTTGGCCATCTTGCTGCTGATCATGATTTTCGTTCCATGGCCGTTATGGAAAAAAATTCTGCTGACGGCCAGCTATCAGCTTATTCCGCTTATGGAAGTATTAAATTCCGCTATTGAAGATATTTGCGACCTGGTAAATCCGGGCCGTTCCGATTTTGTAAAAACGGCCAAAGACAAAGGGTCCATGGCCGTTTTGTACGCCATAATCATCAACGCCCTGGTGTTGGTCGCGCTGATCGCGGCGCCGTAAGCCGTTCTTAAAACTCGAATTTGATTTGCAGCCCGCCGCTGACTCCCTGCCTTTTTCCCACATAACCTTGCGCGTTTAAGGCCAAAGACAGGGGAAAACGCTCGGAGGGCTTTAAAATCACTCCCAATTCCCCTATGCCGGTATCCCCGCGCAGATCGGGAGCGCCAATATCAAACCCATTGCTTCTGGCCCTGGATTTGCCGTTGAATTCATGCTCGTATGCCGCGCCCGCATATGGAGTGACATACTTATTCACGGCATAGGCAAAGCGGCCTCCCGCGCGCAGGCGTTGGGAATCGATGGATGAAAAACGCAGGCGTTCGCCGGTGGACAGATTCAGGCTTTCGCCTTCCTGATGCGTCCACAGCCATTTGCCGTAGAGATTAAGCGATGCGGCTCCGCCAAATTCAAATATGTAACCTGCTCCGGCATGCATACCGTAATACGGCGTAAGCGACTCATAGTCGGCGGCGCGGCCCCACGAATCGCGCAGGTCGCCGTTATAATAGCGGTTGCGAACATTGCCCGCGCGGCCGGAGGCTTCCGCGTAAAAATGCCCGGGGCCGGTGTTTTGAAAATCGAAGCGTCCCAGAATGCCGCCTCCTACATAACTGGTATTGCCGTCTCCAGATACCGAGGCGGAATTGCCGAAGGAGTTGTCGGTATTGTATCCGCCGCTTCCATATTCGAAAAAGGCTCCCAGAGTGATACGGCCAGGAGTTGTGCCGCGGCTGGAAGACAGGCCGGTCATCAGAGAAAAACTGTTTACATCAATATGCGAGCCGCTATCGTATCTGCTGTATCCTCCGGAAACCACGGCAAAAGGAGCAAAACCATATGCAGATGATGTTTCGGCGGATGCGGCCTCGTCAACCGCGTTCATGGCGTTATCCATACCCTGGCCGCTGACAAGATCCGCTCCCTGATTGACAACAGCCATACCGGCCAGAAAACCTTCGGACAAGGCCTTGGCCTGCGGCAAGGTATTTCCGTGCTCATAACCGGCAAGCAGCGTTTTTCCGGTATTGCGCAGTTCCAAAGTGTGCGCCAGCGTGGAGCCTTGCCGGATCTGAATCGATGCGCCATTTGCGGAGCCGACAACATTTCCGGCACTGATGAACTTATAGCCTTTAAGGGGAACTGGAGCTCCACCGGAAAGCTCGCCTTCGATCATCCTGAATTTCATACCGCCAAGTTCAACCGTGCCCCCGGCCACCAAGCGGTTGGGCTTGCCGTCCGGGGTTACGCGCAGCAGCAAGGTGCCGCTTCCGGAAACATCTTTGCCTACCCGCAGGCTGCTTCCGGGCACGCCCTCCAGTCCTGGCAGCACCGTACCCTGAAAAAACAAATTACCCTTGATTCGCCCGTTGCCGGTGAAAAATCCTCCTGATTCTACTATGGCGCTCCCGGCCAGCGAGGCGCGCGGCCCTGTGCCGGATACGCCCAGGGAAATTCCCCCCGCTTCCACCACAGTGGGGCCAAGGTAGGTATTTTGCCCGCTCATGTAGAGCATGCCCTGGCCGGATTTACGCAACCCCACGTTAAGACCGGCCAGCTCTCCCGTGTATGCGGCGTCCGGGTTTGTTGCCTTTACCTGACCGATATCGTTGGCCCACAAGCTGTCGTACCCTTTGGTGTCCACCGGATACATGGCGTAATTCAGGCCTGAGTATTGGCGGAGATCCGCATTTTCCAGCCGGTTGGCGTCGAAGTGCCCCGGCCCGAGCACCGCCTTGTACGCATCAAGAATACCTACGCCGAACAACCCTTCATACTGTTTCTGAGTAATTATGTGCTTGCCCCAATTTGTGATGTCCTGAATCGCAGGCTCATCCATAGCTTTTTTCAATTTTTCGATAAAATTTTCCCAAGACATAATAGTGGAGTTATGTCCATAGCGTGCCTCATATATTCTGCGCAATTCCGCTTCATGACCTTCAAGATCCCCACTGTTGAGGTTCTTGGTTGCCAGAATATTGAAATACAAATCGTTACCTTTGCTCATTTGGATCAGGAAAGGTGGAAGGCCCTGACGTTCCTGCAACGGTGAAGCCGTTGACAGCAGTACATCGGCTATCTGCTTGCCCCCCATATAGGGAAAGGCCTCTTTGATCAAAGCAGCCACACCCGAAACATGAGGAGCGGCCATGGATGTTCCATCATCCATCTTGTATCCGTCACCCAGAACTGAAGAATAGATATCAACTCCCGGAGCCAGTATGCTGTAGCTGGACGCGCCGTCGGACAAATTCGAAAATGACGCTATGAAAGCCAGACTATCGGTGTTGGCTACGAAGGGATCAAATGCCATGGCACTGAGTATATTGAGCGATAAGGCCCTTTTTTGCTCGGAAGTCAATTTTTTAAAATTATGTGGTTCTATGTCTTCTTTGCCTATGATTTGGGCGCCAAGAATCACTGACGGCAGCGCGGCCGGTGCTTTGGGGGATACCTGTGCGTCATTGCCGGAGGAGTAAATAAATAGAACATCATTTTTCAAAGCCATGGGGGCCATGACGTTGGCCATATCATCAACCATTACGCGGGAAGGAGTATAAGGCCATGGATATTTATTCAGATACACGCAGGGCAACCCCCAACTATTGTTTATTATACCGACTTGTGGATATTTTTTGTAGAAAGCGCGCATAGCTTCGAGTTCACTAGTTACGTAGAAAGGGTTAAATTTATCTCCGCCTATGCCAATCATAGATACCAAGTTTGCATCCCAGGCCACACCATGCATTCCATAGCCGTCTTTGGAAGCGGCAATGGTGCCTGCCGTGTGAATGCCGTGAGCCTCATTCTGATTGGGCGTGGTAAAATACTCCACAGGATAAGGATTCTTGGCCGCAAATTCCGGATGGCTCGGAAGAGCGTTCGTATCTAAAACACCAATAGTTACACCTTTTCCAGAATACCCCAAAGCGTAGGCCTCGGCGGCGCGAATGGCGTCAAGGCCATTCCCGGCCAGATATTCCGGTGTTCGGAACGATTCCGGCGAAGCGCCTTTGGCGTAACACGGGAAAATACCTGGAATAAACACAATAATCACAAGCAGACACAAAAAAGCTTGATGCATGAGCCCCTCCTGTAATTTAATTTCCAAATAGCGTACCATAGTATAATAAAAAATTTAAACGTATATCGTACCGCATATTGAGATCAGGCACTAACAAAGTAATATTTATTGATATAAAAATGAAAACAGCGGGCGGAAAAAGCCAGTGCCTTTTCCGCCCGCATAATTTATGACCGCAGACGACCTTATTGCCGTCCAAATTTCGCTTTATTCAAGCATCAAGGAGTGTCTAGAAAAATTTTTTTGACGCAACCGGGAGTGAAAAAACGCTCGTGACGACATTGCCTAACCAGACATCGAGCTAATTCCGGTCAACCTTTCACACTCTTCCACCAGGCGATCAATTACACTGGAATCGGCCAGAGTGGTGAGATCCCCCAGATTGTCCACCTGCCCGGAAACTATTTTGCGCAGCACCCGGCGCATAATCTTGCCCGATCTGGTCTTGGGCAGACCGTCGGCAAACTGTATGTATTCCGGGCTGGCAATGGGGCCGATTTCGCGGCGCACCCACTTTCGCAAATCGCTCCTGAGCTGTTCTGTGGGTTTCTCTTCCACATTCAGGCGAATAAAGGCGTATATAGCCTCGCCCTTTACCGCGTGAGGCATGCCCACCACCGAAGATTCCGCCACCGTCGGGTGGGCGTTGAAGGCGGCTTCCATTTCCGCCGTGCTGAATCTGTGCCCGGACACGTTGATTACATCGTCGAGCCGCCCGGTTAGCCAGAAGTAGCCGTCTTCATCCTTGCGCGCTCCGTCTCCGGAAAGGTAATAGCCCGGAAAACGGCTGAAATAATTTTCCTTGAATTTGCCCGCATCGCCGAATACCCCGCGAATCATGCCCGGCCAGGGACTCTTAATGACTAAATGTCCTTCCTCGCCAACTTCCGCCGGGGTTCCGTCTTCGCGCAGCACCTCGGCCACCAGGCCCGGCAAGGGCTTTGACGCCGAGCCGGGTTTGAGAGGCGTGGCAAAAGGCAGAGGGCTGATCATTATGCCCCCGGTTTCGGTTTGCCACCAGGTATCCACCAGAGGCAGACGGCCCTGTCCTATTTTCTGGTGATACCAGTTCCAGGTTTCCGGGCCTATGGGTTCGCCCACGCTGCCCAGAATGCGCAGAGAGGACAAGTCATACTTTTCCAACCACTCGTCGCCCTCGCGAATAAGCGTGCGTATAGCCGTGGGCGCGGTATAAAAGGCATTGACGCGATATTTTTCGATAATCTGCCAAAAGCGATCCGGGTCGGGCCAGCGCGGCCCGCCTTCGAACATTATCGTGGTGCCGCCGAGCAGCAACGGGCCGTAAACTCCGTAGGTGTGCCCGGTAATCCAGCCAATGTCGGCCGTACACCAGTGCACGTCCTCCTCGCGGGTATCGAAAACTGTTTGCGTGGTATGGGCCGCATAGGTGAGATATCCGCCGGTGCTGTGCATTATGCCCTTGGGCTTGCCTGTGCTGCCACTGGTGTAAAGGATGAAAAGCGTGTCTTCGGCGTCCATTTGCACGCAGGGAAAGCGGGCGTCAAGGGAGCGGTCGGCCATTATGTCGCGCCACCAGATGTCGCGGCGCTCGCGCATGGTGGTGGACATATTGGCCCGGTTCACCACAATTACCCGGCGCACCGAAGGGCAGTCTTTCAGGGCTTCATCCATGTTGGCTTTCAGAGGAATAACCCGGCCGGAACGGAAAAGGCCGTCGGCGGTAATAACCACCTTGGCCTCGCAATCCTGAACGCGGCTGGCCACGCTGCCGGAAGAAAAACCGGCAAACACCAGCACATGTATCGCGCCTATACGCGTGCAGGCCAGCATGGCCACAACCATTTCCGGAATCATGGGCAGGTACAGAACCACGCGGTCGCCTTTGCGCACCCCGAGGTTTTTCAAGGCGTGGGCGCAACGGCATACCCGGTCGTAGAGCATCTGATAGGTCCAGGTGCGTACTTCATATTCCGGATCACCCTGCCAAATCAGGGCCACCTTATTGCGCCTGGGGCCGTTTATGTGCCTGTCCACGCAATTATAGGCGGCATTGAGTTTTCCCCCGGAGAACCATTCTACTCTCGGCTCGTTAAAATCATAATCGAGGGTTTTTTCCCAGGGTTTGAACCAGGTAAGAAGCTGTTTGGCGCGATCTCCCCAGAATTTTTCAGGGTTTTCCAAAGCTTTCTGATGCGCGGATTCATACTCGGCCATGCTCTTCAGGGCAACTTTACTTCCACCAGCTTCAGGATTGTATATCGAGGCTTCTTTTGCATCTTTACGTCTGACAGTTCCAGATTTGGACTTGCTTGGCATGACCGGCTCTCCTTATGGTTGTTTTCATCAGCCATACACTATTTGGCATTATAACGCGATTACAATATCAATGTGAAAAATAGCGCAAGGCAAACACTCAAAAGCTTTCTTGACGGGCATGGGGCATGCGAGCAAAAAAACAGGCGGACCAGGCAAAAGGCTGATATTGGCGAATTGGTGAAACGCCTTGAAGACAGAGATAGTTTGATATAGAAAAGCGCTGGGGCGGTTCTCCGTAAAGGAGGTAGCCTCATGGTGCAGTTCCTCAGGGATATTGCGGCCAATGTGATCGCCAATATCCTGTCGGGCCTCATTAAGCGTCTGTTTGACAGATAAATGAGAGCGCCCCGGTAGGAGCTGCAACTCTAACCGGGGCCGTAGTCTGGATTTGGTTAACTAAGTCCGGGGAACTCGCCCCAGGGCCGGGAACGTATCCGCGTTTCCCGGCCCGCTTAATATATGACTTTACAGTGCTCTTTGCAAGAGTGTGGTAGTGAGATGCGTGGCCGACGCGTCAATCCCGAGAAAGACGGTTATAGTAGCGAGGCGTGATATGAAACAAGTGTTAAGCGCGGCCCAGGCCGCAGCCATGGTTAAAAACGGCGCGACGGTGATGTTCGGCGGCTTTTTGGGCTGCGGAAACCCCAACACCATGGTGGATGCTCTGTTGGCTGCGGGAGTGGAAGACCTGACCATGATCGCCAATGATGCGGCCCTGCCCGAATGCGGCATAGGCCGCTTGATTGTACAAAAACGCGTTAAAAAGGGCATTTTCAGCCACATAGGCCTAAATCCGGTGGCCGGGGCGCAAATGACCGCCGGTGAAACGGAAATGGAACTAATACCTCAGGGTACCTTGGCCGAGCGCATTCGCTGCGGCGGTTCCGGTCTTGGCGGTTTTTTAACACCCACCGGTGTGGGCACGGTGGTGGAAGAAGGTAAGCAGCGCATCAGCGTGAACGGGCGCGACTATCTTCTGGAACTGCCGTTGCGGGCCGAAGTAGCTATCATCAAGGCTTTCAGGGCCGACGCGGCCGGAAATCTTATATATCGCTACACCGCCAGAAATTTCAATCCGCTCATGGCCATGGCCGCCGATCTGGTCATTGCCGAAGTTGAAGAAATAGTTGAAACCGGGGCGATACATCCGGACGAAGTGCATACTCCGGGCATTTTCATTGACTACATGGTAAAATCATAACTCTTAATAACACCCCAGCTTATGAGATTTAAATAAAAAATTTTTGGAAAAGAGGTTGGGGGCATGGGGGAAGGGGATATTGAAAATGGACTCGAAAAATCTCATTGCCGCCAGGGTGGCCAGGGAATTCAAAAACGGCGACTACATCAACCTCGGCATCGGCATTCCCACGCTAGTTGCTGGACATTTGCCCCAAGGGGTGGAAATTGTCTTTCTAGCGGAAAACGGGTTGATGGGCATAGGCCCGCTGGCTGCGGAAGGACAAGGCGACTGCGACCTGATCAACGCAAGCTGCCGCCAGGCCACGGCGCTACCCGGCGGGGCGGTTTTTGACAGCGCCATGTTTTTCTCCATAGCCAGGGGCGGGCATCTTGAAGCCACGGTGCTTGGGGCTCTGGAAGTTGACCAGGAAGGCAATATGGCCAACTGGATCATACCAGGCAAGCTGGTTCCGGGCATGGGCGGAGCCATGGATCTGGCGGTGGGCGCGAAAAGGGTCATTGTCGCCATGGAGCATACCAACAAGGGGCGGCCCAAAATTCTACGCCGCTGCTCCCTGCCGCTCACGGCCGTTAAAGCGGTGAGCATGATTGTAACCGAGCTGGCCGTATTCCAGTTTCTGCCCGAACTGACACTTACAGAACTGGCCCCCGGCGTAACCGAAGCAGATGTGCGCGCGGCAACAGAAGCGGACTACGCGATAGCGCGCGGTTTAAGCACGATGGTTGTGTGAAAAACGGCTTACCTTGGCCTCGGCAGACTTCCGCGCAGTGGACTTGGCCATTTTTAAAGACGAGATGTGCCAAGCACACCAAAGAGATGCCCGCACTGGAAACCAGCGCGGACAAACTTTTTGCTTCCCCATAAATGGGGAATTACCGTGGTTGCGTTCCAGAGTTGTCCGTACTCTTTATCGCACTTCAACGTTATTGCATTGACAAGCAAATGTCAATCGCCTTACTGTTATTTATATTTTTTTATAGCTTAAATGATATGGAGTAGATATGCTATTTGCGGAAAATGCAATTCTGGGCCTGGATATCGGCATCGGTTCTGTTGGTTGGGCTTTGCTGCAAGAACTGGAAGACGGGACAATGGATGTCATCTCCAAAACGGGCAAAGGTGGAGAAATAATATACGCTCTGGGTTCCAGAACATTTAATGTGCCCGAAGACGCTAAAACAAAAGAACTCCTCAATGTAAAAAGACGCCAGGCACGTATGCAGCGCCGGGTTATTGCCCGGCGGGCAGATCGCATGCGCCGAGTACGCAACCTGTTGATTGCCAACGTGTTTTCATCCGTAAGCAACGAAAAGGAATTGCACCGCCCTGTGGGCAAAACGCAGATGAATCCATGGAGGCTACGCTCTGAAGCGCTTGAACGCAAACTCACGGACGATGAATTGGCTGTAGCCTTATTGCATATATGCAAACATCGCGGTTTCCGTTCCAACAGTAAAAGGGATAGGGGCGGAGCGGACAAGGAAACCGGCAAGATGCTGAAAGCCATAAGCGAACTGCAAATACAGATGGTTGAGTCCGGAAAAGCAACTGTGGGCGCATTTATGGCCGAAGCCGAGCGCAAACGTAATCGCAGCGATATGGAGGGCAAGCCCGTCTACGAACGCACTATGCTGCGAAGCCTTCTGGAAGATGAAGTAAGGCATATTTTTGCCGCCCAACGTTCTCTTGGAAATTACAATCTTACTGAAAATTTTGAGCAAACCTATGCGGAACTGGCTTTTGGGCAAAGGCCGCTCAAATCCACCAAAGAAATGGTGGGAAATTGTACTTTTGTAAAAACGGAAAAACGTGCCCCCAAATTCGCACCCACCATGGAACGCTTCCGCCTGTCCGCCAAGCTTGTGAATCTGCGCCTGACCTCTTCCACTATAAAAGGCAGTGCCGATTATGAGAATGGCAAGCAACTTACAGTGGAAGAGATTGAACGAATTTCAACTCTTCTAGGTCAGCAGAAAAGCATTAAGTATTCCCATCTTCGCAAGATAATCAATCTTAAGGACGACTGGCAGTTTGAAGGTTTGTCTTATGGCCTCAGAGACGACAAAGGTAAAACCGTCAATCCGGAAAATGCCGACATCGTCTCCCGCAAGGGAGAATGCGGCGTGGGAACCTATGCTTTCAGCCAAGCTTTGAAAAGCATTCCAGGCGCTTTTAATCGTCTGTCCGTCCTGCGAGTGACCCCTCTGCCGGACTTTGCCGACAGCGTTACGGAAAAAGGGCTGTTTTGTCTTGATCTGCTGGCCAAGTTGTTTTCAGATAATGACGATCTGAATTTTATCAGATCGAAGATGGCGGAACTGCCCCTTACTAATGCGGAATGCGCCTGCCTGTCAGAGGCGTTGGACAATGCCGTCTTCGCCTCCTTTAAGGGCACGGCCAATCTTTCCCTGCGAGCCATGGAAGAAATTTTGCCTTATATGATCAGAGAACGCAGCTATGACAAAGGCTGCGCCCTCGCCGGTTTTGACCATAGCCGCGAGGCCGAGCTTGATCTTGACGATGTGCGCAACCCTGTGGTTTTGCGCATACTGCGTGAAGTGCGCCGGCAGGTGCATTGCATAACCAGAGAATTCGGCATAATCCCCGGCAGGGTTCATATTGAGCTTCTGCGCGATGTGGGAAAAAGCGCTGACGAACGCAACAAAATTGATCGCGGCATAAAGGATCGCACAGAGGAAAAGAATGCCCACCGTATTGAACTGGCCGAATTGTTCGGCGTTGAAGCGTCCGGAATAAGCCGTGATGAACTGCTGCGCTATGAACTCTGGAAGCAGCAAGGCGGCAAATGCGCTTATTACATGCTTTGGGGCAAGGATAACGGAGAGCGTTTTTACAATAGCGCCAACGGGCTGAAAGAAGGCGGCATTCCCATAGACCGCTTGCGTGATTCAGCCCATGCCACACAGATTGATCATATTTTGCCGCGCAGCCGCACTCAGGACAACTCTTTCCACAACCTTTGCCTTTGCATTCCGGCGGCCAATCAGGCCAAAGGCGGCAACACGCCCTATGAATGGATCGGTAAAAACAATCCCGCCGCCTGGCACAATTTCGAGCAATGGGTGCAAAGTATACGCGCATCCGGCTTTAAGCGGCGCAACTTTCTGCTGAAAAATCTCGACAAGGAAAAACAGGATTGCTTTTGCGAGCGTAATCTCAATGATTCGCGCTATGCCGCCCGCCTGGTAATGAAATGGTTCAGACGCAAGTATCAGGAATGGGGCAACATGACTGACATACCGGAGCATGCCCCTGACGGGCGCGAAAAACGCCGTGTTTTCGCCAGAACCGGCGGCATAACCAACTTTTTGCGCCAATTATGGGGGCTGCAAAGCCTGAAAAAAGACGCCTCAGGCAAAAGGGTGGGCGATCGGCATCACGCGCTTGACGCTTTTGTGCTGGCCTGCTGCACTGAAAGTATGCTGCAAAAAATTACCAAAATATACCAACAGGAAGAACATGGCAAAGTGGAAAATTTTCCTCCGCCCATGCCCGATTGCCGGGAAAAAATGGCCCGTCTTCTGGAAGGTGTTTTCGTGTCCCGAGCCGAAAGAGCCGGCACCAAGGGCGCTTTGCATGAAGAGACCCTGCGCGGCATTCGTGTGGAAAAAGATGATGAAGGCAAGGAAATAAAAATGCTTTACAAACGTGTGCCCGTGTGCAGCCTGAAAAAGATGGAGGATCTGGAAAAAATCAACAACGGCGGACGCGGCATGGTGAATTATGCGGATTTGCGCCGCTGGCTGGAAGCGGGCAAACCCAAGGGTGCTCCGCCCCGCTCCAATAAGGGAGATGTAATACGCCATGTGCGTATGCGCGAAAAACCGTTCACCAGCGGTGTGGAACTGAATAGGGGCGAAGGCAAGGCCCAGGCCGACAATGCCTCCATGGTGCGCACGGAAGTATACACCAAAGGCGGAAAATTCTACCTTGTTCCGGTTTATACTTGGCAAGTAGCGAATAATGTAAAGCCGGAACGAGCGATTAGGGCTCATATGCCGGAAGATGAATGGCTGCTTATTGACAACACATATAATTTTTGCTTTTCACTTACGTCTAATAGTTATGTGCTGACTGAAGGTAATAATGGAGATATCAAGTCAGGATATTTCATGGGAACGGACAGATCAACGGGAATTATTTCTTTGGCGATAGAGCATGATCGGAAAGCGCCGCCTCATCGCATAGGCGTACAGCGCCTTGCCCGCTTCGAGAAATACCGTGTTGACCGTCTGGGGCGGCTCAGCCGGGTAAAAAAAGAAAAAAAGCCATGAACTGGCGCGGGGTGCATATCAGCGAGGCGGCCAAATTACGGTTGCATAAGGGGAGGCTGCATATCGCGCAGGAAGGGCCGCCGGAGCGTGAGCACAGCCTACCTCTTGAGGATATGGCCTTTATTGTGCTGGAAAGCAGGCAGGTAAACCTTTCCAGCGCTCTTTTGAGCTCCTGCGCCGAGCAGGGCGTGATGGTTTTATTTTGCGACGAAAAACATCTACCTTGCGGAGCTTTGCTGCCCTACAACCAGCATTATCGCCAAGGCGAAACGGCCAAAGCCCAGATAGGCCTTTCCCTACCCCGGCAAAAACGCCTCTGGCAGGAAATAATTTGCCATAAAATACGCAATCAGGCCACTTGCCTGCACAGACTTGGGCGAGGTAATGAATCCGTGCGTAAAGTGGCTATTTTGGCCCAAAAAGTAAAAAGCGGCGACTCGGGAAATGTGGAAGCCCAGGCGGCGCGCCTTTACTGGTCTATATACAGTAAAAATTTTTCACGCGAGGCCGAGGCCGAAGATCGCCTGAACTCCATGCTCAACTATGGTTATGCGGTTGTGCGCTCAAGCCTCGCGGCGGAACTTTCGGCGCTTGGTTTCATTACCTGTCTCGGGCTGCGCCATTGCAGCATGCAGAACGCCTATAATTTGGCTGATGATCTTATAGAGCCATGGCGTCCTTTTGTGGACATCCTGACCATGAGGCGCTTTATGGATGCCCCGCAGGAGGAGTTCAGCCTGGCGGATCGCCAGACTATGTGCGGTATTTTGCACGATAATGTGCTTTTTGAAGACGGCGAGCAGCAGTTGCTTGCCTCTTTGCGGCGTCAGGCGGCAATGCTCAAAAATTGGACTTTGGGGAAGCGCAATTCTCTGGAATACCCCGATTTTTGCGTTACAGGTAAAAACACATGCCAGCCAATGGAGTAAGGTTCATGCGCCTTATGGTGTTTTTCGATCTGCCGGTTACGAGCAAGGCGGAGAGAAGCGCAGCCGCCAAATTCAGAAACTTTTTGTTATCCGACGGCTATGATATGGTGCAATTTTCCGTTTACTGCCGCCTGTGCCGAGGGCAGGATGTGGTGGACAAACACCTTTCGCGGCTTAACGGGCATCTGCCGCAAACAGGCTGCGTGAGAGCCATGCAGGTGACGGATCAACAGTATAACCGTATGAAAATTCTGGTTGGCAAGTTTAAACCGGCGGAAAAAATCGCCACCAGGCAGTTGTTGCTTTTTTGAAAAAAAGCTATTTTTTCGGAAAAGATGAACGGTAAGCGAGCTGTTTTTACAAATCATCTTGCTAAAAAATGAAGTAAAAACAGCTCGCTATACTGTTACAAGATTAGCACGGACAAATTTGGAAGGCAACCACGGCGTTGATGCACTGTCGCCCCGTCTGTTTCCCAGATTAGCACGGACAAATTTGGAAGGCAACCACGGCGCCTGCAGGCATGCACGGACGCTGCGGACCAGATTAGCACGGACAAATTTGGAAGGCAACCACGGCGCATTTCCGGCGACTTGTCGTAACATTCAGAGATTAGCACGGACAAATTTGGAAGGCAACCACGGCTTTAATGTTAAAATTTGTGGTTGATTTTGGAGATTAGCACGGACAAATTTGGAAGGCAACCACGGCTGAAACTTTTATTTCAGGCGTCAGGCCCAAAGATTAGCACGGACAAATTTGGAAGGCAACCACGGCATTGGTATTTTAATTTATTGTGTATTAAGAAGATTAGCACGGACAAATTTGGAAGGCAACCACGGCACATTGCCTTGCTGACTTAGCATACAGTATAGATTAGCACGGACAAATTTGGAAGGAAACCACGGCAGTGGCGCTTTCTACCTTTTATGCCGCCAAAGATTAGCACGGACAAATTTGGAAGGCAACCACGGCAAAATGTTATAAAAGACGGCCCCAAAAATACGCCAACGCCCGTTCCCGAGGCAGATCGGGAACGGGCGTTATTGTGGGGGACAACAGCTTTTGGAGGCTGGGCCGCTCTGGGGGAGACGGCCAGGAAGGGAGACATTTTTTTAGCAGGCTTAAGCCAGGTAATGCTTGCCTATTTGGTACACGGCAACGGCCACACCATAGGCCAGCACCGTGTTGAATACCATGCTGAAGACAGCCCATTTCCAGGAGCCGCTCTCCTGCTTGATGATGATCATCGCGGCCACGCAGGGCGCATACAGCAGTACAAAGAGCAACAGAGCAACAGCAGAGGCGCGGTTCCAGTTGGGATCAGCCGCGATGCGTTCGGAAAGCAGGGCTTCGTCTTCGGGGTCGCCCAGCGAATAGGCCGTACCAAGGGTGGCAACAATAACTTCCTTGGCCGCGAAGCCGCCGAACAACGCTATGTCGGTGCGCCAGTCAAACCCGGCATACTTACTTACCGGTTCCAGAGACAGGCCGATACGCCCGGCAATGGAATTCATGAGCTTGGCATTGTTGAACTCGCCCTTGAGGTCACCAAGCTGATCTTCCTTTGCCTTGAGGGCGTCTTCTTTTTCCGCTATGCCCAGCTCGGCTTTGGCCTCTTCTATTTCCGCTTCCATGACGGCGATTTTTGTTTCAAAAGGTTCGGCCTTGTGGGCGTCCATCTCCGGAAAGGTCATGGCCGCCCACAGCAAAATCGATATGGCCAGAATAATTGTGCCGGCCTTTTTAAGATATTCCCACACCCGCTCCCAAGTATGTATGGCAATTCCCGCCAGCGTGGGAATGCGATAAGGCGGCAACTCCATAATAAAAGGCGTGGCTTCGCCTTTTATGACGGACGAACGCAACACCTTGGCCACCAGCAGGGCAGTGAGCCAACCCGCCATAGTGAGCAAAAACATGGCCATGGCTTCATTTTTAGGAAAAAACACGCCCACAATAAGAATGAACACCGGCAGCTTGGCTCCGCAGGTCATGAAGGGCACGGTAAGAATGGTGGCCAGTTTTTCACGCGGGCTGCGCAGAGTGCGCGCGGCCATAACTCCAGGAACGGCGCAACCACCGGCTATGCCGCCGCCAATGATGAAAGGCATCACCGAGCAACCGTGCAGACCGAAGGAACGAAAAATTCTGTCCAGCATATAGGCTACTCGGGCCATGTAGCCACTGTCTTCTAAAAAGGCTATTTGCAGAAAAATCAGCATAATCAGCGGCACAAAACCCATGACGCCGCCAACACCGTCAATTATGCCCGAGGTAATCATAGATTTGAGCAGGCCGTCGGCCATATGCTCGGAAACAAGGTCTTTAAGAAGCCCAAAACCGTCTTCCACCCAATTCATCGGGTATTCGCCCAGAGTAAAAGTTATCTGGTAAACTAAATACAAAATACCAAGCAAAATTAGCGGGCCGAAAAATTTCTGGGTGAGTACGGTGTCTATTTTGTCTGAAAGGGCGATGCGCCCGCTTATGTCCACGTCGCGCATCACCACGCCGCCGCGCAGCAGAGAATTGATGTAACCGTGCCGGTAATCGGCAATAACGGCTTCGGGCGAAGCCCCAAGAGTGGTTTGCAGGTGCTCTTCAATGTCGCCGGCCATTGCCTCAAGTTTTGTATGAAGTTCCGGGTCAGTTTGGGCGCACAGATGGCGTACATCGCTGTCAGCCTCAAGAAACTTCACCGCCATCCAGCGTGGGTTATATCCTCCCACCAACGCGCTGTTTTCGGCTATCAGGGCCTGCATGCGCTCAATAACCGGATCGAGGTCGGCCCCATAAGATATGACAATAGGCTTCCAGGGCTTGCCGGCGCGTTCTTCGGCAAAATCCACGGCGGCATGCACAAGCTCGTTCAATCCTTCTTTGCGCCGAGCCACAGTTTCCACCACCGGTACGGAAAGGCGCTCCGAAAGTCTGGCCGTGTCAATTTTAACGCCATTCTTGCGGGCTTCGTCAATCATATTCAGGGCCAGCACCAGCGGCGCACCCATTTCCAGAATTTGCAGGGCCAGCACCAGGTTGCGCTCAAGAGCCGAAGCATTGATTACGTCAATAACCACGTCGGGGCGGCCCTCAGCCAGCACCTTGCGAGCCACGATTTCTTCTATTGTGTAAGCGGTGAGCGAATAGGTGCCCGGTAAATCCGTTATATTGATTTCGCGGCCGTCCAGAGTTACCTGGCCTTCCTTTTTCTCCACCGTAATGCCCGGGTAGTTGCCCACATGCTGGCGCGCCCCGGTGAGACCGTTGAAAACTGTTGTTTTGCCGGCATTAGGATTGCCGGCCAAAGCTATTTTGATGGTATCGGTCATGTTTTCAATTCCTGGCCGTCATTGCCAGACAAGAGGGGCCAGCCGCAGCCCGATCCTTATCTGATCAGCAGGCTTGTTTTTCAAGTTTTGGTTCGCTGTCCATCGGTTCAACACTTACATAGTCGGCTTCATTGTTGCGCAGAGAAAGGGTGAATCCCTTCAAGCGCAAAGCCACGGGATCCCTGAACGGAGCACGGCCCACAACTTCGACCTCTTCTCCTGCCACAAGCCCCATATCCCTGATGCGCCTGCCGAGCTCTCCTCCAGCCTGTATGGAAACTATGCGCGCCTTGCGGCCCTGTTCCAACTTTCTCAATGGCATGGTTTCAGACATTTTCATCACTCCAGATAGTCAGATTTCGTAATTCGTTTGTTTGCCGTATGCCGCGCAATTCCCACATTGGTATTGCGCAAAAAAACTCCGCGAGCGCTGCCTATTTGCGGCAACCGCCCTGCCCGCCTCCACTGCCGCCACAACAGCAGCCGGAAGACGCCGATCCGCCCGGTATGTTTTCGGAACCGCCCGCGCAGCCGCATGACGACCCGTTGCCGCCGCTGGAACAGCCGCAACCACAGCCCCCGCTGGAATGGACAAAGCGCCAGCCCAGCCACAGCGCGGCCGCCAGCACAATGCCCACCGTAATTATCATATCCCAATTCATAATCCATTCTCCCAAGGCTGACGCCCCAATTATTTATCAGCAACATGCGCCATACTTCACGACGACGCACAGCCATTAGATATGTTAATTGAAAATGATTGTCAACCGCATTTTATATTTTTTCCACATTCTCCTCCCGTAGCCACCCGTAAAGAAAAGCATAATCGCCCCATGGAATCTTTTCTGCATTTTTATAACATAATTATATGGTGAATTTCCGTATAATTGAATATACACTGTACGTATTATAATATCCGGAAAAATTCTGTTCCTCCTCACGTTCGCGCTCTCATTTTGCCGGGTTTATGTCGTTTAGATTTTCCGCACCACACCCATTTGCCCCTAACAATTTTTTTGTAACGCTGAGGCCGACATGAACATCAAATCCCGCTTGGTATTGTCTTTTCTTTTAACCATTTTCTTAACCACTTTCAGCATTGTGGGGCTGGTTGTGTGGCAGATGAGGGGCGATGCCGAGCGGGAATTCGCGGAATCATCGCTGGCTCAGCTGGAACGCGTGAGTAATCTGTTGGAAGCCACCATGAGGCAGAACGAGGAAATAGCCGCCTCCACCGCGAAAGCGCCAGAACTGGCCGCCGCCTTCGGCAAACTGCCCATTTATGTAAACACCAAAGAATCCACCAATTACTCTCGTAATGAACTTACCCCTGAAGGACAGGCTCTTGATAAAGAATTTCAACGTGTTCAGGAGTCACATTCCGCTTTTGCCGCAGTGAGCGTGGGCATGGACGACGGCGCTTACTGGCAATATCCCCGCGCGCCCCGCAGGGCGGGGTATGACCCGCGCGCCCGTTCCTGGTACAAGCAAGGAATGGCCGCCTCAAACACCGCCATTACCCCGGCCTTTCCGAGTTCCGGCACCGGAGAGGTAATCTACTCCGTGCTCGGCAAAGTTCGCGCGGACGGAAAAACTCTGGGCCTCATCACTCTGGATATTTCACTCGGCACTCTGGTGAAGCAAATATCCTCCATACACCTGGGCAAAACCGGCTATGTAATGTTGCTCGAAAGTAACGGCACCATTCTGGCCGATCCGGCCCACCCCGCCCTGGCCTTCAAAAATATCAGTGAAGGCGGCATCCCCGGACTCAAAGATAGCATTGGCGGTAAGGCCGGCCATCTTTCCGCAGTGATGGATGGGAAAAAATGTTTCATCACCTTCCTTGAAGGATACCAGGGGTGGAAGCTCTTGGCCATCAAGCAGGCAGATGAAGTCTATTCCGCCAGCAACACCATGATTCTCAGGATTATGGGTATTTCCGGCGGTATAGCCCTGGTGTTGTTGCTTATGGCTGCTCGGTTCGCCAACAGCATAAGCTACCCTATCCGAGAAATTGCCCAAACGGCCCAACGCATTGCCGAGGGCGACCTGCGGGCTTTGCCGGAAACCTGTTCCTATAAGGGAGAAATGTTCATTCTGCACAAAAGTCTGCACAATATGGTCACCCGCCTGCTTGATTATATCAAACAAGTGGATAAGGGGCATGAAGTTGAGGAACAGACCAGACGCACCCAGGCCGCTCTGGAGCAGGCCGAGTCCGCCCGCGAAGCGGCGGAGAAAAGCCGGGTGCAAATGCTCGAAGCCGCCAGTCAGCTTGAATCAGTCGTGGAAATTATATCTACCGGCTCAGGCCAGTTGGCCGTGCAAATCAGGGAGGCGGAACGCGGCGCGCACGATCAGGCTTCCCGCGTGAGCGAAGCCGAGCTTGTCGTGGACCGCATGAACAGAGCCGTGCAGGAAGTTGCCAAAAACGCCGAAAACGCCTCCGAAGCATCCAACGGAACACGGAGCAAGGCGACCAACGGCGCGGGCATAGTGGAAAAAGCCGTCCGCTCCATACAGAATGTGCAGGAAGAAGCCTTGAAGCTGAAGCAGGAAATGTCTCGTCTGGATGTGCATGCCCAGTCAATTGATAAAATTATGGCCGTAATTTCCGATATTGCCGATCAAACCAATCTGCTGGCTTTGAACGCCGCCATTGAAGCCGCCCGCGCAGGCGATGCCGGGCGCGGCTTTGCCGTAGTGGCCGACGAAGTGCGCAAATTGGCCGAAAAGACCATGGCTTCAACCTCCGACGTTGCCGCGGCCATACAGGCAATACAACAAAGCGCCGGTTCCAGCATGGCCCAGGTTGACACCGCGGTGGCCGCCATTGGAGAGGCCACCGGCCTTACCACTAAATCGGGCGAAGCCCTGACCGAAATAGTGGGTATGGTGGACGGCACTGTTTCCCAGGTGGAATCCATAGCCAAGGCGGGCAACGGCCAGGCCGAGGTGAGCCGCAGTATTCAAGAGGCTTTCCGCCTCATGCGCGGCATCGCCGAAAATACCGTCCGCAATATGCGTGAAGCCTCCGGCACTGTATCCGCCCTTGCGGAACAGGCCAACACTTTGGCGGGGCTGATCAGCAACATGACTCGTCGTTAGGCGGCTGTTTCCAAACACCAAGACATTTTGAACGCAATGAACATATTTTCCTTTTACGCGAAAAATGCTATACTATCGTCATGAGCAATCACCTTCTGCAACTTAAAGATGTAAGCGTCACCTTCAGCAATTATGCCGGGTCGTTCGCCGCTGTTGAGAATGTCTCTCTCGCCCTTGAGCCGGGGTGCGCTTTTGGCCTTGTGGGTGAATCAGGCTGCGGCAAAAGCCTCACGGCACGTTCCATTTTGCGGCTTATCCCCCACCCTGGGCGCATAAGCGGCGAAATTTTTTTTGCCGGACACGATCTGCTTAAGCTTGATGAAGAAAACATGCGCCAAATAAGGGGCCGGAAAATCAGCATGATTTTTCAAGAGCCCATGACCGCGCTAAACCCTGTTTTTAAAGTAGGGGCACAGGTGATGGAGCCTTTGCGTCTGCACATGAAGCTGTCGGCGCACGAAGCCAGGGAGCACGCCGCCGATCTGTTCCGCCAAGTGGGAATTGCCTCTCCCGAAGCCCGCTTGGACGACTATCCGCACCAGCTAAGCGGCGGCATGCGCCAACGTGTGATGATTGCCATGGCCTTGGCCTGTGGCCCCGAACTTTTGCTGGCCGACGAGCCGACCACGGCTCTGGATGTAACCATACAGGGGCAAATTCTGAACTTGATGAAAGAATTGCGGGAAAAAAACAAGATGGCGGTAATGCTGATCACTCATAATTTAGGAGTGGTAGCCCAATTTGCCGATGAAATAGGGGTGATGTATGCCGGAAGGCTTATTGAAAGATCTAAAACAGGAGAAATTTTCTCCAACCCGCTGCACCCTTACACGCAAGGGCTGATGAAATCCGCGCCGCGCCTCGACGCTGCCGGATTGGAACGCTTGCCGGCCATAGCCGGTTTTGTGCCCAAACCGGGAACCATGTCTGATTGTTGCGCTTTTCACCCTCGCTGTCCAAAAGCTTTTGACGTGTGTCGCAAGGAGACTCCGCCGGTTTTTGAGCCGGGGCAGGGGCATAATGTCTCATGTTGGCTTTATGGCTAAAAAGGAATAAATATTATGAGCAAAAAAATGTATATCATGCTGGACCCTGACGATGTGGAAGGCGGCTCCGGAGAAATATTTCACCTGATTCGTGGCGATCAAAACGAGGCCGACGGCGAATGGTTCTGGCCGGACAACAAAAACGCCATTTGCGGAAAATGCCGGGCTGTTGAAGATTTTGATCTGGAAACCAGCACCAAGCTCAATGCTGAAGATGAGAACGCGGTGCGTCTGTATCTGGCAAAACAACAAAACGCCGGCCTGGATATTTGTGCCGCCTGCGTGGCCGGCTTTTACAGCGCGGAAGAGTAATCTCCAAAACAAGCAGTAGCCTTTCGCTCATTTCATACGCAAAATGCTCTAAAATGCCCAGTTATAATCCGCGCGGCAGCGGCCAGCACGTCCTTGCGGGCGGGGGCGTCCTTTTTGCTCTGAGTAAAGTATATGGCGACAACTATGGGCGAGGCATTACCCGGCGGCCAGATTACGGCCACATCATTGGTGGTTCCGTAATAACCACTTCCGGTTTTATCGGCCACAGTCCACCCTTTTGGCGTTCCGGCTCTGATGCTCTGATCTCCGGTGGTATTGCCCTTCATCCATGTTTGCATTTGATCGCGCTCAGACCGGGGCAGCGCGTCACCGACAACCAGTTTGCGCAGAGTAGCAGCCATGGCCGCCGGGGTTGTAGTATCGCGCTCATCGCCAGGTATGGCGGAATTCAGCGGAGTTTCCCACCGATCCAGACGAAAATGCTCGTCTCCGATTTTCCGGGCAAAGGCGGTTACCGCTTGGGGGCCGCCTATAAGTTTCAGCAGAAGGTTTGACGCGGTATTGTCGCTGTAGCGTAAGGCCGCCGCGCACAAATCGCGCACGCTCATACCTTTGCCCGCGTTTTTCTCGGTTATGGGCGACCAGAAAACAAGCTCACTCTTTTTGTAAGGCACACGCTTGTCCATCAAGCCCTTTTGTAATGAGCTTCTCTCAAGTACGGCGGCAACCAGCGCCACTTTGAAGGTACTACACAAAGGAAAACGCTCGTCAGCGCGCCATGAAACGCAAGCGCCATCGGCAGTGTTCACGGCATATACTCCCAGCCTGCCGCCGGAATCGGTCTCAAGCGCGGCCAGCTTCTCTTCCACGCCATGCGCCCGCTCCTCGGGCGCAGCCGAGCCTGGGTAGATCCATAGCAGCACAAAGAGAACCGATAGCGCGCAAAGCGCCGTCCGGATAATAACACCCTTGTTGTTCCGCTTCAGGTAGTTGAGAATATTCATAGATCGAATCAAGTAAACCTCACCAACTCGAACAACTTCCGCCGCGCCGTGGTGGAAATATAATAAAACTGGTTCTGCGGAATATAAATGTAAGGAATGTCCTCGGTACGCTGCATAAGAAAAATGGATAGAATCATCCTGTTTATGGCCTGATGCCCCACAATCATCAAAGGTTTGTTTGAGGCCAGAAAAAACGCCCGTCTCAGCCCCTGGCTGACCCTGCCCCGCAAGTCGGCATAGCTTTCGCCATTGGGATACCTGTAACCGTATTTGTCGGCATGGCGGCCTTTGGTGACATCGGGCATATTTTCCGCTATTTCCGAATAGAGCATATTTTCGCAGTCACCTGCCCACAGCTCGTCAAATTCCTCAAGCGCGGTGTGTGTGGCCTCGGCGCGCGTGGCCAGCACCGGCATGGCCGTTTGATGTGATCTCTGGCGCGTAGAAGTAAAGATATGGGGAATTTCCTTGCCTTTAAGATAATCGGCCAAAGCCTTGGCCTGGGCCATGCCCTTAGGAGTGAGGTTGGGGTCGCCGCCGATACGGCCCTCCACATTGAACTCGGTTTGACCGTGCCTGGCCAGGTAAAGCTCACGAACCCAAATTGAGGTAACTATGTCGCGTAGGGCCGGGTAATAGGGCGATCCGTCGCAGGGACGCTCGGCCAGAATTTTATTGGCTGTGGCGTCCACGCGCATCCAGTAGCGCTCTTCGCCCACCGGGCTGTAAACGTTTTCGTAATAACTGATGCGCTTTTGAAAATTCTCCAGCGCGTCCTGTTTTTCATGCCCCTGATATTCCGGCAGACGAATCTTGCGGAGAATGAACGCGTCCTGCAGAAACTTGTCCTCATTGACGCATTCAATAAAAAGCACCGGATAATCGGTAAGAAACTCCTCAATGTTCTGCCGTCTGGCCCGCGAAGCATTGGTAGCGTCAAGTATGGCCACAACCCCGTCACCAGCCAGAAAATCTCTGGCCATTTCCATATTGCGCCTGGCAATAAGATCGCGGGCCATAAGTCCGAACTGGTTGCCGGGGCTGTAAAATTCCGGGTCCGTTGTTTCCGGCCCCATCATGGAGCGCCGCACGTCACCGTTGTTGAATATTCCAGCTTTGACGCCCTCGCCCTCAAGCCCTTCTTTTATGCGGCGCACAAGGGTGGATTTGCCTCGCGCCGGAAGCCCGACCATAGCAACATAGAGTTTATTCATGCGGTACGCTCCAAGGACTGAGGCGGGGGGGGGGCGGCGAACTATTTTTTTAATTAATTTTTAAATTATCCGCCCCCCCCCCGCCCGCAGAGA
>JAVBLG010000098.1:0-37229 GCA_031553655.1 Desulfovibrionaceae bacterium | reverse complement strand
TTTCCCCTTCCCCCCACAATTATCTTAAATATAAACGCCCGCCGCCAGATGAGCCGGGCAAAGCCCGACCGACAAGACTTCCAATAATGCCTTCAGCGGCCAGTAGTTCCAGCGCTTCAGCTTCGCGCCCCTGTGGCACGGCCAAAAGCAGCCCACCAGAAGTTTGCGCGTCAAAAATGATACTTTCCAAGGCCTGGGAAACACTCGAGCTTTTCTCGGTGCAAATGGAAAAATGCTTACGATTGTGATGGCTGCCGACGGGAATAAGACCACTCTTGGCGTATTCTTCAGCCATAGGCAAAAGTGGCACATCCGAACTGTAAATCTCAATATTAACGTCCGAGGCTTTGGCCATTTCCAGAGCGTGCCCTCCAAGGCCAAAGCCGGTAATGTCGGTGGCCGCCTCAAGCTTCATGGCGCGTATAACTTTTGCCGCGCCCCTGTTGAGCATACCGCACCAATGCATCAGTACGCGCTCGCTTTCTTCAAAGCCGTCAAAACGCGCCTTTACCGCTGTGGCCAGAATGCCTGTACCAACGGGTTTGGTCAGAATAAGCGCGTCACCAGGGCAAATTCCGTCATTTCCGGCAATATGCTTGGGGTCGATAATACCGGTCACCGCAAGGCCGTACTTTATTTCCGCATCTTCAACGGTATGCCCGCCCACCAACACAGCTTCAGCGTCTTCCAAGGCTGAAATACCGCCTTGCAAGATAGCGCTGAAAACAGCGGAAGTATCCTCATTCATGCCGTCCACGGGCAGACAGGCGATGTTCATGGCACACCAAGCTTCACCGCCCATGGCATAAACATCTGAAAGGGCATTGGCGGCGGCTATGCGCCCAAAATGAAAACCATCGTTCACAACCGGTGCGATAATGTCCACTGTCTGCACAATCGCCATGCCGGACGGCACGGAAAGCACAGCGGCATCTTCATTGTAAGCCCGCCCGGCAAGAACCCGGCCACGATCATTGGATTTGCCGAGATGCGGGGCAATAAGTCGCTCCAGGTCCCCTGGAGCAGCTTTTGCCGCTCAGCCGGCCGCTTTGGCTCTTTCCAACAGTTTCATTTATTCGCTCCGAAGGTCATAGCATCAAATATTCACAGTAAAAGCCACCCGCCGCAGCCTGTCGCTCAAAAAAGAGTCATAAGCCTATAGTCTTAAAAAAAATATATTTCTACGACTTCAAAAACAAACGCGCCCTTGCGACGTTGATGCATAATACATCGAAACGTCCCAAAGGCGCGTCCAAGGTTGACCAACACGCCTCAAGCCGCCCGGCTATTCCTTGGGGGCTTCAGATTCTTTAGCTTTGGCGCTTTTTTGCTTTTTGGGCTTTTCAGCTGCTTCGGCCGGAAAATGCGTCAGTTCAAGTATAGCCAAGGGGGCATTGTCGCCCTTGCGGGGCATGGCCAGTTTAATAACCCTGGTAAAGCCCCCGGCTATGCCCGAATAGGCCGGACCGATAACGTCGAAGAGCCTTTTCACCAGCTGGTGATCGCAAAGCACCTGATAGGCTTGGCGGCGCGCATGCAAATCATTGCGCAAAGCCAGAGTAATCAGCGGATCCACCGTACGGCGCAGCTCTTTGGCCTTGGTCTCGGTGGTACGGATTTTGCCGTGCGTAAGAATGGCTTTGGCCATATTGGCAAACATGGCCTTGCGGTGCGACGGCGTCCGCGAAAACTTTTTACCGATATTGTTATGCCTCATTTTGCTGCTTCCTTTTCCAATCCTGATATTTCTTCTCGAAATTATCAACCTTCATACCAAAATCAAGGCCCATGTCCATAAGAACACGCTTGATTTCATCAAGCGACTTACGGCCAAAATTCTTGGTCTTGAGCATTTCATTTTCACTTCTCTGCACCAATTCGCCCACCAGGGAAATATTGGCACTGCGCAGGCAGTTTGTGGCCCGCACCGAAAGCTCAAGCTCATCAATGCCCTTGTAAAGGCTTTCATTCAACTCGCTTCCATCGCCACCTCCAGAGGAAGTATCGCCGGAAATATGCTCGTCGAAGTTGATAAAAACGGAAATCTGTTCTTTAATAATCTTGGCGCTATATGCGACCGCGTCTTCAGGAGTGACCGAACCGTCGGTCCATACTTCCAAAATCAGCTTGTCATAGTTGGTCATCTGACCCACGCGCGCCTGCTCCACAGTATAGGAAACCTTGCGCACGGGGGAATAACTGGAATCAAGCTTGATCAGCCCAATTTCCTCGTTCAACCCCTCATGCATGTCGGCGGGCACATAGCCCTTACCCATGCGCACCTCAAATTCCATGTCGAGGTTCACATTTTCAGTTAGTGTGGCTATGTGCTGCTGCGGGTTGAGAATCTGCACATTCTGATTGCCCTTGATCACGGCGGCTGTTACCGGGCCCGCGCCTTCGGCATGTAGAATGATACGCTGCGGATCTTCACTGTTCATCAAAATTCGTACTTGCTTGAGGTTGAGAACGATGTCGGTCACATCCTCAAGCACGCCGTGAATAGTGGTGAACTCATGCTGCACCCCGGCAATCTTCACCGAAACGAAAGCGGCACCCTGCAGGGAAGACAAGAGCACCCTCCGCAGAGCATTGCCGATAGTCGTTCCAAAACCGCGCTCCAAAGGTTCGCAAATAAACTTGCCGTACATGGTATCGGCAGCGTCATTATCACGAACAATCTGATCCGTCTTTACCAGCTCGGACCAGTTGCGGGTGTTGATAAGCCGTTCGCCTTGTTTAATAAGCATTACGGCCCCCATTATTTCGAATACAGTTCGACGATCATGTGCTCGTTGATGGGGAATTGGATGTCTTCGCGCTGCGGCAGAGCCTTAATCACGCCCTTGAAAGCCGGACCGTCCACTTCAAGCCAAGCCGGACAACCACGGCGGGCCACCGCTTCCTTGGCTTCAGCCAGAACAGGAATTTTACGATTCTTTTCGGGAACTTCAATCACGTCGCCAACTCTGACAATCAGCGAAGGAATGGAAACTTTATGTCCATTAAGGGTGAAAATGGCATGCCGTACGAGCTGCCTGGCCTGGTTACGCGAGTTGGCGAAACCAAGGCGGTACACCACATTATCAAGACGACGCTCAAGGAAAGAAAGCAAATTGGCGCCGGTTACGCCCTTGGCCATGTCGGCCTTGATGAAATAACCGTGAAACTGACGTTCCAGCACGCCATAAACGCGACGCACCTTTTGCTTTTCTCTGAGCTGAACCGCGTATTCGCTAATCTTCTTGCGAGCGCGGCCATGTTGGCCAGGAGAATACGGGCGCCGGTCATAGGCGCATTTATCAGAAAAGCAGCGATCGCCTTTCAAAAACAACTTTGTGCCTTCGCGGCGGCACATGCGGCACTTGGCTTCGGTATATTTAGCCATGTCTGGTCCTTATATTTGTCTAGACGCGACGCCGTTTCGGCGGACGGCATCCATTGTGCGGAATGGGAGTAACATCGCGAATAAAAGCCACCTTGAAGCCCACCGAATTGATGGCCCGCATGGCCGCTTCACGACCTGAACCAGGCCCCTTCACATAAACGCCCACGGTACGCATTCCGTTTTCCTGAGCTTTACGGGCCGCAGTTTCAGCGGCAACCTGCGCGGCAAAGGGGGTTGACTTGCGCGAACCTTTAAAACCGCTCTGCCCGGCCGAAGCCCAGCTTACGGCATTACCGCGAGTATCGGTAAAGGTGATTATCGTATTGTTGAACGACGCCTGTATATGGGCTACGCCCACCGGGATATTTTTCTTCTCCCTTTTCTTGACCGCTCTTTTGGGTCTGGCCATGTCTCACTTCCTGCGATTTTTTATAGCATTAAGATGCTTTATTTTTTCTTGCCCACAGCCCCGCGCGACGGCCCCTTGCGAGTGCGCGCATTGGTATGGGTGCGCTGGCCGCGCACCGGCAGACCACGGCGGTGACGAAGGCCGCGATAGCAGCCGATGTCCATAAGACGCTTGATATTGCTGGAAACTTCGCGCCGAAGGTCGCCCTCGACCTTATAATTCTGTTCCAGCTCCTTACGCAACTCATTGACTTCGTCAGCCGACAAATCGTCGATACTACGAGTCCAGTTGACGCCGGTGGCATCAAGAATCTTCAAAGCCGTAGCCCGGCCTATTCCATAAATATAAGTCAACGCGATATCCGCGCGTTTGCCGCGAGGCAATTCAACACCTGCTATTCTGGCCACTTTCGCTCTCCTGCCCTAGCCCTGGCGCTGCTTGTGCCGGGGATTTTCACATATTACTCTGAGTACGCCGGCGCGGCGGATCAGCTTGCACTTGGGGCACATTTTTTTCACTGAAGGCCTGACTTTCATTTGCTTGTCTCCAAGACTTGACATTAAACGCTATCATCCGCCCTACCGGAAAAATATAAGGCAGGAACAGACATACTTAGCTAATTTTTTTTCGCCTGTCAACCAGATTCCCTATTGAACATCTGTCAGCCGCAACAAAATAGCTCAAGAGGATATTTATCAACAACCTAATTACCAGAGCTGCCTATCCACGATCCGAAATGCTCAGTATCATCGGACCATTTTTTGTGACAGCTACGCTATGTTCAAAATGGGCAGCCAGGGATCCGTCTTTGGTCACGGCCGTCCAGTTATCGGACAAAACTTCAACATCATATCCCCCCAAGGTAATCATGGGCTCAATGGCCAGCACCATGCCTTCCTGAAGGGGCATCCCCTGCATAGCGGGTTTGAAGTTGGGAATTTCCGGTTTTTCGTGCAGCTTGGCTCCAATACCGTGTCCCACAAATCGGCGCACCACGCCAAGGCCTTCGGCCTCGGCAACCTTCTGCACCGCTTCGCCAATGGCGTACACATCGTTGCCCGCAAGAGCCGCCTTTATGCCGGCCATAAGCGAAGCTTCTGTTACACGCATCAGCCTTTTTGCCTCTTCACTCACCTCACCCACGGCAAAGGTACGGGCAGCGTCGCCATAAAGTCCATTGTAGACGACGCCCATGTCAAAACTGACTATATCGCCCTCCACAAGCACACGTGACGAAGGGAAACCATGCACAACCTGTTCGTTGACCGAGCAACAAAGCGCAAAGGGGTAGCCGCAGTATCCCATAAAGGCGGGTTTAACCTTGTACTTTTTGCACATGTCCACAGCAAGTTTTTCAAACTCCATGGTCGCCGCCCCGGGGCGCACGGCATCACCCAAGGCATCCAGGATATTGGCCACCATACGATTCGCTTCACGCATGGTGGCAATTTCCTGCTCGGTTTTTACGAAAGCGCCTCGAAACTTTTTCAAGCCCGACCCTTTATACGCGTCTTGCCCATCAGGCCTTCGTATTGATGCGAAATCAAGTGCGACTCAACCTGTGACATGAAGTCCATGGCCACACCCACCAAGATCAAAAGGCTGGTACCGCCGAAATAAAACGGCACGTTGAAATTGGCAATGAGCAGCATGGGCAACACGGAGATAAGAGATATATAAACACCTCCCCAGAGTGTAAGCCTGGAGAGTACCGTATCAATGTATTCCTGGGTCTTTTCACCAGGGCGGATGCCGGGAATGAACCCCCCAGCCTTCTTAAGGTTTTCCGACATATCTTTGGGGTCGAAAATAATAGCTGTGTAAAAGTAGCAGAAGAAGAAAATCAACCCGACAAAAATCAAATTGTAGATAATGCTGTTGGGCGAAAAATAAGAAGCCGCCTTCTGTAGAAACTCGTTATGTGAAAATTGGCCAATGGTAGCCGGGAAGAGCAAAAGGCTCGAAGCGAAAATGGGAGGAATAACCCCGGCGGTATTCACTCTGAGCGGCAGGTGAGTGGTCTGCCCGCCATACATTTTGCGCCCGACCTGACGTTTGGCATAATGAATTGGAATTCGGCGCTGCGCCCTCTCCATAAATACAATGCCTATAGTTACCGCAGTCATCAGCACAATAATGGCAATTGCTATAAAAATACTCATGTCACCGGCGGATATAAGCGAATAGGACTGTAAAATGGCCCTAGGTATGCCCACCACAATCCCCGAGAAGATGATCAACGAAATTCCGTTGCCGATGCCCTTTTCGGTTATCTGCTCGCCAAGCCACATGATCAACACAGTACCGGCGGTAAAGGTGAGTATGGTCATGAGCCTGAAATGCCAACCCGGTTCAAGAACCACAGGGCTGCCAGCCGGGCTGTGCATACCCTCAAGGCCCACTGCTATGCCAAAGCCCTGAATTATTGTGATCAACACGGTAAGATAACGCGTATATTGCGTTATCTTGCGCCTTCCGGCCTGGCCTTCTTCCTTGGCCATACGCTTTATGTCCGGGCTGACCACCTGCATAAGCTGCATGATGATCGAGGCGGAAATGTAAGGCATAATACCGAGGGCGAATACCGAGACGTTGGAAAGGCCGCCGCCGGAAAACATGTCGAAAAGACCGAACAGCGTTCCAGACATGCTTTCAAAAAAGTGCGCCAGAGCGGCGGCGTCAACGCCCGGAACGGGAATATGCACACCGGCCCTGTAGCAACTCAGAATCAAAAAAGTCCAGCCGATCTTCTTCAGAAGCTCGGACTGGCCCGCTATATTGGAAACACCACCAGGCGCCATATCATATCCTGACTATTTTTTGCCGCCCGGGGCGCAGACACACCCCGGGCGGATTTATACAAAAGACTGCCGGCTAGCTCAGAAGCGCCTTGGCTTCGCCACCCGCCGCCTTAATTTTTTCCGTGGCGGCCGCACTGAACTTGTGGGCCTCAATGCTGAGGGCAAAAGAAGCTTCACCTTCAGAAAGAATTTTTACCATCGCCCCGCGTGAAGCAAGCCCGCGATCATAAATGTCGTCGAGCAGAACTTCCTTTTTGCCTTCAAAGGCGGCATAAAGCCGACCGAGGTTGATCACTTCATAGGTGGTCTTAAAAGGAAAGTTCTTGAAGCCGCGTTTGGGCAAACGGCGTTGCAGGGGCATCTGGCCACCTTCAAATCCGGGGCGCACTCCGCCGCCGGCGCGGGCGTTCTGGCCCTTATTGCCCTTGCCCGAGGTACAGCCCAGGCCGGAGCCGCTGCCCCGCCCGACTCTCTTGCGGGTTTTACGTTCTTCAGGAAAAGGATATAAATCATGCAATTGCATTGTATGCCTCCGGGCAAACTTGTCGCAGTTACGCTTGAGCGGGCATTGGCGCAAACGGCCGCCCGCTCCTGCCGGCGAAGTGGGAAATTTTATTCCACCACTTCAACCAGATGCACAACTTTCTTGATCATTCCACGAATGGCGGGGTTGTCTTCGAAGGTCTTGACCATTTCCCGCCGCTTCAGCCCGAGGGCGTCCAGAGTCTTGCATTGGTCCGGCTTGCAGCCAATGCGGCCTTTAAGCAATTTAACCTTGATCTCTGCCATGACTATTTCCTCGGCGCTTCCAGCTTTTTGCCGCGCATTTTGGATACATCCTCGGCGCTGCGCAGAGACATGAGCCCCTGCATGGTGGCCCGCAGAACATTGTGCGGATTGTTGGTACCGATGGCCTTAGCCAGCACATCGCTAACCCCGACCGCTTCCATCACCGCACGCACGGCGCCGCCGGCAATGATGCCCGTGCCCTCGGAGGCCGGCTTGAGCATAACGCTGCCGGCTCCGAAATGCCCGAGCACTTCATAAGGAAGCGTGCCTTCCACCAGATTAATTTTCACACGGTTTTTGCGAGCCTTTTCTGTGGCCTTGCGCAAGGCTTCGGGAACTTCCTGGGCTTTGCCGAGGCCAAAACCCACGCCGCCCTTGCCGTCACCAACCACAACCAGGGCGCTGAAGCTGAAGCGACGGCCGCCCTTGACCACTTTGGCCACCCGGTTCAAAGAGACTATTTTCTCGATTTCGCCGGTTTCAACCTGTTGCTGCTGTTCAATAGCTTCCTGCCGCATATTAAAACTCCAGTCCGCCCTGGCGAGCGCCATCGGCTACGGCTTTTATGCGTCCGTGGTAGAGATAGCCGTTGCGATCAAAAACCACCTTGGCAATATTTTTTTCTTTGGCCAGACGGGCAATTTCCTGCCCTACCATTTCCGCGCCGCTTTTGTTGCAATGAGCGCCGTCTTTCGTTTTGGCCAGAGCCAAGGTTGAAGCGGCAGCCAGGGTTGTGCCCGCGGCGTCGTCCACAAGCTGAACGTAAATGTGCAGGTTGGATCTGTATACCACCAG
Source organism: Desulfovibrionaceae bacterium (assembly GCA_031553655.1). Lineage (GTDB taxonomy): Bacteria > Desulfobacterota > Desulfovibrionia > Desulfovibrionales > Desulfovibrionaceae > JAVBLG01. The sequence continues at coordinate 29,047 of JAVBLG010000098.1, read as the reverse complement.
ACGCGGACGCTCGGTAGTACCGCTGATCTTTTTACGAATGCGGACTTTACGGCGCTGTCTGGCTTCGTTTTTAGAAAATTTCATAATCTATACCCGCCTATTTCTTGCCGCCGGACTTGCCGACCTTGCGACGAATAACTTCGGTTTCATACTTGATGCCCTTGCCCTTGTAAGGTTCGGGCTTGCGGATACGCCGGATCTTGGCCGCTGTTTCGCCGAGCAACTCTTTGTTGATGCCGGAGAGTATCAGCTTCTGGCCTTCCACGGCAGCCTTTATGCCGTCGGGAAGATCCACGAACACCGGGTGGGAAAAGCCCACAGCCAGTTCCACCATATTGCCCTTTACCGCCACCTTGTAGCCTACGCCGATGACTTCCAGGGTTTTGGTGAACCCTTTGCTCACTCCGGCAATGCAGTTGGCCAGCAGGGTGCGCCTGAGGCCGTGCTGGGCACGGGATTCGGAGGTTTCTTCCTTTCTGGTCAGCTTGATGCTGCCGGCTTCCTGTTCATAGTTGATGCAGGAGCAGACTGGCGTTTTCACTGTGCCCTTGGGGCCCTTGACTTCTACTTCGCCTTCCCCGATTTTCACTTCCACGCCGGAAGGGATGGGGATCGGCAACTTTCCTATACGCGACATAATTCGCCTACCATATTGTACACAAAAGTTCGCCGCCCACCTTGCGTTCCTTGGCGGTTTCGCCATCGAGAACGCCGCGAGAAGTGGACAGAATGCAAATGCCAAGACCGTTCAACACCCTGGGAATCTCGCCGGCGCCAACATAGCGGCGACGTCCGGGAGTGCTTATGCGCCGGAGGCCGGCGATGCCGGGTTTGCCTCTGAGGTACTTGAGGGAAATGGTGATGACTCTGCCGTCAACGGCCACATCTTCAACATAGCCTTCCTGCTTCAAGATGGCGGCAATGGATTCCTTCATCTTGGAGCGCGGCACATTCACTTCCTTATGCAGGGCCAAATGCGCGTTGCGGATACGCGTGAGCATATCGGCAATAGGATCGGTAACCATTCTTGACTCCTTATTATTTACTACCAGCTTGATTTTCTGACGCCGGGCAGTTCGCCGCGCAGCGACATATTGCGGAAGCAAATACGGCAGAGACCGAATTTGCGCATATATGCCCGCGAACGCCCGCACAGCGGGCAGCGATTGTACTGGCGCGAAGAAAATTTGGCCTTGCGGCCGGCCTTAACTTCCAGGGATGTACGCGACATTGCTTGACTCCTACTTCCTGAACGGCATACCGAGCTGATCAAGAAGGAACTTGCCTTCCTTGTCGGTTCTGGCCGAGGTCACGATGGTGATGTTCATACCCTTGGGGTTGTCAACCCTGTCGGCTTCCAGTTCAGGAAAAATGGTGTGCTCTTTGATGCCCAAGGTAAAATTGCCCCGTCCATCAAAGCCCCTGTCGGGAATGCCGCGAAAGTCGCGAACCCTCGGCAGAGCAAAATTTATGAGTTTGTCCAGAAAATCCCACATAAGGTCTTTGCGCAGGGTCACTCTGGCCCCAATGGGCATACCTTCGCGCAGTTTAAATGAGGCTATGGATTTTTTGGCCCGCGTGATCACCGCTTTCTGCCCGGCTATGGAGGTGAGCTCAATAATGGCTTCTTCCATGAGCTTATTGTTCTGGCTTGCGGCGCCGAGTCCGATATTCAGGGAGATTTTCTCGATGCCGGGGATCTGCATAGGAGACTTGTAGGTAAATTCTCCTTGCAGTACCGGAACCACTTTCTCCCGATATATTTTTTCAAGACGCGTCATCGTCTGCACCCTATTCCATGACTTCGTTGCACTTCTTGCAGAAGCGAACCTTTTTGCCGTCCTCGGTATACCTGTAACCAACCCGTGAAGGCTTGGCGCAGGCCGAACATACCACCATCAAGTTGGAAACGTGGATGGGCATTTCCTTTTCCACGATGCCGCCAGGCTGCTGCCGATATGGGTTGGGGCGCATATGGCGCTTGACCATATTCACCTTTTCCACCAGCACTCGATCCTTCTTGCGCAGGATCTTGAGCACCTTGCCAACCTTACCGGCGTCTTTGCCGCTTATAACCATAACCTTATCATCTTTACGCAAACGGTAATTCTTCATTTGCTCATCTCCTACAGCACTTCAGGCGCAAGCGAGACGATCTTCATGAAGTTGCGTCCCCGAAGCTCACGGGCCACCGGCCCGAAAATGCGCGTGCCGACGGGCTCGCCCTGTTTCGACAGCAGCACGGCGGCATTGCCGTCGAACTTGATGTATGAACCGTCAACGCGGCGCACTTCCTTACGGGTACGCACAATGACAGCCTGCATTACGTCGCCCTTTTTCACTTTGCTGTGGGGCATGGCTTCTTTTACCGAAACCATAATAATATCTCCCACAGTGGCGTAGCGGCGCTTGGAGCCGCCGAGCACCTTGATGCAGGCAACTTTCTTGGCGCCGGAATTATCCGCCACCTGGAGCGTGGATTCTACCTGGATCATGGCTTTACCCTATACGGCTTTTTCAATGATGGATACCAGATGCCAGCGTTTGTTGCGCGACATCGGCCGAAATTCCACAATCTTGACCTTGTCGCCCATGCCGCATTCATTCTGCGGATCGTGAGCGGTAAGCTTCTTGCGGCGCCTGACATACTTTTTCAGCAGAGGATGCATGATCTGCATTTCAACGCGCACAACTATGGTCTTGTCATTTTTGTCGCTGACCACAGTGCCCGTAAGCATCCTGCCCTTGCGTTTTTCCAGTGCTTCGGACATACCTAGGCCCTCGATTCCTTTTCCTTTAGTGCGGTCAAAACTCTCGCCAGCTCACGCTTGGCGGCCTTGATGGAAGCAGTGTTCTCAAGCTGGGCGGTGGCGTGTTTGATACGCAAATCAAAAACACCCTTGCGCAGTTCCACGGCCTTGGCCTTGAGCCCGCTCGCGTCCAGTCCCGACAAATCGGTTTTTTTGGTGGCTGCCATTTAAAAACCCTCCCTGACCACGATGACCGTTTTCACCGAAAGCTTGTGCGCGGCGCGGGTCAAAGCTTCCTTGGCCAGTTCAAGGGTAACGCCCTTGATTTCGTACAAAATGCGCCCGGGTCTCACCGGAGCGCACCACCCGACAGGAGCGCCTTTACCCGAACCCTGCCTTGTTTCCAGAGGCTTAGCTGTTACAGGCTTATGCGGGAAAATACGGATCCAGACCTTGCCGCCGCGCTTGATGTGGCGCATCATGGCAATACGGGCCGCTTCAATTTCCTGGTTGCTGAGCTTGCCGTGTTCAATGCTCTTCAAGGCAAAGTCGCCGAAGGCTATGGTAGCTCCGCGGATAGCCTTGCCGCGCAGGCGGCCTTTCTGCCATTTGCGGAATTTTACTTTTTTGGGGGCGAGCATTACTGTTCCACCTCTTTATCGAGAATTTCGCCTTTGTAAATCCACACCTTGACCCCGATAATGCCATAGGTGGTGCGCGCTTCGGCAAAGCCGTAGTCAATGTCGGCACGCAAGGTCTGCAGCGGCACCCGGCCGTCGCGATACCATTCGGTACGAGCTATTTCGGCCCCGGCCAAGCGGCCTGCGCAGGTAACCTTGATGCCTTCGCCGCCAAACTTGCGGGCCATGGACACCGTGCGCTTCATCGCCCGGCGGAAAGCCACCCGGCGTTCAAGCTGCATGGCTATATTTTCGGCCACAAGCTGCGCTTCAATTTCCGGACGGCGAATTTCGTTTACTTCCAAAGAAAATTCACAGCCGAATTTCTTGCGCAGATCGCCGCGCAATTTTTCTATCTCCACACCCTTGCGTCCAATAACAATCCCGGGCCTGGCCGTGGAAAGAATCAGCCGCACCTTGCCTCCGGCGCGTTCAATTTCGATCTTGGAAATGCCGGCATGGTACAGCAGTTTCTTCACATAAACGCGAATACTATTGTCTTCGCGTACCATCTTGGGATAGTCCTTTTTGCTGAACCAGCGCGAAGTCCAATTTTTATTGTACCCAAGGCGGAACCCATAGGGATGTACTTTCTGACCCATAGTTTAATCCTGCCCTTCAGCGAGTATTACGGTGATGTGGCTGGTGCGCTTGCTGATGCGGTTGGCGCGACCCTGGGCGCGGGGAAGGAAACGCTTCCACGACGGCCCCTCATTGACCAGAATTTCCTTTACCACCATGGCGTCCACATCAACTCCGCCAAGCTGGTCGGCATTGGACAGCGCCGACTTCATTACCCCGTACAGAATGCCCGCAGACTTGTTGGGGGTGAAGCGCAGAATATTCAAAGCCTTTTCCACTCTCAGGCCCTGCACGTTGCGCGCAACAAGGCGCGCCTTCTGCGGGGACACGCGCTGGAATTTGGCTGTAGCTCTAGATTCCATCTCACACCCCTATTTCTTGCCGGCCTTGGTTTTCTTGTCGCCGGCATGTCCGTGGAAAACCCTGGTCGGCGAAAATTCGCCAAGCTTGTGGCCCACCATGTTTTCGGTCACAAAAACCGGCACGAATTTCTTTCCATTATGTACCGCAAAAGTCAGTCCCACCATTTCCGGCAAAATTGTCGAACGGCGCGACCAAGTTTTGAGTACCCGCCGATCACCGCTGGCAACCGACGCATCCACTTTTTTCATAAGATGGCCGTCAACAAACGGCCCTTTTTTCAGAGATCTGGGCATTTTCTATTCCCCTACTTCTGGCCGCGGCGTTTGACGATAAGCTTGGAAGAAGGCTTCTTGCGGTCACGAGTCTTGTAACCCTTGGTGGGCATGCCCCACGGGGTCACAGGATGGCGCCCGCCCGAGCTTCTGCCTTCGCCGCCACCAAGCGGATGGTCAATGGGATTCATGGCCACGCCGCGCACCTTGGGGCGACGCCCCAGCCAACGGTTGCGCCCGGCCTTGCCAAGCGAAATATTTTCGTGGTGGATGTTGCCCACCTGGCCGATGGTGGCCATGCAGCTGGCCAGCACCTTGCGCACTTCACCCGAAGGCAGGCGCAGAAGGGCATACTTCCCTTCCTTGGCCACAAGCTGGGCATAGGTTCCGGCGGCGCGGCACATTTGGCCGCCGCGCCCGGGGTGCATTTCGATATTGTGGATGTTGGTACCCACCGGAATGCGCATCATGGGCATGGCATTGCCGGGCTTGATGTCGGCGCCTTCGCCGGAATAAACACTGTCGCCCTGACTCAAACCAACAGGCGCAAGAATATAGCGCTTTTCGCCGTCTTCATAGTGCAGAAGGGCGATGCGCGCGGTGCGGTTGGGATCGTATTCAATATGCGCCACACGACCGGCAATGCCGGTTTTGTCGCGTTTGAAATCGATCAGCCGATAAAGGCGTTTTACGCCGCCGCCGCGCCGTCTGCTGGTAATCCGGCCGTAGCAATTGCGCCCGGATTTTTTAGAAAGCCCCTCGGTAAGAGACTTTTCAGGGCAGGAGCGGGTAATTTCCTCAAAGTCGGACACAGTCTGAAAACGGCGCCCGGCGGAGGTAGGCTTAAGTGAACGCACTGCCATATCAGACTCCCTCGAACAAATCTATTTTATCGCCCTGGCCAAGGGTGACATAGGCCTTTTTGAACCCGGACACGCGTCCGGACACCCGGCCCTGACGCCTGCGATCACGCGGGCCGTAAGCCACCACGTTCACCGCCAGCACCGTGACCCCGAAAGCCTTTTCCACGGCATTCTTGATCTCGATCTTGTTGGCCTTGGGATGCACCTTGAAGCTCACCTGACTGGTGGACTCTTTCATGTCCATGGTCTTTTCGGTAAGCAGGGGCTTGAGAATAACCTGGGTATAGTCCATTTTTACGCCCTCTCTTCCTTCTTGAAGCGCGCCTCCACCGAGGCCACGGCTCCTTCAAGAAGTACAAGCTGCTTGTGCCGGAGGATTTCATACACGCTGAGGCTTTCCGGAGTGGTCAAGGTGATGCCGGGAATGTTTCTCGAGGAGAGAATCAGGCTGGTATTGTCTTCGGGCGTTACTATAAGTGCCTTTTCAAGACCGAGCTTTTCCGCAACCTTGGCAAAATGCCTGGTTTTGGCTTCCGGCAATTCAATGTTGTTTACCACCAGCAAATCTTCACCCGCGAGCCTTGAAGACAGGGCCATTTTCATGGCCAGGGCGCGAACTTTGCTGTTCACCTTGAAGCTGTAGTCACGCGGAGTGGGACCGAAAACAATGGCCCCGCCGCGCCACACGGGCGAACGATTGGAGCCGGATCTGGCCCGACCGGTGCCTTTCTGACGCCAGGGCTTAGCCCCGCCGCCAGATACCTTGGCACGGGTTTTGACCGCGTGGGTTCCGGCCCTGCGGGCCGCAAGCTGGGCGCGCACCACGAGATTAAGAATCTCCGGGCGCACTTCCACGCCAAAAACTTCAGGAGCCAGAGTAACCTCGCCGGCCTCGGCCTTATCCTGATTATATACTTTCACAACAGGCATGACGCGCTCCTCACTGCTTGCTGACCAGAACCAGGCCGTTTTTGGGGCCTGGCACGGAGCCTTTTACCAGAATGACATGATCTTCGGGGCGCACTTCCAGAATTTCCAGGCCAAGCTCGGTAACGCTTTCGTCGCCCCAGTGGCCGGCCATTGTCTTTCCTTTGAAAACATGCCCGGGGAAAGTATTGTTACCTATGGAGCCGCCGGAACGATGCACTTTTTCGCAGCCATGCGAATCTTTGGAGCCGGCAAAATTCCAGCGGCGCATCACGCCCTGATAGCCCTTGCCCACACTGCGGCCCGAAACCTTGATTTTATCGCCGGGGGCGAAAATTTCCGCGGTGAGCTCCTGGCCCACTTCGTGGGCGGCGGGGCCGTCCAGGCGGATTTCGCGCAAATTGCGGAACAGGCCCTTGTCGGCCTTGGCAAAATGACCGCGCATGGCTTTGACCACATGTTTTTCCTTGGCCGGTTCAAAAGCGATCTGGAGGGCGTCATAGCCGTCCTTGGCAGCGCTTTTGACCTGGGTAACCACGCAGGGCCCGGCCTTTATCACAGTAACCGCAACCGCCGCGCCTTCCCCGTTGAATACACGGGTCATGCCCAGCTTGCGGCCCAAAATTCCCATCTTCTCAGCCATGATTGCCCTCGCTAGAGCTTGATTTCCACGTCCACGCCGGCAGGCAGGGAGAGCTTGCCAAGAGCGTCCACGGTCTGCTGCGTCGGTTCCAGAATATCCATAAGCCGCTTATGAATACGCATTTCAAATTGCTCACGCGACTTTTTATCCACATGCACGGAACGGTTCACGGTAAATTTGTGAACGTTGGTGGGCAGGGGTATGGGCCCGGCCACACCCGCGCCTGTATTGCGCGCCGTATCGACGATTTCCGCAACCGCTTTATCAAGGATGCGGTAATCATAGGCTTTAAGCTTGATTCGAATGCGATCGCTGCTAACTGCTGTCATTTTGCCTACTCCATTTTACAAACCATCCCGCACCAAATGCGGGTGCCGCCACGAAAATTTGCCCGACAAGCCGGACAGATAACCAGGACAACCAGGTGGATAAGCTCAGTGATTTTTGGAGGAAAGATGCAAACGGCAGGATAACCGACGTGCCAATACCTCATCACAATCAGTGATGCAACCCTGACGCCGGCCATGAATCTGGCGGAAGGCATAGCCTATCCGCAAGGAGTGCCAGCAGGGGCCACCTGAATGGGGAAACAAATCCCCTTACCTTACAGCCCTGGTACATCCTTAACCTTTTGCACCGGTCGTTTTCACTTTGCGAAAACCCGGCGCGGCAAGGATGGGGCTCCAAAACGGGCTGGAACGGCTCGACAAGAGGCATCGGTGACGCCTGCTATTGTCAAACCAAGCGGCGAGGTTCGCCGCCGGATACTTGAGGGCGAAGGTAAGCCGCCCTTGCCCTCCAGTGAGGGCCAGCCCGCAATACGGGCAGAAAGGAAACATACATGGGAAAATTATAAAGGTCAATAGCCGGGGAAAATTTTTCAGATCATTTTGTCAAAGAAAATGATCTTTTCCGGCCTTACTCGACCTTCAACCATAATAAATCATCGCGCGGCACTTCAGGCAGACCTGGTGGAAGGTCCACGCCAATGGCCGCGTCCTTCCCTTCCAGAAAATTAACGGGCACGGCAAAGCCGTGGGCCAGCATATTCTCGGCCTGCTCTTCCGCTATGTCGTTGAAGCAACGCAGTTCAACCCACCCGCCGCGGCCCGGAACGAAGTTGGCGGAACCTGCCCGAACGGTTATATCTTTGCGCATTACGGCATATGCTCCGTCGCGACGCAGGGTGGCCCCGGCCACTCCGGGCATGGCCGCCGAAAGCGCCAGCCGCGTACCGTTGCCGATCACCGCCGTATCCAGTCCGTCGGCGGCCAGGCCGTTGAGCAGTATAGTCTGAATGCGCTCTTCAATATACCGCTTGTCAATGCCCAAAATGTTTTCAAGAAAGGCGCGCAGGGAGCAATCTCCCGCAATGGGCACATAAACCCCCTGACGCAACAAAATCACAGTGTCACGATGCATATCAGACATTATATCTCCGCAATTAAAAACCCTTCAATGACTGCCGACTTGTGTAAACTTTAAAGTCAAACCTTATTGCTCGAGCCACCTTTCAACGGCGGCTCGAGAACAAATTTCGTAAGGCAGCTTCGCTGACCACGTTATAAACGCTATGAGTGTCGTCGGCTGTTGACTGCGTCAACAGCCCGTGACATGCCTTTTTTGGCTCGCTCAATGATGGTCTTATCCACGCAGAAAGCCAGGCGGAAGTATCCTGGATAACCAAAACCGCGCCCCGGCACAGCCAGAACAAGCTCCTTCTGCAATTGATCCACAAAGGCCACATCATCTCCGCCGGGCGCCTTGGGGAAAAAATAAAACGCTCCGGCCGGTTTTTGAAACTCCACTCCGGATTCGCTCAACATTTTGGCCATGGCTTCGCGGCGCTCGGCATAAACATTGGCATCCACCTGGGAATTCAGGGCGGCGGCCATCATATATTGTCCGGCCACCGGAGGGTTGACAAATCCCAGGATACGGTTGGTCATGGTCAAGGCGGCCATCAGTTTGGCACGATTTTCAAGCAGAGGCGAAGCGGCCACGTAACCGATGCGTTCTCCGGGAATGGAAAGATTTTTGGAAAAAGAGCTTATAACCACCGAGTAAGGATACATGGACAGAAGAGAGGGCACCTCCACTCCATCATAAGCCAGGAAACGATAAGGCTCGTCAGCTACTACCCAGATGGGGCGGCCAAATTTTTCGCTCATACGGGCCAGAAGCGCGGTCAGATTCTTCAATTCGTCACGGCTGTAGATTACGCCACTGGGGTTATTGGGAGAATTAACTATGATCGCACGGCTTTTTTCACTTATGGCCGCCTCGATGGCTTCAAGGTCAAGCTTGAAACTGTCTTTTACGGCCGGAACGGCACGAAGTCTGCCTCCGTGGTTTTCAACGTAAAAACCATACTCTACAAAATAGGGCGCTATGGCCAGAACTTCCTCGCCAGGATTCAGCACAGCGCGAAAAAAGGCATTGATACCTCCGGCCGCCCCACAGGTAAGCAGCACGTCGTCGCCGCCAAGCTTCACTCCCTGCTCTCCGCTCAGGTGTTCGGCCAATTTTTCTCTAGCCCAGGCAAAACCACCGTTGGGCATATAGCCAAAGGCCATGGGCTCGCCCGATTTGCCCAGCAACTCATTCAGACCGTTACCAACGGCCGCCGGAGCGGGAAGATCCGGATTGCCCAGGCTGAAGTCGCAAACATTTTCCGCGCCGTGGTCCTTTTTGAGTTGTATGCCGCATTCAAACATGCGTCTTATCCATGAGGCGTTTTCCAAATACTCATTGATTTTGTCAGCCACCAATTCCATACTGTTCTCCCAAGTTCCGGGCGGCACCCGGAATATAGCTATTTGTCGCCCGCGCCCGACCGGCCGAAAGGCCGGTTTTATCCGAAACGCGATACTATTTATAATGATGCATTGTTTACTTTTGAATTTTTTTATCTTATTTTTAAAAACGTCACACTATATGATTCCGGAGGCTCATTAAGTGTTAAAATTTCTCATCGTATTCAGCGTCGTTCTGTTGTCGGGCTGCGCTCTGTGGACATCAGACAATTCCGAAGGCCCTGTTCCAATGGAAGTTTCCGTAGACTACAAAAGCCGTCATCGTTGTTCCCGAATTTCCCCCGAAATAGACCTGTACGGAGTGCCGGCCGGAACAACGGAATTTGAGGTCAAACTCGAGGATATCCTGGATCCGCGCCGTTTCCACGGCGGTGGGCAATGGCCCAACGATAACAGCGGCGTAATCCCCGAAGGCGCTCTGACCAGGCGTTATTCAGGGCCCTGCCCTCCGGGGTCCGGCTCGCGCGAGTATCAATATGTTGTGAAGGCCAAAGATGCCACGGGCAATACCATTACAGAAAAAAGCTATAAACTTCATGCGGAATAAAGTCCGGCATCGGCTTTGTCCGCCATACATCGCCACAGCAAATGTAGGCGGGCGGAGTCCGACCGATGCGGCTTGATGGATACTAAAAAGCTCGCGATCGCAGTCAGCTTTAAGATTTCGCAATATCTACGCTCCTACGCCCGGACCACACCCGGGGCGTAGGAGCGTTTTGCTTACTGCATCAAAAAATACTATAACCCAGGCTTACTGTTCCAGAGTGCCAGATTCGAAACGAATCCGCTTTATCTTGTTCCTTAGTATTTCCCTGCTGGAAATAAGCGTGAGCTTGCGCTGCCTGAGCGCATGTATGTCCTTGGCATGGAAAATTCCCGACGAAGGATTTTCCGCCGCGAGAAGAGTACGCAGAGTTATATCCGTGTCATCAAGCTCGGCTTCTATTCTCAATATTTCATTTTCCAGTCCCGTTATATCATCCGGCGATGAAACGTCTTCTGGTAGGTTGCTCATTTGAGGAATTCTCCGAATCTTGGTTGGCCTGCCTGCCCGGGTTAGGCAAGCCGTTGAACAGCGGCCAGAACGCCGGGTAGAGCGCGGTCATTATACCGGGATTGCCAAGCTTCAAACCCGGCCTTGCAAAAGAAACCAAGGCCAGAGCCAAAGCCCAGAATGGTGAGGGAGCGGTCCAGGCCGTTTCCTTGCCTCCGTCCGAAGCCGGAACCGGAGGCTCGGCCGCGCCGCGCAGTCGCCCTTCGACAAATTCGAAACCAGCATAGGTCAACATGCTTTCCATGGCTGCAGAATCTTCGGCCCCGGCAGGAAGGTTCACTTCAATCCCGCCTTCCTGGTGATGAGCCTTCTGGCAGGCCAAGGCCAGAGTCAGCGGCAGGAAGTCTGCCGGAAGCTCTCCGGCGTCGAGTCTTTCCAGAACATTTTTACTTTCCCGCCTGGCTGCCGCGCCCAGAGGGGTAATCTCCACGGTGATGCCCACCGCTCCCAGAAAGTCGCCCACAAGGCGGGCAGGCGCATTGCGCGGCCATTCTCCGCGCAGGGCCACGCGCCCTCCGGGATTGGCCGCTAACGCCATCATATAGGCCGACAAAGTCAGATCCACCGGTAAAACCGGGCGACCGGGCATTGTTGCCGCCTTACCCGGCTCCAGTTTGAGCGTGTCATTCTCCCGGCGGAATTCCAGGCCGCAGATGGCGAAAATTTCGCGCACTTCGGCCATAATTTCCTTCTTTTTCGAATGTTCGGCCAAATCAAAAGCCACAGGCCGCTCCCAGAAGGGCGCTGCCAGAAGCAGGCCAAGAACGGCATCGACGCTCAGGTCAGCGGGGATGACCACGGAATCGGGCAACTCGCCTGAACATTCCAGACGTGCCGGCAGCCCGTCGGACTTGGGCACGGCATTGGTCAATCTAGCCCCGAGCTTGGGGAGAAAGTGCCGCAGCGAAGAGAAATCGGCCAGCTTCAGTTCCGACTCGCCGGTAAAGCGCACTCGGCTGCAGCGGCCCACGAAATGCCCCAGTAAAAGGTGCAAATTGAGGCTGTCATCACCCACAAAAATCGCTTTATCGGCAAATTTCAGTCCGCCCCCGGCCCGCGACAGCAGTTCCCCGTTTTCTTCCCAGGCCAGAGAGGCTCCGGCCTGGTTAAAAGCCTTGATCAGTTCCACCACCGGATCGTTAAGTGGCGCGCCGGATATGCGGCATTCCGAACCCGAAGCGGCGGCCATGGCCATTAAAAGACGAGCCATGCGGCTCGACCCCGGGGCATCAAGGCTCACATCTATGGGTTTTGGCGTGGGGGAAAGGTTGAAGGCGGGGCGGCGTTCTTCATTGTCGGCCGGACGCGGCAAAAGTTCCACTTCTTGTAGAAGAGAAAACAACGTTCCAGCCAAACGGGAGTCTTTGCTTATCCGCGAGGAATTTTTCTCCCAGTTGAGGCGCAATTCACGTTCTTCACCTGGATCGAGCCTGCCTTGCCTGTTGCGCATTTTATTCAGCAGATTGCCCCGGCGCACAATCAGACGCAAGATTTCCGTGTCCACTTCCTTGGCAGTTTCAAGCAACGGGGGACGACGCGGCCCGCCTCTATCCTCCCTGCCGAAGGAACCGGAACGATGTTCATCGCCATCTCCGCGTGGACGGCGCTCTTCGCCGTCACGATTCGAGCGGAACCCGTCCCTGTCGCCACGCGGGCGGCGTTCGTCATCATCCCGGCGCGGACGGCGCTCTTCGCCGTCACGATTCGAGCGGAACCCGTCTCTGTCGCCACGTGGGCGGCGTTCGTCATCATCCTGGCGTGGACGGCGCTCTTCGCCGTCACGATTCGGGCGGAACCCGTCTCTGTCGCCACGCGGGCGGCGTTCGTCATCATCCCGGCGCGGACGGCGCTCTTCGCCGTCATGCCTTTTGTCGTGTTCAAATTCTTTCATATTATTCCAATATAAATCCGATTATTTCACCCAATCCACCAACGGGGCGGTATGCTTCAGCATATAGCCGCCTTCCGGGTTTTTGGCCGCCAGATCATCCCATTCACCCCATACGCGATATACGAGCCAATCCACTTTTGAAGTCAGCCGTCCGGAAGAGAGATCTTTTTGCAGAGCGGCCTTGGCTTCCCCCGGATCGCAGAACAGGGGGAAATCCTGGCTGAAGGGGTCGACCACCACGGCGTCACCGCCCGCGATGTTGATTACATAAAAGGACGGAGCGTAAGTATACACTATTTCACAGTCCCCGGGAGGGGGCGGCGCGGCCGCAGGGTCGCCGCCGGAATCGCTCTTGCCGCCGAAACAGCCCGAGGCCAGAAGACCCGAAGCCAAAACGGCCACAAGGGCCATGCAACGTAGAATAGGCATTTTTCTTACCTTGGATTAAAGGGTTGCGTCAATACTACCGGGGAATATAGCCGCGTTGGGCCATATTCCTGAGCCGGGCTATCCGCTCCTCAATGGGCGGATGGGTGCTGAACATATTGGCCATACCACCGCCGAAAAGCGGGGCAACAATGAACATTTGCTCGGTGGACGCATTGCCTCTCTGCATGGGAACTCTTTCGTTATAATGCTGCAATTTGTCCAAAGCTCCGGCCAGGGCCAGGGGCTGACCGGAAAAGCGCGCCCCGGCGTCGTCGGCCAGATATTCCCTGGAGCGGGATATGGCCATTTGAATAATGCTGGCCGCAATGGGGGCCAGAATGATCAGAAGCAGGCTGGTCAGAAAATTGCCGCCGCCCCCGCCTTCCTCGTTGCTCCGTCCGCCGCCGAAAATTGCCGCAAACTGCATCATGTTGGCTATGGAAACTATGGTGGAAGCCATAACGCCGGCCACAGTCTGAATCAGGATGTCGCGGTTGGCTATATGCCCTATTTCATGGGCCAGAACGCCACGCAATTCTTCAGGCGAAAGCAGGCGCATAATTCCTGCGGTTACCGCCACCACGCCGTGCTCAGGGTCACGCCCGGTGGCGAAAGCGTTGGGGGCTTCTTCGGGAATAAGACAGACACGAGGTTTGGGAATGCCGGCGTTGGCGGCAAGTTGCTCAACCATGGCGTGCAGGGCCGGAGCGTCGGCGCGATCAAGATCTCTGGCATTGTACATGCGTAGAACAATGGAATCAGAAAACCAGTAGCTGCCCACGTTCATGGCCAGTGCCAACACAAAAGCGATGACAATACCCGTACGGCCGCCCATGGCGCCGCCGAGCACAATGATTATGGCCGACAGCAGGGCCAGAAGCGCAACAGTTTTAATTTGATTGGTCATACTCTACTCCTGTGGAACAAAGGTGTGGATATAGCATAATAATAAGAATTTAGCCAGAGCTTGGCAACCGCTATAAGACGGCAGAGGGTGACGTGGTAGATAGATAGTAATTTTAAAGCGTTAAATATAGATGCTGGTTTAGATGACAGTGTTGAGGCGCGTCCTGTTTGACCGGTGGTGAGGCATTGACTTAGTCAACGCCTCCACCATAGTTGCAACACCAACAACGTCCAAAGTGGCTTGCGGTGATCGGCCTTGCCCTCAAAATGTTCATCCATAAGCCTGCGTACGTAAACGGGATTAAATAACCCTTGCTTGCGCAAAAACTCTTCGCTCAACAAATCTTCCATCAGAGGCCGTAACGAAGTTCGCAGCCAGGCCGCAACCGGAATCTGGAAGCCGCGCTTGTTGCGGTTGAGAATTTCTTTGGGCAGCAAGTCGGCGCAGGCCTTTTTAAGCAGGTATTTGCGGGAAAATCCGTGTAATTTCATTTCCACGGGCAATTTAGCGCTGAACTCGGCAAAATCGCGATCCAGGAAGGGGGCGCGCGCTTCCAGGGAGTGCATCATGGTACAGCGGTCCACCTTATACAAGATGTCATCAAGTAAAAACTGCCTGACATAAACATGAAAAGCCCGCTCCAGTGGCTTGGCCGAGGGCCAAAACTCATAATGTTCCCTGGTGGAAGCGAAAAGATTTTCCGGAGCGAGAATGCTCTCGTCCGATTCAAGCCACAGTTCGCGCTGCATTTCCGGGGTAAGGGCGGTGAGTAGGGTCTGCACGCGCTGCCAGTTCGGAGCATGCGCGCCCTTGAGGAAAGTCTGAGCAGCCAGGCGCAGGTTGACATAGCCGGCTGAGGCCGGAAAAAAGCGAACCAGCGGTTCCAGAATCTTTTCACGCAACGCTGTCGGAAGGCTCATGTACCATTCAGCCGTTTTGAAGGCTATGTAGTGTTCATAACCGGCATATAATTCGTCAGCTCCGTCTCCGCCCAGAGCCACGGTAACTTTTTCTCTGGTCAGCCCGGCCAACAGCCAGGTGGGGGCCACCGAGGCGTCGGCCATGGGTTCGTCCAGTTTGGAAGCCACAGCCGGAAGTATTTCGGCGCATTCGTCGGCACTGAGAATTCTTTCATGATGCTCGGTGGACCAGCGCCCGGCCACAAGGCGGGCATAGGCGGACTCGTCGTAGCTGTCTTCGGTAAAGCCTATGGAAAAGGTTTTCACCTTTGAAGACATGGAAGCCATTAGACCGGTAACAATGGATGAATCAATTCCGCCGGACAGGAACACTCCCAGTGGCACATCAGATACCAGACGCCGCTGGACAGCCAGGGCCAGACGCTCGCGCAGCTCGGCGGCCAAATCGTCTTCGGAACGCGAAGTTTCTTCCGGGGCGGGCAGGCTCCAGTAGCGTTCGATCTTTATTTGCCCGTCACGCGCCAGAAGGTAGTGCGAAGGGGGAAGTTTGCGCACTTCAGTATATATCGAATCGGGGGTGGGCACGTATTCATAGGCCAAATAGCGGGCCACAGCGGCGCGATTAACAGTGAAGGAAAAATCCGGAAGGTTCTTGAAAGCCGTCATTTCGGAGGCAAAAGCAAATCGTCCGTTTTGCGCTGTGTAAAGAAAAGGCTTTTTCCCGAAACGGTCGCGGGCGCAAAAAAGCGTTTTTTCCCGCTTGTCCCACAACGCAAAGGCGAACATGCCCTCCAGGCGATCCAGACAGGATACGCCGTAACTTTCATAGGCGGCCAAAATAACTTCGGTATCTGAGCTGGTACGGAAATTGTGCCCCAGTTGCTCAAGGTCGGCACGTACTTCTTTAAAGTTATATATTTCGCCATTATAAGATATGGTGAAACGGCCTTCAGCGGCGCTCATGGGCTGGGAGCCAGTGGAAAGGTCAATAATGGAAAGCCTTCTATGTCCCAGGGCGATCGGGCCGTCCTGCCAGAAGCCTTCGGCGTCGGGTCCGCGATGAGCCATTACGCCGGTCATCCGTGCAAGCCATTCTCGCGCATCTAAAGGCAGGTCCGTTCCATCAAATTGCAATAAGCCCGCTATACCGCACATATTTTCTCCAAAATCCAATCCACGTCAGGATAAGCATATCAATACTTTTTTATTGTCAATTCATTAAACTCTTGGAAGCGCGACTTGAACATCGCTTTCAATTTGGGAACATTATTCTTTTCCGCAAACATTTCCAAGGCGAGTATGCGGCCTCTGGCGGCCATTTCTCTGGCTTTCTCGGGATGTTGAGCCAAACGCTCAATAGCGGCGGCCAGAGATTCGGCGTCTTTTTGCGGAACAAGCACGCCGGTTTCGCCGTCGATTACTATCTCTGGAATAGCGTTCACTCTAGTGCTGATCACGGGTAATCCAAAGGACATGGCCTCGATTATGGCATTGGGAATTCCGTCCATTTCACCGGCGCTGTTGACCACGCAGGGAGCCATAAAAATGTCGCTGCCAGCCAAAATGCCTGGCAGGCGATCATGCGAAACAACACCCGGGAAATCAACCAATTCCTTAAGCCCCAAGGTGTGGCGCATTTTGATCAACAAGGGCGCGTAATAGCCGCCGGTGGCCATGCCCGCGCCGCCCACAAGAGTGAGATGGAAAGGAAAATTTTTGTCTTTCAGTATCTTGCAGGCCTGAAGCAAATAGTCAAACCCCTTTGTGGACGAAAAACGCCCCACAGCCAGAAGCCGCGTCGGCGGAGTCATAGGCACGGGGCATATGCTGTCGGCAGCCAGAGTAAGGCTATTGTATACCAGATCTATTTTCCCTCTGTGTTCCTCGGGCAAAAAATTCCGCATCCGCAGCATATCGGCTCTGTTGTTGGCGCGGATGAAAAGACTGTGCTTCATCTTGTCCGGCAGATCCGGCTCCATGGGCGCTAAATTGTCGCCGCGAGCCGCAATTGAAAAGGGAATTCCTGAAAGTAGCGAGGCCACCCAGGCAGCCGTGGCCGGGCCGCGCGGCCAAGGGGCATGAATAATGTCTATACCGCTTTCCCGGAACAGGCAGGCAAGGTGGAAACCCGCCAGAAAACCCCATAGGTTCTCGGCCGCGCTTTCCAAGCCCAGCCTGCGGCGCAATAGAGTTTGCCGCGCCACTTTCAGAGTGAACAAAGGGCGGCGCAGCAATGAGGAAAAAAAAGCCCATAAAAATGTACCGATGGCCTTTATTCCGAAAGTGTGGGTAAATTCAGCCGCCAGGCGCATTTCCTCCGACCATTTCCGTTTGGAATGGGCATAGAGGCTGTAAATAGAAACAGGCAATCCGGTCTTTTTCAGACCTTCAACTTCACGGAAAATAAAGGGTTGGGTGAAGATGGGATACCACAAAAGCACATAAGCCACATGGGGCGGCCGATCTGTCGATGCTTCGGTTATGATTTTGCTCATCTTCTAATCATATTTCCAATCGCAACGTTTGTCCACTACACCAGATAATACATCAAAGCCCGCGCTATGGCCGGAATCAGCGCAATTTCCACCCTCACCGACAGTCTTGGCAGCGCCGTAATCCGCCTGTTCCGAAAACGGCAAAGAGGCCATCTGACCTAGCGTCATGCCTTTTACCACGCACCCTGAATTCAACCACCCAAGAAACGCTCGCATCTTGTTCATAAATGCCTGCACAGCCGCTTCATTGGGCATATGCGGAGCGCCTCCGGGCATCATTTCCGAAGAGTGCCAGGTGAGCGCCAAAAATTTTCCTCCTCTGGCCAAGTACAAGGAAGTAATAAGCTTCATGGCCCATAACGGGTGATATATGGGCAAAACAGCCAGGGCAGACCACTTCTGCACCGAGGTCTTCAAGGCCTCCCCGGCTCTGGTAGGCAAAATTTTCTCCATGGCGTTCAGATGGTTGGGCCAAGCGAGGTAAAGAGGGGTCACAGTAAGCGGAACTTCGATTATACGTTCTTGCCCCACGCGCACTACATAGGGATCGGCCGGGGCGGAAAAATGATCCGGGCGGCCGGCCGGACCATGATGCAGAGGTCGAACTGAACCATCAACCTTTATTCCGGCTTCGACCAGATATGGCCAATGCCAGTGATGCAAATCCCATTTACCCATACGAAAGCTCGTCATGGCCTCGCCGCTATATTGCCTCCCTGCCGCCATCAAATTACCTAGTCGCGCGGCGAACAATTCACGAGGCAGGGAACCGGGGCTAACGTAGCCGCCCCCCAAAGCCGCGGTATCAAGAGGCGGGGTATTCCAATGGTGCAAATGAGCGCCTATTTCCACCCCTGCCCCACTGCGTTGCCGCAGGCGATCAAGGACGCGGCAGGCGTTTAAATCATTAAAAACGCTGTAGGTACAGAGCAGGGTTACCGGCAGAGAAAATTCTTCCTGTAACGGCAAAAGCCGCTCCAGGCTGGCAACATTGCGCACGGAAACCTCACGGAGGTAAGCGCCGCCGAAAAGTCCTTCTTCTTCCACGTCCAAGCTTAAAATTACATTTACAGTATTTTCAGTCATTTAAGGTTGCCAATACATTTTACTCGCTTCGTCCGCAAAATGCTCTAAACCGCGAAACATACAAATCAAAAAGCTGCCGGGTATTGGTTTCAGGGTCGAACATGCGCTCCACCAGTTCTCGGCCGTTTTGCCCCATGCGCAGGGCATCTGCCTGATTTTCGGCCACTCGTCTTATGGCCTCAGCCAAGGCCACGGGATCGCGCTGAGGAATCAGAATGCCAGTTTCTCCATTACGCACAACCTCGCCTATTCCGCTGACATTGCTGGCCACAACAGGCATGCCTCGCGACAGGGCCTCCATAATCACATTGGGAATGCCGTCGCGGTCACCGTTGCCGTGCACCACTGAGGGAGTAACCAGCATGTGATGATCGGCCAGCATGGCGGCTACATGATCGTGCGGCACAAAGCCTGGCATATCCACAATATGCTCCAATTTCAGGCGGCGGCGCAAAGCCTTGATGTGCAGACGCAGCCAGCCGTCACCCACTAAAGTAAGTCGGCAGGGGAAAGACTCGCGCTCAAGACGGGCGATGGCGGTTAGAAGAATGTCAAAGCCCTTGGTGCGGGCCAGACGCCCCACGGCCAGAATGCGATAAGGCGCGCTGAAAGGATCGCGCGGCTTGGGATCGCGCGGCAGGGTCAACCCGTTATAAACCAGGGCCACTTTGCCGCTCTGATCCGGAGGCAAAAAGCCGGACAAATACTTCACATTGGCGGCGGTGTTGGTGCGGGCGAAAAGGCAGTCGCGCAATTTTTCCTTGAGCAGCCCGTCGGGCGGATATATGTCTCCGGCCCGTCCGGTAACGGCAAAGGGAATGCCGGTAAGGCGCGAGGCAATCCAGGCGGCGGTTCCGGCCCCATTGGCCCAGGGTGAATGCAGAAGTTCGATTTTTTCCTGACGGCAGAACTCCGCAAGAGCAAAACCGGCAAAAAAACACCATACGTTTTCAGCCAGGCTTTCCCAGTCGCGTATGCGCCTGAAAAGCCCCTCACGCATCAGTTTCAGCACAGTTTTCGGCTCGTGCCTCGCGGCCTCCCACAAGGCCGAAAGCACTCGGCCAAAGCCTTTTACCCCCAGGTGAAAAACAGGCCCGTCATAGGCGCGCATTTCGTCGGAACAATGGCCGGGGGCATCGGCATAAAGGGAAAATACATGAACAGGCAGCCCCATGGCCTTGAGCCTCTGCACTTCCCTGAAAATAAAAGTTTCCGAATAACGAGGAAACCACAAAAGTATATACGCTGTTTTGGGTGGAGTCACATGATCCTCGTGACAAACTCGATGTTTATATAAAACAAGACCAGGGCATTCCGCTTGCGAAATACCCTGGCAGCGCAAAAGCCCGGGAAAAAAAACTACAAAGTAATATTAAGCTGCTTGTCCATTTCAATGGCTCTGGGCAATTCCTCGGCTGTGATGTCCAGGGCTCTGCGCACATCTTCCTCGCTGTGGGCGGCGGAAAGGAAGTAGCGCAGCCGCGCTGTGCCTTCTTTCACCGCCGGGAAGGTGATGGGCATAACGTAAACGTCGCGCTCAAAAAGCAACGTGGCCAAAATGCCGGTGGGAATGGAATTGCCCACAATAACCGGCACTACGGCATAGCCCTGAGCCGCGCCGGTGTCAAAGCCCTTTTCTTTGGCGTATTTCAGAAAATACTGGCTTATGCTCTGGAGTTTATGCACCCGCTCTGGTTCGCGCAGCATGATCTCCAGAGCTTTGTGGCAGGCGGCGGCAACAATTGGCGGCATGCCCACGCTGAAAACAAAACCGGGAGAGTCATACTTAAGAAATTCCACAAGCTCGGAACTGCCGGCAATAAATCCCCCGCAGCCACACAGCGACTTGCTGAGGGTGCTCATCCACATGTCCACATCTTTGGGATTTATGCCGAAATGCTCGCGCACGCCCCGCCCGGTGGCCCCTAGCACCCCCAGAGAATGAGCCTCATCCACCAGCAACATACAATTATATTCTTTTTTCAGCTCAATAATGCGCGGCAAGTCAGGAATATTGCCGTCCATGCTGAAAACACCTTCTGTAACAATTACGGCCCGTTTATGCTTGGCGCGATGCATCTTGAGCATGCGCTCCAGGGCCTCGACATCGTTGTGGGCGTAAGAAATGCGTCGTGCTCCGGACAACCTCGCCCCTTGTACCAGAGAGTTATGGGCCAAATTGTCGTAAAAAATGATGTCGCGCGGCCCGAACAGCACGCCCAAGGTGGATACGTTGGCGGCATGCCCGCTCACATATACAATGCTGTCGTCTACTTCATAAAGATCGGCCAAAGCGCGCTCAAGGGCTACATGATGCGGGCGCTGACCGCCCACCAGACGGCTGGCTCCGGCCGAAGTGCCGAAAACAGCGGCGACTTCAGCCACAACTTCGGTAATTTCAGGGTGTGCATTGATGGCAAGATAATCATAGGTGGAAAAATTCAAATATTCCTTGCCGCCTATGAGCGCGGTGGCTTTTGCCGCGCGGTCATGGCACTGAAACAACGGATTCTTAACGCCAAGGCGCGTACCCATGGCCACAAGTCTGCCCAGATAGTTCTTGCTTCCAATACTCAGATCGGGATCGGAATCGTCAGGCGATTTGGAATCTTCACCGTCTTCATTTCCCACAAGGTCAAGACCTTGCTTATCCAAATCGTCTTCCGCCAGGTTATCGTGGTCGGGATTGTGTTGGCTCATGCCCACTCCTGAATTTTATAGGTACATGCCGGCGCGCGACATTCACGCACGAAATCGCGCGGCATAATTTCAGATTATAACCCGGAACAAGTGCCCTTGGCAAGCGTTCATTACCTAATGCCAATCGGATCAATTCCATCCGCCGGAACCTCCGCGCCCCCGGTATATGCCGATATATTGGATCATAGCCTGTTACTCATTTCATTCACAATAGATTCTAATTACATACTGTTTCAAATTCTCCCAAGCTGCAAAATTTTCCGTTCGCCACTTAAAATCGCGGCTTTTTTTTCCTATAAACCTGTCTTCCAAATAAAGTCTAAAACATATTGCTTTGAATTAATTATATTTTCCGCATGTGGCACGCCCATTGCTTATACCGAGGCACAGCTTAACCATTTAACCCCGACCTCGGAAGGAGGTATCCCATATGTCTTTGGTTATAAATCACAATATGATGGCAGCCAACGCGGCACGCAATTTGAACTCTCATTACGATCGGCTTTCCACTTCGACTCGCAGACTGTCCTCCGGCCTTCGCATAGGCTCGGCCGCTGACGACGCCGCCGGTCTGGCCATACGCGAACTGCAAAGAGCCGACATCGCCAGCTTGCAGCAGGGCGCCCGCAACGCCAACGACGCCATTTCACTCATCCAGACTGCGGACGGCGCTCTCGGAATTATCGACGAAAAGCTCATACGCATGAAGGAACTTGCCGAACAGGCCGCTACCGGCACCTACGACTCGACTCAGCGCCTTATGATCGAGTCCGAATACCAAGCCATGGCTTCGGAAATTACCCGAATCGCCAATGCTACAGATTTCAACGGAGTGCATCTGCTAGACGGAACCCTCAGTGGCCAGCATGACGGCTCTCAGCTGACTTCCACCGGCAGGATGAAGATTCACTTCGGCACCGGCAATGACTCGGCGGAAGATTACTACTACATTGAAATCGGCTGTTCCACCGCTTCCGCCCTTGGTCTCGGCAATGCCGGCAACCCCTCGCAGGCCGGATACTGCATCTCCACGCAGTCGAACGCCCAGAACGCCATTGTAGCCATAAACAACGCCATTATATCCAAGGACAAGATCAGAGCCTCGCTCGGCGCATTGCAAAACCGCCTGGAAAATACTATTACCAACCTGACTACCCAGGCAGAAAATCTCCAGGCCGCCGAGTCGCGCATATCCGACGTGGACGTTGCCACGGAAATGACCGAGTTTGTGCGTAACCAAATTCTCACCCAAGCTGCGGTAGCAATGCTGTCGCAAGCGAATTCGCTGCCAAAGATGGCCATGCAGCTCATTGGGGGCTAACGTGACATCTTAATATAGGCTGTGGCAGACCGAAGACGGGAGGCTCGGGGGAGTAATCCCCCGGGCCGGGTTCGCTCAAAAAACAGGTCAAGCCTGAATGCTTCCGGTTATTGCCTCAAGAGCCATGCGGGCCGCTTCCTGTTCAGCGCGTTTAAGACTCGGCCCTCTGGCGATCAATTCCGTACCGTCGGGCAGATTTAGGCGCACCTCAAAAACCTTGGCATGCTCCGGCCCGTGACTGCCGATAAGGGTATACAGGGGCCTATCTTTGTAAACTCGCTGTATTTCCTCCTGTAAACGGGTTTTAAAGTCTTTGCCGCGCCAGGGAACAACATCTTTGGGCCAAATGTCTTTAAAAAGACGTTCCACCACTCCGAAAGCCGCCGCAAAGCCCCCATCCTCAAACACCGCCCCCAGCACAGCTTCCAGAGCATCTGCCAGAATGGCGTCGCGCTGCCTTCCTCCTTGGCTTTCCTCTCCTTTTCCCAGCCTGAGCCTGCACTCAAGGCCCAGCCCTCTTGCCAGCCCGGCAAGTGAAGACGTGCTCACCAGGCGAGAACGCATTCTGGTCAGATCTCCCTCGCGGGCATCGGGAAATACGCTGAATAAAAAAGAAGAAACGCAAAGCTCAAGCACCGCGTCCCCAAGAAACTCCTGGCGCTCGTTGTGGGTTACACCTTCGTTTTCATTGGCCCACGAGCTGTGAGTGAGGGCCGAGTCAAGCAGACTTTTGTCCGTGAATTTGTGGCCGATAATGGCTTCAATGTCTTCATAAATAAAATTTTCATCCATATTTATATCACCTTTAAAAATCTCGGGCGGTGGCGGAGTTTGCTGAAGAGAGTCAGCCCTGCATCCCCCCTGACATGGCAGACGCACCTTGTTTTTCACACTAACGAAATCATCCGTTTAAGGTGATTAATCGTAGCGCTTGCGCGATTTGAGTACGGCGTCGCTCCGCTCCGCCTAGTTACGAATGCTAACGCATTCGGGCACTTGCTAATGCAAGTGCCTCGAGCCTCCGCGCTAAGTCGCGTCAGCCCTGCATCCCCTGAAATGATTCCTTGACATCAGGCTATGCAGAGCCTAGAGCATTGAAGGTTAATTGTAAAATTCACAAAAAAATTCAGGAGCGCAATAAAATGGCCTATGACATACGTCTTGTCAAACTTGTAACCGGGGAATTGGTTATCGGCAAATACGACGCCGAAAAAGACGCCTTAAACGACGTCGGCCTCATGCAAATCGTCCCGGCCCAGCAGGGCGTGCAGATGATGATGCTGCCTTATGGCTATCCTTTCGAGCCGGAATTTTCCGGCAGCATTTCCGGCGAGCACTTCCTTTACCGCTATAAAGACACCCCGCAGGAACTGCAGAACAAATATATTGAAGCCGCCACCAACCTCACTGTGGCCGGCGGAATGGGCAAACTTCAGTTCGGCCAGCAAGGCGGCGGAATGCCCGGCGGCGGCGGCCTTATAAAATAGTTTGGCGGCCATTTTGCAGCCGATGCGGCTTGGCCGCAAAGTATCTGTGCGGCGCGGTGCGGCGGACAAATGTCACCGCCGTACAGTGCTTATAATAAAATCTCCAAGTATAAAAGATAAAATTTGCCGGGCCGCCGTTTGGGCGGCTCGTTCTTCTCGTTTTACCCCTACTAAGACCTTATGCGAAATCTACTACCCCTGATTCCCAAAGCCAGCCGCTACACCGGCATTGAAGACGGCGCGGTGCGCAAAGACCCTCGAAAAATGGATTTCCACTGCGCTCTGGCCTTTCCGGACGCTTATGAAGTGGGCATGTCCTATCTTGGACAGAAAATTCTTTATTCCGTGGTAAACAACCGGGAAAATTGGCTGGCCGAACGCGTTATGGCCCCCTGCCGCGAAACCGCCGAAATTTTGCGCTCGCACCACAAGACTCTATGCACGCTGGAGTCGGGCACGCCCCTCAGCCATGTCCACTTGCTGGGTTTTTCCATAACCCATGAGCTGTGTTACACAAACATACTTTACATGCTTGAGTTGGCCAAAATTCCCTTAAAGTCGTGCGATCGCGGCCCGAATCTTTTTTCCCACCCCATAGTAATCGCCGGCGGCGGGGCCACTCTCAGCGCCGAACCTATGGCCGATTTTATGGACTTGATGGTTCTTGGCGAAGGCGAAGAAACAACGGTTGATCTGGCCGATCTGCTTATCCAAGCCAGAAAGGCTAATATGGGGCGCGACGAATTTCTGGATCGGGCCGGACGCATACCGGGCGTTTATGTTCCCTCATTTTTCAGCAACGGCCCGGATGGACACATCACGGCCCTGAAGCCGGAATGTGCGCTTCCCTCAAGGCGCATAGTGCCGGACCTCGACAACGCAACCTATCCCGTACGCCAGGTAGCCCCCATCGGAGCGGTGCACAACCGCCTGGCTCTGGAAATAGCCAGGGGCTGCACCAGAGGCTGCCGTTTCTGCCATGCGGGTATGGTTTACCGTCCGGCCCGCGAGCGAAAGCTGGAAAATATTCTCGATTTACTTGAAGACGGCTTGAAAACTACAGGCTTTGAGGAAGTTTCGTTTCTTTCGCTCAGCACCGGCGACTTTTCCGCGCTGAAAAGCCTCTGTAGTCAATCTTTCGAGCGTTGCGCCTCCGAGCAGGTGGCCCTATCGCTGCCCTCGCTGCGGGTAGGCTCGGTTGATGAAAGCATAATGGAACTGATGGCCAAAATCCGCCGCACCGGAATCACCCTGGCACCCGAGGCAGGAAGTGAACGTTTGCGCCGGGTCATCAACAAGGGGATTACCGAAGAGGAATTGCTGGAACATCTGCGCAAACTGGCTGATCACGGCTGGCAGCAGGTAAAGCTGTATTTTATGATTGGCCTTCCCACGGAAACAATGGAAGATTTGGATGCCATAGTGGAGCTGTGCCGCAAATCGCGCGACGCGGCCGGACGC
This sequence comes from Desulfovibrionaceae bacterium, assembly GCA_031553655.1. Classification (GTDB taxonomy): domain Bacteria; phylum Desulfobacterota; class Desulfovibrionia; order Desulfovibrionales; family Desulfovibrionaceae; genus JAVBLG01. The sequence goes on along the minus strand of JAVBLG010000098.1, from coordinate 3,400 downwards.
GGCAAACCCAGGCTTCAGGTTACTGCGGCCATATCGCCATTCGTGCCCAAACCCTTCACTCCTTTTCAATGGGAAAGCCAGCTCACGCTTGAAGAAATGGAAAATCGCATCAGCTACCTGCGGACGGCCTTCAAAAGCCAGAAATGCCTGACCATGCGCTGGCACAACCCGGCCATGAGCCATCTTGAGGGAATTTTGTCGCGTGGCGATCGCCGTTTGGGAGCGGTGGTGGAAGAAGCTTATAAAAACGGCGCGATTTTCGACAGTTGGGCCGAGAGCTTCAATCTGGCTCCTTGGCTCGCGGCTCTGGAAAAACACGGGCTTACCCCTGAAGGCTACACCGGGGCGCGATCTTTGGACGCCCCCCTGCCCTGGGATCATCTCAATGCCGGGATCAAGCGCAGTTTTTTGCTCAAGGAGCGCGAGCGCTCCTATGCCGCCAAATACAGTGCCGACTGCCGTTATAATGCCTGCCGCCACTGCGGCGTGTGCGACACCAAGGCTGGGCCTTCGTTGCTGCCCCGCCTTGATCCGGATATAACTTACAGCAACAAGCTCAATTTTTCACGCCGAGATCAAGCGGCGAATGACGCTGAAAACGAAACAAAAAAACAAAATATACCCTTAGCGGACGCTACGGCAGCCTGTTACGGAGGCCCTCACACTCAAGCAGACGAGAAAGTAACGAACAGCGGCACGCTTTACATAGAAACTCCAGAACCGGCGGAAAAGAAAGCCGGACGTAGGCCAATGCCGCCGCGCATAAAGGCCGATCTGGCCGTAAAGGCCGCGCGTCTGCGCATATGGCATAATAAAGAGGGACTTGCGGCCTTTTTGAGCCAGCTGGAATTGCAGGCTGTGTTGGAAAGAGCCATACGCAGGGCCGCTTTGCCTATGGCTTTTTCCCAGGGTTTTCACCCGCTTCCGCTTATATCATTCGGTCGGGCACTGCCCGTGGGCGTGGAGAGCCTGGCTGAATGGTTCGCCATAACCCTGCGGGAAATAATAAGCGCCGGAGAGGTCAAAAGGCGACTTTCGCATTTTATGCCCGAAGGGCTTGGCATAAACGCGGCTATTCCCGAGCCGGTACGCGGCGCCCTTGGCGAAGCATGGAGCGAAACTTTTACGGTCGGCATCAAGGGCGACAGGGCTGCACAGGAAGCTTTTGCCAAGTCCTGGAACGATTTTTACGGCAGGTCCGAAGTCCCGTATACGCGCCTGACCAAAAAAGGCGAAAAGGCTTACGATCTAAGATCAATGGTCAGCTCGATAAAAATAATTGAAAATAGTTATATTCAGTTTATTACGGATTGGCGATCCAGTTACATCTCTCCTTTGGTCATGTGTATGGCCATTTCCGGCGAAGAAAATCAAACTCGTTTAAATCTTGTGAAAATAAGCCAGAATATGGCCGAATCCGGACATTATTAAATTATTTTGCCTTAGCCGCCGATTTACATGGTATATTTCTTCATTTCGGGAACCTCTGGGCCGACAGCCCATTGACGCACATTTGGTTATCAATTACAGTGTGATAAACCTTTTATTAAAGGGGGCTTGAGACCAATCATGGCCAACCGTTTTTATTTTGCCAACGACCTTCCTTTTGAGTTGCGCATTAAATCGCTTGCGGATGACGAACTTCTGGACATCTGGGAAGAAACCCAGTCCATAGACCGCGTCATCAAAGACGATTGGGCGTCGGAACTTATTATGCCTCAAGAGTTTGAACAATTGATTGTATCTGAGTTGCAATATCGTAACGGCCTTAAATCACTGCCTTTCCACCGCTAGGCCCATTATCGCCGAATTTTTGTTACGCGCCGGGGTGATTTGATAAATCACCCCGGGTTGTTTTTTCAGGACAACCTGCCCTTAAAATCCCCATAACCGAATGCTTTGACCACATGCGCCAGCCCCTCGGAAGGGCGCGCGCGGACTATCGCCGGCAGGCTCAATCCATTGAAGGTATTGGTTTTAACCATGGTGTAATGAGCCATGTCTGTAAACAGCAGTTGATCGCCAACCTCCAGAGGGTGCTCAAAGCTGTATTCGCCTATGGTGTCTCCGGCCAGGCATGATTTACCGCACAACCGGAAGGTATGCGGCTTTTCTCCCGGCTCCCCCGCCCCAACCAATCCGGGGCGATAGGGCATTTCCAGCACGTCGGGCATATGGGCGCAAGCGCTGGTGTCCAGTATGGCCGTCGGCATGTCTGTCTCAATAACATCCAGAACCGTACAGAGCAGCCATCCGGCGTTCAAGGCCACAGCCTCGCCCGGCTCGAGATAAACTCGCAGATGTGGATAACGGCTTTTGAAGTCCTGGAGCAAGCCACACAAAAGCTCCAGATCATATCCGGGTCTTGTAATATGATGCCCGCCGCCAAAGTTCATCCATTTCATCGAACCAAGATATTGTGAAAAATTTTTCTCAAAGTTCGCCATAGTGCGCTCAAGCGCATCGGCCCCCTGCTCGCACAAGGTGTGGAAATGCAAACCGGAAATGCCCTCAAGTTCTTCAGGTTTGAAATCCCTCAGCCGCACTCCCAGGCGTGAACCGGGTGAACAGGGGTCGTAAATGGGCACGGCCCCTTCGGAGTGTTCCGGATTTATCCTTATGCCGCACTGCAACTCGGGCTTTAAGCGCTTGGCCAACTCGCGAAAACGCGCCCACTGCCCAAAAGAATTGAAAAGAAGATGATCGGCCAGAGGAATTATTTTTTTAATATCTTCATGTGAATAACCGGTGGCAAAAACATGAACCTCACCACCGAACTCTTCCCGCCCCAGGCGCGCTTCATCCGGAGAGCTGGCACATATGCCATAAAGTGGCCCTTTGCCTCCGGCCCTGGACAAAAGCGGAAAAACACTCCACATGGCAAAGGCTTTCAAAGCCAGCAGAATCTTTACCCCACATCTTTGCTGAATCATATCCAGCACGGCGACATTGGCTTCAAGCTTCTCTTCATCAACAATAAAACAGGGGGAAGGCAGTTTCGGATTATTTTTCACCAAATCAACTATACTCATTACTTTATTCCCGCAGATAAAAGAGTTATGGTTTTTTTCGGGGTTCACGGCGGACAGTTGACAGTGACAGCCGGCCGGAATAAGAATATTTCCTCATTACAAGCCTGGAGGCTGATTATGGAACTTCTACCCATAAAGCGTGCCATACTGAGCGTTACAAACAAAAACGGACTAGTGGACCTTGCTTCTTTTTTGTACCGAAACGGCGTTGAACTGGTATCCACCGGCGGAACGCAAAAGGCATTGGAAAAAGAAGGCCTCAAGGTAACCGCCGTAAGCGATGTGACCGGATTTCCCGAAATCATGAACGGACGGGTAAAAACCCTGCATCCGCATATTCATGCCGGCATTCTGGCCGACAAGGACAA
>JAVBLG010000011.1:0-12610 GCA_031553655.1 Desulfovibrionaceae bacterium | reverse complement strand
CACCACGACCTTGCCGTCGGCGGTGTGGATTACGGCAAAGCCTCCGCCGCCGATAATTCCGGCCGCAGGGTGAACAACGGCCAGCGCATAGCCAACGGCCACCGCGGCGTCAACGGCGTTGCCGCCTTCATCCAGAACTTTTTGCCCGGCGGCAGTGGCCAGTTCGTGGCTGGACAGAACCATTCCACCGTTTTTGTTTTTAAGCGGAGCAGGGGCTGCGGCCTGGGCTCCGCTTTGAACCACGGCGGACAGCAGAAAGGCCGCCAATAAGGGAAAAATGAATTTTTTCCGCAGCAGGGATTTCAGCATATAACCTCCAGAACTGGTTTAAGTTTACGCGCTAACCGCGCCAGGGCTGGCAGCAAGCTTGGACACTGTCAAAACTCATGCCAATATATAGTTGCTTGCCAGAATGGCTCCACATAGTCAAGGGCGCTACAGAATTTGTCCGGGGATCCGCGCCGAGGCGCGCCAGGTCTGAGTATTTGTAGCGGCTTGAATAAAAAAAAGCGGCCCGACCTTGGCAGGCCGGGCCGCGTCACCTGAAATGGCTCAGGTTATTTTTTCAATGAATTAACCAAATCTTGCAATTCGTGCGCCTGTTCGTCCAGTTCGGACACGGCCGAGGTTGCTTGGACCATTACGTTGGCGGTTTCCACGGCAATGGCGTTGATTTCTTCCAGAGTCCTGGAAATTTCCTCACTAGCTGCCGATTGCTGGGCCGCCGCCGCCGCGATGTTGCGCACCTGGTCGGCGGTGCGGTTGGCCTCTTGCACTATATCGGCCAGCGAACGGCCGGACTGGCCCGACAGATCCGTGGCCTTGCTCAGGTTGGCAGTGGCCAGATCCACGGATTCTATATTCTTGCGCGTTCCCTGCTGTATGCCCTTGATGGACGCCCCCACTTCGCCGGTGGCCTGCATGGTTTTTTCAGCCAGCTTGCGCACCTCGTCGGCCACCACGGCAAAGCCGCGCCCGGCTTCTCCGGCTCTGGCGGCCTCAATGGCGGCGTTAAGGGCCAGCAGGTTGGTTTGATCGGCTATGTCGCTGATGACGGTCATAATCGCGCCAATGGCTTCGGCTTGCTGCCCCAGGATTTGAATATTATCCTTCAGAGCCTCGGTGTCGCGCTGCACCATGCCGATGGCCTCCACAGATTGTTCCACAACAGTTTCACCGGCAACGGCCTTTTTTCTGGTGCTGTCGGAAACTTCAGAAGCCACATCGGCATTGCGGGCCACCTCCATCACCGTGGAATTCATTTCTTCCATGGCCACGCTGCAACTGGATACCTGCTCGCGCTGGTGCTCGGCGCTTTTGCTGGCTTGTAACACCTGGGTGGAAAGCTGGGTTGTGGCTGAGGTAAGGCGCGAAACCACCAGCTGCACGCTTTCGGCTGTGCGCAACAGAGCTTTTTGTCCGGCTTCAACCTTGTCCATGGCATTTTTGGATTCAATAAGGGCAAAATTGGCGCGGTCCGATTCAAGCTGACATTCTTTGCTCTTGGAATCAGCCTCGGCTATTTTGGATTTCAGGTTTTCCACCATGCGGCCAAGGGCTCCAGCCAGCACGCCCACTTCATCCTTGCTTTCCACTGTGAGGGTTCCGCTGAAGTTGCCTCCGGCCACGGCTTCGGCATAAGAAGTTGCCTTTTGGATAGGCCGCGAAATGGCCCTGGCCACATAGGCCCCACCGGCTATGAGCACTAAACCCAGTGCTACTCCTATGCCCACAAAATACCATATGATGTGTCTCTGGGTGTCTTCTATGCTCTTGCGCGAAAGGCCCACAAAGAACATGCCGGCATTTTTGCCGCTTATATCTTTCCAGGGCCAGTAGGCGGTGTCGTATTCCTCGCCGTTGATCATATTTCTGGTCATGATCAGATTGCCTTGTTTGAGAACCTGATCGTAAATTTTGTCATTGTTCAACTTGGTATTAATGAAAGGCTTGCCGTCACGCATTACAGTGGTGCTTATGCGGGTGTCGTCAAGGAACAGGGTGCATTCCACAGTCATGCTGTCTTTTATGCGCTGAACAAAACTGCCGGAACTCAGGTCTTCACCCACGATCACCACACCCACGATCTTGCCGTCCTGAAAGATGGGAGTGCCCGAGGTCAGGGCCAGGCGTATTATAGCCCCCGGTTCCAGGCCTATTACAGGCCTGCCCTGGGTCATGGGAATATTTACGGCCAGGCGTGATGAAGGAACGGAGTCACCCGTTTTGTCTGAGTGCCCTCTGGCGATGATCACATTTTTTGCGTCCACAATGGTAACCTGGTCAATACCGGGCTTCCCTACCATGGTCTTGGCCATTGCTTTCAGAGTGGCTGCATCACCTTTGGCCAAACTATCGGACAGTTGCTTATTGAGATTGAGTTGCGCACTCAATGATTCGAGGGAGTGCATCTTTTCCTCAATCATGAGCTGCGCTGCGCGGTTGTTGGCGGCAAGACGTTCTTTTGCCCCCTGATTGCCGGATTCCGATATGAGAAAGTATCCGGCCAAGCATAAGCCAACCACCAGGCACAATACTGTGGAAGTAACAAGAACAATTAGTTTTGATGATATGGACATAGAGGCTCCCTAGTTTACACGCAATATATTATTTTAAGCATATAACCGCAAGATATTTTTTTCACTATAACATTTTACGAATAAAATTAAGGAAATGCTCTGACGGCCCGAGTCCCTTGCGGAGCATCCGTAACGTAGGCGGCTAAGCCGTTGTAGTATGCTATTCCGAGCCGCCGATAAAAGTCGCCGCAGGACAATCAGGCTCAGGTTAAAAAAATATTTTCAGGTAGATGCAATATCCCAAAGTTAGAGTAGTCTAATTTGTAATTGTTTCACTCTGGGCAATTATCGGACAGTTTCTATAAAAACATAAGGGCAGTAGTAAACATTTTTTTATATTAAGAATTAATTTAAATTAGTTATAGTTGAAATACATGCTGCGTATACTATGTGTTACATACTGTATATTTCGATGTAGCATCAAAAAATAGAGCCTGGAGCAGTCATCCCAGGAGGGAGTGGCGCCGCAAATGAAGTGTCAGCGAGTTGTCTCCAAACTTGGAAGCAACCAGCCGGAAACGATTATTTACCTGAAAGATAGTTACGGAACAACCTTGGGCGGATGCGGCTGAAAGAGTCAAATTCCGCTCCGGTTTCCAGACCGGGGGCAAGAGCTCGCACCACGGGAAGATTCAGATCCTTGCGGGTAATGTTTATATATATTGGCCGTATGCCGTTGCCAAGAAAAATTTCTTCCAAAAGCTTCAGATCTTTTTTCGGCGAACTTGTACTGTAGTCGGGCAAATCTTCCAGGTTTACACGCGGCAGGCCGGTTAGCGCGGCCGCAGAGGCCCCTCCGCCGGGGTAGGGATATGGGGTTTCGGTAAGCGCCGAGATCAACGCGGACGGGCCGGCAAGCCCCGCGCCCGTAGCTTTGAACAAAGTCCCTTTCCGGCCGATTACAAAACTCTGATAGCAGGGTATGCCGAAATTGGTCAGATTTTGAAAGCGCACCTGTATGCCCAGACGGGCATAATCATCGAGCAGGGCTTTTATGCGTTCGTCTTCGGCTGTGAGCGTGAAGCAGCGTGAGCGGCGGTAGGGCATGGTGGCCTCGGCGTCGCGCTCAACTATTTCGCATAGCGCCGAGACTTTTGCCCCGGCCATGGAACTGCCGGAGGCAAGTCCTGTGGATCCGGGAGACATCAGCAATGACACTTCATCGACATTCCAGAATAAAAATACAAATTGCGCCGGAACCAGCACCTTGCGTTCTGTTCCCGCTTCGGTTCCCCAAACCCAATGTAGGGTTTGCCCCTTGTAGGGAACGTCCAGGGGCAGGCTGTCCGGAGGCATAGCGGCCAGACCGTCGCGCTCCAGGTCGGCGTGTGAGGCACGAATCAGCTCTCCTCCTTCCGCCAGCATGGGCAGTTTCAGATTGTCAACGCAAGCATAGGCCGAGGCCCGTTCCACCATTTCCATAGAGTAGGAAGCTCTGGCTCCGGGCAGTGACAGGCCGCGCCCGTATACGTTAGCTGTGCCTTCCAGAGTGTAATTCAGTCTGCCATTTTTTATGTTGATGTCTATTTTCCAGGCGCGTTGCAGGGCAATGGGGGAAAGTGAGGCCTCGTGGCGCATTTCCGGCCCGGCTATTATTCCGGCTTCGGACAGGCGTTGAAGCGCCAGCTCGGCTACTTCGCGCGCATCCGGGCGCGGCATGGCCGTTTCAATGTTGTTTGTTTCAGCCTCAGCGTTTTTTTTCGCGAGCGAAGCGCAGGCCTCGGCTATGCCGAAAATGTGGACGCCACCTGATTCCGCACTGTACAGGAGAGGGATGTCCTCGTCATCAGGATGCGGCAGCGGGTGATGCCCGTGTATGTTGGCGGCGAAGCGGGCCGCCGCCTCGCGATGCTCGCGCAGATCCGACAGTTGTGAGCCTGTGATGTATGGTAGGGGAGTGTGCGCGGACAGCGTTTCAAAGTTGGCCTTTATTTGGAGACAGCCCCTAAGGCGTTTGAATAATTCCGAGAGAATGGGGTTTAAAAGCGCGCATTCCAACAGTAGGGCTGCCAAAACAGGATCGTCTTCCAAAGGCTCTGGAATAAGTTTCAAAAGCTCGGCCACCGGTTTGCGCAGCATAATGTGCAGAATGTGGCGATGCATGAACTCGTCGAGCGGAGACGCACGCAGCGCGTCTAAAGCTTCTTTAAGTATTGGCTCCGGGTCGGGTTGGCAGGTAAAATAGCCGGTGGTGGCCTTGGTTTCTTTGTGGGTGTAGAGGTAGCGCATTAATTCTCTCCATACGAAAAGGGCGAACCCCAAAAGAGGTCCGCCCAAGTGTGAAACATGAAGGCCGGAAGCAATCAGCGCTTCGAATACTGGTAACGAGCGCGAGCAGCCCGCAGGCCGTACTTTTTGCGTTCTTTCTGGCGGGAATCGCGGGTAAGGAAACCGGCACGCTTGAGCACGCCGCGAAGGGCCGGATCCACGATCAGCAGGGCACGGGAAATACCGTGACGCACCGCTTCGGCCTGGCCGGCAACACCACCGCCGCTCACATTAACCCGCACATCAACTTTTTCGGCGATTTTGGTGAGGGTCAGCGGCTGGCGAATGATCATTTGCAAGGTTTTGCGCGGAAAATAATCTTCAAAGGGACGGCCGTTGACTTCAATCTTGCCGCTGCCGGCATAGATGCGGGTACGCGCGGTGGCGGTTTTACGGCGGCCCGTGCCGTAATCAAATTTTTCGGACATGACTGAATCTCCTGATGCCTAGTAAGGCAAGGCCAAGGTCTTGGGGTTCTGGGCGGCATGTGGATGATCCGGCCCTGTGTACACCTTGAGTTTTTTGAGCATAGCGCGGCCCAGAGCGTTTTTGGGCAGCATGCCCTTTACCGCGTGCATAATCGCGAAGGCCGGCTTGGTGGCCATGACTTTGTCGAGGGTAACTGTTTTCAGTCCCCCGACATAGCCGGAATGGCGATGGTAGGTCTTTTTGGCCATCTTTGTGCCGGTAACCCGGATTTTTTCACAATTGACCACCACGATGAAATCACCATTGTCCATGTGCGGGGCGAATTCGGGCTTGTGCTTGCCGCGCAGGCGATGGGCGACCATGGAGGCCAGGCGTCCAAGAACCTGATCCTTGGCATCAACCACAAACCATTCGCGTTTTATATCCTTGGGGGTGGGACTGAAAGTCTTCATTAAAATGGCTCCTCAACATAAGTCGAAATCAAAGAAACATTATTTATACTGTTCACCGGTCTATTGTCAACCTTTATGTTCGCGGTTTATACTTGCCCGGACATAATTTCCACGCAAAACACACCTTGAATCCGGAGTGGCCATCATGAATATGATTCGTAAAAGTCTATTACAACTTATATTTTCCGGTTCTTATCTGCAACGTTGGAATGACAAGCTCAGGCCGGTGGATTTGCAGGAAATGGACAAGCAGGCCCATAAAATGATTCTAGCTTTTATTTTGTGGCAATGCCAACCGGCCGAGTCCAATCCGGAAAAAAAACTAGAACTTGGCTTGGAAGTGATTGAAGGCGGGTTGTTTGAATATTTTTACAGGCTGGTGATCACCGATATAAAACCCCCCATTTTTTATCGTATAAAAGAAAATAGAGAACATTATCGCGAATTGACAAGGCATGTGCTGTCGGTGCTTGAGCCCATGTTGAGGCCTCTCGACGCGGGTTTCTGGAAGCGTATGGCCGCATGGCACGACGGCGACCGCTCGTCGGGAGCGGCGCGTATTTTGGACGCCGCACACCTCTATGCCTCCAATTGGGAATTTTCCCTGATAAAACCCTTGAACGGCTTTGACTCCGAAATGACGGAAATTGAGCACAGTTTTAATGTTGGCCTTGATTCCTACAGGGATCTGCCGGGAATGCCCGCCATTCTGGACAACAAAGACGCTCTGGCCGCTTTTGCCCGCATGAGCGGGATGCTGCGCTTTCAAATCCGCTGGACGCAGGTGCCGCGCATTCCGGCCACATCTGTGTTGGGTCACATGTTTCTGGTGGCCTGTTACGCCTATTTTTTCAGTCTTGTTTCCGATTATTGCCGGGCCAGACGGATCAATAATTTTTTCTGTGGTCTATTTCACGACCTGCCCGAACTGCTTACCCGTGACATTATTTCGCCGGTAAAGCATTCCGTCAGCAGCCTGCCGGACATAATAAAACAATATGAAGAAGAAGAGCTGCACCGCCGTATTCTGGACCCCTTGCGCGCCTCTGGACATGACAGGCTGGCGGTAAATCTGGAATATTATCTTGGCCTGCCTACCGGATCGGAATTTCATTACACGGTGCGCAACGCGTCCGGCAAGGTTACGCGTCTGGAAGCCGTCGACATGGCACAAAACAACAGTGACGAGTTCGACCCCAAAGATGGAGGACTGGTAAAGCTCTGCGACATGCTGGCCGCTTTTATGGAGGCTCACAGCACCATACGTAATGGCGTTTCTTCGCCGCAAATCGTTGAGGCCGTGGTGCGACTGCGCGGCGATATACGCCAGAACCCGCTGGCCGAAGCCCTTAACCTGGGGGCGTTGTTAACAGACTTTGATTAGGGGCTGTCTCCAAATGCGTATTTTGATCAATGGCTGCGTCATTTATCCGCCGCACAGCGCCGCATCGAATGTCGGCGGGCGAAGCCCGACCGACGCGGCTTGGCGGCTCGAAGGCTCGCTACCGCTCGCGACTGCCGTCGGCTTTAAGGGCTTTTTGCTCCGGTCGAGTACCATAAAAGTACACCCGCTTCGCAAAAAGGCCCGCTTTCCTTGCCCTTGAACCAAAATCCGCTATTTGGAGATAGCCCCTATAGAGCGTTTTGCGAATGAAATTAGCGAAATGCTCTGACGGCCAGTGCGTCGTTAAAAGTTATTTATATTGTAGGTAATCAATCTTCCGCTGTCAGCGCGTGGGCCAAAAGAGCGGGGCGGGTTTTTCGATAAATATCAATAAGATCTTTTGGCAGACGGGCAAGCTCGTCGTTTTCCAGACCCGGAAGTAAGACGGCGTCGGGCCGAGCCAGAGTCATGAGGTCGTTGGTAACAGCCATGGCCGGGGCGGTTTTGCCCGCGCCGGAAAAGTCCGGATTTTTTTCCACTCCCTCATATACAAAGCTCGCGCCCTCCACAGCCAAATCCGGTTCGCGAGTGAGGAATATCCTGGCTCCGGCCGCTAGAGAAAGGCCCAATATCTCGCGGTCCGGCTCGCCCCATTCGGGCAGGGCCATGAAAAGCTCAAAGGGAAAGTACATAGCCGCTTCAATGAGCGAATTGGCCAGGCCGTTCGCCCCGCCGACCCAAGCCAGGCGCAGGGAAGTCCAGTCAATGGGCTGAATCGTGTCCTGAAGGGGAGATTGCCCATCTTTATGTGCTGATAAAATTGTGTGGAAAAAGGCCAGATCGGCCAGCAGGCGGGGAGGGCGGTTTGATTCATTGCCCATATTTATAGTAAGCGTTCCGCTGTATTCGGCTAGAACGTGCAGAGCATCTTTTTTCAGCCCGTAAACAAGGCACAAGTCGCGATAAAAACCGTAGGCCGGGGCTTCATCGGCCAGCCCGGAAGGTTCTCTTTTCCAAGAGCCGGGGGCGAAATATTCGCGGCTTATGCCCAAATCATCCAGGCATGAGCATAGAGCCAGGCGTTCCGAGGCGCTTTCGCGGGCAAAAAGCATGGCTGCCCCGCGGGCTACGCTCGGCATTGCACCAAGGTTTGCGGAACGTCCGGAGCCGGAGGCCAAAATTTCAGCGGATATGCCACTTTCGGCGGCTGCCTTGCGCGCCTGCAATATATCCAGTATGGCCATGATGCCGCCATGGCCGAGATCGCGCAGAGTCAAAATATTCTTTGGCATGCGTTTTTCCTTTCATTCGCAAAATGCTCTGATTTTTTGTGGTCGATGATAATCTCTTAATTAGTGATATGCGTTTCAATCCACAGTCAGCTCCGTCCGCCGACTGATTCCGTCTCCGGCGGATAAGAGCCGTGTGGATAACCCCTCCCTGAAGGAAGGGGTTACAAAAAGGATTTCCTCTACTTTGCCGTCTTGTCAATCAATTTTTCCCTCTGAAGGGAAATGTTTCAGACCATAAAGGGAATTTTGATGAAAAAAATTCATACCGACAGCCATCGTGCCTATCGCGGGCTTTGCCGCCCGCTCGCAGGCGAAATATCTTTTCAGGTGGTGGTGGAAGAAACTGACTTGCGAGTTACGGCCCTTGCGGATTTGTCCGCCGCCATATCCGCCCATGTGCATAATTTGCGGGCCAATCTCAAGGCTTTCATTACCATTTGTCCGGAATTTAAAACCAGCCTCACTCCAGTGCCAGTGCCGGGGAGTGCGCCGGAAGTGGCGCGGCGCATGGCCGTTTCTTCGGCGCTTTTCGGCATAGGGCCTTTTGCCGCTGTGGCCGGAGTTATCGCCCAAATGACCGCTGAGACTTTTCATCGTCAATCACCGGATTTGATTATTGAAAATGGCGGCGACATTTATATGTATTCGCAAAAGGATCGCGTGGCCGGAATTTTGAGCGATCCTTCCGGGCGGAATTTGCTTGGAGTTGAGATAAAAGCCGGGGAGTTTCCTGTTTCCTTCTGCTCTTCTTCGGGTACCATAGGTCATTCTTTCAGCTTCGGGCAGGGCGATCTGGTGGTGGTGCGTTCAAAAGATGCCGGGGTTGCCGATGCGGCAGCCACCGCTCTTGGCAACATGTTGCACGGACCGGATGACGTACGACGGGTATTGAATAATGCAAAGACAATGCAACTCATTGGAGTTGATGGAGTTTTTGCGCAGTATGAGGATGTTATGGGCATATGGGGCAAGATGGAGTTAACCTGCTGATAAGAAAGATGATAAAAAATCTTGAACTTACCTTATAAATATTATAATAAAACAAAATCGTGTCGAGCTTAAGCGGGTATTGAGCTCTTCAAATGTATAGAGCCGGAAAGTAGGTTGGGGAAGGTTCATTTTTTTTAACTCACAAGTTAATGATATCGGGATTATAAATGAAAAAGCTTGCTACACTTCTGCTTGCCGCCGGCCTTGTTCTGGGGGCTGCCGGTGGCGCTTCGGCCATTGACTTCAAGGCCAAAGGCGAATGGATAATGAACTTCGACCTTGGCGGCGGCGGCAAATTCAGCTCTAAAGATCGCGCTTCCGGCAAAAACAATACCGGCAACTACCGCGCCAACGGCCATGCCAATGAAGACAATTTCGAAGCCCGCCAGCGCGTTCGCCTGGAATTGGATGCTGTAGCTTCCGAAACCCTTTCCGGTACCGTATACTTTGAAATAGGCGACAGCGTGTGGGGCGCGAGCAACTCCACCTACGGCGGCGGCGGCGCTCTCGGCGCCGACGGTACCATCGTTGAAGTGAAGCGCGCCTACCTCGACTGGGTGGTGCCCGGCACCGAGCTTAAATTGCGCATGGGCCTTCAGGGTTACTACCTGCCCAGCTACACCTTCGGTAACGCCATCCTTATGGAAGACGGCGCGGGCATTTCCGCCAACTACAAAATCAACGAAAATTTTTCGCTTACCGCTTTCTGGCTGCGCCCCTATAACGACAACACCATCAACAACACCAGCAACTCCGCCGACGGCGGCCTTCTGGGCTCCCCGACCAACTTTTTGGATAATGTCGATTTCTTCGGCTTGGTCATGCCCTTCAGCTTTGACGGCGTGAAGGTCACTCCTTGGGTGATGGGCGGCGCCATTGGCGAAAGTTTCAACAGAACCAATTATAATTTCGGCACGCAAATCGGCGGCGGCAGCAAAAGCTTCAATGGCGGCAGCCCCATTGACTTCCGTAGAAACACCACCGCTCTGGTGTCCAAGCCCGGCGCACTGGACGGCAACGCCAAACATCTGAATCGCGCCGACCCCTATGCCACCGCCATATGGGCCGGTCTTACCGGCCAGATTACCGCTGCCGATCCTTTCCGCTTTTCCTGGGATTTCAACTACGGCAACGTAACTACCGGCCGCGAGGAATATGATCGTTCCGGCTGGCTGCTTAATGCCCTGGTCGAATACAAGATGGATTGGGGCACCCCCGGCCTGGTGGCCTGGTGGGGCAGCGGCGACGACGGCAATATCAAAAACGGTTCTGAAATTATGCCCTTCGTCTCCATCGGCAGCGGTGGTTATTCTCTGTCCACCTTGGGCTTCTGGGGTGAACCCTGGCTTTCCAATGACGGCATTCTCAACATGAACGCCGTGGGTACCTGGGGTATTGGCGTGCGCGTGATGGATATGTCGTTTGTGGAAAACCTCAAGCACAACTTCCGACTCAACTACTTCCAAGGCACCAACGATCCCTCCATGGCCGGCTATATCACCGGAACCAAAACCTACAGGGGCCAGGGCTACGCCTCGGGCCTGAGCGACTTCAACTCTTACGGAACCTATCTGACCACCATGGATTCCGGGATTGAAGTCAACTTTGACACCCATTATGATATCTACAAAAATCTGGATATGTGGCTGCACCTTGGCTACATCCACTTGTGGATGGACGACAGCTACAAGATGTGGGGCGGCTGGGTTAACAAAAATAACGGCAACGGCGGCCATGGCCTGAACGCCACCGACGCCTGGCGCGCCAGCCTGTCTTTCCGCTATTCGTTCTAATGGCTTGAAGCATCTCTGCCTTTGAAATAAAATACCCCGGATTGCCTTGGCTTTCCGGGGTATTTGTTTTATAAAGAAACCTATGTTCATGTCATAGTATTTTGAGTATTAAATAAACAAAATGCTATAACTACTTCGAAAACAGTTTCAGGTAATGGAGTATTTAAAAATTAAAATACTCCATAATATTAATGCTTGTTGGAGGTAAATCATATGAAAAAGCTTCTCGTCGTTTTCACTGTGGCAGTGGCCCTGGCGGCCGGGGCGGCGGTGGCCGCCGAACAAACAGTGGATGGAGCCGCTCTTTACAAAGCCCGCTGCGCCGGTTGCCATGGCGTTGATGGAGCCAAAGCCCCGACCGAGGGCGTAAAACCGCTTAAGGGGCAAAGCGAAGCCGATGCTTACAAAAAGATGACCGGCTATGTTGACGGCACTTACGGCGGAGCCAAAAAAATGGGCATGGTCGGCATTCTCAAGTCTTTCAAAGATGACGATCTCAAGGCTCTGGCCAAGTACATAGGCTCTTTGTAATATTTAGTTTTTTACCTGTTCCGGCATCAAAGTTTTGGCCTTGATGCCGGAACATTATTTGGGCATTTTGTGAATTAAAGGAGTTTTCCCGTGTCTCAGATCATCTGCATTACCGGGGCCAGCTCAGGCATAGGCCGGGCCACAGCGGAGCGCTTTGCTAAAGAAGGCTGGAAGGTCATTGCCACGGCACGCCGCGAAGACAGGCTTAAATCTCTATCTGATGCTTTTCCCGGCAAGATTCTGCCCCTGACGTTTGACGTGCGCGACACCAAGGCCATTGCCGAGGCTTTTTCCTCCCTGCCGGCTGATTTTGCGGAAGTTGACGTTCTTCTCAACAACGCCGGTCTGGCCCTTGGGCTTGAACCGGCGCAGGACTGTTCCCTTGACGACTGGGACAGCATGATCGACACTAATATAAAAGGCCTTGTGCATTGCGCCAGAGCCATTCTGCCCGGCATGGTCAAACGCGGGCGCGGGCATGTAATCAATATAGGTTCCATTGCCGGAAGCTATGCTTACCCTGGAGCCAATGTGTATGGTTCCACTAAAGCCTTTGTGGAGATGTTCTCGCGTAATTTGCGCTGCGATTTGCACGGAACAGGCGTGCGCGTAACCAATGTGGAACCCGGCTTGCTCGAAACGGAATTTTCCATAGTGCGCTTTAAGGGCAATGACAAGGCCGCGGGCAATGTCTATGAAGGCTCCAAGCCGCTGGTGGCCGAAGATATCGCCGATATCATATGGTGGGTCAATTCTCGCCCGGTGCATGTGAATATTTGCAGTGTGGAAGTTATGCCAACCTGCCAATCCAATGGCGCCACGCGCGTTTATAAAGGATAAACCGCGGGGGGGGGGGGGGGAGGTGGAGAAGAGAGGTATCTGTGTTAGATAG
>JAVBLG010000029.1:0-3651 GCA_031553655.1 Desulfovibrionaceae bacterium | reverse complement strand
TGTGCGCTTGCGCATGCCGTATTCGATGTCGCTCAAACTGGGACGTTTCATGCTTTTCTCCTTAAAATGATGAAAGAATTTAACACAAAACTATCCTTTTGACGATCCCTTCAGGGGACATTAAATCAGCGCTTCCTTAGGCATCCTCCCGGTTGTGAAAAGTACTTTTACAGCTTCATTCACAGGATAGAGATATGTCTGCGCTCTTATTATCCATTGCATGCCAAGGCCCATACCTCTGTTCCAGGCGGATATTTTATTTTCGGCGCGCGTAAATGTTTCGGTATCGGCGATTTTGTTGGGCAGATACATGGGCGCGTACATTAAGAAGATGAATAGAACCAGATTGACGGCCGCCGCCACGCGCGGAAACGGCAAAACCATGTGCAACCCGTAAAATCCAAATTTGCAGGCGTGGACTATGATGCCGATCAGTGAAAAAAACAGCGCCAACGTAGGAACGATAATGCCGCGCATGGCATCGCG
The DNA here is from genome assembly GCA_031553655.1 of Desulfovibrionaceae bacterium. Lineage (GTDB taxonomy): Bacteria > Desulfobacterota > Desulfovibrionia > Desulfovibrionales > Desulfovibrionaceae > JAVBLG01. The sequence continues at coordinate 3,165 of JAVBLG010000029.1, read as the reverse complement.
CCCGTGTTTGGCGTGCTCTTTCCCATCGGCAAAAGCGCCCGTGGAAGAAAGCAGAGTGTTTTTTTGCTGCGCGATCAAATGCTCGCGCAGAGGAATGAAGGCCTGCTGCTCAAAATCCTTTCTGGACATGCCGTTTTTGAGAACTGTCTGGGCAGGCATGTTCAAATCTGCCTTCCAACGTGATTGAATTGCCGGTTGCTGCAAGAATTCTTCAAAACTCAGCGGGGTAGGAGAGGTCAGAGCGGCCAGGGGGAGCGCTGCAATGGCCGGATCAGCGGCGGTTCGCTGCTGGTCTGTGCTTATATTGAGCTTTTCAACAGCCGTCTTTTGATAAACAGTAAAAAAGGTATTCTTGTCCGCCGGATGCCAGGAATTGGGGACAGGAATGTCTCGGCGTACCTTATTGCGAATCGTGTCGTGAGACTTGGCGGGCACGCGTTCGGGTGTGGTTCCTTTCCGCCTGAGCTCTTCCACATAGCGATGCCAGGCTGATTCGGCCTGCCTGGGTATATCCATATATTTTTCGCGGTATTTGTTGACGGCTTCAACATAGCGCCGCAAATATGCTTCATGAAGAAGATTGAGGGAGCCTGCATACTTGTCGTCATAAAACTCTTTCGACCCACCGAGCGTTTGCGTAACATACTGCCGGACAATGCTGTCGAGTTCTCTTGCTATTATGGCTTCGGCATCCGGCATGTGAGCGACAAGGGGGCTGAACAACGAAATAAAGGATTTGCCCTCTGGCGAAACGAGAGTTTTTTCGTCCAAGGCTATGCCCTTAATGTCCAGCTTGCCCGCCTTCAACTGGTGCGAGGCCATCCCAATCAATGCCGCCACACGGCGTTCCTGCGGTGTGGAGCGATCCACCAGGGTATCGACAAGGATTTTCTCGCCGTAAAAAACCAGAAGCACCAGCGGCAGCCCGGCCAGCAGGCTCAAACCGGAATAATCAAGCCATCCGGCATTGCGCCTGTGCAGCCAGGGCAGAATAAAGCTGCCGCATACGGCTAGGGCCGCCGCCAGCCCGGACAGTATGCGGCCCGTAAACTCCACCCGATCTATCTCGGTCGCCTCCGCCTGCCCGCAGACCACATCCAGAAGCCGCGCGTTGAAGGCGCACTCGCACAATAGATAAACGCAGGTAAGAATAACCAGGACAAAGAGGTACGGGGGCCTCTTTGCCCTGGGCTTTGTTTGGTTTTTCGCGTCCATGGTTGTTCCGAGTTGTAGTATTTGAACGGCAAACTGCACTAAATAACAGGTTTTCTGGGTTGTCCGCCGGGCGCATCCTGCCTGACCGGAGGGCTTGCCGGCTCGTCAATTATGATAACGGGCTTGGGCGGCGCGGGAGAGGCGGCTGGCGCCGAAATTTGCGGTTCCGCGGCTTTGGGCGCGCTTTGCGTCCCGGGCTCCGCAAGGCCGCTTTGCCGTCCAGGCTCATCACGCTCTATGCGCACGGAGGAGCTTGGCACAATAATCGGCATGTCGGGAAAATCCGGAGCCTTGACCCTGTCCGGTTGGCTCGAAGGCGTGTCCGGCCGGCCCGAAGATTTGGACGCCCGGCTCGCAGTTTTGCCCGAGCCGCCCGAATAGCCGCCCGACGAGGCGCGCGCCTGTTTTTTATCGCCCGCTCCGTACAGTTTGGCGTAGGTTGTGAGGCCTGGGCCGCGAACGCCCGAAGAATCCAGGAACCATACCCGTAACTGTCCGGGGATGTCACCGTCTTGAAGCAGCATGACGGGCCGCCGCGAGGTATCGGAACTGAAAGGCTTGTTTGAAACGCTGCTCAATACAAAAAGGGCCATCTGTGATGCCGACGGCGGTATTCTTAACAGGAAATTCCTGAAGGAGCCGTCTTCTTTGCCGCATTCGAGCACGGCATAGTCCGTTGAGCCGTCCGAAAGCTGCGCGACAGTGCGGACGCGGGGATACTCCTCGCCGAGGCGGATGGTGTATGTGCCCATGACAATGGCATATGACTTGGAAACCTTCAGTCTGACCAGGGAACATTCCTTGCTCGGCGAGCCGAGGGTTTCCACCCGCTCGCGGGCCAGGCTGCCCATGGCGTTTTCAAGTTCCCGGTTGAACTGGGCGGCGCTGCAACCCAAAAGCGACATGCAGGCTGCAATGCACAAAATGCGGTAAAGTAGCAATTTCAGCATGATGACGGCCCTCATATCTTGCTTTTGCGGCCTTCTTCCGCAGCCTTACGTTTTTCGATTTCTTCGTTACGGATCTTTTCGTTTATCTCGGACTCATATTTCGAATATTCAAAGTAGGCCGGTTTTGAAAGCATGTAGAGAATGGTATGATGCAAATCAATGCGGGTCATGGCCGCTTCGGTATTGGACATCCAAATCCGCGATGTGTCGATATGTTCGTGCTCTCCGTAACGCTTGGCAAAGACATCGGGCACATCGCGTATGATGGAACCGACCACTGTTATATAAAACCTTGGGCGCGGCTCCAGGCAATGTGTAGTAATAATAGCATATAGAAGTGCCGCTGCCGCCTTTTTCCTTTAGTTCTATCGTGTCGATCCTCAGCCCCGCCTTGATTGCCGCATTCGAAACGCCCAGATTGTAATCATTGACGTACTGATTCACCCGTTTGTGGTAGATGAAAATTTGGTCAAGCGATCGACTGGTTACTCTTATATAGCCGAAATTCTTGGTGCCTGAGTCCACTTTGATGGCATTCCCACTTTGCTGCACGGGAAAGGACGTGGTTATGGAATATTCCGCCATGCCCTTTTCAATAACCTTCTGCGGCGTGTCGGAAAGCGCGAACCCGCCGAAACTGAACGGTGGCATCTTGGCCCTGGCCTCCGCCTGCTGTTTTTGCCGTTCCGCCTCGGCCTCTTCCTGCCGTTTTTTCCGCTCTGCGGCTTCTTTTTCCTCCGCCTCTTTCCGTTTGGCCGCTTCAACCCTGTAGGCTTCGGCTTTTTTGGCTGCTTCAAGCCTGTCGGCTTCGGCTTTTTGGGCCGCTTCCAGTCTGCTTTTCTCTGCGGCCAGAGTTTTAGGGAAGCGCTGATTTAATGTCCCCTGAAGGGATCGTCAAAAGGATAGTTTTGTGTTAAATTCTTTCATCATTTTAAGGAGAAAAGCATGAAACGTCCCAGTTTGAGCGACATCGAATACGGCATGCGCAAGCGCACAACCA
>JAVBLG010000092.1:0-36622 GCA_031553655.1 Desulfovibrionaceae bacterium | reverse complement strand
TCTCTTTCTGCCGCGCCAATTCGTGTAATGCTTCGCCTAAATGCGGGCGTAGACTACCGAATAGTGCTTTCTTCCGATATTTGGGAATCCAGATTACATGGTATTTGCATTCCCACTTCGTATGGTTTAAATTTTGGACTTCTTCCATAGGGAGCCTCGTATTGATGAACTTTGAGCGGTTCGAAATACAGGCTCCTTTTTCAGTCTGGAAAAGTCAAACTTTGGGAGTCCCCCGGCAAAGCCGGGGGTTTACCGGTGATTAATTATATTTTGGCCCACTTGTTGCTTTATCCGTTATCATATAATGCGGGAGGCAACAAATGTCATTGGTCATCAATCACAACATGATGGCTGCCAATGCCGCCAGAAATCTCAATACGCATTATGCCTCCATCATATCCACATAACGCCGGGGTATGCCCGACTTTACGAACATCTCGTATACTTCCGGGTCTATATGCCCGCGTTCCTTGAGAGCATCCATAATATCCAGCGCCTCACGCAAAGTTTTACGCGGCTTATATGGCCGGTCGGCGGCGGTTAGGGCTTCAAAAATATCGGCCACGGCCAGCATACGCGCCTGCCAGCTCATTTCCTCGCCCGCCCGACCGCGCGGATAGCCCCTGCCGTCCATGGTTTCGTGGTGCGAACCGGCAATTTCGGGCATGCCGCGCAAATGCGGGGGCAGAGGAATTCCCTCCAGCATCATTATGGTGCGGGTGACATGATCGTTGATTTTATAACGTTCCTCAACGGTAAGGGTGCCCCGGCCAACACCGAGATTATACAATTCCCCCCGGTTGTACAGAGGACCCGGCGGCGCAAGGCGAAAACCCCAGGCATTGCCCTCGGGCATGGAATCATGTTCCTCGCGCCTGATAATATGCTCGGGATTATCCATAAGCAGCCGCTCTTTGACCGGCGGCGGCTCAACGTCGCCCATGCGTTCCAATTCGGCCCGCGAAGCTCCCAGGCGCTTGTCCAGAGTGCGCAACCAAGTGCGCCCGCCAATGGAGTGCAGACGCGCTCCGGCCTCGTCATCCATGTATTCGCCGCCAAGATTGCAGGAAGCCACAAAGGCGAAATCATCGTCCAGGGCGGCAAGTTCGGCTTCAAGCGCGCTACGGCGCTCTTCCGGGTCGGCCCCGGTCATTATTGCGCGAAGACAGGATATTTCCGCGTCACGCTTCAGCACTTCAAAGCGGGTTCGTATTTCGTGGATACGATTATGGATGGTTTCCAGTTTGGTGGCCTTGTCCATAACATATTCCGGCGTGGTAACCTTGCCGCAATCGTGCAGCCAACCGGCCAGCCGCGCTTCTTCCCAACCGTTTTCATCAAGGCTGAAATCTTTGAACGGGCCTTCTTGCGCCGCGCAGGCTTCTTCCAGAAGCATTTGAAAAATAACCGGCACACGCTGGCAATGCCCGCCGGTATGGGGAGATTTGGCGTCGATGGCCCCGGCCAGAATGCGCATGAAGGCGTCGCGCATGTCGCTTTGAGCCTTGAACAGGCGCTGATTTTCCAGAGCTATGGCCGCCATGGAGGAAAAGGCCTCCACAAGCCCCTCTTCTTCCCGGTGAAAACCGTGCCGGCCCGGCCGCACTGCCTTGTAAAGCGTAAGCGACCCAATCTGCTCGCCGGTGCGATCATGAAGCGGCAGACACACTCCGTCTATTCTGGACACTGCGGGGTCGGCAAAGCCGCGAGCCAGAAAACCAGCCTCCCCTTCGCTGTTGCCCCGCGTTACGGACGCATGTATGATTCTGTCATGCCTCAAGGCCTTGTGAAGCACCGAGAACACACCTTTATCCAGATCGCCATGCTCCCAAAACTTGCGCGCCGCGCGTTCCCCATAAGTAATCCAGCACGCGCCGCCCTTCCCGGGAATAATTTTACGTTCTTCATCCAGCAGCACCAGCATACCGCCGTCGGCTCTGACCACCAGCATTATTTCCCGCAGAACCAGACGCAAAAGCGAGTCAAAATCGCGTTCGGCATTTATGCTCCTGGTTATAGTCAGCATTCTTCGGATATTACCCCGGAGAAATCTCATGCTTCTGGCCAACTCCCTTATTTCCGGAACATCTGACCTCCAGGCGCTTCCGTCAGCAAGCAAAAATTTGTGCATAGCTCCGGCTTTTTCGGCCAATAAGTTCAACGGTCCGGAAATGCGCCGCGCCGCCAGCCAGATTAACGGCGTGCACAAAACAAGCATGGCGGTCAGGCCGAACAAGGAGTACAGCAAAAACGTCTTGCCGCTGGCATTGAGATCCTCCTCGGGTATGGCCAGGAGCATTATGTTCCTGACCGCGCCGTTGACGGCAAACTCCTCCAACGAAACTTCCCAGTCGCGTTCACCGTCGTTTATCTTTAAACCGCGCCCTCTCCGCCCCTCCTTGTATTTTTTCGCGGCCAAGCGAAGCACCGGGGAAAGATCCTCCATGCCCGCAACGCGCTTCTCCCCCGCGCCATGCGAGCTGACAAGCGGATTTACGGCGGAATTCATCAGAGCCAGATGAGAATTGGGCGTAGGCAACTCGCGCCGCAATATGCCGACTATATTGTGCAATTCTATAAATGTCGCAATTACGCAGCGGCTGCCGGCACTTTTTTTGGCAAAGGCCATATCCGGTTGATCATAGAAATTTATGGAGGGAGGCAATTCCACAGTGGTATGGTTCGCATCCATGGCTTTCACAAACCATTTGCGGCCACGCGGATCAAAGGAGCGCGCCCTCTCGCTTTTGCGGCGCAGAAGCAGGCGAAGCGAAGCGTCGTAGAACAATACCTCCGCTATGGCCGGTTCAACTGTGCGGCTGATATTGGTTACAATAAATACGCCGCCATCCGGCACGCCGAATACGCGTGATTCCACTTCGCCCCTCAAACTCCTGACCATGAAAAAATCGCCATTATCATAGCCCACGGCAAAACCGCCGATAAGGCCATAATTGTCCAGCAAGGCTCCGAGCACCGGCAACAGAGCCAGTCGCCCCTCGATATTTACGGCGTGTTGCAGCATACCGTGGGAAAGAACGTCAATGACGGGTTCCACCGACTGATGCACCATCAACACTATCTCGTTTTTAACGATATTGCTCAGCTCGTCAATTTTGTCCTGCATGCCGGTATTGCTGACCCTGGCTACCATACGGTAGCCCATGGCGGCCATGCCCAGCCCCAACAGAAGAATGAGCGTAGCGAACAGCGCCCAGATGCGTCCGTTGAGTCCCAGTTTTCCGGTTCCTCTGTTCATCCCGTATATGGACATAACCGTTGCCCGCCAATGCTGATGTAAGTGCTCTCAAAGTAATTCTGCGGCAACTAACCTGGCCGGGCAATTATGATGTTATGGCAGCTCGAACGCGTATCGTCCGCAAGGCGGGCGGAAACATTTATCACTTGAGAATAGCGCCGTCACAGCAGCTGCTCGAAATTAAAAAATAAAATTGTGCAAAATTTCACTTGACAAAAAACTAAGTCAGTCTATAAATTTAAGTCACCACATACGTAAATGTCACCGCCTATTTTGGTGGCATTTATTTTTGCGAATGAACACCGCAAGAGAGATTCTTCCCGCACTTAAGCTTTACAGGCTGCGGGCAAGAACGCCGAAGGGGCAAGGGCAACCGAAACTCTCAGGCCTAAGGATTGCGGTCGGACGCACCTCTGAATCGAAACTTCGCGCATTTTGGCGCAAGATTTTGCGACAGAGGTAAAACCCTCCAGGGGAGAGTTGCTCGTGTCCGGCCAAAAGATCATTATTTCTAATAATCCACGCATATTTGCGCTTAACTTGCCCGAATGGGAAAGAATTGAGCTGTCGTCAGGCACGGCCCGTGAAGTAATCGAAGCGGCCCGCGATCGCATCCATTTCGGCTGGCGGCTGGTTCATCATCCTCTGTACGGCAACTTCCGCCCACATCAACAGCCGTTCCGCACCATTATCCTGGAAAAAACCGCCCCTGAAGGCAAACACGCCCGTATGTCCAAATCCGCTGGCGGCGGCCCCGAAGCACACACTGTTCCGGCAACGGACGTCTATTCCCTCAAACTCATAGAGGAGGCTCTCGGCATCTACCAAAGCCAGAAGGTGCTGCGGCCCGAAGACGCTCCAACCAGACTTTTTAACGATTGTTCCATGCTCGATTTCGAACTCATGCGCGTCACACTGTCCCAGTCCGGCTGGGCGGAATAACCATAAAAAATAATTTCATATCGGAGGATCCCGTGAATCTTGAACTGCACAAGATAAAGGTTAAAAGCCTCAAGTTCGGCCCCGCGACCGAACTTAAGGATGGCGTGCTCGCCATTAACAAGGACGAACTCACCGCCCTGCTGCTGGAAGATGAACGCCTGGCCTCGGTGGAGCTGGATCTGGCCCACCCCGGCGACAAAACCCGCATCATGCCGGTGAAAGACGCCATTGAGCCGCGTTGCAAAATCGGCGGCGGCAATGAAGTGTTCCCCAGCTTCATCGGCGGCGTGGACACCGTCGGCTCGGGCAAGACTCTGGTGCTCGAGGGTATGGCCGTGCTTACCGCCGGCCGTCTCGTGGCCCCACAGGAAGGTATTGTGGATATGAGCGGCCCCGGCGCCGACTACACCCCCTTCTCCCAAACCTGCAACCTGGTCGTTCAACTTTTCCACAAAGAAGACGTGAAGCTGCACCTGGCCGAAGCCACCAACCGCATGGCCGGCTTCAAAACCGCCCACTATCTGGCCAGTAAGTGCAAAGAATGCAAGGCCGACTATGTTGAAGCCTACGACTTCCCCCCGTTGGCCGAAGCCATGACCGCCTACCCCGGCCTGCCCAAGGTGGCCTATATCTATATGCTTCAGTCCCAAGGTCTGCTGCACGACACCTGGGTGTACGGCATTGACGCCAAAGTTATGCTGCCCACCTTCATCAGCCCCACCGAAACCATGGACGGTGCCATAGTGTCGGGCAACTGCGTTTCAGCCTGCGACAAAAACTGCACCTATGTGCACCTCAACAACCCGATTATCAAGCATCTTTACAAGCATCACGGCCAAGACATCAACTTTGTGGGCGTTGTCATCACCAATGAAAACGTTACCCTCAAAGACAAGCAGCGCAGCTCCTCCTATGCCGTGAAACTGGCCAAAATGCTCGGCGTTGAAGCCGTGATCATCTCTGAAGAAGGCTTCGGCAACCCCGATGCCGACCTCGTGCTCAATTGCGTGAAATGTGAAAAGTCCGGCATCAAGACCGTGCTGGTCACCGACGAATACGCCGGCGTTGACGGCTCGAGCCAGTCTCTGGCCGACTCGTGCATCGAAGGCAATGCCGTGGTCACCGGCGGCAACGCCAACGAAATGATTACCCTGCCGCCCATGGACAAGATCATTGGCGAACAGCAGAGCGCCGACATCATCGCCGGAGGTTTCTTCGGCTCGCTGCGCAAAGACGGCTCCATCGAAGTGGAACTCCAAGCCATCATGAGCGCCACAAACGAACTCGGCTTCAACCGCATCGGCGCATATTCCATATAAATCACTCAAGGAGCGTAATAAAATGGCATTCCGTGCAATTCATTATATAAATCAATTCTTTGCTGGCGTTGGCGGTGAAGAGAAAGCCGACATCGCCCCCGAAGTGCGCGATGGCGTGCTCGGACCCGGCATGGCCCTTAAAACCGCTTTTAAAGAAGAAGTGGAAATAGTCGCCACCATCGTCTGCGGCGACAACTACTGCGTGGGCAACACCGACGAAGTGGTCAAACTGGCCAAAGACGCCCTGGCCAAATACAAGGCCGACGGCCTCATCGCCGGCCCGGCTTTTAACGCCGGTCGCTACGGCATGGCTTGCGGCAGCCTCTGCGCCGCCTTGGGCAAAGAAGGCATCACCACCCTCACCGCCATGTACCGCGAAAACCCCGGCACCATGTACAAGGGCGACACCTACATAGTGGAAGCCACCGACAACGCGCGCGGCATGGGCAAGGCTATTCCGGCCATGGCCACCCTATTCGCCAAGTTGCTGCGCAAAGAAAAGCTGGGCTCGGCCAACAGCGAAGGCTATATTGAACGCGGCTTCAGAAAGAACGTGCTGCAAGACCGCATCGGCGCCGAACGCGCTGTGGACATGCTGCTCAAGAAGATTAAGGGCGAAGCATTCGAAACTGAATTCAAAATGCCCGTGTTCGACCGCGTTACCCCGCGCCCTGGCATCAAAGACATGTCCAAGACCCGCATCGCCCTGGTTACCTCCGGCGGCATCGTGCCCAAGGGCAACCCCGACCATATCGCGGCTTCCAATGCCCGTAACTTCGGCGAATACGACATAGAAAGCGTAAGCGACCTCACCGCCGAAACCTATCAGACCGCTCACGGCGGCTATGACCAGACCTACGCCAACCTCGACGCCGACCGCGTGCTGCCCGTCGACGTGCTGCGCGACATGGAAAAAGAACACTTAATCGGCTCGCTGCACAAGTTTTTTTACAGCACCGTGGGTAACGGCACCGCCGTGGCTTCAGCTAAAAAATTCGGAGAAGAAATCGGCAAGCGCCTCAAAGACGCCCAGGTGCAGGCGGTTATCCTCACCTCCACCTGAGGAACCTGCACGCGTTGCGGTGCAACGCTCGCCAAGGCCATTGAAGATACCGCCGATATCCCCGTTGTGCACATGGCCTCTATTGTGCCCATTTCCGTAAGCGTGGGGGCCAACCGCATCATCCCCACCGTGGCCATTCCCTACCCCCTGGGCAACCCCGCCCTCTCCGCCGCCGACGAAAAGAAAGTGCGCAGAAACCTGGTGGAAAAAGCCCTTACCGCTCTGCAAACCAATGTGGAAGAGCAAACCGTGTTCCCGGGAATTTAGTTTACGGTTGTCGGATTTAAAATAAGATGAATTGGGGAAGGGGAGAAAACTTTTTGTAAAAAGTTTTCTCCCCCTCCCCAAACCCTACCCCTTCTTTCAAAAACTTTTATTTATCAGGTTGTCGCAGTACCATAGTTCTGCGCCGCCGCAGGCGGCTACACTGCTTCAGACAAAAATTTTCCTTCGAACTGTTTTTAGTAGCTCAAAACCTTACGGCAGAGCGCTCCAGCGCGGAAAAGCTTAAATAAAACACCAAACAAAAAACATATTATTGAGCCAAACCATGGAAAAGAAAGAACTCGTAATTATCGGCGGCGGCCCGGCGGGCCTTACCGCCGCGGTATACGGCAAACGCGCCGGGGTTGACCTTGTGGTACTGGAAAAAGGCAAGCACGGCGGCCAGATCCTCATCACCAACGAAGTGGAAAACTGGCCCGGCACCATCAGAACCAGCGGCCTGGAACTGGCCGACAGTTTTTACAAGCATGCCGAACATCTGGGCACGGAATTCCGCAAAAGTCTGGTGCGCGGCATCGACTTTGGCGACAAGGAACACATCGTCCATACCGAAAACGGCGACATCGCGGCCAAAAGCGTGATCATAGCCACCGGCGCTTCCTTCCGCCGCCTGGGCTGCCCCGGCGAAGCCGAACTCACCGGCATGGGCGTAAGCTATTGCGCCGTGTGCGACGGAGCTTTCTTCACCGGTGAAGAAGTGGCCGTTATCGGCGGCGGCAATACCGCCGTGGAAGAAGCTGAATATCTCACCAGATTCGCCACCAAAGTGCATATCATACATCGCCGCAACGAATTCCGCGCCGACCGCCTGGTGGTGGAACGCGCCTTGGCCAATCCCAAAATTGTTCCGGTATGGGACTCGGTTGTGGAAAAAATCAACGGCACGGAGCTGGTGGAAGGACTCACCCTCAAGAATGTTAAGACCGGGGCGCTCTCCGAACTGCCCGTGGCCGGAGTGTTTGTTTTTGTAGGCACCGTGCCCAACGTGGCCTTCCTCCAAGACGATCAGCTGAAGAGACTTGATGGCGGCTGGATTTGTGTTGACGCCAGCATGCAAACCTCCGTGCCCGGTGTATTCGCCGCCGGAGATGTGCGTGACACCCCGCTGCGCCAGGTGGTTACCGCCGCCGGTGACGGCGCTTTTGCCGCCATGGCCGCGTATCACCACATAGTAAAGCATTAGGCCTAATTGCAACAAGAACGCCATAGGAGAACAGAGATGCCAAATGCCGCTATAAAAGCCAGCTCCTACTGCCTTTATTTCGCCCCGGAGCTGGGCCTGCACTACGGCACCACGCCCCATTACGAGCACCTGGCCGTGCCGGATTCGGCCTTTTTGAAGGATCTGGAAAAAAACGCCCAGGACTATGACACCGTCTGCCGTTATGCCCCCAACCTTACCTATATCGGGGCCATGAGCGTGGACGAGCTTGCCGCGCACCCCGCCCCCTGGCTGCAAAATTTGCGGCCCACGGCCGAACGCTTCGGTAAATACGGCGAAATCATGCCCGAAGACGAATTCATCGGGCTTATGGATATATGCGATGTTTTTGACTTGATCTGGATCGAAAAAAGCTTTGCCGAACAGGTGAGAGGCAAGCTTTGTGCTCACACCCTCATTGGCGAAGCGCAGCTGAAGAGACTTGAAGCCGGGCACACCTCCGAAGAAATAGAAGCGCAGGTGAAGGATCATCACGCCCTGCCCCTGTATTTTGAAAAAAAGGTTGTGGGCTGCTGCCGCCAGGGCCATGAGCTAGACCCCAACCTCACCTCACATGTGCTGTTGGAAAACCTGGCCAGCAAGGCCAGCGCCACTTTGTCGCTGCTGTATCTGATCAAAAATGCCGGACTTAAAGCGGAAGATATCGACTTCGTGGTGGAATGCTCCGAAGAAGCCGCCGGAGACATGAATCAGCGCGGCGGCGGCAACATGGCCAAAGCCATTGCAGAGAGCGCCGGTTGCGTCAACGCCAGCGGCTGCGACGTGCGCGCCTTCTGCGCCGCCCCGGTGAGCGCCCTGCTGGCTGGAGCCGGTTTTGTGGCCTCGGGCATACGCAAAAACGTAGCAGTGATCAGCGGCGGCTCCGTGCCCAAGCTATATATGAACGCGCGCGAACATGTTAAAAAGGGCGCCGCGCCCCTGGAAAACTGCATCGGCAGCTTTGCCGTATTGCTGACCGCCGACGAAGGAAACGATCCGGTAATCCGCCTCGACGCCATAGGCAAGCACAGCGTCGGCGCGGGGGCTTCGCCCCAGGCTGTAACCACTGCTCTGGTGTGGGAACCGCTTCAGGCCGCCGGACTTGGCTTTGCTGATGTGGACAAGTACGCCCCGGAATTGCACATACCGGAAATCACCGTGCCTGCCGGCGCGGGCAACGTGCCCGAAGCCAACTATAAAATGATTGCCGCTCTGGCAGTTATGAAAGGTCAATGCGAAAAGGCCGCCATTCCGGCTTTTGTGGCAAAGCACGGACTGCCGGGCTTTGCCCACACCCAGGGTCACATTCCCTCTGGCGTGCCCTTCATGGGCCATGCCGTTGACGCCATCAAGGCCGGCAAAATTAAGCGGGCCATGATTATCGGCAAGGGCAGCCTTTTCCTGGCTCGGCTCACCAACCTGGCCGACGGCGCTTCGTTTATGATTGAAGCTCCTTCACAGGGCGGCGGGGCCGCCGGTATTGACAAGCAGGACATTGAAAGTGTGATATTGGAAGTTCTCGGCGATCTGGCCCTCAAAATGAAGGGGTAGCGGCTATGAAAGACAAACGCGCCATTATCGCCGACGCGCTGCTGAATATTGTGGAAAAAGCAAAGCACGGCGCGCCGCGCACCAGGATAGGCCTGATGGCCTTCGGCAGCGAGCTCGGCCAGGCCGAAGTTCTGCGCGGGGCTATGGAAGCCCAGAATCTGGACCCTTCCGTGCAAGTTGTGGCCATAGGCCCCAAAGCCCTCGGCTATGAAGAATTGGAATGGATTGACACCCCGGATTGCGAAGCCGACGTGTCCGCCGCTTTGGATCAGGCTCTGAAAGACGGCACAATCGCCGGGGCCGTGGCCATGCACTACCCTTTCCCTGTTGGGGTAACCACTATAGGCCGCATAAAAACCCCTGGCCGAGGGCGGGACATGTTCATTGCCTCCTGCACCGGCACCAGCGCCCCGAGCCGTAATGAAGCCATGTTGCGCAACGCTTTATATGGCATTGCCGCGGCCAAGGCCTCGGGCTTGGCCAGACCCACCGTGGGCCTGCTCAATCTGGACGGGGCCAACCCGGTTTACCGGGCGCTGTCTAAGCTGAAGGACCAAGGTTATGACATCCATTTCGGCAGCAGTGAGCGCCGTGACGGCGGTTCCATTCTGCGTGGTAACGATGTACTGTGCGGAGCGGTGGACGTTCTGGTATGCGACACCCTTACCGGCAACTCGCTGATCAAGATATTCTCGGCCTTTTCTACCGGCGGCCAATACGAAAGCGTTGGCTACGGCTACGGCCCCTCAGCCGGTGAAGGATTTGACCGGATTATTTCGATCATTTCACGGGCCTCAGGCGCGCCGGTTATCGCCGCCGCTCTGGCCCTCACCGCCAAACAGGCCAGAAACAACCTGCCCGCGCTGGTAGCGGCCGAGCTGGGAAAAGCCAGAAAAGCCGGGCTGAACGACATAATTGAAGATCTTAAACCCAAGGCCGTTGCCGCCGAGGCTGCGGTATGCGCCCCTCCGACCGTGCCCCTTGACGAGCAGGTCAGTGGAATAGATGTAATGGATATGGAAAATGCCGTGCACGAAATATGGAAAGCCGGCATCTACGCCGAAAGCGCCATGGGGTGTACCGGCCCGGTTATAAGGATACCGTCGGATGCCGTGGACAAGGTGAAAAGCATCCTCAAGGCCGCCGGATATATTTAGAGCGTTTTGCGAATGAAATGAGCGAAATGCTCTGACGGCCCGTGCGTTGTCAGGAGCAAAATGCTATAAGATTTAATAAGGAGACAAGCCATGCTCGAAATCAACAAAGACAATTTTGCGGAAGAAGTGGAACAATGCGCTACCCCTGTGGTGGTAGACCTCTGGGGCCCGCAGTGCGGCCCGTGCCTGGCGCTGATGCCCGACGTGGAAAAACTGGCTGAAAGCTATGACGGCAAAATCAAATTCGGCAAACTCAATGTGGCCGAAAACCGCCGCTTGTGTATAGGTCTCAAGGTTATGAGCGTGCCCACCTTCCTGTTCTACAAGGGTGGCGAGTGCAAAAGCCGCATCAGCGGTGACGAAGTGAGCGTTGAGACGATCAAATCCAACGCCGACGCCTTAATTTAAAAAGCGTCTTTTGCCCCCTGGACCACGTCAAACGGCAAATTCGGTCCAGGGCTGTACCCCAAAAGTACTATCCCCGGCCCGGATTTGCCGTTTTCCTTGCCAGGGAACAAAAATCACTTTTTAAATAAATCTTGTTGGATTTATTTATATAACACAAGAGGTAGGAGTAGTTAGTTATGGGTAAGTTAACCGGCAAGAAGCTGGTTCTCCTTGGCGAACGGGACGGCGTGCCGAGCCCGGCCATGGAAGCTGTCTTCGCCAACAGCGGAGCCGAGGTGGTTTTTTCAGCCACCGAATGCTTTGTCTGAACTGCGGCAGGAGCCATGGATCTGCAGAACCAGCAGCGGGTAAAAGATGCGGCTGAAAAGTTCGGCGCGGACAATGTAATCGTTGTCCTCGGCGCTTCCGACAAGGAAGGCGCTGGTATTTACGCCGAAACCGTCACCGCCGGCGACCCGACTTTCGCAGGTCCTTTGGCTGGAGTCTCGTTGGGACTCCCTGTATATCACATTCTGGATCCCCTTCTCAAAGCTGAAGCTGATGCCGCCGCCTGGGAAGAACAAATCAGCATGATGGAAATGGTTATCGACGGCGACGCGCTCACCGCCTCTGTGGCTGAAATGCGCGAACAGCATGGAAAAAATACGCTGTAAAACCTGATCCACAAATGGCCTTGCGCCCCTTCCGGAAAATAAGCGCCGGAAGGGGCTTTTTACTCATTCCGTTCCGAAAGCTTTTGATATACTCTTCTCGGGTTTCCATTTTAGAGCGTTTTGCGAATGAAATGAGCGAAATGCTCTCACGGCCCGTGCGCTGTTAGGGCCGTCGGACACGAAGTGTCCGTAACGTAGGCGGCGAAGCCGCCGTAATAACATGCTATTCCGAGCCGCCGCTGAAAGGCGGCGCAGGACAATCAGCCTTAATTTTTTAAAACAGTTTCAGGCAATGGATAATTTCAAAAGCAAATGCTATGTATTGAGGGAGAAAATCCGTGATCAGCGATTACCGTATGGCGCTTTTGCAGGCCTTTGATGCTTTTTTCATCATTATTTCTCTGCTTGTGAGCGGTTTTCTCACCCTTACGCCCGATCTGTTCATTATAGACGACTACACCGGGGCCTGCCTCTTCACTATTTTCTTCTACATGCTCTTCTTATATATACTGGACGCCTATAATGTCGGAGCCGAAGATTTCCGCGACACCTTCGGCCGCACTGCCATATCGGCGGTGCTGGCGGTAATCTGCTCGGCAACAGCTTCCTATACCTTTGATCATTGGCGGTTCGACCGCGAAACCTTGACGGTTTTCTTCGGCCTTTCCCTATTCTTTTGTCTGGCCTGGCGCTATCTGTACTATCGCAACGCGGAAAAGCTCACCCACCCCCTGCGTGTGCTGCTGATCGGCACCGATCGCGCCGGGAAGGTGGGCCAACTTCTGGCCGAAAGCCTGCCCAGCGCGCGTCTGATCGGCTATGTGGGAGAACAGGGCCTTAACAATGGCGAAAGCCTGCCCTGGCTGGGACATTCTTTTTCAGCTCTGGAAACGGCCCAGAAGCACGGGGCCACAATGATTGTTCTTCTGCCCGACGCCCCCATTGACGATGACATCGCCCATGAACTGCTCATGGCCAAGCTGCGCGGGACAATGGTGGTAGATATACGCTCTTTTTACGAGCATGTGGTGCATCGCCTGCCCGTGCATCACATCAGCGACGAATGGCTGCTGCTTGATGACGGCTTTTCACTTAATACCCGAGGATCGCTACGCCGCCTGAAAAGAGCCACTGATATGCTTATCTCACTGTTTTTGCTAACTATAACTTCGCCGGTGATGCTTTTAAGCGCCCTGATTATCCGCCTGGAGTCCAAAGGGCCGATTATTTACAAGCAGAACAGGGTGGGATTGCACGAAAAAGAATTTCCGGTATACAAATTCCGTTCCATGCGCATAGACGCGGAAAAAGACGGGGCGGTTTGGGCCAGCAAAAATGACACACGGGTAACGCGTTTCGGCAAGTTCATCCGCAAAGTGCGCATAGACGAGCTGCCGCAGCTCTATAATGTGCTCAAGGGCGACATGAGCCTCATTGGTCCTCGCCCGGAACGCATGGAATTTGTTACCATGCTCAAGGAATCCATACCCTATTACAGCCTGCGCCACAGCATCAAGCCTGGTGTAACCGGCTGGGCTCAGGTATGCTACCCGTATGGCGCTTCGGTGGAAGACGCCAGACACAAGCTGGAATATGACCTGTATTACATTAAAAATATGTCCATACTGCTGGACCTCAAAATCATACTCAAAACTATCGGAGTTGTCCTTTTCCCCAAGGGCTCCAGATAATTTTAACCATTGCCTTTTGCTCCCAGGACTGCGTTAAAAGGCAAATCCGGGCCGGGCCTGTACCCAAAAGTACTATTCCCAGTCCAGATTTGCTTTTTTCTTGCCGTAAAACAAAATTCACCGGTTAAAAGGACTCATTTCAGAAGAGCTTAAAATTTCATATTTTTAAAAACCATTCATAAACACACTCCACCCCCTTCTACATCTATAAGCATTTTGCTTAGAGAATTTCGTGAGCGAAACGCTCTAAGCAACCCAATCTGACTCCTGAAATAATTCCGCCTAAAAAGTACGCTATATGATCTAATTATATTTATTTTTCAGCCGTATAGATTACCAGGCTCTCTCGCTATTCCATTACGCTATAACATTTTTTAGAAGGCATTTGTCATGTCCATACGTTCACGCATCATTCTCTTCTTCTCTATGATAGGCATCATCGGAATTTTATGGTCGGCCGGGTTACTCCGGCAAATATGGGTCTTACGTGATGATCTCGACTTGGTCAGATTACAGGATGTAATCAGCGGCATTCATGTTGAGGCGGGCAACTTGAAAGATTTTATGGAATATTCGGCCAATCAGGCCGTAGCGCTTTCCAGCCTGGGCACGGAGCTTTACGAACGCCGCCAAAGATTGGCCAACAAGGAACAGGCGGAAAACGACATCTCCGCCGCCCTGGCCCGCGCCCTGGAGCGACAAGGCGAACAAAGCGGTATATATGGCTTTTGCATGGCTTTTGAGCCGGGGGTTATCCTGCCTGGAGTGGAACTTTTCGACCCCTATGCCAATTGGGACAAGGGGGCCGTTACCACCTCGCCGTCTGACGAAGAAAGTTTTTTCGATCGCGAATGGTATGCTTCGGCTCTACCTAAAGGCTGGAACAAAAAACAAAAACGCGAACAGAAATTTTTCTGGAGCGCGCCCTATATTTCCGTGGATGACGGCAACGTGCTTATGACCTCGGTAAGCGCCCCCATTTACAGTGCGGGAAATGAAATTGTAGGTGTAGCCCTGGCTGACGTGAGCCTGTCCACCATGAACAGCCGCACCAAGGCGCTCTTGGGCGACATAGACGGCATTTCTTTCGTGATTCACGACAAAAGCTCGATGCTGGTGGCCTTTCCCACCAGAACCGACATGCTCTTGAAACCCATATCGGCTTTGCCTTTCGGACATGATATTGTACGTCTTATGGGTGAATATACACGCAAAAAGCCCGGTGAGCGCACAATAACCAGCGTTGAGGGGCAATGGGAGCTGGTGTTGACCCCCATCGGAGGAGGTATGACTGCCGGGGTTATGCTGCCTCATTCCTATCTGTACGGCGAATCCAACAAAGAAAAGCGCAATCTTCTTATTGCCTCCATAGTAGCCTTTATTCTGGTGTGTTCGGCCGTGGCCGCCACTTTTTATTTGATTCTCAGCCGCGTTGTAGCTCCAGTGGGCAATTTGGCCGCTTATGCCAAAACAGTGGCTACAGGAAATTACGTGACCAAGCCCAAGGGCGTTTACATGGCGGAACTGGCTGTGCTGCGCGATGCCTTTGCGGACATGATCAAAGAAATACAGAGACGCATCGGCGAGGCCGATATGCAATCGCAAGAAGCCATGCGCCGCGCGGCCGAGGCGGAAACGTTGCAGGCTGAGGTGCAGGTCAAGGCGGCGGAAGAGGCTAAACGTCTGGAATCCATGCTGGCAGCGGCCGGGCAGTTGGCCGAGGTTTCCGGCGAGGTATTGTCCGTAACTGAAGACGTGCGCCAGCAGAGCCGCAGCATAGGTCAAGGCGCGAAAACCCAGCTTGCCCATTCGCAAAGCACCATGGACGCTGTGAGGCAAATGGATAACAGTATTATTCAAGTGGCCCGCAACGCCGAAGAAACAGCTCAAAACACTTCCGGAGCCAGCGCCATGGCCGGTGAAGGTGATGTGAAGCTGCAACGCGCGGTAAAGGCCATGGAGGGGTTGCAAGCCATGATGCGGGGGCTGAACGACGAAATGCACAGTCTTGACGTGCAGGCCCGTTCCATAGGCGACATTATGGATATTATCGCTGAAATAGCCGACCAGACCAATCTTCTGGCCCTTAACGCGGCCATTGAGGCCGCCAGAGCCGGAGAATCGGGTCGCGGCTTTGCCGTTGTTGCCGACGAAGTGCGCAAGCTGGCTGAAAAAACCATGCAGGCCACTGGCGAAGTAGGCACTTCCATACGCAACATACAGAATACCTCCAATTCAAGCATAGAGGCCATGGATAAGGCTATGCAAGAAGTGAATTCCGTGGGCAAGCTTTCAGCCGAGGCCGGGGAGGCCCTGCAGCGCGCGGTGCGCAGTTCGGAGAACGCGGCCACCCAGGTGAAGCAGATTGCCGCCGCCACCAATGAGCAAACCGCGGCTGCCGAGGAGCTGGCCAAGCATATTGACGAGTTCAACAAAATTTCTTCGGACGCGGTGGATCGCACGGAAAAGACGGCCTCGACTCTTGACCGCCTTGCTCAGCAGACGCAGGTGCTAAGCTCCATCGTCGATAAATTACAAACACGATAGCGCCACAGGGCTGACGCATCTTGTTTTGCATGCTAACAAAATCATCCGTTTAAGGTGATTAATCGCAGCGCTTGCGCTATTTGAGTACGGCGTCGCTACGCTCCGCCTAGTTACGAATGCTAACGCATTCGGGCACTTGTTAATGCAAGTGCCTCGGGCATACGCGCTGAGGCGCGTCAGCCCTGGATAGCGCCATTATAACTCTGGACTTATCTTAAAAATCCCCATAAAAGCGTTTGAAGGGACTACAGTATCTTCTTTAAATTCTGAGCCTGCCAATCAAAATTTTCCCTCCTTTCCCCCAAACTCTAACCATACCCTCAAAAGGAGTCCAAAGAATGCCGAGAGTGTTGATTATAGGGGCCGGTGGCGTCGGGTCTGTTGTGGCGCACAAATGCGCCATGAATCCCGAGGTATTTGAGCATATAACCCTGGCCAGCCGCACGGTGTCCAGGTGTGACGCCATAGCGGCGGACATTTTGCGCCGCACCGGGCGAAAAATTGATACGGCGGCTGTGGACGCGGACGACGTGCCCGTTCTTTGCGAGCTTATCCGCAAAGTAAAGCCGGCTCTGGTGATCAATGTGGCCCTGCCCTATCAGGATCTGCACATTATGGACGCTTGTCTGGCCACTGGCGTGCATTATCTCGACACGGCCAATTATGAGCCTCTGGACACGGCCAAATTTGAATACAAGTGGCAATGGGCCTATCGGGACAAATTCAGAGAGGCCGGGCTTACGGCCCTTTTGGGCAGCGGTTTCGACCCCGGGGTAACCAATGTTTACGCCGCCTATATCATGAAGCATCATCTCGATGAAGTCCATGTTCTTGACATTATTGACTGTAATGCCGGAGACCACGGACATCACTTTGCCACCAACTTCAACCCTGAAATTAATATTCGCGAAGTGACGGCCAGAGGCCGCTATTTTGAAAGTGGCGAATGGGTGGAAACCGATCCGCTGTCCTGGTCGATGAATTTTGATTTTCCCGAAGGTATTGGTCCGAAAAAGTGCTTCTTGATGTATCATGAGGAGTTGGAATCGCTGGCCATTAATTTGAAAGGCCTTAAGCGGGCGCGTTTCTGGATGACTTTTTCCGAGAACTACCTCAATCATCTCAAGGTACTGGGTAATGTGGGCATGACGCGTATAGACGCGGTGGATTATCAGGGCCAAAAGATCGTGCCCATACAGTTCCTCAAGGCGCTGCTGCCGGATCCGGCCTCATTGGGTCCCAGAACCAAGGGCAAGACCTGCATAGGCAACGTGATGACCGGGCTTTCCGGCGATCAGAAAAAGAGCTTCTACATTTACAATATATGCGATCATGAGGCCTGCTATGCCGAAGTGGGGTCGCAGGCCATATCGTATACCACGGGCGTGCCCGCTGTGGTAGGCGCGATGATGATGCTTAAAGGCCTCTGGCTTAAGCCGGGGGTATGGCATATGGAAGAAAACGATCCCGATCCCTTCCTTGCGGAAGTATCGAAGCAGGGCCTGCCGTTTACGGTTACGGAGCTTTAAGCAATTCGATTTTTCTTTTACGGGACAGGGCCGGCTTGTACCGGCCCTGTTTTCGTTTTCGCGTCCAGGAACAGCTTGAGGCAATGGGTAATTTTAGAGCATTTTGCTCATTTCATTCGCAAAACGCTCTAAAATGAAAAAACGAATAGTCCCCTTGCGGCCACAATGAACACAGCCGCCGGGCTTCATATCGCGGCCCGGAACAGGCCGCTAATACTATCAAAAACTACTTGATGCTAGGCGCGATCGTCCAGCCACTCTTCGTCTTCAAGTATGCGATAACCGCGTACCTGAAGCCTGTGGAAACCTTCGTCCGGAGTGGCCAACCCCGTAACCTCAACCAGCATGCTCAAATAGTCGTCCAGGTCAACCCCGGCCCCGCGCGGCACAATGCGGTATTCCATATCTTCGTGCATTATGGACACTCTGGCCAGGGCTTCATCAGCGGCCGGGGGCATAGGAGACAAATAACCTTTGATTGTAATTAAGCCGTTGCTCATGCGGAACTCAGCAAGTTGCTCGATTGAAGGGCAATACCCGTTTTTAAAAAATAACCACCGTAACCACCTAAAATGAATAACAAATTACTTTAATTTTTTGTTTATTATATTTTGGTGGCAAAAAAAAGCAAGTAAATTCTGGGCACTTTGCAGGTATTTCGGGTAAATACGTCCAAATTTGCGTAGAATCAGCGCTATAGAAAGAAATTTTTCTTTTTTTTTATAATGGAACAAATAATCAAGGAGGGCAAAATGCTCAACTTCAAAGTAGATCAAGAGCTTTGCATTCAGTGCGGCAACTGCGCCCAGGTTTGCCCGTCGAAAATAATAAACATGCCCGCTTATCCCGAAATGGGCAATGAGCACCATTGTATGCGCTGTCTGCATTGCCTTGCCGTGTGCCCCACAGGGGCCATAAGCATTTTGGGACGCGCCGCGCGCGACTGCCCCGAGCCGGATCTGGCCGATCCCGGCCGGTTAAAGGCGATGATCCATGCCAGACGCTCCATGCGCTTTTACGAACAGCGGGATGTTCCGGCCAATACCATGAACGACCTTTTGAGCGTTGCCGCTTGCGCCCCCACAGGGGTGAATGTGCAAGAACTGCAATTCACAGTAATTTCCAGCCTGGAAAAAATGAATGAATTTCGCCTTGCCGTATATAAAATTATGGCCGACACCTTTGACCGCGACCCGGAACTGCGTAAAGCCCGGCAGTATCCCATTTTGAATCCTTCGGTGCGATCTTATGCCTCAACAGGCCTGGACAGGCTTTTTTGCAACGCCCCGCATTTGCTTGTTGTAACGGCCACGCCCAAGGCCATATGCGCTAATGAAGACTGCATAATCGCCCTGAGCTATTTCGAACTTTACGCCGCAAGCCTGGGCCTGGGCACGTTGTGGAACGGATTCTTCGCCTGGGTTATGCGCACTTTCCCCGGAATTCTTCCGCTTTTGGGCATACCGGAGGATCATCATCTGGGCTATGCCATGTGTTTTGGCCTGCCGGGCATGAAATATGCGCGTGGCGTTACTCGTGAAAGGGCGCAGGTAAAGTTGATTGGGTAGTTGCGGACGAAAAAAACCGGCTTTCGGAAGGGCCTGCGTACTGGCGTACGTGAACCTTGCGAAAGCCGGAAGGAAAAAGCTGTTGCCAAAAAACGCGTCAACAGATCAAAAAACGCAATCCGGAATTGGCTACTTCCTGATCCATCCTCTCATGCGCATGGCGTCAATAACCTTGGTAAGCGCGGTAACCCAGGCAGCCTGGCGCATGCTTATCTTGCGCTCTTCGGAACGCGTGTACACTTCCGCGGCGCTCTTCTGCATAATCATACGCATCTTGTCCAAGGCTTCTTCTTCGGTCCAGTAATAATGATAAAGGTCCTGAACAAGTTCAAAATACGAAACAGTGGTTCCGCCGGCATTGGCCACAATGTCAGGCACCACGCATACATTGTTGCCGTAGAGAATGTCTTCGCCTTCCGGAGTAGTGGGGCCGTTGGCGCCTTCCAGAATAAAGGAGGCCTTCACGCGGTCGGCATTGTGCGCGCCTATCTGGCTCTGCATGGCGCAAGGAGACAGAATGTCGCATTTCAATTCCAGAAGTTCGGTATTGGAAATCTGATCGCAATCCGGCATATTTTTGAGATTGCCGTATTCCTTAATCTGGCTGAGGGCCTTTTTAACATCCAGGCCGTTGGCATTGAAGATGCCGCCGTGCACGTCGGAAATGCCGATGACTTTCGCACCCCTTTTATCAAAAGATTCCGCGGCATAGGTGCCGAGGTTGCCGAATCCCTGAATAACCACTTTCTTTCCGGCAAGCTCCTGGCCGCGCAGCTGCAGAATTTTTTCAGCCACATACACAAGGCCGTAGCCGGTGGCGCTGTTGCGCCCCAAAGATCCGCCCAGCAGCGGGGGCTTGCCGGCAAAAGCGGCCGGTTCGCGATGCTGCGAGATATTCTCATACTCGTCCATGAACCAGGCCATAACCTGGGGCGGGGTCCCCACGTCCGGGCCGGGCACGTCCACCTTGGGTCCCAGCACCGGGTGCAGGGCGCGCACATAGGCCCGACACAGGCGTTCGAGTTCCCATTGCGAAAGAGTGGACGGGTCCACGGCAATGCCGCCCTTGGCGCCGCCGGCAGGCAGATTGGCCAGAGAATTTTTAATGGTCATCCAAAAGGCCAGAGCCTTGACATCGTCAAGAGTTTCAGCGGGGTGAAACCGCGTGCCGCCCTTGACCGGGCCGAGAGCATAGTTATACTGCACCCTGTAGCCGGTGAAAAAACGCAGCGAGCCGTCATCCATGCGCAAAGGCAATTCAACGATGACAGCACGCTGAGGAGTGCGCAAATATCCCAGGATTTCGTCGCTGAGATCCATAAGCTTAGCAACTTTATCAAGGCCTTTCATGGCCACTTCGTAAGCGGTGACTTCCTTACTCACTTCCATCTCTCCTGGTAAAATAAAATTTTATACACTACAGTGACGCTATATCCTTAACTAATATTTTAGAATAAAACAATATTTAGTTCCGCTTGAATAATGTTTAAAAATGAATAATATGCGAAGTAAGGGGGGAGCTTATGAATCATAAATTTGCGTCTTCGGGTCCCGACAAGTTCGAAGGCATTTTGGAAAAGCTCATATCCTCCGTCATGCGCGGCCTCCCACCCGGTGTAAAAACCGAAGAGCTTCCTGCCCGTGTGTATGATCTGCGCCAAAAGCTCATTGAAACCCTGCTGGAACAACACCCCCCCCAGGATGTTGAACACGAAAATTTCCTGCGCGAAACTCTTCCGCCACTGCAAGTGGAGCCCGGGCCGATACGCGCGGCCTTTGCATCGTGGCGGGCCGGGATAAACGCCTTTGTCGGCCTTCTATTCGGGGCGGCCGTGGCCCAGACGGCGCAGTTGGCCGGGGCTTTTGTGGCGCTTGCCGCCCTTGTCGGCATGACCGCAAGCATGTGGCTGGCCGAGCTGGCCGGGCGCAAGGCCTCGGGGCATCAGGCCAAACTGGGCGGCTGGGCCATAAAAAAAGTTTTGACCTGGGGGCGGCGTATCTGGTTTTTACTGTTGCTTCTCGCCGCTGCGCGTGATTTTACGCAGGGGCGGGATTTTCTCAACAATTTTATTATACCCTTACGCGATTTTTTTGATTCAGGCTCGGCTCAGGGCCTTTTCAACAATGTTTACTGGGCATTGCTGTTTATAGCCGTATGGTTTCTGGCGGCCTTGCGGCCCGCCGCTCTTGACCGCGAGGAATTTGCCATGCGCATGCGCCATGCCTGCCGCCACTGGTGGAGCGGCGCGGAAAATCTGGCTGAAGCCATGGAAGATAAAGAAATAGCCCCTCCCTCCGACCATCGCGAAGCAATGGCTTCTTTCACTCAGGAGCTGGCTTCTTTTGCGGCCGAGCTCGACCCGGTACGCCGGGGCTGGCTTGAGGAACGGCTGGACGGCCTGGGATTTGCCGCCGCCAAAAGTACCTCCACGATGATCTGGAGCCAGTGCCTGCGCGAAACCTTTGAGCCTGTGGGCTATCTGGCCGAAGGCGACTGTTGCTTTATCGATCTCCCTCCCCTTTATGACGACGACAGGTTGATCCGCAAGGGCACTGTGCGTAAGGTGCGGGCATGAAAAGAGAAATTTCAGCGCCCCTGCGCGGGGATGCCGCCCCCACCCGGCACTTGGCCATGGATCTCGGCACAGGCAGCACCTGCGTTGCCGGTGCCATTCCCCCTACCGGTTCCACGGAAGATCCTCTGGTGGAAGTTGTGCGCCCCGACGGCTGGAGCAATGCGGCCCTTGGCGGAGCCATACCCACGGTAATTCTTTACAAGGATAATGAGCCGTTTCTCATTGGATCGGCCGCCGAGCATGAATTTGGCGAAGCCACCAAAGACGAGCGCCGCCGATATACCATGCGCAGCCAATTCAAGCCCGACGTGGCCGTGAATGGCGAGGCTCGCCGCCACATGGAAGACTTTTTACGGCTTTTGCGCCCGCGCATCGGAGAACCTAAAAATCTGCTGGCCGGCCTGCCCTGTCTGGCCGAAAACCATTACCGCAGAGCCTTGCGCCAATGTTTCCTCGAAGCCGGCTTTGGCGACGTGCTTTTCCTGCGCGAACCGCTGGGCGCGGTGATCAACGCCGTTGCGGGCGGGATTCTGCCGCCTTCGGTGGCCGCGCGCGGGCTGCTGGTGGTGGATTTTGGCGGCGGAACATGCGATCTGGCCGTGCTGCGCCGAGCCGACATCATCGGCTGCCACGGCGACATGCTTTACGGCGGGCGGTTGTTCGACGATCTGATTTACCAAATTCTTCTGAAACGCAACCCCAAACTCGAGCCTCGTCTTGAGGCGGAAGGCAATGCTCATTACGTGCATTGGATAGCCTGCCGCACGGCTAAAGAAGAATTTTCCAGGGCCATGGACTCCGACCCTTGCCGCAAAATCAGCCTACGGGTGCGTTGGAGCAATTTCCGTGGGCGCGAGGTCAGTCAGGAATCGGCCTATATAGCTGATTTGGGCTGGGATGAATTTCTGGATGAAGCCGGAAACTACCGGGCATCGCGTTCCTTTTTAAAGCAGCTTGCCGGGCATGGCGACCGCGCCGGACATTCTTCCATGGCTGAAGGTCTTCTGGCCGGAAAACAGGTTGATCTGATCTCATGGTTCGAGCACATACTTGCGCGAGCTGTGGATCAAAGCGGGCTGGCCGCCAGCCTCGACGGCATCCCCACAGTGCTGCTCACCGGAGGCAGCAGTTCCTGGCCCTTTGTAAAGCAGTTGGTACGCCACAATCTGGGCGAATTCGCCGCCATACACCTTAGCGCCGAACCCTATGCCGACATCGCCAAAGGTTTGGCCCAGCACGGGGCATTAAGCGCCTCGCTACGTCGGGGCCGGGCCTCGTTGCGGGAAGACCTGCCGCTTTTTATGGAAAAAAATATTCGTCGCAAAATTATCAGGCAAAGCCTGGATGCGGGAATATCCAGAGTATGGCGGCAATGCGCCGAGCTGCTGCGCGACGTGGTCATAATGCCCGAGTTCACCCGCTTCAGAGAACAGGGCGGCCGCATGGATTCCATTCTCGCCAATGTAACCAAAACGGCCCAAAAAGAAGAAGAACGTCTGGCCACCATAATGATCGAGGGCTTAAGCCGCCTCGGCAAAACCATAGCTGAAGAATGCCGCGCCGAGCTGCGCGCCTGGTTTGCGGAAAAAGGCATAACCATTCTTCCTGAAAGGTTGGAGCATGATTGGCTGAACCTTGAGCTGCACGTTTTTCTTACCGGCCTGATCAGGGACATGGGCACGGAAAAGCTGCTGGGCATACATTCATTTAAAGAAATAATGGCCGCGGCTTCAGCCGGGGGTAAAGACAGCGCCACCATTTTTCCGGCCCTGTCAGCCGCGCTGACAGCCAGTCTGAACGGACTGCTGCAACTCACACTGCATAACGTGAACAAAATTCTGCCATTGCCGTCAACTTTGCGCAAAAGCCTTTTTAGTGAAAAACGCGCCTTGGCACTGTGCAATCAGCAAATGGAAATTTTTGGCCAAGGCTTTCGTGAGCACGTGCTTAAGGAATGGGCCGAAGCAGAAGCCCGCATTTTGGGCGAAGCCGCTCGCGTAGCCCAAGAGGAAATAGCCGCTCTGGACGTACTTGATATTTCACCTATATAAAAACTGGAACATTTTATGCGTAGACATAAATGAAATAATCTGATTATTTTTTTGGCTTTATCCCGCGATTATAAATAACCACTTATTACTCCACATTTAATACACATCATATTTTTACATAATTTTTTTGGCGGATTACACTATATATTTTTATGGAAAATATTTTACGAAATCAGATTGACGAAGCAGGCGCACTCATTTTTATGCTTGATCACGAGCTGCGTTTCAGCTTTTTCAATAAAATGTGGCTCGACTACAGGGGCAAGCTCCTGTGGGAAGAACTCGAAAACACGCCCTCCCATTTCATACATAAAGATGATCTGCCCAAATTCCTTAACGGTCTGGAAAATGCTGTAGACAGGCTTGAGCCGTACTCGGCCGAATTCCGCCTGCTCAAAAGCACCGGAGAATACAGATGGTTCAACGCAGTGCTGGTGCCCCACTACAATCAGGACGGCACCCTGCGCGCCTTTATAGGCTATTGTATTGATTCCAACGAAAAACATATCGCCGATGAGAATATGCGGAGGCTCGCGGCCATTATTTCCAATGCCGACGCCGGTATTGTGCTGAAAAACCGTGAAGGAATCATTCTGGACTGGAACGTGGGCGCGCAGAATATGTTGGGTTACGGGCCAGAGGAGATAATCGGCAAAACCACACTCGAATATTCACCCATAGAGGGAATCGAAGATGTGAACGACATCAACGCCCGAGTGTTCAGGGGGGAGCACATTCCTCTCTGTGAAGTTGTAAGAAAGCATAAAAACGGCTATCCGGTATACTGTTCCGCTTCCTTCACGCCCGTTTTCGGTTCCGGAGGAGAGGTGACCGGCTCGGTCACCATATTCCACGACATCACCATGCAAAAACAGGCCGAAAATAAAGCTCGCAGCCTGGCCGCCATTGTGGCCATAGCCGACGCCGGGATTATCCTTAAAGATCGCGACGGGGTAATTCAAGACTGGAACGTGGGCGCGCAAAATATACTGGGCTACAAAGCGGAAGAAATAATCGGCAAAACCACCAAGAATTATGCTCCTTCTGAAGGCGCGGCGGAAATAGACGAAATCAACGCGCGGCTGATGAAAGGCGAACATATCGCCCACCGCGAAGTGGTGCGGGAGCACAAAGATGGACGAAGGATCGACTGCTCCGCCTCCTATACGCCCATCCTTGACGACAAGTCGGAAATAATCGGCTCGGTATCTATTTTTCACGACATATCCGAAAAAAAACGGATCGAAAAAGAGCACAAGGCTCTTGAAGACACGCTTACCAATATTTTCGACAATCTGGCTAATGCCTTTTGCCTGTATGAAATAGCTTACAAGCCGGACGAAACACAGGATCTGCGCATAGTAATGGCCAACAAAGCCTATGCCGATTTTGTGGGCCAGCCCTTGGAAACCCTGCCGGGCAGGCTTTTTTCTGAAGTGTGCGCTGGTGACATTGAATGGTTGCCGTCCTATCTGATGGTAGCTAACAGCGGTGTGGGACGCTCATTCGAACGTTACAGCTACTTTTTCAAAAAGCATGTCAACGGCGTGCTCTATTCGCCCATGTCCGGTCAGGTAGCCTTGGCCATGATCGATCGAACGCATATTGTCGAAGCCCAACGCGCCCTGAAAGCCAGAGAAAACGACCTGACTCAGTTGTTTTCGTCCATGAGCACCGGGTTTTGCCTTGGAAAAATTATTTATGACCAATACGGCCAACCAGCCGACATAATTTTTGAAATGGTCAACGAGGCTTTTGAGTTGCTGGAAGGCTACAAAGCCGCCGACATTGTCGGCCGCCCCCTGTTTGAAGGGAATCCCGAGGCCGACAGAACATTTTTGCCCGTTTATGCGGATGTTGCCGCCAACCAAAGCAAGGCATCTTTCATAAAATACATTCCGACCACGCAAAAAACCCTGGAGGTAGTCTGCTATTCGCCCAACGAAGGCTATTTTGCCTGCGTGGAAAACGACACCAGCCAAAGAATCAAGACCGAGCGGGAACTGAAAAAATCCTATACGGACACCCGGGCCATTCTGGATGAAATACCCGCGCCCATATGCGTAGCCGCTAAAAACAGCGGTCTCGTTCTGGGCTGCAACGCCGCTTTTATCCGCATGTGCCGGGCCGACAGCGAACGTGACATTGTCGGCTTGCCCCTGTCCGCATATCTGCACATGAGCGAAGGTATGGAGCTTGGTGAGGCCTTCAGACAGCTTGACCGCGGTGTAAGCTTCAATTGCAATATGAAAAGGCTTGACGGCCTGGTAATTGAAATAGACGTGTTCGCCCGACCGTTTATTTATGACAATCAGGAGGCCTTTGCCGTGCATTGCCTGGATCTCACCAGGCAGAAAGCTCATGAGCAGGCTTTGCTCGACGCCGCCAGAGTGGCCGAGGAAGCCTCGGAAATGAAAACTTCGTTCCTGGCCAATATGAGCCATGAAATACGAACCCCCATGAACGGAGTGATCGGCCTGGCTGAACTGGCCCTTGACGAGGATGGCCTTTCGGATCGTATGCGCGACTATCTTGTAAAAATCAAGAACAGCGCCGTGGGCCTGCTGAATATAATCAACGACATTCTGGATATATCCAAAATAGAGGCCGGAAAGGTTGTTCTGGAAAAAATACCCTTCAGCCTGCACGAGGTATTCAAGGAATGCGAGGAAATCAGCGGAATCAAAGCCGAGGAAAAAGACATCACCCTGTTCTTTTACGCCGAGCCTGAAATAAGCAAAAAACTGTTGGGCGACCCCACCAAGTTGCGCCAGATTTTGCTGAACCTGCTGTCCAACGCCATAAAGTTCACCAACAACGGCATTGTGAAGCTGCTGTCTTTGGCCACGCAGGAGCCTGAAGGCCACTACAAAATACATTTTGAGGTCAAAGACAGCGGCATCGGCCTGACTTCCGAGCAAATTGCCAAAATATTCGACCCGTTCACCCAGGCCGACAACAGCACTACCCGCAAGCACGGCGGTACCGGTCTGGGGCTGTCCATAACCAAAAATCTTATTGAGCTCATGGGCGGCGAACTCGAAGTTGAAAGCCTGCCAAGCTTGGGCAGTAAATTCAGCTTTGATCTTTTTTTTGAAGCCGCTGATGTGCCTGACATGTCGGAACTGCAATGCGGCACAGCTCTTCCCGAGTCCCGCAAGCCGCTTTTCAGCGGTTCCGCCCTGGTTTGCGAAGATAATGCCATTAATCAGCAGGTAATAAAAGAGCATTTGCGCAAAGTCGGCTTTGAGGTGACCCTTGCCGAAAACGGCCGCAAGGGTGTGGAAGCAGCCCGGAGCCGTCAGGATCAGGGGCAGCCTTTCGATATCATCATGATGGACATCCACATGCCGGAAATGGACGGGCTGGAAGCCTCTCAACACCTGCGGGAAATCGGCAACAAAGCTCCTGTTGTGGCCATTACCGCTAATGCCATGGCCAAAGACAGGGAAGTGTTTTTAAACTCGGGCATGTCCGGCTATCTTTGCAAACCGTTCAAATCTCAAGAATTATGGGATATTTTACAACAATTTATCACCCCAATCGGATTTTCCTGCCCTGTCAGCCATGAAAAACCGCCCGAACAACAGGTTAAAAGCGCCATTGACCGCGATGTGGGCATTGAAAGAGCCGCCGATGACGAGGCGCTTTATGCCAAATTGCAGGCCGATTTTTACAGCGACAATCAAGATACTTTTAAAAAGCTTGAAGAATTGCTGAAATCAGGCGACACAAAATCGGCTCATCGCCTGGTCCACACACTGAAAAGCGTGGCCGGCACCATAGGGGCCATAAGACTGTCGGCCGCTGCCCAAAGTGTGGAACATTCCCTGTCCGAAAACAGCCCGGGCCTTGATGCGGGCGAATTGCGCGCCCTCAAGGCGGCCCTTGAGGAAGTTGTTGACGAACTTGCGCCGCGCTTCAGGGAAAATGCCGGGCCAATCGGCAACAACGGTCAATTAAACAAGGAAAAAGCCGCTGAACTCGTGTGCAGGCTCAAGCCGTTGCTCAAAAACGGCAACTCCAAAAGTCTGGACTATCTCGATGAAATAAGAGATATTATTTCGCCCGCCGGGGAAATATGCTCGGTGCTGATGCGCAATATCGAAGATTATGAATTTGAGTCAGCTCTTGACAATATAAGCGATTTCGAAAAAATCCTGGAGGCTTGAGGCATGGACGACGGACATAAGTTCAGCATCCTGATCGTGGACGATGAAAAGTCCAATATTAACGTTCTGAATCATATTTTGAAAGCGGACTATACCCTCTATATCGCCAAATCAGGACAGGCCGCCCTGAAAAGAGCGGCGGAAGACAAGCCCGATCTCATTCTGCTTGATATAATCATGCCCGATATGAGCGGATTTGAAGTGCTGAGGCAGTTGAAAAGCTCCGATTTCACCAGAGAAGTTCCGGTTATTTTCATCACCGGCCTCACCAGCGTGGAAGACGAGGAAAAAGGCTTCATCCTGGGCGCGGTGGACTACATCACCAAACCCTTCAACAATGCCATCGTCAAGGCCAGGGTAAAAACCCACATCCAGATAGTCAAGCATATGCGCACCATCGAGCGCATAGGCAAAATTGACGCCCTCACCGACATAGCCAACCGCCGCAGCTTCGACGACCGCATCAACGAAGAATGGGCCAGAGCCGTCAGAGAAAAACATCCACTGGGCCTTCTGATGCTCGATATAGACAGGTTCAAACTGTATAACGACACCTACGGACACCCCCAGGGCGACGTATTGCTGCAACATCTGGCCAAGGCCGTTGAAAGCACCCTCAAGCGCACCACCGACTTCGCGGCCAGAATAGGTGGAGAGGAATTCGCCGTGATCCTGCCCAGTACCGATCTGGATGGAGCGATGATCATAGCCGAAGAAGTGCGCTCCAATGTTGAATCGGCCGTCATTCCCAACCCTTACGAGCCGGACGCCAAGCCAACTACCATAAGCATCGGCGCGGCATCCCTGGTTCCGGAGCAGGGTGATGATCTGGCCTCGTTCATTGCCAGGTGCGACGCGGCCCTGTATGCGGCCAAGAGCAGTGGCAAGAACAGAGTCTGCCCCGCAAAATAGCGTTTAATGCGCCGTGATACGGCGTCAGACTTCATTTGCGCGAGGGGGGCAGTACCATAAGAGTACAGCTCCCCTCGCGCAAACTTGTCTTCCTTGTCTGACGGCGCATTAAACGCTATTTTGCGCGGTGTTCCATAATACAAGCCATTCGACAAACCAGCCCGATTTGGAAAGGTTCATATCAAGTTGCGAACAAAACGAAGATGAAACGAATATTCGCAACAGCGCATCACAGATGAGCTGGGCCTCTTCCACTGAAGTATGTACGCCCCAACCCTGCCCATGTCGTGCTTGCCACTTCTCTGTTCTTCCTTTACCATACGATATATTTTGGTGATTATTATTTCGTCTGAAAATCGCCGTGTAACCAGTGGCGGCGTTTTTGAGTATACACTGATACAGGAGCCATTATGCCAGTAACAATCCTTGAGAAAGAGCGGCTGATCCCCGGCATGACCAGCAAACTGGTCATTGACGCGCCGCAAGTGGCCAAAAAAGCCAGGCCGGGGCACTTCATCATGCTGCGCGTGTCTAAAACCGGCGAGCGCATCCCCCTTACCGTGGCCGACTGCGATCCGGAAAAAGGCACTGTCACCATAGTGTACCTGGTGCTCGGCAAAACTACGGCCCAGCTCGAGACCCTGGAAGCAGGCGATAGCATCCTTGATTTTTGCGGCCCGCTCGGCAAGCCCACCCACATCGAAAAAGAAGGCACGGTAATCTGCGTCGGCGGAGGCACCGGCATAGCGGCCATGCACCATATCGCCAAAGGCAATCACAAAGCCGGCAACAAGGTGGTGGCCATCATCGGCGCGCGCAACAAAGACCTGCTGCTCTTTGAAAAAGAACTCACCTCATTCGCCGATGAAATGATCATCACTACCGACGACGGCAGCTACGGTATCAAAGGCCTCGTCACCGAGCCCCTGGTCGAATATCTGAAAAAAGACCCCTCCGTGGCTGAAGTGGTGGCCGTAGGCCCCGTGCCCATGATGGCCGCTGTGGCCAGAGCGGTCAAACCCTTTAATGTCAAAACCACAGTTAGCCTCAACTCGCTGATGGTCGACGGCATAGGCATGTGCGGAGCCTGCCGCGTGACCGTGGGCGGCCAGACCAAATTCGCCTGCGTGGACGGCCCCGAATTCGACGGCCAACTGGTGGACTTTGACGAACTTCGCAAACGCCTCGGCAGCTACTCCGCCCAGGAAAAAATTTGCCACGAAACCTACAGGTGTTCCTGCCATGGAAAATAAAAAGCCCGCTAAGAAACCCATTGCCCCCCGAGTGGATATGCCTTGCCAACCGGCCGAGGTCCGCAGAAGAAACTTCGATGAAGTCGCCCTCGGCTATACCCTGGAAATGGCAAAAACCGAAGCCGCGCGCTGCCTTCAATGCAAAAAGCCCAAGTGCATCGCCGGATGCCCGGTGGAAGTAAATATTAAGGATTTTATCGGGCAGGTGGCCAAAGGCGACATCGACGGAGCCTACAAAACCATCACCGCCACCAACAGTCTTCCGGCCGTGTGCGGTCGCGTGTGCCCGCAGGAACATCAGTGCGAAGGCTCCTGCGTGCTCAAAGCCAAGGGCCAGCCCGTGGCCATAGGCCGTTTGGAACGCTTTGTGGCCGACAACTTCCTGGCCGCCAACCCCTGCGAGCAAATCACGGGCGACGCCGCCTGCGCCATCCCCAACCCAGACCTGAAAGTGGCTTGTATCGGCTCCGGCCCCGCTTCCACCACTGTGGCCGGATATCTGGCCGGAAAAGGCATCGCCGTTGACGTCTTCGAAGCTCTGCACGAGCCGGGCGGCGTTCTAATCTACGGCATCCCTTCCTTCAGGCTTCCTAAAAATATCGTGGCCGCCGAACTCGACGGCCTGCGCCGCCTGGGCGTTGACTTCAAGCTCAATTACGTCGGCGGGCGCACCTTCAACGTGGAAGACCTGTTCGAAGAAGGCTACAAAGCCGTGTTCATCGGCGTTGGCGCGGGCCTGCCCATCTTCTTCAACATTCCCGGCGAAAACAACATCGGCGTGTTCTCCGCCAATGAATACCTCACCAGAGCCAACCTGGGCCGCGCCTATGACTTCCCCAATCACGACACGCCCTTCTACCCCGGCCGCCACGTAACCGTGTTCGGCGGCGGCAACGTGGCCATGGATGCCGCGCGCTGCGCCATGCGTCTGGGGGCCGAAAGCGTGCGTATTGTTTATCGCCGCACCCGCGCGGAGCTCCCGGCCAGGCACGAAGAAGTGGAACATGCCGAGGAAGAAGGCATCATCTTCGAAATGCTTGCCGCGCCCACGCGCTTCAACAGCGACGAAAATATGGTGCTCAAATCTGTTACCCTGCAACGCATGCGCCTCGGCGACCCCGACGCCTCGGGACGCCGCAGCCCCATAGCCATCGAAGGTGACACCTATGAGCTGGAAACCGACCTCGCCATCGTGGCCCTGGGCACTCGCGCCAACCCCATTCTGCTCGAAGCCACTCCCGGACTGGAACGCAACAAATGGGGTTACATAACCGTTAACGAAGAAACCGGCGAAACCTCCATTCCCAATGTCTTCGCCGGGGGCGACATCGTTACCGGCTCGGCTACCGTTATCCTCGCCATGGGCGCTGGGCGCCGCGCCGCGAAGACAATAGCCGAAAGGTTGCTGAAATAGTTAAATAATTGGGGGAGGGAAGAAAAAATTTTAAAAAATTTTTTCTTCCCTCCCCCAAACCCCCTCCCATCTTTTCAAAACTTTTGTTTATCAGGTTGTGACAATACCTTACAACACAAACATACACGGCAAAAGCTATGATCACCATAGACCTGCACACGCATACCAACTACTCCCACGCGGCGCACTCCCCAAAGGAGATGTTCGACTCCGCCATGGCCAAAGGCCTATCGCTCATCGGCTTTTCCGAGCACTCACCCCGGCCCCACGGCTATAACTACACCCGTGAATACCGCGAACGCCTCGCCCGCCTCTTTCCGGAATACATCCGTGAAGTCACCGCGCTGAAGGAACAGAATCCCGACAAAGTAATGGTGGGTTTGGAAATGGACTGGATGAACGGCGAAGAAGAGTTTGTAGCTCAATCCATAGCCGCTCACGATTACGACTATGTGCTGGGCAGCGTGCATTTTCTCAAAACCTGGGGTTACGACGACGACCCCGGCGACTGGCATGAGGTGGACGAAAAAATCTTCTCGGCCCGCTATGAGGAATATTTCCGGACCATGGCCAAAATGGCCGCTTCCGGCTTTTTCCAGATTGCCTCGCACCCAGATTTGATCAAAATCTTTTCCGTGGAAATATTCCGGCGCTGGCTAGATATGCCCTACAGCCTCGATCTGGTGCGCGATGCATTAAAAGCCATAAAAGACGCGGGCATGTCCATGGAAATTTCCTCGGCCGGGCTGCGCAAAATGTGCAAAGAAATTTACCCCGGTCCTAAAATCATGGCCTTGGCCGCTGATGTGGGCGTACCCATCTCATTCGGCTCCGACGCCCACAGGGTGGAAGACGTGGGCTACGGCTTTGACCAACTGGCCGCCTATGCCGCTTCTTTCGGTTACAAAAACAGTGTATGGTTTTGTAAGGGCGAGTGTTTCATTCATAATTTTTAGGACATGTTGCAAATGCAATGAGCAAAATACTCTGTAAGCTGTCCCATTAGGAACTTTTCGCCTTCACCTGCCTGAAAACTTTTTATTCCGGTAAAATACCGTAAGGGCAAATCTGTTTCCGCCATGAACATGCTAATAAGCGTCGATAATGTAAAGGTCACCCTGCGCGGCGCAAAAGCCCTGGACGGGGTGACATTCTATCTTGAAGAAGGCGGGCACACCGCGCTCGTCGGCCCCAACGGTTCCGGTAAATCAACCTTTTTGCGTCTGTTGCGCGGCGAAATATGGCCCGATCAACGCGAAGGCGGCTCCATAAAATGGCACACCCCGCAGGGGCCGGACTCTTCCCCGTTGGCCGGGCGCGCCATGTGCGCCCTTTTTTCCTCGGCCCAACAGCAGCTTTATACCCGCCAACGGCATGACATCGCCGCGCGCGATCTGATTCTGGCCGGACTGTCCGACAGTCACCTGCTCTACACCGCGCCCACGGAAGAAGCTCGAAGGAGGCTGGAGGAAACAGCCGCGGAAATGCGCATAGAGCATCTGCTCAAGCGCCGCCTGCCCAGTCTTTCGCACGGGCAGATGCGCATTGTGCTGCTGGCCAAGGCCATTATACGCAGACCTAAGGTACTGCTGCTTGATGAATGCGCCGAAGGCCTGGATCAAACCTCCAGAGCCTGCCTGTACGATCTTCTCACGCGCATGCCCCCGGAAACCACCATCTTATCGGCCTCGCACCGCCACGAAGAGCTGCCTTTTATCCGCCATACCCAGTATATGGCCGACGGCAAATTTTTAGCCACCCCAGCGAACATTGAGCCTGAACCTGCCGCAAAGTCCGCCAACGCGGCAACTTTGGCCAAACCAGCCGCCGACGTAGCCGGAACGCCCCTGGTTGAAATTCGCAATTCCACCATTTATGTGGAACGCGAGCCTGTTCTGCATAATATCAATTGGAGCATACGCGGCGGTGAGCACTGGCTGTTGCTGGGCCCCAATGGAGCGGGCAAATCCACCTTGCTGCGTCTTCTTGCTGGGTATGAATATCCGGCGGCCGGGGGCGGCATTAAACGCTTTTTAGGTAAAAGCGGCCATGAGCCGGACATAACGGAAATTCGGCGGAATATCCGTTTGGTGTCCGACATGATAGAAACAGACTATGACTATGATCTTTCTGTAAAAGAAATTGTGCTCTCAGGCTTTGAGGGGGCGGTGGGCATTTACCGCGAATACAGTCCGGAGGAACACCGTGAAGCCGAACGCGCCATGAAATTGATGAGCATAAGCGACATTTCCGGCCAATTGCTGAGTA
Organism: Desulfovibrionaceae bacterium; assembly: GCA_031553655.1. Classification (GTDB taxonomy): domain Bacteria; phylum Desulfobacterota; class Desulfovibrionia; order Desulfovibrionales; family Desulfovibrionaceae; genus JAVBLG01. Next base: position 2,803 of record JAVBLG010000092.1, on the reverse strand, counting down.
CTTTATCCACCGGCCAGATGCGCCGGGCCTTCCTGGCCAGAGCCATGGTGGGCAAACCTCTCATGATTCTTCTGGACGAACCTTTTGCCGGGCTGGATCATGCTTCCGCCCATGCCTTCATGCAAACCATAGGGCAACTGGCCTCCGGCGAACAGGCCGTCACCTTTGTGTTGGCCAGCCACTTTGCCGAAGATTTTCACCCGGCTTTCAACTGCCGTGCCATTATGGAAAAGGGTTACCTGCGGATCTGACGCTTTTAATTAAACCGGGGATAGCCCTCTTCCGAACTATCCCCGGTTCCACATTCCTGTTTGATACGGTCTGAAATAAACGCCGCTTTATTTATACTATTCTGAAATTATCAACCAAAGTACATCTGCGCAAACGCACAAAGGTGCGGGCCGAGGTAACCCCTTCGCCGGTAGGCGTGGATATGGTCATGGATGTCCACCCTTCCCCGCCCGCGCCAAGCGCCGCTATGTGCGGCCCGTTTTTCACAAATAGGCTGGTATTCATAACTGAGGCCATTTTGTGCATATTGTCGATATTGCGCGAATGCAAACCGGCGGTATGGCACAGGCCGCGTTCCAAAATCAGCGCCCAGTCAATGGCTTCATGTACGTCGCGCGCCCGCAGCAGGGGAATTACCGGCATCATCTGTTCCACGCGGGCAAAGGCGTGATCAATGTCCCGCCCCACGTCCACCAGCAGCAGACGGCAGCTTTCCGGCACGTTTATTCCGGCTTGCCCCGCTATTTTGGCTGCATCGCGCCCTACCCATTGAGGGTTGGCAACGGCCTGAGGGCCGGGATAATTCCTCAGGGCGAAACGGGCAACGGCATCGGCCTGTTCCAGGTTTATTTCCACGGCTCCGAGCATTTGCATTTCCCTTTTAAGGGCATCGGCAACGGAATCGACGGCGATGATTTCCTTTTCATCGGCGCAGATGATATTGTTGTCAAAAGAAGCGCCGTCATAAATGCTGCGGGCAGCGCGGGCGAGATCGGCGGTCTCGTCCACCACCACAGGCGGATTTCCGGCCCCGGCGGCCATAACGCGCATGGTGGCATGCTTGCGGGCTGCTTCCACCACGGCTTCGCCCCCGGTTACCACCAGCAGATTTATGCCTTTGTAGGCAAAAAGTTTCTGGGCTGTTTCAATGCTGGGTTCGCGCACGGCCACCAGCAGATTGTGGATGCCGGTAGCCTCGGCCACAGCCTTGTTGAGCACCTGTATGGCTTTTTGCGACACCCGTTTGGCGGCGGGATGCGGGGCGAAAACCACGGCATTGCCCGCGGCAATCATGCTGATGCCGTTGTTGATTACTGTTGCCGCCGGATTGGTGGACGGAGTGACCGAGGCAATCACCCCCCAGGGCGCGTTTTCGATCAGGGTCAACCCGGCGTCGCCGGTAATGGCCACCGGCGAAAGGGCGTCGGCGCCGGGCGTGCGCGTTGCCACCAACATATTCTTTTTATATTTGTCTTCAACGCGGCCCATGCCGGTTTCAGACACAGCCATTTCCGCCAGCATCCGGGCGTTTTGCGCGGCCGCTTCGCGTATGGCCGTTATAACACGCTCCCGCGCGGCGATAGTGCTTATTTGGGGGTAAGCTGTTTTTGCCGCGCCAACCGCTTCGTCCAGACTGTCGAAAATGCCGTAGTCTCCACCGGCCGGGGCCGGAGCGGCCGCCCGGCTTCCAGCGGCCAAACGGCTCAATACCTCGGCCACTATGCGTTCCACATCTTGCTGTTGCATGACAGAACCTTTTAGAGCATTTTGTTTTTTAGATTATCCATTATCTGAAACTTTATTTTTCAGAACATTTTGCTCAACGTGTTCGCAACATGCTCTAATTTTTCTTATAAAAAGCTTTCCCGGCGCAGGAAACCTGGTCAACTATGCCCACAATGGCCAAATCCAGGGCGCTGTCAGGGTTTACGGCATTACGCGCGGAACTTCCGCGCACCAAAATCACCCATTCGCCTTCGCCAGCGCCGATAGGATCGAGCGCCACTTGCCGTTGCCCAGTGGGTTGTCCTTCATTATCCAGAAGATCCACCAGCAGAAGGGAGTTGTGCGGCAGTTTACTCGAACGCACAGTGGCCACAACCTGCCCGGCTACTTTGCCAAGTTCCATTTATACTCCTGAAACTTTCGAATTTGAAAGCATGTGTCAATCCACAATCAGCTCCATCCGCCGACGCCCTTCAGTGGCGGCTCGGCATAGAATTTCGTACGGCGGTTGTTACTTACGCTGCAAGGGGAAAACGCTTTCCAAATCGGCATGAGGGCGAGGAATGACATGCACAGCCACAAGTTCTCCACCTACGCGCTGCACAGCCGCCGCTCCCGCGTCGGTAGCCGCTTTGCAGGCTGCCACATCGCCGCGCACCAGCGCGGTAACGTAGCCGCCGCCGATCTGTTCATAAGATATAAGCGTTACTCTGGCCGCCTTGACCATGGCGTCAGCCGCTTCGATAAGTCCAACAAGGCCTCTGGTTTCGATCATGCCCAATGCATCCATTTCGGTTCTCCTCTTTTTATGGCCTTTACCCTCAAGGGTGAGCGCCGGTTAATTTACGTTATGAACATTACATATTTTATTAATTTCATTCACAAAAATTCCAAAACTCTGTAGCAGCGATGTAAAACAAAAGTTTTTGGTAAAGGGGGATGGGGGTCCGGGGGAAGGGGGAAACCCTTTTTTTGTCAAAAGGGGTTCCCCCTTGCCCCGAGTAGCTCCCGTTCTCACCGCGGCGCCACGAAGGGCGGCCTGGGAAAGATCAGAGGGAGCGCGCCC
>JAVBLG010000056.1:0-10398 GCA_031553655.1 Desulfovibrionaceae bacterium | reverse complement strand
TGATACTTCCTGGAAGCCGTACGACAATCTTACCGTTCTGTTGGAAACCGGCTATATCCACCTGTGGCTTGATAACGGGGTGTGGGGCAAGTACGGAAACATCCCTGGCAACAGCCTCAGTTACAAGGATGCCTGGAAGGCGAGTTTGAACTTTATCTACGCTTTTTAAATTCCAAATACATCTTTTGGCCAATAACTGCGTTAAACGGGCTTTTTTGCTGCGGTACTCGACCGTAGCAAAAAAGCCCGTTTACCTTACCATAGGCGCAAAAGACACTATTTGGAAACAGCCCTTGCGGTATCCTGAGACGACGGCAATAAAAAATTGTTCGCAATTCCTGTTTTTCCTTGCCTGGCAACATAAAATAGAAATAATGTCATTCTGAAATATACATCATCCACAAACGTATTTTTCGTACCCTGAGGGCGCAGGCATGAAACTAAAATCCATTTGCATTCGAGTGTTTCCAGTTTTGCTTTTACTTCCGCTTTTGCTGTACGGCACTGGGGGCGCGGCCTTTGCGGCCACAGCGGGCGACTTTAAAAAAGACAAGGAATACAATCGCTCCACTGGTCTTGAAGCCATTCACGCCGCCGAGGCTTATAAGCTTGGTTTTACCGGGCAAGGGGCTACCATTGCCGTGCTCGACACCACTTTTGCCGCCGAGATCAATGAATTTGCCGGTAAATATCCCTACGGGCTTTATTATATGCCCGGAGACGGCGATAATCACGGTATTCATGTGAGCGGCATCGCAGCGGCGGCCCGCGACGGCAAAGGCATGCACGGCACGGCTTTTGACGCGGATTTGCTCGGTTTTGCCAACTGTGGCTCCCTGATGAAAAACAACAAAGAAATTTTAGGTTTAGCCGCATTTAGAGAGTTGCTTAATTACCCCGACGTGCGCATTGTCAGCAACAGTTGGGGCGACAATTATTTTCTGGATGTGAAGTACAGCGATACCGTGGAAAAAAAATGGCTGAAGAAATATAGGCCATTTATCGACTCGGCCATTAATCTGGCCGCCGCCGACAAGTTGATGATCTTCGCTGCGGGCAACGAGGGACATATAGGCGCGCTCACAAGCATGGGAGTTTTGCCTGCCAAACTCACGCAAATTGGTCAGGAGCACAATTTGTGGCGCAACTGGATCAACGTGGCCGCCTTCGACCCCCGGCAACCGTCTTCTTCCGCCGCCTTTACCGCAGCCTTCAGCAATATGGGGCAGGGCGCGCCGCAAATAACCCTGATGGCTCCGGGGTTGGAGATATATTCAACCGTGTCCGACAGCACCTATGCATTCAATAGCGGCACCTCCATGGCCACTCCCTACGTGGCCGGGGCGGCGGCGCTGGTGCAGAGCGCCTTTCCCTATATGGGCGGCAGGCAAATCGCCGACACCCTTTTTTCCACCGCCACAAAACTGAGCCTGGCTGAAGGCAATATTCCCAGATTTCTCGTGCTGGACAGGGAGGAATTCCGTCCCGGCGCGGAAAAACCTTATTCCAACAGAATCATGATTTACTATCCGGAATCACACCCCGGAAAGCCCACTCTGACCAGGAAAGAAATTAACGCCCTGAAACGGCATCTAGTTTACAAATACGACATTAAGGATGCCGAATATGTGCGTATGAGCGACGCCGCATATGAGGAACTGTTCGGCCAGGGCGTGCTGAACGCCGGCAAGGCCGTGCGCGGGCCGGGATATTTCGATGCCGACAGATTGCTCCCTGAGGATAAAAGCACAGAAAATGGAAACAATTACGCCATTTATAGCGTGGACACCAAGGGTTATGACAGTGTGTGGAGCAATGACATAGGCCAGAAAAAAGCTTCCACCGGCGCTCTGGCCAAGCTCGACCTGGGCCTGCGCAAACAGGGCGGCGGAATATTGTATCTTACCGGGCAAAATACTTATGCCGGTCCCACTTTGGTGGAAGGAGGAACTATTTCCCTGGGTGCGGCAGATTCCAACCGTCCGGCGGAAGAGGGAAACACGTCCCTGAGCATGGCCGATTCCGACCGCGCCGAGCTGGCGGGCGACGTGCGCGTGCTCCCGCGCGGCACGTTCACCGGCAACGGGCTGGTGCGCGGCAATCTATGGAACAGCGGAGTGCTCGCTGCCGGCCTGGAAGAAATTTCCGACAGCGAGCTCGAAGTCTCCGGCAAGGTAACCAGTCGCCCCGGCGGCGTCATCCGCTTTACGCTCGGGGCGAACGGCGCTCCCGGGCAGCTCAAGGCCGAAAGCATCCTCATTAAAAACGGAGCTTCTCTTCAGGTGGGCAACGCCCGTGCCGCGCGTCCCCATTCGCAGTTCGATTTTCAGATTATGAGCGCGGCCAAATCCCTTGTTGTGGAGTCCAAAGTAAACGAGCGTATCGAAATTTCTCCCTTCATATCCTTTCAAGGCACGCCAGACGGTCGCGATTATCGCCTGAAAATGGAAACCAGGTCACTCGGTTCCCTGCCCGGATTCCAATCGGAAACAGCGGATGTGGGCGACAGTATGGACGCCATGTATAGGTCGCTCATGGGCAACGAGCTTCAGGAACGTATGGATTATTTATATTACCTGGACGGAGGTTCTGCCGGGCGCATGGCAAACTCCTTGCGCGGAGACATTCATGCCGCCACCTTCACCGCCCTGCCCTTCAGCAATATGTTGCGCCAAGCCGTGCTGACCGGGCCGGTGCGCCGCACAATCCCGCTGTTGCCGTCGGCATCGGAGGTCGACGGGCAACCGCTCGCGTCCACCGGCAAAACCACTTCGGAAAGCGGACCTTCGTCAGGCATTTCCGGCGAGGCCAACGGCTTTGGAATGTGGATACAACCCATGGTGGGCTATAGTCATACGCAAGGCCGCGACAGCATCGGACAAAGCGCGGCCAACGCCAATATGTATGGTGTGGCCTTGGGAGTGCAGGGTCTAAACGGTGATTTTCATTACGGTATTTTTGGCGGAATTGGCTACGGGCGCTTGAACCAGGGCGACGCCAGGGCCGATATTTACGACTATCGGCTTGGCCTTTACGGCGGATGGGATTGGCAGGGCATAAGCCTCAAGGCGACGGTAAACGGCGGCTTGCAGAATTACCGCACCAAAAGAGATATAATGACCGACCGGCGAGGCGAACTCACCAGCGGCTTCGGAGGAAGATCGCTGGGGGCGGCGGCGGATTTTTCCTACAATGTGCTGCAAGGTCTTGACTTGCGCTCGGCCTTGAAACCCTATGCAGCCTATGACATCGAAGGCATATGGCAAGACGGGCGCGGCGAATCCGGCGACGATCTATATGCCCTGAAAATAAACGCCAAAGATGTAACCAGGAGCAATTTCAGCACCGGCCTGCGCTATGAATACGCCGCCAAAGACGGAATAACCTTTTCGGCCAACGCCGGATATCGACGCCTTTTAACCGGAAACAAGCCTTCTTTGAACGCGCACTTCATCGGCGCGTCCAACCCCGATTTCAGCATTATCGGCCCGAACGAAGGCCGCGATTTTCTCACCTGCGGCCTGGGCCTGGATCTGGCATTGGGAACCAATTTCAGCCTATCGGCCGGATTCCATGGCGAAAAAGCCGACAAAGGTCATCAGTATGGCGGTTTTGTGAACCTGGCTTACAAGTTTTAAGGAAGAAGGCAAGAGCGGGAATCACTACCGTTTACAACTGCCTTATCACTTACCCATAAAATTTATAAGCATATCACCAACTGAGGTGTAAACTATATCAGCTTCGGCCAGCACGGCTTTAGCCGCTCCTTCCACGGTATGTCCTCCGAATCTGCGGATCATGGGCAAATCGTTTTCACCATCGCCTATGGCCAGTAGCCCTTCTTCCGGCCAGCCTTTGAGACGCAGAAGTTCGAGGATGGCCGAGGCCTTGCTCACCCCGGCGGCGGTAATGTCCAGACATACCCGGTTGTAAACGGAACTCAGGCTATGGGCAAAGTCATTGCCCAGGGCCGTCGCGTGGCTCAGCCCTTCTTCCTCGTTGTCATAGGCCAGGCTGATTTGCTGTAATCCGCGCATATTAAAGGCTTCATCCAGGCTGATTTCCGTATAGGGCGTGCCCAGGCGAGGAAACCAGGATTTGGGGCTGCGCATGTAAAAAAACGTGGCCCCGTCAGAGCATATTTCATAATGCAGACTGGCCCGGCCCGCCGGGTGATCAAGCACCTTGGGCACAAGATGGTCGTCTATGGCCTCACAGGCCAGTATTTCTCCGCTTGCGCTGTAAATTGCCGCCCCATTGCAGCAAATAAGAAAATCAAAGGGAATGTCCCAACGCTCAATTTCATGCCTGATCATGCTCAGGTCGCGGCCGGTGGCCACGCCAAACACGTTCCCGGCCGCGCGCCACTGGCGCACAGCCTTCATAGTTTCCTCGCTCACCTTGCCGCCACGGGTCATAGTGCCGTCATAATCGCTTACCGCTACGCGCATAGTTCACCAAATGCAGATTTAGAGAAAAGGGTTGATTGAAAATAGTGAATTTTGGACCAAAGGCGCATTTATTACAAAATATGATGTAAAGTGCGTTCTATGGCTGGCAGCGCCGCCTGAACACATTGCCGTCCTTCTTCTATGGCCTCTTCGGCCCGGTAAAATTCCAACAGGCCGATGTGTCCCAGCCGGGGTAGTAAAATAACGTCGGGCGGATCTCCGGCCATGCGGCTGCGGGTGATCCTGTCCTGGGCAATGTTTATGGACCCGGCAATGGATTCCAACAGGCCGGGCGGGGTTCCGCTGTTGTCGTCCCGCCCTCCACGCAACGTCGAAGAGCTGCCTTTTACAGCCCCGGCCACCTTGGACATAAAATTTCCTGAACTTTTTTCCGGCAGGGCAGGCCTGCTCACTTGTTTGATCAGAAGATCGCCGTTGAGATTCACGGCAAATACAATATCCGCGCCCAGAGCCCGACACATGGAAACCGGCACAGGATTTACCAGCCCGCCGTCAAGAAGCCATCTCTCCTTGTAATAGACCGGGGGGAAAATGCCTGGTAGGGCTATGGAAGACCATACCGCCTGCAACACCGGGCCTTTGGTCAGCCACAACTCGCGCCCGGTGTTCAATTCCGTGGCCACAGCCGCATAGCGCAGGGGCAGATCTTCTATTACGGATTCATTATCCGCCACATGCTTCTCAAAAAATTGATTCAGTTTTTCTTTGTTTACAAAGCCGGAGCGCGACAGGGTAACATCAAAAAACGTGGCTGTTCCCAACATGGTCAGCGAACATACCCACTCCTTAAGCGAAGCCAGTTTTCCGGCCGCATAGGATGCGCCCACCAGTGAGCCTACAGATGTTCCGCAGATCACATGGGGCAGAATGCCCAGTTCCTCAAGAGCCTCAATAACCCCTATGTGTGCCCAGCCGCGCGAGGAACCACTGCCCAGGGCCAGACCGATTTTGACATTTTTCATTTTTTCTCCCCCTGCCGCCTCCTGTCGCCGCGCCGGACATCATTATAACATTTTGCTTTTGAAATTATCCATTTCCTCAAGCCGTTTTTTTTAATCTTAAGCTGGTTGTCCTGCGCCGCCTTTCACCGGCGGCTCGGAATCACGCGTTATTACGGCGGCTTTGCCGCCTACGTTACGGACACTTCGTGTCCGGACGGCCCTATCCACGTACGGGCCGTCAGAGCATTTCGCTCATTTCATTCGCAAAATGCTCTAAAAACTCGGCTGGTGGTGGAATTTCCGAAGCAGCGCGCAGCAAAATCTTGCCGTGACGCGAAAAATCGGCGGAGGAACAGACCGGTTCTATTCGCCCAGAAGCTCCGCGCGCATTTCCCGGGTATTGGCCGCAAATGTCCTGGCCCCGGCTTCCTCCATTTCTTTGCGCAGGCCGTAACCGTAGAGCACGCCGATAAAAGAAACGTCGTTGCCCACGGCCCCTTCCACGTCATAAACAGTGTCACCGATCATAACCGACTCTTTTGCCTCGGAATCACAATGGGCAAGCACGGAGGCGATCATCTCCTTTTTGGAGCTTTTGCGCTCTGTTCCATTGTTCATTTCAGAATGATGGATGAACGGTGTAAGGCCAAAATGCTCCATCATTATTCCCGCCGGAATGTAGTGCTTGGCAGTGGCAACGCACACCTTCACCCCAGCCCCGTTCAAATCGCGCAGCAAATCCTTTATGCCGGGGTATAGCTGAGCCTCGTAAAGCCCTTTGGAAACATAATATTCCCGATGCAGCTCCACGGCGCGATCCAACATCTCGGGGACGATGCCCAGGCCGTCGCGATAGCTCAGCTTCAGCGGCGGACCGATGAGCCTGCGCTCGTCAAAGCCGGGCGGGAAGGACACACCCAGTTTTTTAGCGGTGTAGCGTATGGCATTCACAATGCCTTCGGCTGAGTCCAGCAGAGTGCCGTCTTTGTCAAAGATAACTGTTTTATATTTTGGGGTCATGATATTTATATTTTCTCCGAGCGCGTAGCGAAATATTAAAATTTTGCTAAAAGACAATTTTAGGGCAGGAGACTGCGCCTGTCCAAAATTATTTTGCGGTGGAACTCAGCCGGATAGCCGCAAAATTTGTGGCGGCGGTGGCCAGGCAGGCCGTTATATAGACCAGTGGCAAGTTGAACGAGCCGATCATCAGCTCCACGGTCAGAAAAAAAGCGACAAAACCATAAGAGCTGTCCACAACCCCTTCCAGGAATACATGCATGGAGTCTGCGCCGTAAAGTCGGTGGGAAAATACGGACATTACACAGATGAATACCGGAATTCCGGCCAGCATTCCGCTCATTTTGGGGCCGAGCAGCGTGGAGATGGAAGTGATGGTCAGCACTATGGTTGTAGCCACGATCATGCGCAAGGGCAAATCCCAAGGGGGCGCGGCCAGCCCGCTCACCCCGGCCTTTGCCTTGCCCATTGCCCGCCGGGCCACCCAAATGGAAACAGTGGTAACAACGGCCGCCTCGAACGTGGGTATGCTCAAGCCGCCAAGAATAGCCATAACAGAAAAAAGAGCGGCCAAAGCGGCCAGAAGACAGGTCGTCCAGGATGCTTTTTTGGCCGCGAAGGCATAGGCTAAGCAAAATGCCATTACACCCATAAGCGACAACATGGAACCTTGGGCGGCCATGGCCGCAAATTCTCTGCCCTGCTCCACGGCCAGAAAAACCGAAACCGGGGCCGAGGTAAGGGGCAGCCCCACAATCCATCCGGCCACCATCGGACCCCAGCGTCGAGCGGCAAGAGTGGCCGAGGCGAGAAGCATCGGGGTGAGAATAAGCTTGAGGATAAGAATCATAGATTGGTAAGTACTCACAGGGTAGTATGCACGGACTATCGACGGACAAATATTTTTTTTGGGGAGAGGTGGTCCCCATTGTTCGGACAGCTAATAGCGTTCCGTTAGCTTGTCTTTGCCTTTTCCGCCTTTTGTTTTTCCCTTTGGGGTAAAACTGCCTTTTCACAGCCGGTGCGATACAGGGACGTCCGTCCCGGCCTCAAGCCGCTTTTGCCATATTTTCCGCATAATACGCGGATGGAGTCCGACCGTCCAACTGGCTGTGGGGACGTGTTTGATTATAAAAAGTGATCCATTTGCCGATGCCGGTCCGAGCCTCCGAGCCGTTCTCATAGGCATGCAGGTAGACGTTTTCATACTTGAGCGAACGCCAGAGGCGTTCGATAAACACGTTGTCCAACCAGCGGCTGCGGCCATCCATGGAGATGCGGATGCCGTGCTCATGCAAAACGTTGGTAAAAGCAAAACTGGTGAACTGACTGCCTTGTCCGTGTTGAAGATACCAGGAACGCCGTAGTGCGCCAAGGCCTCTTCCAAGGCCGCCACGCAAAAATCCGTATCCATCGTGTTTGAAAGACGCCAGGACAACACTTTCCGGCTATGCCAGTCCATCACCGCGACCAGATAGAGAAAGCCTTTGCGCATCGGGATATAGGTTATGTCCGCGCACCATACCTGATTGCACCGCGTGATGGGCAAGTCGCGCAACAGATAGGGATACCGCTTGTGTTCCGGGTTGGGTACGCTGGTTTTGGGCTTTTGGTACATCGCCATGAGCCCCATCAGGCGCATGAGACGGCGGACGCGCTTTGTCCCGACGCCATACCCCAATGACACAAGATAACGGCGCATCTGGCGAACCCCAAAAAACGGCCACTCGGTAAAGGCCCGGTCAATCTCCTGCATCAGCGTCAGATTGAGCGACGACTCGCCGGTTTTCTCGTAATACAGGCCGGAACGGGCTATTTTGAGTAACATGCATTGCTGGACAATGCTGAGCTGCACATGGTCGGGGCGGACCATGTCTTGCCTGTGGGAGACGCTCACCGCTTCCCCCAGGCTTTGGCTAAAAAATCGCGTTCCACAGTCAGTTGCCCGATCTTCGCGTGCAATTCATGGAGTTCTTTTTCTCGGCGCGCTTCTTCCGTTTTGATTTCACCGGAAAAAATGCCCGGCGCCGATTCTTTCAGCTGCTTGACCCATCTATGGATCTGGGTCTGGTGAATGCCGAATTCCTGGCTCAGCTCGGTTATGGTCTTGTCGCCTGAAAGAGCCGATAGAGCAACCTTGGCCTTAAACGCCGGCGAATGATTTTTTCGTTGGGACATCACTACTCTCCTTGGGTGAATGAGTAGCTATCACATCTGTACGATTTTTGGGGAGCACTTCTCTTTGCGGTGATCCCATATGATGAGTATGTGGAACTTATGGAGCGCGTATCAGGCCGTCCCGATGAAGAAGTCGTTCTGCCGCACGAAGTTGTAAAAATGTCTACCATAGGCGGGTTGTCGCTCATACGGGCGTGGCGTGAATATTTGGGACTGACCCAAGATGAGGTTGCCAGACGTATCGGCATTTCCCAGCCTGCTTACGCCAAAATTGAGGCTAAAAAATCCGGTACACGTGTGGCAACATGCAAACGCATTGCTGATGCTATGGGAATAGAGTGGGAACAGTTGATGGATTAAACTGCTCTCAATATCAAGTGCAGGATATTCACTTAAACAGGCGCGTTACAAAGACTCCACTCTGGATTTGATTGATTTCCAGGCGGGGAGCCTTCAATTGGCTGGGTGCCAAAGCAACCATATTCTTTATTGATGGGCCTGAGAGCGGGTGATGGTTTGGGTCACGGACAGTTGCAGCCCCATTGCGGAACATAAAGCGCGCAAATGAATGGACGCGGAAAAATTGGACCGCCTTGAGCGGCTTCTTGAGCGGGAGCTTTCCGGCGAGGAAAGGGAACGGCTGCGCCGGGTGCAGGACGCCTTTGGCATTTCCGATAACGACGCCTTGTGGGAACTGATCATGGCGATGGAGTATCAGCGGAAATACTACGACGAACTGCCAGACAAAATCTCCAGCGCGGCAAAGGAAATATTCAACGGGCTTTCCGAGGCGGCGTAAAAAGAGGTCGCCCTGGCACAAGGCAAACTCGCCGAGAGCGTGGTGAAACAGGCGGAAAGACTTTCCCTGAAAACGCACGTCCGCACCTAGCTGTTATGGGGGGACACTCGCACGGGTTTTACTGTTGTTGTACGGGGGGCCTTTTGCTGTGGGCCGGGTACAGCATCGAGGCCGGACAGACACAGCACCCGGCCCTGTTGTCTGCAAATGCCGGTGGGCGTCATTCTCAGCGCGTTGTGCTTCGGCGGCGGCATTATTTCCGGCGTCATGGCGGCACAGGACTTTTCCGAGGGCGATAGAAAATGGCGCAAGCGCCTTCTTGCGGCGCTTGGCTGCCTGCTGCCCGGAGGATGGGTGTTTAGCGTGACCTTGTTCTGATTGGTTCCGTCGAGGTGCGATAGCCCCCATCCTGGCGGAAATGTAGGCACCCGCCCTGAACCGGCCATTACGGGTCTTGCGGCCGTGATATCTTTGCGGGGTATCGCTCACAAGACCCGCATCATAACCTCAAGGCAACAGTAGCATAACTGAAAATTCAAGCCATGTTCTCTATAATTTTACCTTTGGACAAGCCGTCATTACTCGCGCCTACCCATCTGTCGTTTTTGCAAGCCCGCAAAAAATTCACAGAGATAATCCACAAAAACCCTCACTCTCCGAGGAGCCTGACCACTTGGGAGCAGAATGTACATGTCAAAAGAACTGCCGTTCCATTCGGGCAGGAGCCGGACCAGGGTTCCGGATTGCTCGTGAGGAGCCGCTTCCGGAGGCAACATCATTGTGACGCCCAGCCCGGCGAGGGTGAAGTCATGCAAGATGTTCACACTGTTGGCGATATGAACCGGATTAATAAATATCTCTTCCTTGCGTTTGCCGTTTGTCAGATGCCAAGGATTTCCGCCCTGAGCCATTGTTATGCACGGCAGGCGCTTGAGGTCTTGCGGGTTCTGCGGGGCGTCATACCTTTCAAGCAGCTTTGGTGCCCCAT
>JAVBLG010000113.1:0-33749 GCA_031553655.1 Desulfovibrionaceae bacterium | reverse complement strand
GCAGACCGAGGCCATCGGCAGCATAATGGTGACCATTTCGGACATAGCCGACCAGACTAACCTTCTTGCCCTTAACGCGGCCATTGAAGCGGCAAGAGCCGGGGAAGCCGGGCGCGGTTTCGCGGTGGTTGCCGATGAAGTGCGCAAGCTGGCGGAAAAAACCATGACCGCCACCAAGGAAGTGGGAGATTCCATCAAGGGAATTCAGCAAGGCACCAGAAACAGCATAACTTCGGTGGAACAGACCGCAAACGCCCTGGATCAGGCTACCTCTCTGGCCAATCAGAGCGGTACGGCTCTTGGGGAAATAGTTACCGATATGGTGACAACAGCGGATCAGATTCGCAACATAGCCACGGCCGCCGAAGAGCAGAGTGCGGCCAGCGGCGAAATAACCCATTCCCTGGAAGAGATTAACCGTCTGGCGGATGAAAACGCCACCGTAATGCAGCAGTCGGCCATGGCCGTGACCGAATTGGCCGGACAGACCCAGGAGTTGGTGAAACTTGTGGCTGATTTGCGCAAGAATTAGAGAAACATATAAATTAAAATAAATCTTTTTACATCTATTGTATTAATTAGTTTTTGACGTTTATTTGCACGCCGTGATATATATGGCCGGATACTTTCGGAAATATATATCACGGCGCGTACTTTTTTGTGACCGCTTCGCATTGTGGATCGCGCCTTTTATATTTTCCGTTTTATCCGACTATGTTTTATGCTGTGGTTCAGGGGTGTTCCGCGGCGCAAGATTGGGCATAGATAAAAGTGAGTTTTGGAGGTACGTTAAAAAATTTTTTGAAACAAAATTGTTACCATAAAAGAGGATGCGAGCATGAACTTCAAAAATTTGAAAGTGGGAACAAAGATTACGGTTCTTACAATTATTTTACTGCTTTTTATGGCCTTTACCGCCGTTGTAGGTCTTAACTCCATCAGCAAATTGAATGATTCCAACGATGTTATGTATAACTACGAATTTATGGGCCTGAGTTATATAAAAGAGGCTAATATTGATTTACTTTTTGCCGCCAGAGCCTTGCGGAATGCCGCTTATTACGCGGAATTTCAACCCATCGACAACTACGTGAGAAATCAGCGACTGGGACTGGAACGCATGAGCAAGAACCTTGACGCGGCCATGCCTCTGTTCAGGCGGCAGCAGAACAAGGATATGATTATTGCCATTCAGAGGACTTTGCAGGAATACAAAACAGGAGTCGAGGCCATAATCAGGGATTTAACCGATGATGACAACTCCGAGTCCGCCAGGAAAAGGGTTTCCCAGATGATGACCGCTCTGCGCCCCACGGAAAACAAGCTGGACGACGGCCTCACCGAAATAACCAAAATAAAAATAGCCAATGGAGAGCGCGCTCTTAATCAGGCCACGGAGCTGTTCAGCAGCTCCAGGCTTATCGCCGTAAGCATTCTGGCTGTATCCGCCATTTTGGGTATGGGCATAGGTATTTTTATCATGAAGTCCATAACCGGGCCGTTAGGAGAAATTGGCCGCAAGTCCGATCTGGTGGTGGGCGGCGACTTAAATCAGGAATTCAAAATCGTCCAGCGCGATGAGTTGGGATTTCTTGGTGACACCCTTGATAAAATGGTGGGCAACCTTCGCGCGCGTATAGCCGAGGCCAATCAAAAGAGTAAAGAAGCTCAGGCCCAGAGCGAAAGGGCGCAGGAGGCTATGCGCGAAGCCGAAGCGGCCAAGGGTATTGCCGAAGAAGGTCAGCGGGCCATTTTACGCGCGGCAGAGCAGATTGAGGGCGTGGTGTCCCGTTTGGGCACGGCCACGGAAGAACTTTCCGCCCAGGTGGAAGAAGCCAGTAGAGGAGCCGATGTGCAGCGCGATCGCGTTACAACAGCGGCTACAGCCATGGAGGAAATGAATGTTACCGCTGGTGAGGTGGCCGGCAATGCCGGGCATATGGCCCGGAGCACGGATCAAGCCAGAGAAAAGGCCGAAGGCGGCATGAAGGTGATGCGCCAGACCGTGGCTACCATAGATGATTTACACAAGAAGACGGCGGAACTTAAGAATATGATGCTGGATCTCGGCAAGCAGACCGAGGCTATAGGCAGCATTATGGTGACCATTTCGGATATCGCTGACCAGACCAACCTGCTGGCCCTCAATGCCGCCATCGAAGCCGCCCGAGCCGGAGACGCCGGACGCGGTTTCGCCGTGGTGGCCGACGAGGTGCGCAAGCTGGCGGAAAAAACCATGCAGGCCACCAAGGAAGTGGGTGATTCCATCAACGGCATTCAGCAGGGCACAAGGAACAGCATCACCTCCACCGAGCAGACTTCCGAGGCGCTCGATCACGCCACTACGTTGGCCAGCCAGAGCGGTACGGCCCTTGGGGAAATAGTTGCCGATATGGTGACAACAGCGGATCAGATCCGCAATATAGCCACGGCTGCCGAAGAGCAGAGCGCGGCCAGCGGCGAAATAACACACTCCTTGGAAGAAATTAACCGTCTGGCTTCGGAAAACGCCACAGTTATGCAGCAGTCGGCCATGGCCGTGTCGGAACTGGCCGGGCAGACGGATGAGTTGGTTAGATTAGTTGCGGCACTTCGTAAAAAATAGAATACCTGTACAAATAAAAAAACAAAGGCGGGGGACATTACGCTCCCGCCTTTAAATTTTTAAAGATCATATCACAATCGCGATAAGGAAATTATGATGAATTCATGCGTTTTTCTACGCGCATGCTTTTCATGCGCTCGTCTTCCTTTTCTTTGGCGGCCTGTTCGGCCGCCCTTTGCTTTTTAAGGCGCAGAAGGCGCATTCTCTGCATTTTTTCACGCTGAACCCGCGCTTCTTCCAGTAGTTTGTCGCGTTTTTTCTCAAAAACCACTGTGGTGCGCAGGGCCGCTACGCCGATGGCCATAACGCTGATGATAATGATCATCACTTTTTGTATTTCCCATTGCTGGGTCCCCAATATTTCCCGCAACCAGCCCAGCTTGATTTCGTCTCCATAGATCACCACCAGGGGCACGCCGATGAAACTCAACAGCAGGCCCGAAAGTTCAATCCAGAAAAAGGTGCGTCCCAGAGTGAGGGCAAAAAGGGTGGTGTCGCGCACCACGCGCAGGAATTTGAGCTTGCGTTTAAGATCGCGCAGGAGGGAATCGAGCTTTCCCGTAAGTGAGCTGGCCCTTTGGAATGAGTCAACCTCCTTAAAGTTGGATGCGAAGGCCCAGTTGATTATTCCGGCGCATTCATTGAAAGCCCGATTGAACTCCCGTAGAATTTTGGGAAAAGGGAACCAGGAAGCTTCGTCGCGAATGAGCTGCAAATGCTCCAAATAGTTTTTATAGCGTTCCTGAAGCTCTTCAATTTGTTTCTGAATATGCTCCAAAAGTTCTTTTTCAATAAGCGGGCGTAGTTTACATACTTGTAGAAAGGCCACATAGTTCTTGATATCGGACAGCGCCTGCAATTCTTTCAGTTCCGCGCCCAGGCGGCGGGACACGGGGTGTTCCGAGTCAAACCATATTTGCAATTGATAGGACAATTCTTGTATGCTGGCCTTTTCGGCTTCGGCGTTCTTTTCGGCCTCGCTCCACATGGGCGCCAGGGAGGTGAGAATAAGTATGTGCCCACGTTCCAGTTCCGGGTCGATGAGGCAACGGTTGAAAAAAGTCGGATCGTCATGGATCATCTTCCGTAGCGGACCCAGAATCTGTTCGGCAAAGCCCATTTTTACCTTGCACACCAGTTGCCGGTATTCAAGATCGCGCCATTGCGGAAAAACGCGCAGCACCGCCCCATATTGCTCAATGGCTTCCGGGTATCTGGCCTGGCTCTCGGATATTCTGGCCTGGAGATATTCGTTCCAAGCCTGCAGTAAAGGCGAGGCCGTAAAGGCGCTGGCCTCCTTCAAGCTGTTCATGGCTCGCGTCGGATCATTCTTGTCTACATACAAGAAGCCCAGAAGCGTTCTGTAGCGGGGTTCGCGGGGGTTGCGGGCAACGGCGGTCTGAAGTTCCTTTTCCATGGAACCCTGGCCTTCGTGCCCGGTTTTGGCCAGGTCATCCAGGCATTCCCACACGCCGCTTTCGTCGCGCACAAGGTTGATCTGTTCCTGCCCGCCGGGGAATTCGCGTCCTCTGGTCAGCCAATATTTTTGTACGGTCCGCAATTGGCTTGAGGAATTTGTTTCCAGAATAGCTTTCAGCAAAGTACTGGTAGGACCGTTGGAAGACAGAATTTCCGCGTAGCCCTCAAGTTTGTTTTTGCTCAGGACGGATTCGATATTACGGAAACTTTCATTTATGACCTCAAGGTCCATATTGCCCAAGGCGCGCCAGATGCTTTCGCCATTGGAGGGGGCCATAAGCCTGGTGGGGCATACTGTTGATTCGTGGCTGCGCACCCCGCAGTAGAAGCATCCTCCACCAGATCCGCCGGTGAGCGAGCCGGCCATGAGCAGTGGAATGGCGCGTTGGGCGTTGGCCACGTCGTCGAGCACCACGTTGCACCAATCGTCCATGCTGGTCTGGTCGCCGGAAAAGCGTAAGTCCTGAATGGCGAAACCTTCGCCCAGAAGATAAGCATTTCGGTAGCTCATGTACGGGAAATCGGGTACAAGATTGTCCCACAAAAAATTGACCTTGCTGTGCAAATCCACACTGAAGTGCATGCCTTTGCGGTCAATCACCGCGCTTACGCACGGCCAATACAGATCGTGCTGTTCGGCCTTTATGGCGTTGCAGCGCGTCAAAAGCTCGCGTAGCCATATACGCAGGGCGCGCAAGTTTTCAACAGAAATCATGACAAAATTTTCATGTAACAGAAACTTGAGCTTGTTGGTATGAAGAATGTTCTCTATGGCGGTATACATGAACCGCCAGCCGGTCTGGAAATTCTTGTCCAGGGGATTGCCAAGGGGCCGCAGGATGACATACCATCCGTGAGAAGAGGTGTAGGGCAGGCGCACGTCGGCATCAAGCCCGGCCCAAGGCAGGTTGGCCATGCCTTGCCTGCCGCCTTTCTTTTCATAGGAAATGCCGGGTATATTGAGGTCTCCCTGCCGGATTTTGGGATGTATCCACACCTCCAGATCCGAAAGAGGAATTATTTCCTGCTGGGTGAGCAGAGTTTCAATTTCCAGCGATATTTCCCGGCGCACGCCCAGAAGCAGTTTGGCCGGAAACAACTCCATGGTTATGGGCAGCGGGTTGAATTTGCCCCACACCACCAGACGGGCCAGGGCCAGCAATATGTCGGAGGTGAAGAAGAACCACAACGACTGCTTGCCGGTGTTTGTGATGTGCATTCCCCCATAGTCCTGTAAAGTCTGGTTTACCGCCCCGTCCAGGTCGGTATGCCACACAATCCACACCACATAACCCTGGGCACTCATTCGGGTTTCTTTTATGGTGGGCAAACGCATCAATAAATCGCCGAGTCGCGGCATACCTTAACCCTCTCAAAACATGAGGAATGTGTTATGGATATAAATAATACCCTGAAAGAATTGAAACTCCGCCCCGGATTCACGGAAAACGTCGGCATGATGCTGGTTCACAACGGCGTGGTGCGCGCCTGGTCTCGCCAGGATCATAAAACCGTAAGCAAAGTCAATGTACAACCTAATCGTAAAAAAATGCAAGAAATATGCCGCGAAATGGAAAAACGACCCGGCATATTCGCGGTGATGGCCGAAGCCAACGAGGGCGAGCTTGTCCCTGGTGACGATCTGCTTTTTCTGGTGGTTGCCGGAGATATACGCGAGCACGTCAAAGACACTTTCTCCGAACTTCTGGATAAAATCAAGAAAGAGGCGGTGGTGAAACAGGAATTGCTTGAAGATTAAAGGGCAAATGACAAGAAAAAGACGCGGTTTTTGTTTATCGGCGCAGCAAGCGGAACTTTTGGGCCGGTGGTGGCAATTTTGTTGTACGAACCCGGCAAAAATCGCTGTTCGACAAAGCCGAGGGCAAAAACCGCTTTTTTCAGGACATATAAAAGTGTGATAGTCTCCCCTTGAGGCAAGCCTTGTATATTGGGGCGGGCGCGTCTTCGCCCGAAACGCGGCGCAAGGCTTCGCAGGCTAGTTCCAGCTTGTTCATAATAGCCGCCATGGCTGCCAGGCAGCGGAATCTGTCGCTGAAATCGCGAGAGACGTCGGCAATCTTTTCCATGTCGTCTACCCCGGAAAAAGCCCCTTCCATGAGCAGTTCGCCGTTTTCGGTAAGACTCAACACCATGCGCTCGTCTAGGTTTATGCCTATTCCGGACAATCTTGGGCGCAAATCTTCCAAAAAACGTTCCTGCGTGCTTTCCACTGACCTTTCGATCAGCGCCAGAGCGCGTTCACTGTCCCGCACCATGTTTTCAATCAACAGTCCACATTCTTTCTCGCCTTCTTCCGGATTATCCGTAGCCGCGCCGGAAAGGCCGATATTCTCGTGGAAAATGTTCGCTTCCGCCATGGGCCGACGGTTTATGCTCAGCATATTTTGCAGTTCGCTTGCGGCAATGTCCATATCTCGTCTCCCCTGAGGCTTGGCGTTACAATTGCGGTTAATGGGGCAATATAAGCCTTAAAAGGTGCTTTTCCGCTTCTCTTGCAAAAAAAGCGCCAAATCGAGCATGTAATGGCTTTGGTGGAACAATATCAAAAAAATATTAAAAATTTTAACATTTTTCATAAACCGAATTTGTTGTGGAAATTGTTGCTGAAGTTTTACTCGGATGTTTAGGGGATAGGTAGGATTTTTTTGCCTAGCTGTGGCTAATCGACAGAAAAAGTGAAATGTGCGATTATGGATTGAATGTGGCGGAGCGTAGTGACGCCGTGCTCAAATCGCGCAAACGTTTCTGTTAGCCATCTTAATATGATTACTTTATTAGCATATGTAATTGGCGCGTCAGCCATGCGTTGCGATACGCCCGCTGTGCCTTTAACGGAGAATTTAAATGCAACGTATTTTTGCCGTTCTGGCTTTTGTTTCCTGGTGCGTGCTGCTGTGGCCCTTTCCGTCCTCTGTTTTTCTGGCCTCCTGTCTGGCCTGTGTGTCTTTACCCCTGTTCCGCAACCTGTGTTCGCGTATGGACCGTCGCTATGCCACAACCATTCTTGCGATGATTCTGGCGGTTGGAGTAATTTTGCCTATAACCGTTGTGGTGATCATGGTTACTCCTCAAGCGGTTAATGGCTTGAAAATGTTAGATAATTTGCAAAAATCCGGTTGGTTTGCCGGACCAGAGGCGCAGGCTATTCTGGATTATGCTGATGAATGGGTAAGCAAAATTCCCGGCATGGAAGGTGGTGTGCGCACTTGGGCTATGGATGCCGTAAAGCTTGCCGGAACAGCGGTGCGAACCGTGCTGGCGGGCAGCGTGGGCTTGGCCGGCAGCACCCTGCAAATGGGATTGAATATTTTTATTATGCTGCTGCTGGCCATGGTAGGTGTGCTTTACGCATCCACTTTTTTCCATTTTGCCGCCATAGCCACCAGATTTTCCACTCCGGTTCTGGAACGTTTCATTAAGGCCATACGCGCTTCGATTCGTGCCGTGCTGGCCGGAGTGGTACTGGTGGCCATAATTCAGGGCGTTTTATGCGGCATTGGCTTTGCCTATGCCGGCGTGCCGCAGGCTGGTTTTTGGGGCATGCTGGCAACGCTGGTGGCTCCCATACCTCTTGTGGGCACGGCCCTGGTGTGGCTGCCGGCCTGCGTGTACCTGTGGTTCGGCGTATCCAAGGGCGCGGCTTTGGGCCTTGCCTTGTGGTGCTGCCTGGCTGTGGCCGGGGCGGACAACTTTTTACGGCCGTTTTTTCTTCGCGGTGGAATAGAAGCTCCTTTTTCCGTGGTGATTGTTTCGGTTATATGCGGAATGGTAACCTTTGGGGCGGTAGGCATTGTGGCCGGACCGGTGCTGGCCGCGTTTGCCATACAGGCCGCGCGCGAAGCGGAGCAGTACAAGCCGCATGCCGATTCTTACATAGGATAAAATATTTAGAGCGTTTTGCGAATGAAATGAGCGAAACGCTCTGACGGCCCGTGCGTTGTCAGGGCCGTCCGGACACAACGTGTCCGTAACTGAGGCGGCGAATCCGCCGTAATAACATGCTATTCCGAGCCGCCGGTGAAAGGCGGCGCAGGACAATCAGCCTTAATTCTTAAAAAATAGTTTCAGGTCGCGGATAATTTCAAAAGCAAAATGCTATAACGTTAAACTGTCCTCGCCGCGCTGGGCTACGCAGCCCGCGCGGCGTTTTTGTATTGTATTGATGTGATTTATTTCACATTATTTATGCGCAATAAAGCATAATTAAGATAAAAATGCAGGTAAAACACATATTTTTCTAAATATTTTAAAAAACATATTGTGCTGACATAAATTTCTTTGTAGTAGACTGGGATACGCTATTTTGTATTGTTTTTGTTACACTTACTTTTTTTATTGAGGTATGCCTGATGTCCATAAAATCCAGATTGATGCTTGCATTTTTGATTTCCATTTTTATTTCCACCCTGAGTATTGTGGCCTTGGTGGCTCGTGAGATGCGCGCGGATGCGCGCGGCGCGTTTGAGTCATCCTCGCGCGGGCAATTAGCGCGCGTGAGCGATATTCTGGAAAGCACCTTCAAAACCAATGAGGAAGTGGCCGCCTATTTCGCCAGCTTTCCCGAGTTGGTCGCGGCGTACGGTAAGTTGCCAACCTACATGAAAAACAAGGAAACCGTTACCCTGCGTCGCAGTGATCTGTCGCCCGAGGGGCAGGCTCTGGACAAACAGATGGAACGGTTGGAAAAGGCGCATGACCTTTTCAGCGTGGTAAGCGTGGGCATGGATGACGGCGCTTATCTGGAATTTCCCTCCGCGCCGCGTCGTGCCGGTTACGACCCCAGGGAACGCTCTTGGTACAAGCTGGGAATGCAGACTCCGGGCAAAACCACGGTAACCCCGGCTTTTAAAAGTTCTTTTTCGGGAATGCCGATTTGCTCGGTTCTGGCCAAGGTGTCCACCGAAGGTAAAAACATAGGTATTTTGACTCTGGATATTTCTCTTGGCGTTATAGTGAAGATGATTTCCGACATTAAAATAGGCAACACGGGCTATGTGATGCTGTTGGAAAGTAACGGCACCATTCTGGCGGACCCCGGACACCAAGATTTGGCCTTCAGAAATATCGGTGAAGGAGTGATTCCCGCCCTGAAAGGAATTTCAAACAACAGGGACAGCTTTTTTGAAGCGGAAATTGATGGGAAAAAGCGCTTTGTGAACGTGATTGAAGGTTATAGGGGCTGGAAATTGATAGCTATTATTGATTCCGCCGAAGTTTACAGCGAAGCCAACAGCATTTTGATAAAAATAGTGCTCATTTCCCTGGGGATAGCCTTGGTGCTGATGCTGGCCGCCGTGCGTTTCGCGGGCACGATCAGCAATCCCATTGGAGCCATAGTTGCCGTGGCCGGCAAAATTGCCGGGGGAGACTTGAAGGCTTTACCGGAGGCTTGTGATTACACAGGGGAAATGCGCGATTTGCATCACAGCCTGCACGACATGGTCGCCAGCCTGGCCGGTTTTATTGAGACCGCGCACGACAAGAGCCGCGAGGCCGAAGAACAGTCGCTGAAGGTCGGAGCGGCCCTGAGAGAAGCTGAAATGGAAAAATCACGCGCTATGCGTGAGCATGAGGAACTGCTGGCCGCCGCTTCGCAATTGGAATCGGTAGCTGGAATAGTGTCGTCAGCTTCCAGAGATTTGGCTGTGCAAATACAGCAAGCCGAGCGCGGCGCGGTGGAGCAGGCCGACCGCATGGCCGAAGCCGCTTCGTCCATGGAAGAAATGACTTCCACTATGCATGAGGTGACAGGCAATGCTGAGTCGGCCTCCAGGGCTTCTCTGGACACCAGGCAGAAGGCCGATGCCGGTTCGCGAGTGGTGGAAAAGGCTGTGGGCGCCATAAGGGAAGTGCGCGGTCAGTCGCTGAAATTGAAAACGGACATGGAAGTTTTGGGCGAGCACGCGAAATCGATCAGTCAGATCATGGGGGTGATATCCGACATAGCCGATCAGACCAACCTGCTGGCCTTGAACGCAGCCATTGAAGCGGCCCGCGCAGGCGAGGCGGGGCGCGGCTTTGCAGTGGTGGCCGACGAAGTTCGCAAACTGGCCGAAAAGACCATGGCTTCCACCACTGATGTGGCCAATGCCATCAAGTCCATTCAGGAAAGCGCCTCCGCCAGCATGGCCCAGGTGGACAGGGCTGTCTCTTCCATTGAGGAAGCCACCGGCTTTGCCAACGAGTCGGGTACGGCCCTTACGGAAATTGTGGGCATGGCCGACAACACCGCCTCGCAGGTTAGGGTTATAGCCTCGGCCAGTGAAGAACAGTCCGCGGTGGGCGACGGGGTTAACCGCATTATAGCGCATATGAACGGCATTTCGGGAGAAACGGCACAGAACATGCGCGCTGCAACCCGCACCGTGGGTGATTTGGCTGCGCAGGCCAAAAAATTAACCGAACTTATCGCGCACATGAAAGGATGAGGCGTAGCCGAAGCCTTTCATGCCGCTGCCCGTGCTTTGACAGGGCAGCCCGAGAGCGTCAGCGCTCGTGATGTATAAAAGTTTATATGCCGAGCCGCCGCTAGGGGCGGCTCGGCCAACCAGCCTCAAGGCCGACAGGCAAAATGGCTTGTGGCACACAGTAGTATAAAGAAAAGTCGAGGGGGACGAAGATTTTTCCTTCGCCCCCCTGCCCCCCCTATCAAACCGGTGAGTTTCGGTGATCGTAATTTTTTCTAGTGTATTTGAGTTGTGTTATTCGAAAATACTCTAGAACGAAAACCTCAAACCGGCCGAAAATTCGTTGGCGGTCAAATAATTGTTGATATCGGAGCTGTTATGGCGCACAGTACTGCTGCCGAAACCGGCGAAACGGTAGCCCACGTCAAGAGCGACATTGGGATTTAGTTCATAGGCCACGCCCGCGCCTACGTTCCAGGCCAGACTGCAGCTGATGTCTGAAGAGCTGTGTCTGTAGCCGGTGTACACGCTGGTGGAGGTCAATTCGCCGTAAATGGAACTCAGGCCGATGCCCGCGCCCACGTAAGGAACCAGAGGGCCACCGACTTCGATGTCATAATAGCCGTTGATCTGGAAAGTCTGCACCTGCCAGGTTCCGTCGAAACCTCTTCCGCCAGAGAGGCTGCCCTTCCATGAATCATGGATTTTGGTGCGGTTGGCATATTCGAATTCAAGGCGTAACGGAACCGGGGAGTCGAGAAGATCGCGCAGGTGCAAGCCAACAGCGGCAGCTACGCCCACGCTGTTGAGTGTTTTGCTTGAAAGACCGTCGTCGCCCCCTACGGCTCCGGTATTTTGCAGCGAATCCAGAAACTTGACGGATACATAATACCCGTTTCTCTCCGCATTGGCCAAACTCGGCAGGGCCAGCAGAGTTCCGAGCATCAGGCATATGGCAAGTTTAGTTTTCATAAGCGTGTTCTCCTTCCTTAATTCCAAACTTTACAATTTCTCTAGCATATCTAAATAATTTTGGCTAGAAATTTTTTTATACTCTAGAGAAAGTCACGAAAAATATGTTTAAGATCTTTATGTGGCACAGAGTTTCAGTCAATATTGATTTTATCCGTTTAATAGTAGTAAACCATGGTCTGCCGGGGATAAATTAGAAAAAATTTTGGCATACGCGCTATTAATACTCGACAAGATAATTGGTGATACTGTAACATATATAAATGAAAGCGACGGGAACAGCGGAACCGCGCTTCGGCAGTGTTTTATTTCAAATGACAAATACAGACAATGTCAATATATTCGCACATTAAGGACTAGAATATGAAGTTCTGTTTCGACAAGGCCGAATGCCAGAATATTCGCAAGGCCCTGCGCAAGGAATGGCTTCTGACCAATGGCAGAGGCGACTATTCTTCCAGCACCATCCTATATTGCAATACCCGCAAATATCATGGTCTGCTTGTGGCCGGGCTGTCTTCCCCTCCTGGACGGCATGTGCTTTTGTCCACCACCGAGGAATCGGTTCTGGCCGGGGGCAAGGAATTCTTTTTCTCCTCGCGAAAGCATCCCGGCGTGTACTTTCCGCGCGGGCATGAAAATCTGGTTTCAATGGAAACCGGCGAGTGGCCTCATTTCCGCTATAAAGTTGGCGATTTGTCAGTTGAGCGCGAGCTGGCTCTGGTGCGGGGGCGCACCATGCTGCTGTTCCGTTATACCGTAAGCTGCAACGGGGAACATCCACCCCTTACGTTGCGCATAAAGCCGCTGTTGGCCTATCGCAGCTTTCATGAGCTTACGCACGAAAATCCGGATTTGCAGGTGCGCGTTCATCCTTCGCCAGGCGGTTTCAAAATTCAGCCCTATAACAGCATGCCGCCTCTTTTCATGCAGGTGCAGGGAAATTTCGAATTTTTCCCGGGTCCGGACTGGTATCGTAATGTCGATTATCTGATCGAAGAGGAAAGGGGCTTCCCGCATCTTGAAGACCTGTTCATGCCCGGCGTTTTTGATATTGCTATGACCCCCGGCGAGCCCATTCTTATGGCGGCTTCCACTCAGCACATTGATGAGCCGCTGGAAGAGCTGTGGGCTGACGAGACCGCCAGACGTAAAACTCTTTGTGCGGTGTCGGGGCAAATTCTTTCGCACTTTGTGCGCCAGGGGTCACGCTTTCTGGTCTCCACGCCCGAAGGCGAGCATTCGGTTATAGCCGGTTACCATTGGTTCGACGCCTGGGGACGTGACGCGCTTATTGCTTTGCCGGGGCTCACTTTCTGCGCCGGGCGGCTTTCCAAGGGCACCAGGGTGTTGGAATCCATTGGCAAAACTATAAACAACGGCCTTGTGCCCAATTGTTTTGCCAATGCCGGCGACGCGCACGCTTACAATTCGGTTGACGCCTCACTGTGGTATGTGTGGGCGGTACAGAAGCTTTTGCATCACCTGCCTGATCATATTGAATGGGTTTATGATCACGCTTGGCGCGCGATTAAGGAAATAATCGACTCCTACAAAAATGGGGTCAACCCAGGCATTTATATGGATGGCGAAGGGCTGCTCCATGCTGGCAACGCCCAAACCCAGCTCACCTGGATGGACGCTCAGGTCAACGGCATTCCCGTAACTCCCAGGCACGGCTGCCCGGTGGAAATCAACGCCCTGTGGTACAATGCTCTGGCCTTTGCCGATCATCTGGCCTCACGCTTTGAGGATCGCCGGTACAATTTTACCAATCTGCTGCGTGATTTGCGCTCCAATTTCCGACGACGCTTCTGGGTAAGCCGGGGTGGCGGTTATCTTGGCGACGTATGGCGCGACGGGCATCTGGACACAAGCATACGGCCCAATCAGATATTTGCCGTTTCGCTGCCCTATCCGGTGCTGGAAGAGGATTATCAGCCTTTCGTAGTGGAATGCGTACGTAATAATTTACTAACTCCCTATGGGCTGCGTACACTGTCACCCGGCAGCCAGGGATATGAGCCTTCTTACGAGGGCCCGCCGGCAAAACGCGACGCCGCTTACCATCAGGGCACGGTGTGGCCGTGGCTGCTAGGTCATTATACCGAGGCATTGTTGCGGGTAGCTTGGGACACCGACGAGGCCGCCAGAAGTCTTCTGGCCACGGTGCGTCCTTTGTTTAGTGAACACTTGCGCGATGCCGGTCTCGGTTGCGTTTCAGAAGTTTTTGACGGTTCTCCTCCGCACAAACCTGGTGGGTGCATTGCCCAGGCCTGGAGCATTTCCGAATGCCTGAGACTTTTGCGTCTTCTGCAACTTGCGGCTCCAACTGTCTATGCGGAATGGGAAGAAGGGCTTCGTCCCGGAGGGGTCTAGAAAATGCGCGTATTGATGTTTGGATGGGAGTTTCCCCCACATATCAGCGGAGGCCTCGGCACCGCCTGCTATGGGATGACCAAAGCTTTGGCCGAGCGGGATACTCAGGTTATTTTTGTAATGCCCAAAGCTTCACTGGACAGCCCCGGAAGCGCTGCGGCCTGTGCCCATCTTGATCTTGTTTCGGCGTCGGGTACCAACGTCAGCAGAGAAATGTTCTTTCGCATGGAGGGAGTCACCAGGGAAGAATGGCAGAGCAACATGCTGATCGAGCCGGTGGAATCACTGCTTTACCCTTACGCCACCCCGGAAAGCTATTCCAGAACCCTGGAATGGAGCACCCTGAACGGGGTGAGTCAGGAAGGCGGCTCCGTAACCGTGAGCAGCGAAAACGCCACAATCAATCTCAACGGCGGCTATGGCCCCGATTTGATGGGCGATGTGCATCGCTATTCCCTGGCGGCCTCAGCCATAGCCATGCGTCATGATTTTGAAGTGATCCACGCCCACGACTGGATGACCTATCCCGCGGGCATAATGGCCAAAAAACTCACCGGCAAGCCGCTTGTGGTGCACATCCACGCCACGGAATACGACCGCAGCGGGCTTACCGTTAACGAAAGCGTGGCTCGAATTGAACGTTCCGGCCTGCATGCCGCCGACAAGGTGGTGGCAGTGAGCCATCTTACCAAAAATCTTGTGGTAGAGCGTTATGGCGTGCCGCCGGAAAAGATAGAAGTTGTCCACAATGCCGTGGCCAGACAAGACGTGCAGCATCAATACAAGGTGCCGGAACGGTTGCAGCATGAAAAAAGGATACTGTTCCTCGGGCGGGTAACTTTTCAGAAAGGGCCGGAATATTTCATTGAGGCCGCGCGGATGGTTTTGGATCATGTGGATAATGTGCGCTTTTTCATGGCTGGAAGCGGCGACATGCTGCCTGGCATTATCCGCCGAGCCGGTCAATTGCGTATAGGTAACCGTTTTCACTTCACCGGGTTTTTGCGTGGAGCACAGGTGGACCGCATTTTCGCCTTGAGCGATTTATATGTCATGCCGAGTGTTTCAGAACCTTTTGGCATTACCCCGTTGGAAGCCATGCTTTATGATGTTCCCGTGCTGCTTTCCAAACAATCCGGGGTGTCGGAAGTGCTGAACCACGCTCTCAAGGTGGACTTCTGGGACACCAAGGCCATGGCTGATAAAATTTGCGCCGTGCTTCGCTATCCTTGCTTGGCCAGAGAGCTGGTCAAGAATTGCCGCGAGGAATTGAAATCCATCAGATGGGGCAACGCGGCTGACCACTTGAACCGTATCTATCATGAGCTGTGCTCAGGAGGGCATTGATATGCCGTCAATATGCATGAATTTCGTCATCCATCAGCCCTACAGACTGCGCCGGTATACAATATTTGATCTCGGCCAAAACTCCACTTACGACGATGACGACATCAACTGCGACATTTTGCTCAAGATGGCTCGTAAGTGCTATCTTCCGGCCAACGACGTCATGCTCAAGCTGATTGACCGGCACGAGGGCAAATTTCGTCTTTCTTATTCCATTTCCGGCACAGCTTTGGATCAATTCGAGCAGTATGCCCCAGAGGTTATAGCCAGCTTCAAGGCTTTGGCCAAAACCGGTTGTGTGGAATTTATGGGCGGCACCTATTCCGGCTCTCTGTGTTGCCTGTACTCCCAGGAAGAGTTTACGGAACAGGTCAAGATGCACAGCAAGCGCATCAAGGAACTTTTTGGCAAAGCGCCGCAATGCCTGCGCAATACCGAGCTGATTTATAATAACGATCTGGCTGCTCAAGTTGAAGAACTGGGCTTCAAGTCCATTTTAGCCGAGGGTGCGGATCAGGCCCTTGGCTGGCGCAGCCCCAATTTTGTGTATCAGCCGGTCAATTGCCTGAAAATTAAGCTGTTGATGCGCAATGCCACATTGTCGGACGATGTGGCCCTGCGTTTCTCTAATCAAAATTGGGACGAATGGCCCCTTACTGCGGAAAAATATGCCGCTTGGTGTCACTCGACTAATGGTCAGGGCGAAGTTATCAACATGTTTATGGACTATCACGCCCTTGGTGGTTTTAATGACGCAAATTCCGGAGTTTTTTACTTCATGGAAGCGTTGCCGGAAATGATTATGCGTCATGACGATTTTGACTTCAAAACTCCGTCGGAAGTGGTAGCCCAGTACCAGCCTGTGGCTAAAATCGACATGCCGCAGTTCATGTCCTGGTCGCTGACGCAAAGCGATCTCAGTTCCTGGACCGGCAACGATATGCAGCAGGACGCGCTTGAGGCTCTTTATGCTCTGGAATCCAGAGTGAAGGACATAAAAGATTCCGAGCTGCTGCTGGCTTGGAGGCGTCTGCAAACTGCCGATAATTTTAATTATATGAATACAAGATGGTTTGCCGACGGTTCGGATCATCGCGAGTTCAACCCCTACGGCAGCCCGTATGACGCTTATATAGTGTTCATGAATGTACTTGCGGATCTGGAATTGCACGTCAATGACGCTCTGGCGTCCAAGGCGGCCAAGTCTGTAACCTCAGGCGGCACGCGCGGAAGCGCTAAAGCCGACACGGCAGCCAAAAGTACAGACAAAGCAGAGCCTGCCAAGGTGGAAACAAGGGCCAAGATCGGTGCGGTCGCGCGCGGAAGCGCCAGGGGCGACGCGGCAGACAAGGACGGAGATGCAAAACCCGCAGCCAAGGCCGGCGTGGGTAAAACTGCTAAAGCACCAGTGAAGAGGGTTTCCAAGAGCGCCCTTTAGAGCATTTTGTGAATGAAGTGAACGAAATGTTCTGAGTGGGTAACCTACCAAATATAAAACCGGTGCGTTGCGACCTCAAGGTTGCAACGCGCCGGTCTTTTTTATGGGGGGCGGGCTCTAATGTAACCTGGCGGGTCCCCCGCCAATAACCGCACACCCGCTCATAAGCACGTATTTTTGTTCTACCATACCTCGGCAGAGTCCGGAAATGAGCAAAATTCTACCTTTGACCAAATTGGGGTTTTCCGCGCTTGCCCCCGGAAAACCGCATTTGATGGCTCCGTCCTTGTCCGCGCCCACGCTGAGGGTAACTGCCAGATTGCCGTCCACATTTTGGGTCACATTAGTTACCTTGCCGCGTACGGCGATTAGTGAGCCGCCATAAGTGCTGGTTGCCGCATTTTCATCGTCCTTGAAATCCTGCCACAGTTTATAGGCTTCCACTGTGCGCGATTTCAGCATCATTTCCAGGCAGTCGCGCACCAGAGCGCGGCCTTGGGCCGGATCGAGCTTCAGGGAATTTTCCCGGCATTGGCTATATGCTTCTTCGGCGTGCCCTTCCATGGTTTTCAGGCGCGCTTCCATAAAGTATGGGGCCATGTGCGCCGGGTTGGTTTCTACGGCCATGGCCAAATATTTGCGCGCCTTTTCCTTGTCGCCCGTGGCAAACCAGGCGTCGGCCAGAAAAAGATAACAACCCATGCGCGCATCAATATCGTCAAGGCCGAGCATTTCCAGCATGGAACCGGCTTCTGATATGATTTTGTCATATTGGCCCCGGTTGAATAGCGGC
The DNA here is from genome assembly GCA_031553655.1 of Desulfovibrionaceae bacterium. Classification (GTDB taxonomy): domain Bacteria; phylum Desulfobacterota; class Desulfovibrionia; order Desulfovibrionales; family Desulfovibrionaceae; genus JAVBLG01. The sequence continues at coordinate 16,308 of JAVBLG010000113.1, read as the reverse complement.
GTAAAGCGGTTGGAAATGTCCCTGAGCGATGGCGCGGCCAGAGCATCGCTGCAGAAAAGTAACAAAAATATTATGATGGTGGCCATATAACGCATGACAGCGGCAATCCTTTTGGGTATTTTGCAAAAAGCCTGTTTTATGAAGCTCAGATTATTGATAAACCTTGCCACAAGAGTTTTTATGTTTTTATTACAATATGCAAATTTAAATACATATAATAAACCTAACCTATGCCTTCAACAAGCGCAATTTTTTGAAGCGGGTTTGCTCAACAATTTGGAATTTTGATGTCGTCAAAACTATTTTCAGGAATGCTCGACTCTTCCGAATTCGGCACCGAAGTCGGCAGGAAGATGTATATTTTTTTGTTTGCGCTCACCTTGGGCAGTATGGTGTCCTTTCAGGTCTGGTCCACAATTTACACCAACTTCGCAGTGGAGGGTGTGGGGCTGAACGGAGCGCAAAACGGTATTGTGCAGTCAATACGTGAAGTTCCGGGCCTGCTTGGGGTTGGAGTTATTCTGTTCCTGGCTTTTATGCGCGAGCAGACCCTGGCCGCGCTTTCCATAGCCACTCTGGGCCTGGGTGTGCTGCTTACCGGTTTTTTTCCTTCCTACTCCGGACTGGTGGTCTGCACGTTTATTCTTTCCATGGGATTCCACTATTTTGAGACCGTCAACCAGTCACTTATTCTACAGGCTTACAGCTTTGTGGAAGCCCCCTTGGTTATGGGGCGACTGCGGGGTATCACTGCCGGCGTGAACATAGCCGCCGGGGCCTTTGTGCTGCTTTGTGCGTCTTTTTTGGAGTTCCGGCACATGTTCGCGGCTGCCGGGCTGCTGGGCCTGGGGGCCGGAATTTACGGTCTGACCCACTTGCCGGATACCAAAAGTCTGCCTAAGCAGAGGCGCGGAATGGTGCTGAGGACGAAATATTGGCTTTTTTACGCCCTTACCATGCTTGCCGGAGCCAGAAGGCAGATTTTTACGGTATTTTCCATTTTCCTTCTGGTGGACCGTTTCGGCTACAGCATTGTTTCCATAACTATTCTTTTCATGATTAACAATACTGTCAACTGGTTTTTGAACCCGCTCATAGGCAAGGCCATAAACCGTTTTGGCGAGCGCAAACTTTTGAGCCTGGAGTATTTCAGCGCCATTTTTATTTTTATGGGTTATGCGCTCACCGACAGCCACATAGTGGCCGGATTGCTTTATATTGTTGATCAATTAATTTATAATTTTGCCATTGCGGTGCGGACTTTTTTCCAGAAAATAGCCGACCCGGCGGATATTGCTCCAAGCATGGCTGTGGGCGTTACCGTAAATCATATTTCGGCGGTGGTTGTGCCCGCCCTTGGGGGCATGTTATGGTTGATCGATTACCGCATCACATTTTATATGGGAGCGGGGCTTACCGTTTTATCCCTGCTGCTTACGCAACTAATTGACGGCCAGATAAAAATGGCCGGCAAAAATTGATATATCGGAGGAAAAAATGAAATACGCAACCTATGTCGCCGCCCTTGTTCTTACCTTGGCCATGTGCGCCCCGGCTTTCGCCGCCGATGCCCAGCCGGGCAGGCCCGCTCCGGACAAACCGGGCAAATCCGTGGAACGCAGCACGGTAATAACTGTTATTCACGAGGGTTCGGACAGTATCGGCTCGCGTTTTTCCACAAAACTCAAAGAACTGTTCAACGGCAGCAATCTTTTTACCCTTAATGAAAAAGATGTGCCCAAAATGCGCCTTATTCTGACCACGCAGAACGAATTTCCCAGCCGCCCCGGCATAGGAACGGTATACTCGCTGATCTGGACTTTCAGCCAGAGCGAAGGACATCTCGGCTATCTGCTTTCGCGCGACGTGGGAGCCATAGGCATGGAAGACGTGGACGCTCTGGCCGCCAAAATAGTGGAACGCACCGACGGTATTGCGGTGAAGTACGGTTATCTTTTTCAATAGACTCCTCTCCGGGAAAAAACTACCGGCAGGCTTCCGCCAATCAGGGCTGACGCGCTTCAGCGCGGAGGCCCGAGGCACTTGCATCAGCAAGTGCCCGAATGCGTTAGCATTCGTAACTAGGCGGAGCGGAGTGACGCCGTACTCAAATCGCGCAAACGCTGCGACTAATCGCCTTAACCGGATGATTTTGTTAGTATGCAAAACAAGATGCGTCAGCCCTGTTCCGTCAATAAAGCTGTTTACTTTTCACAATGCCGACTATAGGCTGACAGGGATAAAATAAAATCAGCCATCATCGGGGCCGGCGTGCCGGCCCCGGGCCATCAATGAGACAAGGAATATTTATGAGCGACTTTCCACGCATGCATCGTCTGCCGCCCTACGTTTTTTCCGTGGTCGGCGAATTAAAAATGCAACTGAGACGCCAGAATATCGATATTGTGGATATGGGCATGGGCAATCCTGATCTGGCCACGCCCCCGCATATTGTGGAAAAACTGGTGGAAGCGGCTCAAAAATCCGTGAACCACCGCTATTCTGTGTCCCGGGGCATACCCAATTTGCGCAAGGCAATTTGCGACTGGTACGCCCGAAATTACGAAGTTTATCTCGATCCCGAAAGCGAAGCTGTAGCCACCATCGGCTCCAAGGAAGGGCTGGCGCATCTTTCTCTGGCTATGCTTTCTCCCGGCGATGTGGTTTTCGCTCCTGATCCCACCTATCCCATACATACTTACGCCCCCATCATTGCCGGAGCCGACGTGCGCAGTGTGCCCATAGGGCCGGGCCGCGATTTTTTTGAAGATCTGCTCACGGCCACCCGCCAGACCTGGCCTCGCCCCAAGGTACTTTTTATCTGCTACCCGCACAACCCCACAACGGAAACCACCTCACTGGAGTTTTTCCAAAAGGTTGTGGATTTTGCCAAAGAGCACAATATATGGGTTGTGCATGATCTGGCTTATGCCGATCTGGTTTTCGACGGCTACCGCGCCCCCAGCTTTTTGCAGGCGGCCGGGGCCAAAGACGTTGGCGTGGAGTTTTACACCTTGTCCAAAAGTTATTCCATGCCCGGCTGGCGCATGGGCTTTTGCGTGGGCAACCGCGAGTTGGTCAAGGCTCTTACCCGTATAAAAAGTTACCTTGACTACGGTATTTTCCAGCCAATACAAATAGCTTCCACAGTGGCTCTCAACGGCCCGCAGGACTGCGTGACCGAAATATGCGATGTTTACCGCAAAAGAAGAGACGTGCTTATTGACGGACTCAACCGCATCGGCTGGGAAGTGCCGCCGCCAAAGGCCACCATGTTTGTGTGGGCGCGTATTCCCGAGGCTTTCCGCAAAATGGGTTCGGTGGAATTTTCCAAGCTGCTGCTCACCGAAGGCCAGGTAGCGGTTTCACCGGGACTTGGCTTTGGATCTTACGGCGACGATCATGTGCGCTTCGCTCTTATTGAAAATGAACATCGTACCAAGCAGGCCGTGAGGGGCATACGCAAAGCTCTTTCCGGTTCTGGAGGGCAAATTGAAGACGAATAAAGCTGATAATCCATTGGTAATAGGCATTGCCGGACTGGGTACTGTCGGGTGCGGGCTGCTCAAGGCTCTGCGGGAGAACGCCGATGTTGTACGCCAGCGCGTGGGACGAGACATTGTGGTTAAAAAAGCCCTGGTGCGCGACGCAAAGCGTGCTCGCGCCGTGGAATTGCCCCCTGGACTAACCATTGTTACCGACTATGCCGAACTGGCGGACGATTCCGACATAGAACTGGTTGTGGAACTCATGGGCGGCATAGATGCCCCCCTGGCGCTCATTGATCGCGCCCTTGACCGGGGCAAGCACATTGTCACCGCCAACAAGGCGCTGCTGGCCGAGAAGGGAGCCGGGTTATTCACCAAGGCGGCGGAAAAAGGCCTCGCCCTGCAATACGAAGCCAGCGTGGCCGGGGGCATTCCCATTGTGCAGACCCTGCGCGAAAGTCTGGCCGGCAACCGCATCAGATCTTTGGTGGGCATTCTCAACGGAACCAGCAACTATATCTTGTCGGAAATGACTTCTTCCGGACTTGATTTTGCTTCAGCCCTGGCCGACGCCGGGGCCAAAGGCTATGCCGAGGCCGATCCCAGCCTGGACATCGACGGGCACGACGCGGCCCACAAGCTGGTGTTGCTGATCCGTCTGGCTTGGGGCGTTGATTATCCCTTCGCTGAAATGCCCATTCGCGGCATAAGGAATCTGGACAAGCTGGATATAGCCTTTGCCCGCGAATTCGGATATCGCATCAAGCTTTTGGGGATGGCCTGCGAAGAAGACGGCAAAATCGAAGCCGGTGTTTTCCCCATGCTGGTACATCACACTTTCCTTCTGGCCAGAGTGGGAGGCGCGTTCAATGCGGTGCGTGTGGAAGGCAATGCGGTTGGCTCTCTCTTCATGCATGGGCGCGGGGCAGGGGATCTGCCCACAGCTTCGGCTGTGCTTGGCGACGTGCTTACCGTGGCTCGCCAGGCTCGACCCAACAATACCGGATTTGTGGCCCAGAATCCCGGACGAGCGAGTATTTTCCCGCCCGAAGAGGCCCGAAGCTGCTACTATATGCGCGCCATGGTGCAAGAAAACCCCGGTGTGCTGCGTGATCTGGCCGGGGCTTTGGCACAGGAGGGCATAAGCATAGCCCAGGTTATCCAGAAAAGCGAAGAACCAGGCGGCGTGCCCCTGGTGCTTACCACCCATGAGGCCGAAGCCAAATCCATACGGGCGGCAGCCAGGCACATGCAGGACAGCGGGCTTTTGCGCGCTCCGGCCGTGTATTATCGCATTTTGGGGAAAAGTTCTTAAATCTCTTTTGCGGCGGGAGACTGCTAGATGGCAAGCGACAGCTTGAGCTTATGGCTTAATTTTATTTTGTCCCGGCGCTATGGCGTTACGGTTCAGGGCGATCCCATGCCGGGCGCGGATCAGCCGGGGCCATACATGATTCTGTCCAACAACCCCGGCCTGATCGATCCCTTGCTGGTATATTCCCGATTTGCCCATTTAAACCCCAGGCCAGTGCTTGATCACGATGGCCTGCGCGCCCTGCGCGCCATTGCCTCGAAGCTTCGGCCTTTGAAAAAATCTCCGGACGATGCTGACGGCTCCGCTCTGGCTTCAGGAGCGGCTCATGTGCTGAATTCGGGCGAAAACGTGCTGATATGGCCCGCCGGGCGTTTGCAGACCGCCGGCGTTGACGTTTTGGAGGGCCGCGGCATCGTGCATGACATACTGGTGAAGCTGCACGAGCAGGGACACCCCTTGCCCGAAATGGTGCTGGTGCGCGTGGAAGGCATGTGGGGCAGCCGCTTTTCCTGCTATTCCTGCGGAAGCGACGGCCCGGCCCTTACCGGCACTATGGCGCGACTTCTGCCTTGCCTGTGTCTGGGGCCGCTGCTGCCGAGGCGGCATATCAGCATTGTGCTGCGCCGCTACCAACCGCTGGAAGCAGATCTGGCCGGGCCGGAAAGGATTAATGATCTGCTGTCCGGCTGGTTCAACGCCCGCCAGCACAGCGCCTCCATTGTTCCGGTTATTCCTGGCATGGCCTCTCATAATATGCCGCTTGTGCCTCGCGAAGGTGAACCCAAAAAGGCCGAACCCATTCCCAAACCGGCCCCGCCGGGACCTATTCCCCCGGCCCAACCCAAACCCGATGTTCCTGATCTTATTGATCAGGGCATAGCGGAAAAGCTGGCTGCCACCCAGGCGGCTCAGGCCGCGCAAAAGGAAGAGCACAGCCCGGAATTTTTGCTTAAAAAGGTAAAGTTAGCCATGCCGCCCAGACTGCCGGTGCATCTGGCGGCCACCCGCCACGGAGATGTGTGGGACGGCGCGGCCGGGCATATATTTTCTCGTCGTGACATTCTTAGTTTTTCCAAGGCATTGACCAGAAAAATAGAAAAAGATGCCCCCAAAGAGTCTCAAATGGTGGCTATTGCCCTTCCGGCCGGGCCAACGGCCATGGCCGCCTTTCTGGCTTGTTTGGATCAGGGCGCGATTCCGCTGTTCCTGCCTCCGGCCATGAACCAGGAAGCCTGGCAAGGCTGGGCGGGCAAGGTTGCTTTAGGCGTGGTTTGCGCCGAAGAGCTTCCGGTGCTGCCCGATACGATAAGCCCGGTGCTGTGGGAAGATTTCGGCAAGTCCGACTTGCGCGTGGGTTATATGAGTTCCTTTGCCGGTCCGGTGGGCACTGAAGACACCGGTACACCGGCGGCCGCTTTGCCGGTTACGGGTTCCGGCGATTTTGTTGTGGAAACCGTTACCCATGAAACTCTTCTTGTAGGGCTTGAGGCGCTTGGCGCGGCGTTAACAGCAAATAATGTAAAGGAAATTTCCATTTTTGCAGCCCTTGCGCCCCATACCATGCTGGGCCTTCTGGCCGGAGTGGTTATGCCTTTGGCCTGCGGCTTACCTGTGGCCTGCGCTCCGAAGCAATTGCTGGCGCGCACCGTGTCCAGCTGCGGATGCAATGTTTTTGTCGGGAATGCCGAGATTTTACGACACATGCTGGAAACAGCCGAAAATACCCTGCCTTTGCGTTGTGTCATTCTTGATAAGGATGGCGCGCCAGAGGAGGCAATGAATCTTTTACGGCAAAAATGTCCTGAAGTGGCTGTGTTGCGGGCCGAGGCTCCGGGCAAGTTTATTAAAATGTAGTTGCCGTCAGATAAAAACAGAGCGACTTGCCGGACCGGCGGTTTCAAGTTTAAATTGTAATAGGGGAGACGAAAATGAAAAAATTGGTTCCCGAACGCTCCAGTATACCGGAGCTTGACAATATAGTTGAAAAAATGTGCTCACCACAGTCGTTGGACACGGTGTGGCACCGCAGTGTGCATGACGCGCCCATGCCCTCGCGCGAACGGCTTAAAGAGCTTATGGATCGTTTGCGTGCGGCCATTTTTCCGGGCTTTTTCGGCGCATCTTCGGTGCGGCGCGAGTCCATGCGCTATCATCTTGCCGCCAACCTTGACTCAATATTTCGCTTGCTTACAGATCAAATTCGGCGCGGAGGATGTTTTGCCTGTGCCAGCGAGGAGATTCGCTGCCCTCTGTGCGATGAGGACGCCATGGAAGCGGCCATGTCTTTTATGACGCTACTGCCGGAAATACGTCGTCTGCTGGCGGGCGATGCCAGGGCGGCCTATGAGGGCGACCCGGCGGCCACCAGCCCCGGCGAGACGATTTTCTGCTACCCCTCCATGCACGCCATGATTCACCACCGCATCGCCCATGAACTTTACAAGCTCAATGTGCCGGTAATACCCAGAATTATTTCGGAAATGGCCCATACCGCCACAGGAATCGACATACATCCCGGAGCCACTATTGGCGAAGACTTTTTCATTGATCACGGCACCGGCGTGGTTATCGGCGAGACCTGCAATATCGGCCGCTCCTGCCGCCTTTACCAGGGGGTTACCCTGGGGGCGCTTTCTTTTCCCAAGGATGATCAGGGCGTGTTGGTGAAGGGTGTGCCACGTCACCCCATTCTGGAAGATAATGTCACCGTCTATGCCGGAGCAACCATTCTCGGGCGCATCACCATCGGCAAGGGCGCGGTGATTGGCGGCAATGTGTGGGTGACGCACGATGTCGAGCCGGGAGGCAAGGTTTCTCAAGGAAATAATTCAAAATACGGCGGGCAGAACGGCGCAGGCGCCAAATCCAAATAATAGTTTCTTGTTATACTTATGGAATAAAATATTATGAACATAGGCCCATACACATTTGAGGAATTCAAGGAACGCGCTGCCGCCTTTCACGGTTATCCCGCCCCTGGCCTGCTCCTTGGCGGTTATATGGTGGCCATGGCCCAGCGGGCTATTCCCGAGGGCACTCTTTTTGAAGCGATTGTGGAGACCAAAAAATGCCTGCCCGACGCTGTGCAACTGCTGACTCTGTGCAGCGTCGGAAACAATTGGATGAAAGTTGTCAATTTGGGCAAATACGCTGTTTCACTTTTTGACAAGTTCAGCGGTGAAGGCTTCAGGGTGCATGTAGCCCTGGACAAACTTGATGCTTATCCGGAAATAAAAGCCTGGCTGCTCAAGCTTAAACCCAAGCGGGAACAGGATTCAAACAGACTGCTGAAAGAACTTGAAACGGCCGGGGACAGCATCTGCGTCATCAGGCCTGTGCGCATCCGTCCAAAGTTTCTGGGGCATTCCCCCATGGCTGCCATAGGTGAATGCCCGCATTGCAAAGAAGCCTATCCTTTGGAAGACGGAGCTGTCTGCCGAGGCTGCCAGGGTGAAGCCCCGCATGTGCAGACGGAAAAATTGAACTGGGCGGCGGCCCCCTTGATTCTGCCGGTGGAAGAGGCGGTTGGGCACAAGGCCCTGCATGACATGACCCAGATTATTCCCGGCAAATTCAAAGATCCGGCTTTCAAGGCCGGGCAAACCATATCGGCGTCTGACGTATGCCGCCTGCAACAAATGGGGCGCTTTCATGTGGCTGTGGAAAACGGCGCTGATAGCGCCGGTGTGCATGAAAATGAAGCCGTGGAAAATTTTGCCAGGCGCATGGCCGGTAATAATGTGTGTTTTTCTCTGCCGCCAAAAGAAGGTAAAATCAACTTCAAGGCGGAGCAACGCGGTCTGTTGTGCATTGACAAAAGCCGTCTCAATGCCTTTAATATGACCAGCGACGTCATGTGCGCTACCCGTCAGGATGGAACCATAATTGAAGCCGGGGCCGAACTTGCGGGCACCAGGGTCATTCCCCTGTTCATCGGACAGGATGATTATGCGACGGCTTTGAGTGTGCTTTCCGCCCCGCTTTTTTCCATAGCGCCTCTGCGCAAAGCTAAAGCCGGAATTTTAGTGACCGGTACCGAAGTTTTCAAAGGGTTGATCGAAGACAAATTCATTCCCATAATTTCGGCCAAACTGAAAAAATACGACTGCGAAATTGTTTCGGCCCGTACCGCCCCCGACGACAAGGCCCACATAGCGCGGGACATAGAGGAGATGAGGGCGGCCGGAGTCGATCTGCTGATTACCACTGGCGGACTTTCCGTGGACCCCGATGATGTAACCAGGGCGGCCCTGCTCGAAGCCGGATTATGCGATGCGCTTTACGGCGCGCCGGTGCTGCCTGGTACAATGTCTTTAGTGGGACGCATACCGGGTGAAAAACCGGAGAATGACGTGCAGGTTATTGGTGTTCCTGCCTGTGCTCTGTATTATAAAACGACTCTTTTTGACATTTTGCTGCCGCGCCTTCTGGCCGGGCGTAAACTTACCCGGTCGGAATTGGCCGCCCTTGGCGAGGGCGGGTTTTGCGCTCAGTGCAAGTTGTGCACTTGGCCCAAATGCTTTTTCGTTAAATAGCAAGCGTCTTTTGCCCTCCGGTGGCGTTAAACAGCGATTCCGATTCAGGGCTGTACCGGCAAAAGTACTATCCCTGAATCGGAATCGCTTGTTATTACGGCGGCTTCGCCGCCTACGTTACGAACGCGACGCGTTCGGGCGGCCCTACCAACGCACGGGCCGTCAGAGCATTTCGCTCATTTCATTCGCAAAACGCTCTAGCCATTGTGAGCAGTGGATTGAAACATGACGAATAAGGATAGTTCCGGCGAGCGCGGCAAGGGACGCCCGCGTTGTTTTGACCGCGAGCAGGCCTTGCGCAAGGCTTTGGAAATTTTTTGGCGGCGCGGCTATGAACCGGCGTCAATAACCGAATTGTGTAAAGCCATGGGAATTAACGCGCCCAGCTTGTATGCCGCCTTTGGCAACAAGGCCAGACTTTTCCTGGAAGCGGTCAAATTTTATGAAAAAGAATATTGGACGGCCCCTGCTGAAAAATTTGAGGCCGAACCTGACCTGTATCGCGCCATAGACGAATTTTTTAAAGATTCGGCGCGTATTTTGCTGTCGCCGGACACGCCATGCGGATGCATGATCGTTCTGGCCGCCATTAATATTGCTGAAGATGCCCAAGAAATAATTGAGGCTATCCGAGAGCTGCGCTTTGCCTCCAAGGCCATGTTTGCCGCCAGGCTGAACCGGGCAATCAGGGACGGGCAGATCCCCGCCGATACAGATGTGACGGCTCTGGCCGGAGCTTTCAACACCATGCTTGAAGGCTTGTCCATACAGGCCCGCGACGGTCTGTCCCAGTCCGAATTGGAACGTGTGGCGGCTCATGCGGCACGTATGCTTCCCGCGCGTTGAACTCAAACTTTACAATTGCCCGTCATTTACAGGTGAGGCATGCGGGAAAACTGTTGACATATTATGTAATGAACGCTACAAAAAACTCAAGGCGAATCAGTGTATAGATTCAGCGGTATGAATTACTCCTCATCTTCACCTGTTTTATACATAAAAAGGATATGTCATGAGCAAGAAAATAGTTATTCTCAACGGAAGCCCTCGCAAAAGCGGCAACACTGCGGCGCTGTGCGAAGCCTTTACCGAAGGCGCGGCCTCGGCTGGACACTCTGTAACGCGCTTTGACCTTCAGGGCATGGACATTCACGGCTGCCTGGGCTGCATCAAGGGGGGCAAGGACCCGGCAAGCCCCTGCGTGCAGAAGGATGACATGGACAAGATATATCCGGTGTTCAGAGAGGCGGACATTGTGGTTCTAGCTTCCCCCATGTACTTCTGGGGTTTCACCTCTCAGTTGAAAGCCGTCATAGACCGCCTTTTTGCTGCGGGTGAACCATACAGCAATTTTCAGTTTCCGGTAAAAGACTGCGTTATGCTTATGGCGGCGGAAGAAGACAGCGAAAAAAATTGGAAGCCGGTGAAGGACTATTATAACACGTTCGTTGAGCGTCTCGGCTGGAAGGATTGCGGCACTGTTCTGGCCGGGGGGGTGCTGCATCTGGGCGACATCAAAGGCAAGCCGGCGGTGGAAGAAGCCCGCAAGCTGGGCTCTGTAGTGAGTTAGTTTGACGTGATACTTCGTCAGGCGACATTTTCCGCTCTGGTCATGTACGAGAAGAGTACACTTCCCTCGCGGAAAATTTGCCTTCCTCGTCTGACGCCAAACTTTCCTCACTATTTAGCAATTTCACGATAGCCCTTGGGCAAAATTAAAAAGCGGGAACGTCCAATAAAAGACGTTCCCGCTTTTTAATACTTTTTCTATTTTACTTCCGCGAATGTATTGCAGGCATTGGGGTCGCCCGTGTTGAAGCCGCGCTTGAACCAGTCATAGCGCTGCTTGGAGGTGCCGTGGGTAAAACTGTCGGGCACCACTCGACCCTGGCTCTGCTTTTGCAGCCGGTCGTCACCTATGGCCTGGGCCGTGCGCAGGGCTTCTTCCAGGTCTCCGGATTCCATTATATTGGCATGTTGCATGGCTTTGCCCCACACCCCGGCGAAACAGTCGGCCTGAAGTTCCATCATCACCGACAATCTGTTGCTTTCCTTTTTCGAAGCTCCACTCTGGGTCTCACGTACTTTTTTGGTAATACCCAGAAGATGCTGCACATGGTGCCCCACTTCATGGGCAATTACATAGCCCTGGGCGAAGTCGCCCCCGCCGCCCATTTGAGTTTTCATATCCTGATAAAAGGAAAGGTCAATATATACGGTGGAGTCACCGGGGCAATAGAACGGCCCCATGGCCGACTCGCCGTAACCGCAGGCTGTTGAAGTTGAGCCGGTGTAAAGCACCATTTTGGGGGCTTTGTATTTTGCGCCCATCTGGCGGAAAATGGTGTTCCAGGTGTCTTCGGTGGTTTTAAGGGCCACCGAACTGAATCTGGCCATTTCCTGTTCCTTGGCTGAGGGCTGGTATTGTTGCTGCTGCCGTTTGTCCGGAGAGGTCGCGGCGGGCATATTTACGCCGCTGCCTTCCAGCAGCGGGGTCAGATCCACTCCGTAATAACCGGCCACCATGACCACCAAAAAAAGAATGATGCTGGCGCCGCCGCCAACTTTTCCTCCCCTTCCTCCGGAAGCCTTCCCCCGGCGATCCTCGACATTGTCGCTTCCTTCAAGATTTTTCCAACGCATAATTCCAATCCCGCGAATATTGTGATAAGTAAAAAATGTTGACTTAATTCAAAAAATATGGATAAGGGAACATGATATGGCATTTACCATATACAGGCAACGCCAAAATCCTCACGCGGCAAAATCTTTGCGTCAGCCTGGTTAGCGCCGCAATCGGAGTTATGAATGACAAACAACAATATAAACGGAGATAGCCGGAACGCCGGTACAAGCGAAAATGAGCGAGGCTCCGGGCGTCTTACTATAATGAAGCGCATGACCTTCGGCACTATGCTGGTGCTGGCGCTTGCCGGCGGCTTTGTCGGCTTTCGCGCGTACGATGCCGCAAAGAACGCCTCAGCGGAAAAGGAACTTGCCGGGCTGCGCAATGAGCCTGAGCCATCTATGGCGGACGAAGGCTCCGCCGTCCGCATGGCTGAATCTCTCCACATGTCCAGCCTACAGGGAGATATGGAGCGTGTGGCGCGGGCCAATGTAGGCGCTATTGCGGCGCTCAGGGAAAAATATGACAAAGATCTGGCCGCAATAGGCTGGGGAGGCATTCTGAACCCGGAACGCATTAAAAAAGACAAGGATCTGGCTGGAAGCATGGCTATGATCATCAGGGCCAGGGAAATTGCCCGGACCCAGCAGGCTGGGCTGGACAAGGCTTTTGTCCAATTTCGTGATGAACTGGCCGCTGTTGCTCCAGACGAGCCTACCAGGAAAACTATTTTGCGCGGCTTTGAGGAAAAATGGGAAAAAAGCAGGCCCATTCTGCAAAAAAGTTCCGAGCTTGAGAATAAAATCATAGCCAATACGCAGGAATTTTTTATGTTTCTTTCCGCTAAAAAGGGCGAATGGAATGTTAAAAACGGCAAAATAACTTTTGTGGATCAGAAGGAGCAGGCGGAATTTGACCGTATACAGCAAAAAGTGATCGATTCCGCTCGCGAGTCGGACAGCTTTCAGAGTGAGATCAATGCGCGCCTGCACAGCAGGGACAGCGAGGCGAAATGAAGCTTTTTACCTTAATATGCGGGCGGCTTGCCCATGGAACATTTATTCTCGGTTCCGTGGGAGCCCCCCGCTCCCTTGTCGCGTGGTTTTTCTCCATTGCCCTGCTGTTGACGCTTGTGCCCTCGGGCGCGGCGCATCCCGCCAGTTCCGGAGATGACTATGTTCTAACCATCATCCACACCAATGACCAGCATTCCGCTTATGGTGGTTTTACCCCCGAAGGGCGCCTCTGCTATGAGGCCTGGTGCGAAGGAGGGCAGGGCGGCGCGGTGCGTTTGAAACAGGCGGTAAGCGCTGTTAAGCGCGACGACCCCGAAGCACTTTTTCTAGACGCGGGAGACATATTTCAAGGGTCTCTGTACTGGGTGACGCACAAGGAAGCCATGCCCTCCGCCATAATGAAATATATGGATTACGATGCCGTAACCGCGGGCAATCACGAGTTCGACGATGGTTGCTCGCCTTTTTTGCGGCTGATTTCTTCTTTGCCCGCGTCGGTGGTGGATGCCAACCTTTCATTCGAGTGCGGTCCCCAAAATTTGGAAACAGCCACAGGCACCCCCCTTCCCAGCTCGGAAAAAATTACACCTTGGACCATAATAGAAAAACGCGGCCGTAAAATAGCCGTAATCGGGCTTACCACGGTGGACACCGTATTCATATCTTTACCCTGCGCCGAGGCGCGTTTTGAAGACGAAACCCGGGCCATGCGCCGCGCGGTAAGTGAAGTTTCCGCGCGCGGAGCTGATATTGTGGTGGCTCTTACGCATATAGGGCTGGAAAATGACAAAAGGCTGGCCCGGGCTGTGCCGGGGGTGGACGTTATTGTTGGCGGGCACAGCCACAGCCTGCTTTCCAACAGGCTTGAAAAGGCTGAAGGACCTTACCCGGTGGTGGAAAAATCGCCCGAGGGCAAACCTGTACTCATTGTTTCCGCCTTCTGCCACCTTCGCTACCTGGGCCGCCTGGAGGTGGCCTTTAACGCTTCGGGCGATCCTGTGCGTTGGCAGGGCGAACCCATAGCCCTGGACGAACCTTCGCTCAAAGTTTTGAATGCGCCTTTACCCGATGCGGAATTGGCTGGAATAATAGACGCATATTCCGAACCTGTGCGCGAAATGAAAAAAAGCTTCACCGGGGAAATAAGGCTCGCGGGCAAAGACGGCGGGCCACTCGAGGAAAACGGTATCCGCCAGTGTCGGCGCAGGGAGTGCCTCACCGGCAACATAGTGGCCGATGCTCTTTTGAACGGAGTATTTGAAGAAGCCGAGGCCGCCATAATCAATTCTGGAGCTCTACGCGCCTCTTTACGCGAAGGGGCGGTTACGGTGGGCGACGTGCTGGATGTGTTGCCTTTTACCAACATTCCAGTGCTTGCCCATATGCCCGGCCACGTGTTGCTGGCGGCTCTGGAGCACAGCGCCTCGCGCTATGTTGAGGGCGTGGGCGCTTTTTTGCAAATTTCCGGACTGCGTTACGCTCTTGATGCGCGCAAGCCCGTTGGTGGGAGGGTGCAAAAAGCGGAAATTCGCGGCCGTGACGGAGAGTGGCGGGCCGTGCGCCCCGATGAAAGCTATTGGGTGGCCACGGTGGATTTTTTGGCCAAAGGCGGCGATGGTTATGCCATGTTCAAGAGTTTGCGCTGGCAAGAAGCGCAAATTTCACACGATCAGACCCTTGTTGACTACCTTGCCAGGCACTCTCCACTTACACAAGTTGCGAAAGATCGTATTGATATAGTTAACGGGTTTTAGGCACGCGTTGTCAGCGCGGCGGCCCCGGCTTCCACAATTGTTTTAACGGACTCTCTGTCATTCGCCAGATCACGCGGCGCGTCGTGGCCGCGCATGAGGCAGGTATTTATTATTTCGGCGTCGAAAACATCCAGAAAATAGCGTAGGGTGAGCAGACTGCCCTCAAAAAGTTTCTGTCCTTTTTTATTACCGGCCACCAATCCTATGGTGGCCGGTTTATTTTGCGCTGTTCCGGGAGGCGTCGCATTCGGCTGTTCGGACGAGTCACCAAACTGGCCGTCTGGAGCTGCGACGTCTCCCTGGTTGGGCGTAAGGCCAGCTTGTCTCGCGGCTTTTTCAGCCCAGAGACGCTGCCCTCGGTCGATGAAGCCCTTGAAGTGGGCCGGCAAGGCATAAAAGAAAATAGGCGCGGCAATGAAAAGATGCGGAGTGTCCTTTATCTTTTTAAACAAGGCTTCCGCGGCGTCATTTTCATCGCGGGACAAGGGACAGGAGTGATCCGGTCTTTGGGCGCACAACTGGCAGGCCAGGCAAGCCTTGATTACAAGATCGCGCAGATATACGACCTCGGCCTTGCCTCCGGCGCTCTCCACGCCTTCAGCAAAGGATTTGGCCATAAAATCGCTGTTGCCGCCGCGCCTTGGGCTGCAAGCCAGAATAAGAATATTGGTTCCTGTCATCTTGTTGTTCAATTTACTGGTCGAAGCCCCAGATAGAGCGGCGGTTTTGCGTCAGACAAGGAAGACAAGCTTTTTCGCAGTGAGCGCACTTCTTTGGTGCGCGTAACGGAGTAAAAGTGCGGTCTGACGCAGTATCACGCAAAACCGCCGCTCTATCTGAAATCGCCGCAGTGAGGATTGCCTCTCTTCTCATCTTCCACAGTGGTTTCCATGCCGTGCCCGGGATATATTTTTGTATCGCCGGGCAGGGTGAATATTTTTTCTTTTATGGATGCCATCAAATCGTCCTGACTGCCGTCTTCAAAGTCAGTGCGCCCGATGGAGCGGTAAAAAATTACATCTCCCGTGAAGATCGCTCCAGCGTCCGGAAAGTACAGCGACATACTGCCGGGGGTGTGCCCCGGAGTGTGCAGCACTTTGAAGGAGAAGGGGCCGTTGTTGTGTTCGCCTTCTTCCAGAGGTTTGAAATCGAAGGATGGAACTTTGGGCAGCCCCCACAGGCCGCCACCTCCGATTTCGCTTTTAAGGAAATGGGCATCGCCTTGGGGGCCGAAAATAGGGGCCCTGGTTTCGGCCCCCAAAGCGGCGGCCCCATAAATATGGTCGAAATGAAAGTGAGTGATGTAAATCGCCAGCAGGGTGAGCGAATTTGCCCGCAGAAACTCCAGAATTTTTTTGGGGTCGCCGCCGGGGTCCACAGCCAGGGCGTAGCCGCCATTGGAAATTATGTGGCAGTTTGTGTTTAGGGGGCCAAGTTCAAAAGTATTTATAAGCATTGTTTTATCCGCAATATATCTTGCTGCATATAATAAAAGTTTTTGGTAAAGGAGGATGGGGGCATGGGGGAAGGGGGAAACCACTTTTTACTAAAAAGGGGTTTCCCCCTTCCCCCAT
>JAVBLG010000044.1:0-80784 GCA_031553655.1 Desulfovibrionaceae bacterium | reverse complement strand
CCACTTTTTTCCAAAAAGTGGTTCCCCCCTTCCCCCGCCCCAACCGCATATGGACAGAATGCCTTGGCCGGAATATTTCATGCGCATCGCCTATATGGTTGCGGAGCGTTCCACTTGTCTGCGCCGCCGGGTGGGTGCGGTGGCGGTTAAAGACAAGCGCATTCTGGCCACCGGCTACAACGGACCGCCCTCAGGCTTGGCCCATTGCCGGGAGACTGGCTGCCTGCGCGATAAATTGGGCATTCCCTCGGGGCAGCGTCATGAGATATGCCGAGGGCTGCACGCCGAACAAAATGTGATTATTCAGGCTGCCGTGCATGGCCTGTGCATTTCCGATACAACAATTTACTGCACCACCCACCCGTGCGTGCAATGCACAAAAATGCTGATCAACTGCGGAGTGTCCGCCATATATCATGTGGAGTCGTATCCCGACGATTTGTCCAAAATGCTTCTTGACGAAGCCGGAATAAAGGTGATTCACCTCGATCCGGTTTCGGCTTCTCCTCAACTTTTTCAACAAGACGCGAAATCCAGGTGAACATGACCCAACTTGAATATTATATGGAAACAGCCCTTGAACTGGCAGAGCAAGGGCGCTGGCACGCATGCCCCAACCCGGTGGTGGGAGCGGTGCTGGTTGGTAATGATGGCCAGATTGTGGGACGCGGCTTTCACCGGGCCTACGGGCAGCCTCATGCCGAGGTGGAGTGCCTGGAAAACGCCAGAGCCAACGGAGTTGACCCAAACGTCTGTTCTCTGGTGGTTACGCTTGAGCCGTGCAATCATCACGGCAAAACGCCTCCCTGCTCCCAAGCCATAATCGAGGCCGGAATAAAGCATGTGGTTATAGGCATGCGTGATCCCAACCCTCAGGCCGCCGGCGGCATGGAAGAATTGGCCAAGCACGGCGTCAACGTGCAATGCGGCATTCTTGAGGAAAGATGCCGCGACGCCAACGCCGACTTCATTCTGCGCCTGCAAAGCAAACGGCCATATGTTATTTTAAAGCTGGCCTCTACCCTTGACGGGCGCATAGCCACGCGCATGGGGCATTCGCGCTGGATCAGCGGCGAAGAGTCACGCGCGGCCGTGCATCGTCTGCGGGCCGGAATAGGCATTGCCGGCGGGGCCGTGCTGGTTGGCGGCAACACATTTACCACCGACAACCCCAGGCTGACCGCCCGCCTTGACCCTATGCCGCAAAAACAGCCCTTGGGCTGCATTTTGGCCTCGCGCCTGCCGCGCCCGGACGCGGATTTTCATATTTTGAAAGAAAGGCCCGAACAATGCCTGTTTCTCACCACCCCAGCTGCGGCGGCTTCAACATCGGCGGCAGCGTTACGCGGCATGGGAGCAAACGTGCTTGGAGTAAAGGTGATGTCACGAGGCGGGCTTGATCTGGAAGAAGCGCTCATTGACATTCAACGCGATTTCAACTGCCTGCACATTCTGTGCGAGGGAGGCGGGCGACTGGGCCTGTCCTTGCTTCAGGCCGGGCTTGTGGATGAATTTCATCTGCACCTGACCCCGCGCATAATAGGCGACCAGATGGCCAAGCCTCTACTGGACGGGCGCGCGCCCCTGACCATGGATGAAGCCTTGAATATGAGATTTTACAAAACGGCTCTGGTGGGCGAAGATCTGCACCTGCATCTTCGGCCGAAACATAAAGATAATCAACAGGCCTGAGGCCTCGCAAACACCGCGGGCGCGAGCGTGCGTCTGACCTGTGCGCGAAGGCGCCGCATTGTCGGAACCCGCTTTTGCCGAGATGCGACGCTGCGAAGGAATGGATAGATGTTCACCGGACTTGTTCAGGGTCTTGGGCGCATTGCCCGCATTGCCCCCCAGGATAAAGAAACCCGCCTTACAATAACGCCGTTGTTCGATCTGGCCGAGCCGCGCCAGGGCGAGTCCATAGCGGTGAATGGGGCCTGCCTTACCGCCGAGAGCTTTATTCAAGGCGGTTTTACCGCCTATGCCTCGGCCGAAACAATGTCGCGCACCAATCTTGGTTTTTTGCGTCAGGGTTCGCTGGTGAATTTGGAGCGTGCGCTGGCCATGGGCGATCGCTTGGGCGGGCATCTGGTGAGCGGGCATGTAGACTGCCTGGCCACGGTGGCTTCCATTTCCGACGCAGGGCAATCGCGGCGCATAAGGCTTTCCTTTCCCGATGCCTATGGCCCGGAAATAATCGCAAAGGGCTCAATAACCCTTGACGGGGTGAGCCTTACAATAAATGATTGCGGCTTTGATTTTCTGGAGATAAACATCATTCCCGAAACCTGGAACGCCACAATCCTGGCCGGCTGGGGCAAGGGAACAAAGGTGAACATGGAAACCGACCTCATCGGCAAGTACGTGCGCCGCATGTTCGAGGCCATGAAGCTTGGCATTGGCCGAACCAACAAGGAAATGGGCGGCTCCATAAGCGAAGATTTTTTAAAACAGCACGGTTTTTTTTGAGGTGAATCATGCCTGTATGTACAATTGACGAGGCTCTGGAGGAAATTCGCCAGGGCCGGATGATCATTCTGGTGGATGATGAAGACCGGGAGAACGAAGGCGACCTTACCATTGCCGCCGAGCATGTTACCCCGGAAATTATCAATTTTATGGCAAAATTCGGGCGCGGGCTCATCTGCCTGCCCATGTCTCCGGAAATGATCGACAAGCTTGAACTGCCGCTGATGACCAAGCGCAACGGTTCCAAATTCGGCACCAATTTTACGGTCTCCATTGAGGCGGCCAAAGGCGTGACCACCGGAATATCGGCGGCTGATCGAGCCACAACGGTTCTGGCGGCCGTGGCCGACAATGCCAGGGCGGAAGATCTGGTCACTCCAGGGCATATTTTTCCGTTACGTTCCCAGTCGGGCGGCGTGCTTTCACGCGCCGGCCAGACCGAGGGTGGGGTTGATTTGTCCAGACTAGCCGGGCTGAAGCCCGCCGCGGTAATCTGCGAAATAATGAAAGACGACGGCGAAATGGCCCGCATGCCGGAGCTTGAAGTTTTTGCGGCCGAGCATGGCCTTAAAATCGCTACCATCAAAGATTTGATCCGCTACCGCATGGGCCGGGGAGAAGTTTCGGTAACCAAGGTCGGCGAAGCCCATCTGCCCACCAAATACGGTGATTTTCAGGTAGTTGCCTATCAGAGCGCCACCCAGCCCGGTACACACCTGGCTCTGGTGAAAGGCGACATAAAGGCTAAGGGCGGAGATCCGATTCTGGTGCGTGTTCATAGCGAATGCCTCACAGGCGACACCCTCGGCTCCCTGCGTTGCGACTGCGGCGGGCAGCTGGGTGCGGCCCTTACCCAGATTGAACGCGAAGGGCGAGGCATTTTGCTTTATATGCGTCAGGAAGGGCGAGGTATTGGCCTGGCCAATAAAATCAAAGCCTACAACTTGCAAGATCAAGGCTATGATACAGTGGAGGCCAACCGTAAACTGGGCTTTGCCCCGGATTTGCGCGACTACGGCGTTGGCGCGCAGATTCTGGTGGATCTGGGAGTGCGTAAAATGCGCATGCTTACCAACAATCCCAAGAAAATCATCGGGCTTGAGGGGTATGGCATTGAGATTGTGGAGCGTGTGCCCATAGAAATTACCTGCTGCCCGGAAAATGAAGATTATTTGCGTACCAAAAAAGAAAAAATGGGGCACTTACTCTGCTCCCTTCCTTGCAGGTAGAAGCAGAGGTAGCGGTTCTGTTCGCCGTGATACTTCGTCAGACTTGTTTTCCTCAGATATAATGTAAATTTACATAGATAATGGAGCTGATCATGGCTGAAATAAAGACTATTGAAGGCAAGTTGGATGCCTCCGGCCTCAAATTCGTAATTGTGGCTTCGCGCTTTAACGACTTTTTTGTGGAACGCCTGATTGGCGGGGCGCTGGACTATCTGGTGCGCCACGGGGCCGCTTCAGAAAACATCACTCTAATAAAGGTTCCCGGTGCTTTTGAGTTGCCGATAGTATGCCAGAAAATCGCCAAACGCAGTGAGTGCGACGGTATTATCGCCCTTGGGGCGGTGATTCGCGGCGCGACCCCGCACTTTGAATATGTCTGCAACGAAGCGGTGAAGGGTCTGGCCCATGTGTCGCTGGAAAACGGCGTGCCGGTTGGTTTTGGCCTGCTTACCACCGACAGCCTGGAGCAGACCATTGAGCGCTCGGGCTCCAAAGCCGGGAACAAGGGCGTGGAAGCGGCGGCAGCCGTACTTGAAACGATCAGAGTCCTCGAACAAATATAAACAAACAACACAAATTTACCCACTCCTTTCCCCCGAGAACACGGACACCATATGGCTAAAAAACCACGCCGGGCCGAACGGGCTCTGGCTTTTCAAACATTGTACAGTTTATCCTTCACCCAGGCGTCTTCATTGCCGGCGGTACGACGTGCTTTCAGTCTCATACCGAGGCCGGGAGATGACGCCGGGGAGGAAATTCAAGCGGATTATGACAGTTTCGCCTTTGCACTGATCAAGGGCGTATGGGAAAAGGAACACGACCTTGACGGAGTCATAGCCCGTTTTTCGCACAATTGGCGTGTTGACCGCATTGGCAAGACAGAATTGATTATTCTGCGCATGGCGGTTTTTGAGCTGCTTTATCGTCCGGATGTTCCGGGCCGGGTGGCCATAAACGAGGCTATGGAATTAGCCAAGCAATTCGGTGAGCCCAGCGCCATGGGGTTTGTGAGCGGCCTCCTGGAAGCGGCCGGCAAAGAATTGAGCGGCGCGGCGGATGCCGGGCAGGAAAAAACAGCGGTACAGGCATAGTACAGGCACAATAAGGACATACAATGAAAACCGAAAGTTACGCGCCAAAAGAGATTGAACATAAATGGCAGAAAAATTGGGCTGAAAACAAGTCCTTTGCCGTGGATCACAAATCAGGCAAACCCAAATACTATGTTCTGGAAATGTTCCCCTATCCGTCTGGCAACATTCACATGGGCCATGTGCGCAACTATTCCATAGGCGACGTGGTGGCCCGGCTCAAGAGGATGCAGGGCTTCAATGTTATGCACCCAATGGGATGGGACGCTTTCGGTTTGCCGGCGGAAAACGCGGCCATAAAGCACGGCGTGCATCCCGCCAAATGGACCATGTCCAATATTGACAATATGCGTGCACAGTTGCAAATGTTGGGCTATTCTTATGACTGGGATCGCGAGCTGGCGACATGCACGCCTGACTATTTCCGCTGGTAACAGCTTTTTTGACTGCGTTTTCTGAAAATAGTAGTTATAAATCGCAAAAATGAGCCGCAAAACTGGTGTACATCGTGCAATACCGTGCTGGCCAACGAACAAGTTATTGAGGGGCTGTGCTGGCGCTGCGACAGCGAGGTGGAGCAGAAGGAACTGACCCAGTGGTTCGTGCGCATTACCGCCTATGCCGAGGAATTGCTGGCCGATCTTGAGCTGCTGGAACAGGGGTGGCCGGAGCGCGTAATAACTATGCAGCGCAACTGGATAGGCAAATCCATCGGGGCAAAAGCGGCTTTCCCGTTGCAATTTGACTTGCCTGACGCGGAACACATTGAAATTTTTACCACAAGACCTGATACTATTTTTGGCGTAACCTTCATGACTCTGGCCCCGGAACTGCCCATAGTCACAGAGCTGCTGGCTGCGGCCGAAGCCAACGGCCATGCCAAAGAAGCATCCGCCGCCCGCGAATTTGTGGAGCGCATGAAGAATCTGGACAACAAGGCCCGCCTTGACCGCCAGAGTGGCACAATGGAAAAGGAAGGGGTTTTCACCGGCGCTTACTGCCTTAACCCGCTCACCGGTGAGGTAATACCCATTTGGCTCGGCAATTTCGTGCTGGCCGGGTACGGCACAGGCGCGGTTATGGGCGTGCCCGCCCACGACCAACGCGATTTTGAGTTTGCCAGAGCCAACAATCTGCCCATTCGCGTGGTTCTTCAACCCGAAGGCCCGACGCTGAAGCCCGGCGAAATGGATGAGGCCTATACCGGCGCCGGCAAAATGGTCAATTCGGGCAAATTCAGCGGCGTGGACAATGAGGAAGGTAAAAAAGCCGTAATGGACGCTCTGGCGGAGCAAAACGAGGGCGAAAGCACCATACAGTACCGCCTGCGCGACTGGAATATTTCACGGCAGAGCTACTGGGGCGCGCACATTCCGGTGGTTTACTGCGAAAAATGCGGCGTGGTGCCGGAAAAGGAAGAAAATTTACCGGTACTTCTGCCTCTGGATGTGAAAACCCGCGATGACGGGCGCTCGCCCCTGCCTGAAACACCCGGCTTTTACGAGTGCAAGTGCCCCACTTGCGGCGGCCCGGCCCGACGCGAAACCGACACCATGGACACTTTTGTGGAATCTTCATGGTATTTCGCCCGTTATGCCTCAAACAAGCTCGACACAGCACCTTTTGATTTGGACGCCATGAAATACTGGATGCCCGTGGACCAGTATATCGGCGGAGTAGAGCACGCCATTCTGCATCTGCTTTATGCCCGTTTCTTCCTCAAGGCCCTGCGTGACTGTGACTTTTTACCCAAAAATCTGGCCGAACCTTTCAGTAATCTGCTCACTCAGGGCATGGTGCTGAAGGACGGGGCCAAAATGTCCAAGTCCAAAGGTAATGTGGTTGATCCCAGCCTTATGATCGAAAAATATGGCGCGGACACGGTGCGCTTGTTCTGCCTTTTCGCCGCTCCGCCGGAAAGGGATTTTGACTGGTCGGAAAGCGGCATCGAGGGGTCCTATCGCTTTCTTGGCCGCGTGTGGCGTTTGTTTGCCGAAGAGCGGGCCAATTTGCTCAAAGTTTCACCCTGTTCCTCCACAGCCGAAGACTGCGTTGATTCGGAAGCGGCCAAAGATCTGCGCCGCAAAGAGCATCTCACAGTTAAAAAATACAAGGAAGACGCCGGAGATCGCTTTCAGTTCAACACCGCCATCGCCGCGATTATGGAATTGGTGAACGCCATGTACCTGGCCAGGGAAGAACTGGGCAAAAGCGAAAACGGTAAAAAAGTGTTCTCCTCAGCCATGTCCACCGCGCTCACCCTGCTCTCGCCCGTGGCCCCGCATATGTGTGAAGAGTTGTGGGAAGATTTGGGGCACGGGAATTCGCTGGCCGAAGAGCCTTTTCCGGCTTTCAGTGAAGAAGCTATGGCCCGCGAAGTAATCACCATAGTGATTCAAATCAACGGAAAATTGCGCGGAAAAATTGAAGTCCCAGCCGACGCTCCATCCGAAGAAGTGCAAAAACTGGCTCTGGCTGAAGAAAACACCACCCGTCACCTCCAGGGGCTGAACGTGAGAAAAGTAATAGCAATTCCTGGAAAACTGGTTAACATCGTGGCAAATTAAATTTTGCCCCGGTAAAAAAATATGTCTCAACTTGGTTTTGTTTTCTGCATCTGCCCGGACAGCGGTTTGATCCATGATTATATCCGTGAGTTTCAGGCGGATGCGGATTACAAAAAAATATTGGAGCACAAGCACACTTTTTGGGGCGATGATGAGCTGCCTGCGGCATTCTGGGAAGACCTGACCCTGCAAGGTCTTTTCAAGACGCGCAAGATTCTTGTTTTGCGTCGGGCAGAGCAGGTTCCGGCCGCGACATGGAAGAAGATTTCCATTGCGCTAGGCCGCCCCAATGATCAATGCCTGCCTTTTTTCTGCCTGGAAGTAGCCTTTGACAAAGGGCAACCAAAGCTTCCGGCGCATATATCCAAGCTGAAATGCCTGGATTATGCCATAAAAAATAAATGGATATGGCAATCTCCCGGTCTTGACGAGCGAAAAATGGCCGCCCATATAAAAGCCAGGGCGGCTGCTTTGGGGTTGAAACCGGCCCCCGGTGTGGTGGAAATCCTCTGTGAGGCTGTGCCGCGCGATGCTTCGGCTGTGGAAAATGAGCTGAACAAGATAGCCCTGGCGGCCAAAGACGGGGTTATCAGCATGGATTTGGCCATGCAGGCCGGGTACCAGCCCGAAAGCAACATTTTCTCTTTTATCAATATGATTGAAACCGGCAATGTGGCCGGGGCCTGGCTGGAAATAAAACGCGCGCAAAAAGATGCCGATGGCCTGCTCTTTCCTTTTTTGAGCCTTCTATTGCGCGAAGCTCGCACTCTGTGGCAACTTGCCTGCGGCGAAACGCCCTATCTTCACCCGGCAAGCGCCGGGTTAAAAAAGCGTCTTGCGTCCAAGCTGGGCCATGAAGGGGTGCGCCGCCTTTTCGACCTGATCATGGATGCCGAACTCTCTGTGAAAGCAGGACGCAAACAGCCGGATCAGGCTCTGGAGATTCTGGTGGCCGACTTGATTCTGCTTTTCAGATAATTATAAAAAACAAATAACTATGTCTGATTCCGCTGCAAAGCATCATCTGGGGCATCGCGCCCGGCTGAAAAAGCGTTTCATGTCTCAGTCCACGCTGCTGGAAGATTATGAGATTCTGGAGTTGATTCTTGGCTACGCCCTTGTCCGACGTGATACAAAACCTCTGGCCAAGGAGCTTTTGGGACAATTTCAGAGCATAAAAGGGCTGCTGGACGCCAGAGAGGCCGAAATTTCCCTGGTCTCGGGCGTTGGACCGGGCTTGACAACTTATTTTCGGGTTTTAAAAGAGTTCATGGCCCGTTATGCTGAAACCCCGGCCCGCAAACGCGAGATTCTGGAATCGCCGGAGCAGGTAATGACCATGGCCAAGGCCAGGCTGGCGGGACTGGAAAAGGAAGAATTCTGGGTAGCCCTTGTAGATACGCAAAACCGACTTATTTATTGGGGGCAACTTTTGCGCGGACGGGTAAAGAATGTACCCGTAAAAGCGCGTGACGTTATTGAAGAAGCCATGCGCCACAATGCCAACGCCATTTTCCTGGTACACAACCATCCAGGCGGCAACTTGGCTCCTTCAAAACAGGATTGGAATTTTACAATGGAAGTAAAAGCTCTGGCCGAAAAGATGGACATGAGGCTTTTAGACCATATAGTGGTTACCGACTCAGGCTCTTTCAGCATGAACCGCGAAGGGCTTTTGTAACTGGGAGGAATGCGCCATGCCTACTAAATATGAACAAGGCGAGCTGGTTATGAGCGGCGAAAATGAAGAAATGAAACGCGAAGACGCTGAAATCAGCGTCAATTCCGAAAACAATAATGACAGGCAGAACGCCGCCCCGGCAATACCAGATGTTTTGCCGGTACTGGCCGTGCGTGACGTAGTCATTTTCAATTATATGATCCTGCCTCTTTTTGTGGGGCGCGAAAAATCCATCATGGCCGTTGAATCCGCCATTGAGGGCAAACGCTACATGATGGTTTGCACCCAGAAAGACGAAACGCAGGAAGAACCGGGGCCGGACGATTTGTACACCACCGGTTCGGTTGTACATGTGCTGCGTATGCTCAAGCTGCCCGACGGGCGCATCAAGGTGCTGGTGCAGGGAATTACCAGAGCAAAAGTGAATTCCTATCCCAAGACCGAACCTTTCCTCATGGCCGAAGTTTCCACCATTGAGGAAAAAGAAACCGGCGTCATCGACGTGGAAGTCGAAGCCATGCTGCGCACGGCCAGGGAACACAGCGAAAAAATTCTGTCGCTGCGGGGCATTTCCGCCGGTGACGTGATGTCTGTATTGCAGAACGTTGATGACCCCGGCAGGCTGGCCGACCTCATTGCCGCCAATCTGCGCCTGAAAACAAGTGAAGCTCAAGCTATACTGGAATGCGCCGACCCGGTGGAACGTCTGCGTCTGGTCAACAGTCAGCTGGCCAAAGAAGTGGATGTGGCCACCATGCAGGCCAAAATTCAGACTTCGGCCAGAGAAGGCATGGACAAGGCCCAGAAAGACTACTTCCTGCGCGAGCAGATGAAGGCCATTCGCCGCGAGTTGGGCGAAAATGAAATGCAGGATGAGGATGAAATAGAAGAACTCACCAAAGCTCTGGAAAAGGCCGGTATGCCCAAGGATGTGCGCAAAGAAGCCGACAAGCAGTTGCGCCGCCTGTCTTCCATGCATGCTGATTCTTCCGAAGCCACGGTGGTGCGTACCTATCTTGACTGGCTGTCGGAACTGCCGTGGAAAAAGACGTCCAAAGACGTACTGGATATAAAAAGGGCCTCGCAAGTTCTGGATGAAGATCATCACGGGCTGCACAAGATCAAGGATCGCATCCTTGAATACCTCAGCGTACGTAAATTGAATCCTGATTCCAAGGGACCGATCCTGTGCTTCGTGGGCCCCCCAGGCGTAGGCAAAACCTCACTCGGGCGTTCCATAGCCAGGGCTCTCGGCCGCCAATTCCAGAGAATATCTCTGGGCGGAATGCGCGACGAAGCCGAAATTCGCGGGCACAGGCGCACCTATATCGGATCCATGCCGGGGCGCATCATTCAGGCCATAAAACAGGCCGGAACGCGTAATCCGGTGATTATACTTGATGAAGTAGACAAGCTGGGCTCCGATTTCCGAGGCGATCCTTCCTCGGCTCTGCTTGAAGTGCTTGATCCCGAACAGAATTTCAGCTTCAGCGACCATTATCTGAACGTGCCTTTTGATTTGTCCAAGGTTATTTTCATCTGCACGGCCAACCAGCTGGAAACCATACCGGCCCCGCTGCGTGACCGCATGGAAATTATCTCCTTGCCCGGCTACACAGTGCAGGAAAAGCAGGCCATAGCCCGCCTGCACCTTATGCCCAAGCTGGTCAAGGACAACGGACTAAACCCCTTTGACATCAACCTTCCGGACAATTCCGTGGAAAAGGTGATCAAGGGTTACACCCGTGAAGCCGGGCTGCGTAATCTGGAAAGGGAATTAGGCTCCATTTGTCGCAAGCTGGCCCGCAAAAAGGCCGAAGGCAGCAAGGGACCGTTCAATGTAACCATATCGCAAGTAGGCAAGCTACTGGGTGCTCCGCGCTTCCTCGAAGACGAACATGAGTCGGTGCTGCCCCCCGGTCTGGCCCTGGGCCTGGCCTGGACGCCTTTTGGCGGCGAAGTAATGCATATTGAATCCACCCTGTACAAAGGCAGGGGCGGGCTGTCCCTTACCGGGCAATTGGGCGATGTGATGAAGGAAAGCGCGCAGGCGGCCATGAGTTATATACGCTCCAGAGCCGACAAGCTGGGCATAGACCCCGAATTCGCGCGTAAGTACGACTTGCACATCCATGTTCCGGCCGGAGCCACGCCCAAGGACGGCCCCTCGGCGGGCATAACCATGGCCGCGGCCAGTATGTCCATACTCACAGGCAGGCCGCTCAACCCCAACCTGGTGATGACCGGCGAAATAACCCTGCAAGGGCGCATTCTGCCGGTGGGCGGAATCAAGGAAAAAATCCTGGCCGGAGTTGGGCAAGGCATCGGTCATGTGATCATTCCCAAAAAAAATGTGAAAGACCTGGAAGAAGTGCCCAAGGAACTCCTGAAGAAAATAAAAGTGCACCCGGTGGCCTCAATAGATGAAGCCATGCCTTTGCTCTTTGAGGATCTCAAGGGTAAAGAAACGGAAACAGTAAAATCTTCAGGCGAGCCGGACAGTAACCCGGCGGCCATGGATCCGTCCGAAACAAAAGAAACGACCGCGAAAAGTGGAACGACGGTGAAGAAAAATTCAGGTGGCAAAAAGCCGCCCACGAGTAAAAAGTCTCCGTCCGAAGGCGAGGCTTCCACACTTTAACTTCAGACCGGTTAGACACGCTTGAGCCCTTCATTTTCCGCCTGCCGCGGAAAATGAAGGGCTTTTTTCGTCTTATAGCATTTTGCTTTTGAAATTATCCATGGCTCAAAGCTGATTTTTTCAACTCGAGTTCGATTGTCCTGCGCCTCGCATACACGTCCCTCTGCTCCAGACAAGCGCTTTCGCCAAGGCGTATTGTCGGAAGCATACAGATAAAGCTAATTATTAAAACATATTATAAGACAAAAAATACTACCGCACTAAGAGTGTTTACATCAACATTACGGAAAAGAAGCCATCGCTCGACTGCACGGACGAGCTGTAGCATTTTACTGATTTCATTCGCAATTTGCTCTAAAAACAAACAAAAAAAACATAATTATTGCCGTGAAGAAAAAAATAGCTGTAGTTATCCTCAATTATAATAACTGGCAAGATACGCTGGCCTGCGCGGAATCAGTGCTGGCCAGCGTAGTCAAACCAGACTGGATGTTTATTGTTGACAATGCATCCACCAATGACTCCGTGCGCTGGATCCGCCATTGGGCCGCTGGCAACATGGATTTTGCTCTAGGGGAATTAGGTGCGCGAACGTGTGCTTCCAAACCCCTGGCATTAATTGAGCTAAATGATTCTGCCCGGCATGCTCCGGCCTTTGCCGCCGATGTAGTACCCTATCGACATTTCCTTATATGCAGCAATACCAATAGAGGTTACGCGGGCGGAAACAATCTGGGCATATCAGCGGCGCTGAAGTTGAATGCCGATGCTGTGTGGATTTTGAATAATGATACAATAGTCATACCTGGAGCCTTGGGAGCAATGCGCGACCGCCTTTTTTCCAAACCACGTCCAGGACTTTGTGGATCACTACTCTGTTATATGAGCGCCCCCTCGCAAATACAGTGCCGCGCCGGAGGATTTGCCAATAAATGGACCGGCATCTCCGTCCTTGATGGATTCAGACAGGAAGTATCGGAAGCTTGCGCGGAAAATCCGGATGAAGTCGAGAGACGCATCAATTTCATCTATGGCGCAAGCGTTATGGCAAGTAGAAATTTTTTTGAAAAAGTAGGCCTGATGGATGAACGCTACTTTCTTTATTGTGAAGAACAAGACTGGGCGTACAGCTCAAATGGCCGATTTGATCTCACCTATGCGCCAAATGCCGTCGTATACCACAAAGAAGGAGGCTCCACGCAGTTTTCCGCAAACAAATTTAACATTCACAGAGCATGGCAAATTGTACGCAGCCGGATGTTGCTTACCTGCAAGCACATCCCCTATGCCCTGCCTGTGGTGTGCGCCGCCATGGTGTTCTGCGCCATCCGCATGGCATGGCGCAGAACACACAGACTCGTCGTATCCAGAACACAAGCGAACCATATTTTAAAGAGGTTTCTGTGACTCAACAGCAAGCTCACTTTCGTTACAAGCAAAACATAGAGAACTTGGACAACAACACCTCGCATATTCAGATCCTGGATAAAATTCCGGATGGTTCCAAAGTGCTTGATGTGGGATGCGCCTGCGGAGATCTTGGCGCATATCTTTTTTACCACAAGCATTGCTCCGTTTATGGTCTGGAATATGATAAGGAAAGCATCGCCGCTGCCAATGGGACCAATGCTTACATGCATGTGGAGCAGACGGATCTGAATACCCTTGAGGACATTCCGGAATCCATACCCAAACCTTTTGACAGAATTATTTTTGGAGACGTGCTGGAACACCTGAATAATCCGGAACAGGTACTACGGCGATTTATCCCTCTGCTCAGTAATGGCGGGCGAGTGGTCATATCACTGCCGAACATCACCCACGGCAGTATTACATTACAGCTGTTGGAAAACAAATTTACATATGGGGACAGCGGGATCCTGGATAAAACCCATGTTCGCTTCTTTACCCGCGAATCCATAGCTTCGCTGACGGCGTCTTTGGGGCTTAAAATTTCCTCTGCCACCCGATCCATATGGGACTTGCCAGGATTGCCCCCCCACGCGTCGGCGGGCATGTTGCCGCCGACGATTATCGCCCATATTGCCGCCAATCCGCATGCCTATGTCCTGCAATACATATTTGAAGCAGTCCCTTCCGAGCAAGAAAAACTTGTCCTTGAACAGCACAACTTGTGCCGGCTTGACGCTTTTACTCCGGAAGAAGAGATACGAATCGCCGGATTTCGCGGTAAATCAGAATCTCCCGAAATTGACCGCGACCGGACGCTTCCTTTCAGCCAATTACCGCCTTCCGAGCAGAGCAAACGCTTCCTTCCGCCACACTTGAAGCCGTGGCTCAAGCAGCATATGCCGCGCCCGCTATGGAACGGCCTGAAGGAACTGCGCAATACAAGCCGCGCATTGTGGATTCGTACACATAGCATGCTGCACAGCGTGCAGACTCATTACAAATATGTGGATCAGATACTGCGGCTTCCAGCCGGGGAAAAGTCATCAGCCGAATTTGTAAAAATTTCTTCCAACAAATTGATTTTGCACCCGAGTTGCCCAAAAACCATAGCCTTTTATCTACCGCAATTCCACCCTTTTGCCGAAAATGACGAATGGTGGGGCCGGGGGTTTACGGAATGGAGCAATGTTACCAAAGCTGTACCGCAATTTGTGGGGCACTATCAGCCGCATCTGCCCATAGATCTCGGCTTTTATGATTTGCGCGTGCCGGACGTTATGAAGCGCCAGATAGAGCTGGCAAAGCTTTACGGCGTTTATGGTTTTTGCTTCCACTATTACTGGTTTTCCGGCAAACGTCTTATGGAACGTCCTCTCTTCGATTTCCTCCATCGTAAAGATCTAAATATGCCTTTTTGTCTGTGCTGGGCCAATGAGCCTTGGTCACGCCGTTGGGATGGTTCGGAAGATGATCTGCTGATGAAGCAAGAGCTACAACCGGAAGATGATGCACGTTTTATTGAAGACTTGCTGCCTTTTATCAATGATCTTCGTTATGTCACCATAGACGGACGCCCCGTGCTCATCATCTATCGTCCTCACTTATGGAAAAAAGAGCGTGTGTTTGCTCTGACGGAGAGCATGCGCGCGCAGGCTCGGCGGCATGGTTTCAAGGGATTGTACATGATCGCGGCATTGACCCATGATTTTTACGACGATCCTCGTGATTGGGGGTTTGATGCCGGGGTGGAATTTCCGCCTCATCTTTGCGGCCGCGTACCCCGTGCGCACGGATTGCACTTTGCCAACAAAAACTTTCGCGGCGCCGTACAGGACACGCGGGCGCTGGTCAATGAACAAGAGTACATGCGCCCCTCGGCATACACCACTTTCAAGACCGCCTTTCCATCCTGGGACAATACCGCCCGCAAAAACAACAATGCCTTCATTTTTCACCATGCGGAGCCGGAGGTATACGCCAGGTGGCTTAAAAACATCCTGCAATATACATACAAGAATAATGGCCCGTCAGAGCAATATGTGTTCATCAATGCCTGGAATGAATGGGCCGAAGGCGCGCATCTGGAACCTGATAGAAAATACGGCTATGCTTTTCTACAGGCAACAGCCGACAGCCTGGCGGCATTTGCTCCAGCTAAAAAAACAATACTATGATCCCCATTGAAAAACGCCATCTTTTCATTTCGTTATTCAGGGCCAAAGTTTTATTGAAATCGGAAGGCAGCCGCACTTTTCTGCGCTATTCCTGGTGGCTGCTGGATCCACTTATGGATATGTGCCTGTTTTATGTCGTGTTCGGCCTTATGATGCAACGCGGAGGTCCTGATTTTGTGCCCTGCCTGCTGATCGGCGTTATTGTCGCGCGCTTTTTCATTACGGCCACAACCCTTGCTCCGGATTTGCTGATCCACAATGAGCATGTTCTGTGCTCCGTGTATCTGCCTAAATATATTTTCCCTTTGGCTCATGTAACGGCATGTGCTGTAAAATACAGCTTTTTACTACTGACGCTTATCTTTTTTTTACTTTTGCTGGGGGAAAGCATCACTCTTTTCTGGATTATGATCCTGCCTGTATCCATCCTTTACGTACTTTTTGTTTTGGGATTTTCAATGTTTCTTTGCGGGCTCGCTCCATTTTTTCCGGACGGCAGCCAGTTATATGCGAAAATATCCATGATTTTATATTGGGGTTCCGGGGTTTTTTTCAAACCTGAAGAGATTATTCCTTCAGGTTATTTAACCATATTTTATATTAACCCCCTTGCTTCCTATATTCGCGCGTATCGGGAATGCCTGCTTTACAATACGTTAAGTTGGCCAAACTTAATGTTTTTAGCTTTTATCTCATTATTAACGTTGGGATTGGGGTATGCACTCCTTTCCCGCTACGATAAACAATACCCCAGGATAATCGCCCAAGAATGAACGCTGCACCAGCACTTGTAATTTCCGATGTTCATGTGACTTTTCGCAAACGCGAACTATTCAAATCCAAGATTGAAATTCCCATCCTTCGCGGCATTTCTCTTTCCGTGAATAAAGGGCAGGCATTGGGGGTGATTGGTTCCAACGGAGCGGGAAAAAGCACTCTTTTGCGTCTGATGGCCGGTATTCTGGAACCGGATTCGGGTGTTATTACAAACAATGGGCTAACAACGTCTCTGCTTACTTTAACCGGCGGGATTTTTCCCGAATGCTCGGGCCGGGACAACGTCATTATGCTTCTGATGCTGCAACAAAATATAAGCTATGCGGATGCCAGGGCTCTTGTGCCGACGATTGCCGCATTCGCTGAATTGGAGTCCGTTATTGACGCCCCCATGCATACTTATTCCAGCGGTATGCTTTCCCGCCTCAAGTTCGCTGTGGCCCTGAAGGCCAACCCTGATATTTTATTAGTGGACGAAGTGCTGGCCGTGGGTGATCCTCCATTTTCCAGTAAATCCCTCGCCGCCATGCGCGAAACGCTTTCTTCCGGAGTAACGGTAGTTTTCGTTTCGCACTCCCTCTACGATGTATATACATATTGCACACAGGCGGTTTGGATAGATAAAGGCCGCGTTGCCGCCAGCGGGGGCGCTAAAGAAGTAGTACAACTTTACAGAGAATTTTGTATCGCTCAAGGGGCTGATGTGGTTAATCCCGCTGGTTGGGCTGAATTTGTTGAAACTAAAAATCAGAGCAAGCTATGAAAAGTTTCATTAAAAAGGCGTTGAAAAAATTTGATGGGACAGGCCGCGTAACCAGAATATATGGTCCATTTGCTATAGCGCTCATGGAAGGACTCATATCCAGAGACGGCGATGCCGGGTTTAAAGATTTTTTCGGTCGCCTGAAAAAATCGACTGAAGAAATTTTTCCCGTCGCCGAAAGCGCATGGAATGATGGGGTTTATGCGGACCTCACCCGCGCATTCACCGTTCTGTGTGAGAATACACTCGACGATAATATCGTTGACAGCGATTTTCCTATTGTCCGTACCGGCGGGTATTTTAAAAACAGTTATCCTCAAGTGCGCATGCTTTGCGCCATGGCCGCATTCTTTGCCGAAGAGAGTGGATCAGAAAATTTTTTACAGGGAATGGCCAAAGCGGACAGTAAAAATCATTATATACGCACCGCTCTTTCACACGCTTTTTCCCATAATGGAAACTACCGGCAGGCGGCGGACGAGGCGCTTGAGGCGCAACGTCTGGCGCCATACGACAATTGTGTGGCCAAACGAGTAAATGACACCCAACGGGAGCTTGCGAAACAAGGCCTGCCCACCGACTTCGCCTTGCCTAATGCCGATAAAAAGCAATTATTTTGCAAACTGCCGTTTACTCTTCACCAATTTGTGCGCGGTTCTGGAAAGCATTCGCGGATCGCCGCAGGGCTTTGCCATTGCAGCGAATGGACAAGTCTGGCATTTGAACATGATTCCACATGGAACAGCGAAGACATGCAGGCATTTCGCGCAAGTATTCTTGACGGCAGTTTCAAATATTGTGATGAAATCAGGTGCCAGAGGCTTAATCAAGGTTTACTTCCATTGCGTACCCAAGTTGTTGATCCGTATTTGCGTTCCATAATAGACAACAACATGCTTTGCCTGGAAAAAGGACCAGAAAATCTGGTTCTCAGTTATGATATGTTTTGCAATCTACGCTGCCCGTCTTGCCGAAGCGAGTGGAGTTCGCCTTCTCCAGAGGATCTGGCAAAACTTGACCAGGCGGTAGAGTCCACGCTTGTTCCTCTTTTGCCCCATGTGAAGCAGCTATCTTTGTCCAATGCCGGAGAGGCCCTGGCCTCGGCCCACTCCCGTCGCCTTCTGCAAACACTTTCACCATCCAACTATCCGGATCTCAAGGTAACTTTATTATCAAACCTGTCCATCATCTCAAAACAAACCTGGGAACAATTGGGCGATTCAGCCTTGTGTATCAAAAAAATTATGGCATCCATCGATGGCTCCACTCCGGCCACACTTGAGAAATTACGTCTGGGCCTGAAGTGGGAACGCATGCTGGATGCCATGAATTTTCTTCGTGATTTGCGTAAAAAGGGCATGATTGAAGCCCTGGCCGTATCATTTGTTCTGCAAAGAGATAATTACAAAGAACTAGGGGGAGTTCTGAATCTGGCCTCCACCTATCTGGCGGACGAACTGCACATTATTCCTATTGTAGGACACGGCATTTATACTCAGGAAGAATTCCAGGATATAAATATTTGCGACCGGCGGCACCATTTATATGCCGATTGCAGAGCGATGATTGAGGAAATAAAAAAAACTCACAGCCGCATGCTTCAGGATAAGGAAATGATTGTTGCCTCAGGGCGCTCCGTTCCACTATTGCTCTGGCGTCAGGCGTGACAATTTTTGATTATTTCGTTGGAGCGTTCTTCCCAAACAGCCGCCAGGCCAGCGCGGCAATACCGCAGGCCGCGATAAAGCCCAGGCCGAACACGCCGCTGAAGCTGCAAACGGCAAAGGCCGCGCCGCACAGCAAAGGGGAAATGCTCTGGGCCAGGCGCAGCACCGAGCCGTTAACAGCCATAAGCACGCCTCGCCCTTCCAGGGGGGCCAGGGAAGACAGCGAGGCCAACACGGCCGGATAGGCCAGCCCTTGCCCGAGGCCGTAGAGGAAGATGGGCAGCACGTACAGCCACAGGTCGTTCACAAGCGGCATAAGGAACATGGCAGCGGCAAATGACACTCCCCCGCACACAATTATGACACGGCGCGAAAATATGCCCGCCAGGCGGGTGAGGGCCAGAGCCGCGCCCACCGTGCCCAGGGAAGAAAGCATGAAAATGGCCCCGATATTCCCTGGTGAAGCGTCATGTGTGTCATGAGCCAACAGGGGAAAATAGGTTACCAGAGGGCCGTAAAGGATGAAAAAGGCCAACAGGGTCAGGGCGTAATGGCCTATAGTAAATGGTTTCAGCAGATTTTTCCTGGCCTCTACCGCATAGGCAGCCATGGATTTGCCGCGCCCGTTGGGACTTGGCAGAACGGTTTTCCACACGATCCAGGCCAGAGGCAAGGCCAGCAAAGTCAACACGAAAGGTAGCCGCCAGCTCCATTCGCCAAGCAGCCCGCCAACAGCTGGATAAACAGCCGTTCCCATGCTCAAAGACGCGGCGGCATAGCCCATACTTTTCAGTCTGGCGGATTCGTCGCTGAAAATATCGCTGATAATAATATTGTAGAGTACACCGAAACAAGAGGCTGAGCAGCCCTGCAAAAAGCGCATGACCAGCAGCGCGCCAAGGCTATCGGCCAGAGAGCAGGCGCACCCGGCCAGAGCGAAAAGAATCAGAGCGGGTACCAGTACAAATTTGCGCCCGAAGCGGTCGGCCAGAATACCGCCCACCGGCGCCAGAAAAATGCCCGGTATGGTGAAAGCCGAAATCAACAGCCCCAGCTCGGCCTTACCCAGAGCGAAATGCTCGCGCATAAGCGGCAGAACCGGCAGAATAGCCGACACGCCCATAACGCTGATCAGCGCCGTACCGTGGATCACAGCCGTTCGGCCCAAACTGTTGCGCTTTTCAGCAGTATCGTTTTTAAAGAGCGTCAAAAGCAACCCTTTCGCCAGATTATCGGGCTTAGTAACAGCCTGTCGCGCCCTATCAAAAGTTTTTGGAGATAGGGGATGGGGGTACGGGGGAAGGGGAAAGAACTTTTTTGTAAAAAAGTTCTTTCCCCTTCCCCCCGATTCCCTCATAACTCATTTCCTCGAACGCTTCTTATAGGCATTGGCCGCCAGTTCTCCAAGATCCCGCAAGTTCTTGTCCACCAAACCGTAGAGAGAGCCTTGAGTGAAGCCGCCGCCTTTGAGCGATCTGCCTGCGGGCATACCGGTGAGCAATACCATGGCTTCTTCAATGTTTTTGACCGGATAGATAAAAAACTCTCCCTTGTCCACAGCTTCGAGAATGCGCGGGGAAAGCATGAGATGATCCACATTGTCGTGGGGAATGATCACCCCCTGGGTTCTTGTAAGCCCGTGCCGGGCGCACACATTGAAAAAGCCCTCAATCTTGGGAGTAACCCCGCCCACGGCCATAATCTGCCCGCTCTGGCTTATGGCCCCGGTAAAGGCCAGGTCCAGACGCAACGGCACCTTGGCAATGGCCGAAAGCAGCGCGGCAAGCTCCGCGCCCGAGGCCGAATCGCCCTCAATGCCCGCGTAGTTCTGCTCAAAGCATAGGCTGCCGGTGAGAATCAACGGCTTGTTGTAGGCGAATTGATCCACCAGATAGCTCTTTAAAATCATCATGGCTTTGGTGTGGATGGGGCCGCCCAGCTCGGCCTCTCGCTCAAGGTCAATGATGCCGCCCTGGCCCACGCCCACAGTGCAGGATATCTGATGCGGCAGGCCAAATTCGAAATTGCCGTGCCAAGTCACCGAAAGACCGTTTACCTGACCTATGGCCGTGCCGTTGGTACGCACCTTGATCAACTCACGGTCGTATTCCTCCATAAAGATCTCTTCCACCAGATTGGCCCGATAGATGCGCGAGGCCAGGGTTTTATCCATAATCTCCCCAGTGATGATTTCGGCCTTTTCCATACGCGCAATGGCGTTGGCCTCAATCATCAAATCGCGCAGATGGGGAAATTTGAGCGAAAGCTTGCGCTGATCCTCTATTATGCGCGAGCCATAATCAACCAGCCAGGCCAGCGCCTTGCGGTCAAAGGGCAGCAGCGAAGATTCATCTATAATGGTGGCGATGCGCCCGAGATAAACCTTTACCCCCGCCGAGTTGCGGTCCATAGCCTCAGCCATGTGGGCCTTGATTTTAAAAAGCTTGGAAAAACGATCGTCATTGATCAGCAGGGTTTCATACAAATCTTCCGGGCCGATGAGCAGAACCTTGAGCTTGAGCGCCAGCGGCTCGGGCTCAATTCCCTTGGTGCGGCTGGACGATTCCTGTCCGTCGGAGGGATCTTCCAGGCGAGCCATGCCGGAACGCAGGGCGCGTAGAAGCCCTTCCCAGGCCATAGGATATTGCAGCACGTCTTCGATATGCAATACCAGAAAACCACCGTTGGCCTTATGCAGCGACCCGGCTTTAATCAGGGTGAAGTCAGTAATCAGCGCACCCATTTCCGATTCGCGCTCCACGCATCCAAGCAGATTGGCGGCGGTGGGATGATCATCAATGATAATCGGAGCGCCCTTGTCGGCACTGTTGTCCACAAAAACATTTATGTCATAGCGGGAAAAATCCGGCTCCGGCGCGGGCAGATGCGTTTCGGGCAGCATGCCCGGAGGCGTGTTGCCGGACATAATCGGCTCTCTTGGAACCAATGAATCGATATTTTCCAGAATATCAACGCTTAAATCACGGAAAAAGTCCGCCAGGCGCTCCACCTTGCAATTGCGCATCACTTCTTCGGCCATCGGCATGAAAAATTCTTCCAGAACCTGCTTGACCACTTCGCGTTCCAGAGAGCGCTCGTCGGTGCGCAGATCCTGCTCAGCGCGTGAAAGCTGGCGAATCAGCCCGGCCATAGCCCGCAGCAAATCGTCACCCTTGCGCTTCAATTCCTTGCGCAGGGGCGATTCCAGACGCTCGAACTCGTCTTCGCTCAGGCGTTTGCCTTCCAGCATGGGATAGAGGGTAAGCCCGCCGCTTTCATCCACGTCGAGATTAAAGCCTTTCCCTTCGGCAGCGCTGTCCATTTTTTTGAGAACTCGTGAGCGTATGTTCTGGAACTTGTCCATGAGCCGCCCGCGCTGCTTTACATAGGCATCGGCCTCAAAGCGCGAAGGCAGCACCTTGCGCACTTCGTTCAGGGCTTCGGACAGAGCACTCTTTACTTTTTTGCCTTGCCCGGCAGGCAGAGCTATAATGCACGGCTTATCCTGATCGACGAAATTATTCACATAAATAAGATCCGGCGGAGTGGGAGCCTTTTTGGCTCTGGGGCGCAGATATTGCTTGAGCATATAGCCCCGGCCCAGGTTGGAGCTGCCGGAAATGAAGACATTGTAGCCGTGATTATCAATGTTCAAAGCCAGATCCAGAGCCTGCATGGCCCGGGGCTGGGTTTGCCTGTTGGCGGAATCGCTTATACCGCGCCGGGGGATGCCGTCGCTGTTTTCCCAGGGAATGCGCTCCGGGTCGAAAAAAGCATGCAGCTTGGCCGGAGGAAGGGGGCTGTGTTTGGACATTTTTGCTCTACATTTTTGTATTTTATTTTTCTAAAAAGCCGCTTTTTATTCCCATACTTCGTCAAACGGCTTTTCTGAACCTAAGATGAACCGAAAAAGTTCCATCTCCGGTTCAGAAAAACCGTTTTCCTCGCCTGAAAACAAAAATCGGCTTTTTAACTATATAATTTATCCATAATACTGCGCCCCCCGGCATCCAGAACCTTTCGGGCAAGGGCAAGACCAGTCTCTCGGGCATTATCTTCGCGCCCGGCGGCGTTCATACGCACCGCGCCGGTTCCGTCAAGGTCACACACCAGCCCTTCGAGGCTGAACTCGTCCGCGCCGGTCATAACCGCATGCCCGGCAATGGGGGCTTGGCAGCCGCCCTCAAGCCCGGCCAGGAACCCGCGTTCGGCTTCCACGCATATGCGGGCGGAACGATCTTCCAGCGGGCGCAAAAGTTCGAGCACATCCGGGCGATCGGCTCGGCATTCAATGCCCAACGCTCCCTGCCCTACCGCCGGGATAAAAGACAACGGCTCAAGCGCGGTCATCATCGGGGCGGACAATCCGAGACGCTTCACACCGGCTTCGGCCAGAATGATGGCGCTAAACTGCCCTTCGGCCAATTTGCGCAGGCGGGTATCCACATTGCCGCGCAGGGAAACTATCTTCAAGTCCGGGCGCATGGCCAGAAGTTGGGCCTGGCGGCGCAAGCTGCTGGTGCCCACAGTGGAGCCTTGCGGCAACTCGTCGAGGTTGTTCCACTGGTGCGAAAGGAAAAGATCGCGCGGGCTTTCGCGCCTGGGCACGCAGCCCAGCAGCAGTCCGGCCGGAAGTTCCATGGGCACGTCTTTCATACTATGCACAGCAAGATCGGCCTGCCCGTTCAGCAGGGCATCTTCAATTTCCTTGACGAAAAGCCCTTTGCCGCCCACCTTGGCCAGAGGCACGTCCAAAATGATATCGCCCTTGGTCTTGAGAATTAAAAGCTCAACTTCCAGGCCCGGCCGCAAAGCTTCAAGCTCGGCCTTGATGTGATTGGCCTGCCAGAGGGCGAGCTGGCTGCCGCGTGTGGCTATTACAATTTTTTTCATTATTACCTGCTGATGGCAAAAGACACTACTAGTATGATGACCACAGCCTGTCAGGCAGCGGGGCAATTTGTTCACGATTAATGCAACCCTTAAGCGGAACTTCCTTATAAGCGTCGCAGACGGCGGCTGTAGCCGCCCTTTGAGCCGCCAAGCCGCGTCGGTCGGGCTACGCCCGCCGACATCCGATGCGGCGCAGTGCGGCGGTTCAATGGCATGATGCGCAATTTCCGCCCGAACACCCCGCACACCCACCACCTCCGCCACTGGAAGGAGCGGAATAATCGCCGCCTCCGTCGCTGTCGCGATGGCGACACGGACGAGACATCAGCTTGTGGGTTTTGGCCCCGCCGCATTCCGGACAGGGGGGATTTTTGTCGTCAAAAACCAGTTCCTCAAAGTCGCGCTGGCACAGATCGCAGTGGTATTCGTAAATGGGCATGTTTATTTCTCGTTATTTATTAAACTTTTTATGCTTTCGGGATTTTCGAACAAAAAGTGATCAACCAGGGAACAAATGACATGCCCGACGGCTATATGCGTCTCCTGCACCAGCGGGGTAAGAGGTGAGGGCACGTCAAGCAGAACGTCGCACATTGCGGCCATGGCCCCTCCACCTTGCCCG
The DNA here is from genome assembly GCA_031553655.1 of Desulfovibrionaceae bacterium. Taxonomy (GTDB): domain Bacteria; phylum Desulfobacterota; class Desulfovibrionia; order Desulfovibrionales; family Desulfovibrionaceae; genus JAVBLG01. Next base: position 56,794 of record JAVBLG010000044.1, on the reverse strand, counting down.
GTGAGGCCTATTATGACCATACCGATCTCGCGGGCGGCCTTGATCGCTTCAAGCACATTGGGGCTGTTGCCCGACGTGGATATGGCCAGCAAAGCATCGCCATTTTTACCCAGTGCCCTTATTTGCTTGGCAAAAACCAGGTTAAAGCCGAAGTCGTTGCCAATGGCGGTGAGTACCGAAGTGTCGGTAGACAGGGCCACGGCCGGAAGCGGCGGGCGATCAATAAGAAAACGGTTTACAAACTCCCCGGCCAAATGCTGGGCGTCGGCGGCGCTGCCTCCGTTGCCGCAGAGGAAAAGCGTGCCGCCTGAAGCCATGCATACGGCTATTTTACCAGCCGCCTCCTCAATTTGCCCGGCCCTGGAGCCGAAAAAATCCATGCGCACACTCACGCCGTCTTCGGCATGACGTTTGATTATGTCAAGCGGCTTCATCGGGCCTCCCGGTCGAGGGTGACATATCTTATTTTTATATAAACAAAGCCAATTAGTTATGCTAATTAATCAAGGCAATTACTATTTTGTATCTTAAAAAGATAAAATGTCATGAGCGGGCAGTATAATTGAAAACATGAGCATGCTCAAGTCGGGATTAGCCGATTTTGACATTAAGCGAGTCTTGACAGTATATAAGCATGATTTTAGCCTTGCCAACTTGAGCCAATTGTGCTTTGTTTCCCAAAAGAAACAATTTTCCGGCCACATAGGCAACCTGTTGTCGCACGGCGGCCGACGTCGTGCCGAGACAGGGCTTTTTTCTTCAAATCAACGCGTTGGGAGCTATCCGCGAACGGCTCCTGTGCAAGGAGATTTAACGGCTATGAAAATTCTGCTCGCATTGATAATGGCATTGTCGCTGCTTCCGGGCATGGCGGTAAAGGCCGAGGCCAAGGAAAAACTCATGGTCTACACATCCATGAAAGAATCACTCATCGGCAAGCTGGCCGCCGAGTTCACCAAAAAAAATCCCAATATTGAAATGGACTACCAGTCCGCCGGCGCGGGCAAACTGATGGCTAAAATCGCCGCTGAGCGTGAAAGCGGCAAAATTATGGCCGACGTGCTCTGGACCAGCGAAGTGCCGGACTTCTATAAAATGAAGGCCGAAGGTATCCTTGAAAAATACATTTCCCCCGAAGCCAAGAACATACTCAACCCACTGGAAGACTTTGACGGATCGTTCACCCCTGCCCGCCTGGGCACCTTGGGAATTGCCTACAATACCCGCTTTGTAAAAGAAGCCCCCAAGAGCTGGAGCGATCTGGAAAAACCCGCTTTCAAAGGCGCTTACGGAATAGCCAACCCGGCCCTTTCCGGCACGTCCTATATGAGCGTGGCTCTGCTGGTCAAGCAATTCGGCTGGGAATATATTCAGCGGCTCAAGGCCAACAATGCCAAAATGGGCAAGGGGTCCGGGCAGGTGGTGGACGACACGTCGTCTGGCGACCTTCTGGCCAGCTTGGCTGTTGACTACATAGCCAACGACAAAATCAAAAAAGGCGCTACCATGGCCATGGCCTATCCGCAGGAAATGCTTGTAATTCCCAGCCCGGTGTGCATTTTCAAAAGCGCGGCGCACATGGACGCGGCCAAAAAATTTGTGGACTTTTTGCTTTCCAAAGACGGGCAAACCATAATCGCCTCTGAAGGCACCCTGCCGGTACGCGCCGACGTGCCCTCCCCGGCCGAATTCAAGCTGCCCAGCTCGGAAGACGCCATGAAGCGCGCCATCAAAGTCGGCTCCTATTCCGATCTGATCCAATCCAAGGAAGACACCGTCAAGCGGTTCAGCGACATCATGCAAAAACGCTAAACACGCTACAAATTGTGCGGCGGCACTCCCACATGTGGGAGTGCCGCTTTTTCAAATTTATTATTCGCTCTCAATTACACTTAAACTCACACTTTTAATGGATAATTAAAGATGGCCGACATCAAGCTCAACAAAATTTTCAAGCGCTATGACAAGCACGACGTGTTCAGCGATCTTTCGCTCACAGTGGAACACGGGGAATGCTTCACTCTGCTGGGGCCGTCAGGCTGCGGAAAAACGGTTTTAATGCGCCTTCTCGCGGGCTTTGAAAACCAGCAGTCCGGCACCATACACATTGACGACACTCTGGTGGCCGATCCGGCCTCGGGGGTGAACGTTTCGCCCGACAAGCGCGATCTGGGCGTGGTTTTTCAGGATTATGCGGTGTGGCCGCATATGAGCGTGTTCGACAATGTCGGTTATCCTTTGAAACTGGCCAGGGTTCAGTCTGGAGAACTCCGCGCCAGAGTGATGGAAACTGTAGAAATGGTCGGCCTTGGCGGACTGGAAAAACGTATGCCCTCGCAGCTTTCCGGCGGCCAACAGCAGCGCGTGGCCCTGGCCAGAGCCCTGGTGGCCAAACCTTCGCTAATGCTGCTCGACGAGCCTCTGTGCAACCTGGACGCCAATCTGCGCGAGGAAATGCGCTTTGAAATCAAAGCCCTGCAAAAAAATTTGGGCATCACCATTTTTTATGTGACCCATGATCAGGAAATTGCCCTGGCCATCTCCGACCGTCTGGCCATAATGGACGAAAAAGGACGTATCCGCCAGATCGGCTCTCCCAGCGAGGTTTTTGAAAAACCAGTGGATGACTTTGTTTTCCGTTTTATGGGCATGTCCAATTTCATTCCAGTACACCATGAAAACGGGGCCATGCTGGTGAACGGCGGCAGCCAGAAAATTCCTTTCGTGTGCCCGAAAAACGCCTCCGCCATAAAAGTGGCCGCCTGCCGCCCTTCGGACATAAAATTGAGCCGCGCCTCCTCCCCACTTTCTTCCTCTCCCGAGCCGCTGCGCGGGGTGATCAAGCGCGCCAGTTTTTTAGGATCGATGATCGACTATCTTATTGATGTCGACGGCGCGCCCATGCGCACGGCCATTGAAACCCATGTGGCCCTGGCCGGTGATTTGATGTTCAAGGAAGGCGAAAAGTGCGCCCTGTCGTTTTGGGATATCCATTGGTTTGAGAACCTGGCGGAGGAAAGCAAATGAGTCACGTTTCCGCGCAAAGAGCGGGGAATTCCGGTTTTACCGCCCCAATTATTCTATTTCTGTCCATAGGCATTCTGGTGCTTGTGGTGGCCGTTCCGGTGCTGCTGATTTTCTTCAATGCCTTCTGGGCGCACGGCCAGCTCAATATCAGCGATATGGTCAAAATTCTGAGCGAAGGCGAAACCTATCAGGCGCTCATGAACTCGTTGATTATTGCCAGCGGGGTTACGCTGATGAGCACCACCATCGGCACCTTTTTCGCGTGGCTGGTCACCAGAACCGACCTGCCCTACAAAGGGCTGATGAAGATGATGTTTCTGGTGCCCTTCATGCTGCCCTCGTTCATCGGCGCTCTGGCCTGGAAAATGCTGCTTTCACCCCGTTCGGGCTATATAAATAAATTTTTCATGGATTTCCTCGGTTTTTCCGGCCCGATGTTCGATATTTTCAGCTATACGGGCATAATGATTGTGGAGACCATGTATCTTTTCCCCTTTGTTTTCATTCAGGTGTGCGGCGCGCTGGAGCGTATGGATCCCACATTGGAAGAATCGGCCCGCATATCCGGAGCCGGGTTGTTCACCATTACCCGCAAAATCACCATTCCGCTGGTAATGCCCAGCATTCTTTCCGGGGCACTCTTGATCATGCTCTATTCCATGGCCCATTTCGGCACGGTGGCTGTATTGGGTATTGAAATAGGCATTTACAATATTCCAACCCTGATTTACGAAAAAATCCACCAGAGCGCGGGCAGTTTCGATTCCATACGCACCGGCACGGTGCTGGCCTCGGTGCTGGTGGTTACCGCCGCCTTTATCATCTGGCTGCAAAACAAGGTGCTGGGCAAGGGCCGCTACCAGATCATCGCCGGCAAGAGCTTCCGCCCCATGGAACTCAAGTTGCGCGGCCTGCGCATGCCCCTTTTCATTTTTTGCATCGCCTACATCGCCTTTACCATTGTTCTGCCCACAGTCACCATTTTCATGGTGGGCGGCCTCAAAACATACGGCCTGCCTTTTACCTGGGAAAATATGACCCTGGCGAACTACAAGTTCATCCTCTTTGACTGGAAGCTTACCAGAGATGCCATCTGGAACAGTCTTTCCCTCGGGCTTACCGCCGCGTTCATCACTATGTTCGCTGGAGTGATGATTTCCTATGTCATTGTCAAAATGAAGGTGCGCGGCAAAGGCATTTTGGAATTTCTGGGCATGCTGCCCTTTTCCGTGCCCGGCTCGGTTATCGCCCTGGGCGTTATTCTGGCCTGGAGCGGCAAGTTCGGCATAAATCTTTACAATACCGTGTGGATTATTCTGGTGGCTTACATAGCGCGCTACATGGCTTTTTCGCTGAAAGCCAACTCCGCCGCTCTGGAGCAGGTGCATGACTCGCTGGTTGAGGCGGCCCGAGCCTGTGGGGCCAGCATGTGGCAGGCGCTGAAAGATATCGTTATTCCTCTGGTACGGCCCGGCATGTTCGCGGCCTTTTTCCTGATCTTTCTTCCTTCGCTACGGGAATTGACAGTTTCCGTGTTGCTCTACGGCCCCACCACGCGCACCATAGGCGTGGCCATCTACACTCTGAACGAAGACGGCGAGACCGTATATTCGGCGGCCCTGGCCAGTATTGCCCTGGTGATCATCATTTGCGGACAGAGCCTGATTACCAAGCTTACGGGCAAAAGCCGCCATTAAAATTACGGATGCCTCGTCCCAGGACGGCGTTGGAAAACTTTTTTGCTCGAATTGAGTGCCGTAAGGGTACACCTATCCCGCAAACAAGCTTTACGCCTTGCCCTGAGATAAGTCCGCCTAATTTTGAAATCAGCCGGTATATTTGAATAAGGTTAAGGAGTAATTAAATGTCATATGTGCGTCTGAGCAATATAACCAAAAAATTCGGCGAGGTAATCGCCGTAGACAATCTGAATCTGGAAATATCCAAAGGCGAATGCTTTTCCATGCTCGGTCCCTCAGGCTGCGGCAAAACCACTACCTTGCGCATGGTGGCCGGGTTTGAAGACATTGATGAAGGCGAAATTCATGTGGGCGATCGTTTGCTGTCTTCCAGCAGCAAAAATTACTATCTCCCGCCGGAAAAACGCGGTTTCGGCATGGTTTTTCAGGCTTTTGCCGTATTTCCACATATGACTGTATTTGAAAACGTGGCCTTTCCGCTACGCATCCGCAATAAATCGAAAGCGGAAATAGAAAAAACCACCAGAGACGCTCTGGCCCACACCAATTTGCTGGACTCGGCGCAAAAAAGCCCCGAAGATCTTTCCGGCGGCGGAAAGCAGCGCGTGGCCCTGGCCAGGGCCCTGGCCATAAACCCTGATGTGATGCTGCTGGACGAGCCGCTCTCCAGCCTTGACCCGCACCTGCGGGAAGAAATGCGTTTTGAAATAAAATCATTGCAAAAGGAATACGGCTTTTCCATCATCTACGTCACCCATGATCAGTCCGAAGCCATGGCCCTGTCCGACAGAATTCTGGTTATGAAAAGTGGCGTCGTGCAGCAAATTAACACCCCACTCAATGTTTACAATCATCCGGCCAACAAATTTGTTTTCAGTTTTATCGGCCTTTCCAACTTCATTGAAGTGGGATTAAAAGAAAATACCTTCAGCTTGGGCGGACAAAGTGTGAGCCTTGCCGGAAAAAAACTCCCAGACGCGGCTCTGGCGGCCAAAGGGCGAGCCACTCTGGCCTGCCGCCCTTCGGAAATAAATTTTACCGACGGCGGCCTGCGCGGCATAGTGGCCCGCCGTGCCTATCTCGGTGAAATAGTGGATTATCTGGTTAAAGTTGATGATCAGGAAATACGAGTGCAAAAAGGTCGACGCGATCCTGGTCCCGAAACCGGAGAAAGCTGCGGCCTTGAATTTTTACTGCCACACTGGTATGTTTAAATCCACAGTCAGCTCCATCCGCCGACTGACTCCGTCTCCGGCGGATTGGAGCCGTGCGGATTGCCCCTCCTTCTTCATAATGATGGCTGCTTTTAAACTCCTATAACCCCCAAAGGCCACTCCAATGCCCAACAAAATATATGCCGGACTGATCCTTTTCGTCACTGCGGTGGTGGCCGCAATCTTCATGCTCGGCTTCATTTTCATCCTGCCGCTTTTACTTCTGGCTGGAGTAATTTTTTTCTATATTATGCGTAAAAAGCTGGAAAAAATGCGGCGTGAAGCTGGAGAATCAGGCGTATATTTCTTCACCATGGGAAGGAATGAGCAAACCTTTCACCAAAATCACCCTGAAAATGACGACAGCGGTGGAACCGTCATCAATGTGGAGCCAACCAAAGCCAGAACCATCAAGGACGGAAGGCAACTGGAAGATAAATCCGGCTCGAACGGAAAATAACATGAGGCGCGGCGACGGAAATCGCCGCGCTTTTTTAGTACAAAATTGATACGGCCTTACGCAGTATACGGGAACAATTATCTACTTCCTTAAACTTAATTGTCTATTGGTGGAAAATATGCTATCAAATTCTTAAGCTTATTTTTAAATTATAAAACTTTTCTACATGACGCCCGTCACCCACGAAACTGATGACAAACCTCGACGCCAATACCACAATCGATTGGGCAATTAAGCGGCCGAACAGTCCGCTGCCTCCAGCGTTGCTGATAAATATAATTTTTGTGCTGTGCCTGATCCTGGCCGGATGTTCGGCCAAACAGGCCGACACCATCACGCTCAAAGCCGATGAAGACGATGGCTCCTCCGGCTCGGAAGCCGTATTGGCCAAAGACCAGGCCATTCCCGCGCCAAATCTGCCGCCAAAGCTGGCGGCAGAAGTTGCGTCCGACAAAACCTCTCCGAAAAAGGAAAGCAAAGCCGCGGCAATTCCCTACTTTGTGGATTGCTCCTCGCCAGGAGCGCCGGAACTGGCTGCTTCCTTTGCCAAAATCAGCCTGTTGCAACGCCTGGCCGACCAGCCGCCGGACAGCATGACCGGGCTGGAGCAGCGCCTTTATGTATCCCTTGAAGAAGGGCGCGATATACTGAAATCATACGGTTTTTACTCCGGAAAAATTACCGGGCGCATTGGCGCGCTTTCCCCTGAGACCGAAGCGGCCATTGCCGACGCCCAGGCCCAAAACGGTTATGCTCCGGACGGAGCCGACAGTTCCGCAGGGGCGCCCGGCCAGTCCGGGGCGGCAGCCCGATCCGGGGCCGCCGCGGAATCTTCTCCGTCCGATGCGTCCGCCTCCGGCAGCGAAGGTGAAACAGCGGGCAAATCCCACGCCGGAAAAGTTCCGGTACATATATACTTTGATCCGGGGCCACAATACCTTCTGGGGCGCACATCTGTGGCTACGGTCAGCCCACCGCGCCAGCCTGAAGACAAGAAAAAACTGCCGGAAACTCTGGATGACGTCGGCATGGCGCGCGGTTCTCCGGCTGTTGCCGACAGTGTTCTGGCGGCGGTGGACCGTGTGCGCGATTCTTTCCAGAATCAAGGCTACCCCTTCGCGGCCATAGACGGTACCCGTTATGTGCTTGACCATGAAAAACACGAGCTTGAAGCCGACGTGCGTATTAATGAAGGCGAATATGTGCGTATGGGCGACGTCAATGTGGAGGGCAAGGCCTCGGTGACTCAGCGTTACCTTGAGGCCCTGCGCACCTGGGAACCCGGCGCGCCCTGGAACCGCGACAAAGTGGACGCCTATCAGGACGCTCTGCGCCAGACCGGGCTTTTCCGCTCCATAGCGTTAAAACCCGCCGACAAAACCGACGACAATGGCCGGCGTGACATTATGACCACCTTGGCCCCGGCCCCGGAACGCACCGTAAGCGCGGAGCTGAAATACGACTCCGACTTCGGCATAGGGGTGCAAGCCGGATGGGAGCATCGCAATCTCACCGGTAATGGCGACAATTTGAGAGTGTCGTTGCCCATATGGCAGAACATGCAGGAATTTACCGCCAAATACCGCTTACCATATTTCATCCGCAACGATCAGGCCTTTCTGGCCCAGGGTGGCCTGTTGCACGAAAAAACAGACGCCTATGAAATAAATTCAGCAGCCGGCTCCACCGGCCTGGAAAAGCGTTTTTCCCCGCAGTGGACGGGCAGCGCCAGGGTCAGCGCCGAAGGCGGAAACATCAAAGACCCTGGTGAGAAGCGTCGCGATTATTCGTTGTTCGGCATTCCCCTGGGCTTGGCTTACGACAATACCGGCAACCCTCTAGATGCGGTGCGCGGGTTTAAAGGCATAGCTACGGTAACTCCTTACACTGGAAAATATGGCAAAGATTTCAGCGCACTGCGCTCGCGCTTCGACGCCTACGCCTTTGTTCCGGTGGTAGGCAATGACACTCTTGTTATGGCCATGCGCGGAACCTATGGGGCTTTTTGGGGCGGGAACGGCGTAACAGCCCCGGACGTGCCGCCTTCAGTGCGCTTTTACAGCGGCGGGGGCGGATCGGTGCGCGGCTATAGCTATCAGTCTCTCGGACCACGCAACAGCAGTGACGACCCCCTTGGCGGTTCTTCGCTTCTGGAAATGAGCGCCGAAGCCCGTTGGAAAATTACCCAGGAATGGGGCGTGGTGGCCTTTATGGACGGCGGTATGGCCTATGACGACGACAGGCTCGTCGGTCAGGATTTGCGCTGGGGCACAGGCCTGGGGCTGCGTTATTACACGGCCATAGGCCCGGTGCGCGTTGACGTGGCCACCCCGGTCAATCCGCGCAAAGACGACCCCTCCGTGCAATTTTATATGAGCATAGGACAGAGTTTTTAAGGAAATTTTTATGAACCAACATGACAAACCGGACGCCACGGGTAAAAATGGCGGAATGCCCGCAGGGACTCCGGGCGGTGCTCCTTTGGCCATGCCGGGGAGTGGGTCCGGCCCAAGGCCGGGGAGAAAATCCCGTTCGCTGCTGAAAAAACTGATACGCGGCTTGGCATTTTTTGTGCTCGGACTGCTGCTTCTGCTTGTTGCGGGTCTGGCCGGGGCAATTATCTGGCTGCGCACCCCTTCGGCCGAAGGCCAGATAACCACGCTTCTAAACAAAAATCTGGCCGATGTGGGCGGCTATTCCGTAGCCCTGGACCGCCTTTCCGGCCCACTGCCTCAACGCATCCGCATCAGCAATCTGCGCCTGGGCGACAAGGACGGCCCGCTTTTCCAGGCAAAGGAAGTCGAACTTCAGCTTGATCTTGGCGCGCTGCTGCACAAGACAGCTCATATTCCCCTGGCGCGCGTGGCCGGGCCGGAACTGCTGCGCCTGCCCGCGCCTTCGGGTGAGCCCTCACCTCCTTCCGAGGGGCCGCCATCCCTGCCCGATCTAACTCTGCCGGTGGCCGTGAAGGTGGATAAAATTCTCATAGAAGAAGCCGGAGTTCCGCTTTCGGTCTTTCTGGGCAATGATCCGCAGCCCCCCCTGCCGGGCCGACTTGGCCCCATGCCCGCGCGTCTGGGCGCCAACTTGTCCGCCAATGCGGGGTTGGAAGGAGGCAAACTTGCGGCCGTGTTGAAGCTGGATGCCTCAACCGACACCGGACAAAAAGTGACCATTGCGGCTGACGCCACAATGAACAACGGCAAGGCCGATCTTGCGGGCAAAGGCTCAATAATCGCGCCCCTCGGCAATGAAAGCATGAATTTGGCCTATGGGCTCAACGCGGGCATGGCCGGTTCAACGATAGCCATAAACGGGCTTAATCTTGACGGCATCGGCCTGGCCCTGGATGTGCAATCGGGCGAAATAAGGCTGGACAACGGAAAAATAGCGGCAAAAGCAGCATTCAAGGCTGAAGACGGCGGTTTATGGCGAGATCTGGTTGCCGGTCTGGCCGGGCTTGCGTCCGAGCAATTGCGGGGCATCACGCTCAACCTGGCGTCCGAATACTCCAAGGCCGATCAGTCCGCTCCCGATGCAATAAAAGCCCGCCTCAATGCCGAGGTAAAAGATCTCGGTCCTCTTGCCAAAGAAGTTTCCGGTCCGGTGAAGGCTGACATTTCCGTTGACGGTAAGCTTGACGATTTGTTGGCTACAGTTAATTTGAGTAGTCCGGGGTTAACCACGGCGGCCGGAATAATAGAAACTCTGGCTGTCAACCTGAATGCCGCTTATCAGCAAAAGCCCGAGAGCGGCATGTCCGCCCAGGGCAAATTCAAGCTGTCCACAGGCAAAAGTCCTGGCGGCCCCGGAGAAATGGGCGCTTCATTCGCTCTGGCTCTGCCCGAAAGCGCTGACGGAAGCGCTGACTTGCGCGATTTGCATGTGAATTTCGCCGGAGTAGTCCTTAACGGCAACCTAAAGGCCGGTATTCCCCACGATAAAAATCCGCAAAACATGCGCCTTGACGGCAAAATAGCTGCCGAAGTGAAAAGCTGGGCCGTTATCGCGGCTCTGAGCAAGCAGGATCTCAAAGGCGGCCCGGCAAAACTTGCCCTTAACCTCAACCCCGCAGCCGGGCAAAGCGCCGATGTTACCCTCAGCCTCGACTCGCTGTCCCTGCCCGGGGTTTCCCTTCACGGCCTCAAGCTTGAGGCGCGCGCGGAAAAAGCGCTCACCGCCCCAACTTTGAGGGCCAGGCTGCAAACCGGTTCCGGCGCGGCCGGGCCGCTCAAATGGACGTCTGGTTCGGCTTCGGTGGACGGAACCAAAGCGGGAACGTTCAACTTCGCGCTTAAAGCCGGCAAGGGCGGTGATCTTCTGGCTCTGGCCGGCAACTATAATGTTGACAAAAGCGAGGCCGGCCTTTCGCGCCTTGCTTTCAATATGCCCGAATACAAGGCCGGAGTACGCCTTACGGCCCCTCTACTGATCAATTACGCCAACGGCGTAAAGGTTCAAGGACTAAGGGCGGCTTTTACCCCCGGCGGCACGTTAGAAGCCGGGGCCGAAATAAAGCCCGATTCCATGAGCTTCAATGCCAAGCTATCTTCATTCCCGCTGGCCTTTTTGAAAGGCTTCAGCGACGCCCCGCTGCCCGACGGAGAAATAAACGCCCAGGCCTCCTATGCGGCTGCCGGCGGAAGCCCCAAGGGCAATTTCAGCGTTAAAAGCCGCGTAATTATGCCCGCTCCGGCAAAGGGTCAAACCCTCAATATTCAACTCGATGCGGCCATTGAGCGTTCCGGCGGGCTGCATTTGCGCGGCACAGGAAATATTGATTTCACCAACAACAAAGCCAACGGCGGCAAATTGAACTTTTCCGTGCCATTGGCCATGAACGGGGCGGTTCCCGCGCCCAATACCAAGGGGCGGATGTCCGCCACCTTCAATCTCGACAGCCCAATCGCCCCCCTGTGGCGTTTTGTGCCAATGCCTGGCCGCACCCTCGACGGCCGCCTGGTGATCGATCTGGGATTGGCCGGAGCAATGAGCAAGCCCGAGGTCAAAGGTACTGTATACATGGCCAATGGGCGCTTTGAAGACAAGCTCAACGGCGTGCTTTTGCGCGACATGACTCTTGAGGCCCACGGCACGCCCGATGGCGGCAACATGCTTTTTTCGGCGGCGGACGGACGCGGCGGTTCCATTGCCATGGAAGGGGCGGTAAAGCTTGGACCGGGCCAACCCAACCTCGCCTTGCGCGGGCAATTACGCAAGCTGCAACCTCTGCACCGCAATGATCTGGCCATAATGCTTTCCGGCCTGTTCGGCGTTAAGGGACCACTGGCCTCGCCCAAAATAGACGCTAATATCATAGTGGATCGCGGCGAAGTGGCTCTGCTCTCCTCTCTTGGAGCGGGCGGCAGCGTGAGCACTCTGAACATATCCGAAGCAGGCGATGCAATGGAGAAAAAAACCGCCGGGCCGCCTTGCGACATCAGTATAGAAATTCCCCGCCGTTTTTTCATAAGAGGCCGGGGGCTGGACAGTGAATGGCAGGGAAAACTTAAAATTTCCGGAAACTTGTCGCAGCCGGTGCTGGTAGGTTCGCTCAATCCGGTGCGCGGCAATCTGGAACTTTTGTCCAAAACCTTCAAGTTCACCAAGGGCGATATAACGTTTGCCGGCGGCGACCGCATCAATCCCGGCCTTGATCTGGAGCTTACCTATACCGGATCGGACATAACCGCAGTGGTAGCCGTGGGGGGCAGTGCCAAAAAGCCCACTCTGAAACTGAGCAGTAACCCGCCGCTGGCTCAGGACGAAGTGCTGGCCCATGTGCTGTTCGGCAAAAGCGCTTCGGAACTGAGCCAGGTGGAAACCATACAACTGGCCAACAGCATCAGGGAGCTGGCCACCGGCGGTGGCGGCGGCGGTCTGGACCCGCTCACCAGTGTGCGCAAGGCCACCGGCCTTGATGTACTGCGCGTGGGCGGTGGACAGCAAAAAAGCTCCGGCCCCACAGCTTCAGGCATGTCCGGGGCCGAGCTCCCGGCGGGCGCGAACAAGTCGTCGCAGGACGCGGCCTCTTCCGGCCCTACTCTGGAAGCGGGCAAATATATTAATGATAGAATTTATGTAGGTGTGGAACAGGGCGCTACCCAGGACAGCACCGGGGTGCGCGTGGAAATTGAACTGGCCCCCAGCCTGAAGTTGCAAGGCAAAACCACACCACAGTCAAGCCAGATAGGGATTGGTTGGAAAAAGGACTACTAATTTCGATTCTAAATTCAAATTATAAGGCGCGGGGTATATTCTCCCCCGCGCCTTTATTTTATGAAAAATCAAATTACGTTTTTATCCAAACTTAACCATTATAGCATTTCGCTGCGGTTTAATTCTTCTTGATCTGCTCAATAAGCTTCTGCAGGCTGGCGGTCTGACCGCTGATTCTGCCCATAGCCTCGGAGGCGGAATTCATGGATGCGCCGGTTTCGTCGGCTATGGAACGCACCTCGTCAAACAGCTTGCCCATGTGATCCGCTTCGGAAGATTGCGCACGCGAGGAGTTGGCAATACCGCCCACCTTGTCCGAAGTTTCCTTGGCCATGTCCAGAATACTACGCAAGGCCTGGCCGGAAACTTTGGCCATGTCCGCCGCCTTCTGAATAATACCTACAGTTTTGTCGAACGAGCTGATATTACGCCGCGTTTCTGTTTGCAAAGTAGTGATGTTCTGTTCTACTTCCTTGGTAGCGTCCATAGTTTTTTCAGCCAGTTTACGCACCTCATCGGCCACCACGGCAAAACCGCGTCCGGCCTCCCCGGCGCGAGCCGCCTCAATGGCCGCATTCAGGGCCAACAGGTTGGTCTGGTCAGCTATATCGTTGATGACATTCAATATCTGCCCGATATTTTCCGTATGCGCCCCCATGTTGCCCATATCTTCTTTCATTTTCAGGGCCTGTGTCTGCACCTCTGTAATTTCTTTGATAACATCATCCACAATGCCCGCGCCTTCTTCGGCCTTATTTCTGGTAGCGCCTGCCGTTTCAAGCGAAGAAGCGGCAATGCCGGCCACATGCGTTACGCTGTCGCGCACGCTGCCGATCACAACAGTGGCCGTACCGATGCGTTCGGCTTGCCTGCCTGCTCCGGCATCGCAGCGCCGAATCAATGAGGACAATTCATTAACAGCGCCGTTTAACGAATTGGCCACGCCTTCAAGAGCCGAGGCGGCCTTAAGCATGCCTTCACGTTGTGCTCTTTCGGCCTCGGCCCTGGCCCTGGTAGCATCTTCAGTGGCTCTGCGGGCCGATTCGGTTTCACGCTGCGCCTCTTCCTGCTTTTCCTTTATTTGATCAAAGCTTTTATGAATGGACTCACCCATGGAAACAAGAGCAGCGTGAACGCCCACAGAATCTTTTTTGTGGCCGAAATCAAACTTACCCTGCATAATACCAGAGGCTATGTTGGCCAGTTCGCCTGGTTCCGCCCCAAGTTGGGTCATGAGCTGACGGGTAATCAGCACAGCCACCAGCCCGCCGAAAATCAACGATACCGCCAGCAGCCCCATTGACAACCTGGAGCTGAAGCGCAGGTTGTCGCGCATTTCCGTGGCGGCCGCATTGGACAGCTTTTCCTGGGCCTCAATAAAAGGATCAAGGGAATCAATGAGTTTTTTAGAAGAGTCATCCACAATTTCCATGATTTCGTTGCCGGCTTCAAGGCCTTTGGTAATATAAGCCTCGGCCATTTTTTTGCCGTCGTCATAGAGTTTGTGCATGGCCGCTTCTATGGAGGCCAGCCTGCGTAATGATTCCGAGTCGTTCCGTGATTCAAAAAATTTCTGAAACTTCTTTTTATGTTTCAAAAAATTGGCAACAGCCTCGTCGGCGTCCTTGTAACCGTCACGATTGTGCGTGGCTGACACGTCGGTTAACCACTGTTGAATTTCGGAAGCATGCAGTTTCATTTCTGCGGCAGCTACGGACAGTGGCATATAGTCTTCAATGAAGTCGCCGCTGATGTCGATGGATCTGTCCGCTTTTTGCTGAGCTATAAGATTGCTTACCAGCATCATTGCCAGAATCAGGCCGAAGCACAAATAAAGTTTGAAAGAAATTTTCATGTTAAGGCGACCTCGTAAAAGGTGAATAAGAAAAAATGAAATTAAACAATTTATCGGCATTATTGGAAAAAATATTATAGCGGATTAGTAAAAAAAATCTACGCCCATATTGACGACAAACGAAAAAAACCCTGAAAGAAAACTCCTCCAGGGTTGTAATAATTAAAAAAACAAATAAAATAAGCGTTCCGCCCAAACTACGGATTATCCGTGAGCCTGTGTCAGCCCCAGCGCGGCCTCGTATAACCCTTCGGCCAGCGTCGGGTGGGCATGAATGGTTCCGGCCACATCGGCGGCGGTGGCCTTCATGCGCAAGGCCAAAGCCGCTTCAGCAATCAGGTCTGTGGCATGCGGACCGGCTATGTGTACGCCAAGCAGTCTGCCGCTGCCCGCCTCGCTGACAAGCTTGAACATTCCGGCCAGCTCGCCCATGGCCTGAGCCTTGCCCAACTCACGCATCTGGAAGGTATTGACGCGCACTTCCATTCCCATGTCTTTGGCCTGGGCTTCGGAAAGACCCACTACACCGATTTCCGGGAAAGTGAAAATACCCGAAGGCACCACATTGTAATCCATGGCTTCCTTTTTGCCGAAAATGTTGGCCACGGCGCAAAGTCCCTCGGTGGAGGCCACATGAGCCAGCATGATCTTGTTAGGTCCAAGAACGTCGCCAATGGCATAAACGCCGGGAGCCGAGGTTTTCATATATTCGTCGGCTATGATCCAGCCTCGCTTGTCCACGGCCACGCCGGCTTTGTCCAGACCAAGCCCGGCGGTATTGGGGCTGCGCCCCACACATACCAGCACAGTATCGGCCCGACATTCAATCTTGTTCTTACGGGCTTCTTTGGCGTCCACGAAAGGCGAAGGGCCAATGATGGCCGTAACGCCGTTGTCATCAACGCTCACGCCCTCCACAGTGCTGCCAAGTTCGCAGGCTATGCCGCGTTTTTTGGCTTCGCGCTGAAGCAGCTTGCTCATGTCCGCGTCAACGGAAGGAATGGGCAGCAGGCGCGACTGGCCTTCCACAACAGTTACCTTGCAGCCGAAAGCGCGATAAATGAAAGCAAGTTCGCAGCCGATTACCCCTCCGCCCACGATCAGCAGGTGGTCGGGCAGGTCGGTGAGATCCAGCGCGTCGTCGCTGGTGATTACACGCTTGTGATCAACGGGAAGCGAGGGCAAATTGATATTGTGTGAGCCGGTAGCCAGAATTATGTGATCGCCGCTGACCGAGGCATTGCCGCCATCGGCAAGTTTCACTTCCACCTTGCCGCCGCCCTGAAGTTCGGCCGAGCCGCGCAGATAATTTATTTTCAGGCTGGCGCAGGTTTTTTCCAAACCTCCTCGCAAAATTTCGCGCACGCGATTTTTGCGCGCTATTACCGCGGCCATATCCACAGCGGCGTTTCCACCGCCATTGATGCCGAATTCGGCCAAGCGATGGGCCATTTCCAGAACTTCAGCTGAAGTTTTCATGGCTTTGGTGGGAATGCATCCCACATTAAGACAGGTTCCGCCAATGGCGGAAGATTCCACAAGGGTGACGGAGGCCCCGGATCTGGCGGCGGCAAACGCGGCGGTGTATCCTCCCGGGCCGCCGCCCACAACGATAACGCTGGCTGTGCTCATTGCATCCTCTCAAAAAATATGATTTATGTTGGAGGCCGGATCAAGACGTGAAGGAACCGGCATATTTCAATCCACAGTCAACTCCATCCGCCGACTGACTCCGTCTGCGGCGGATAGGAGCCGTGCGGATTGCCCCTCCCTAAAGGAAGGGGTTACAAAAAGGATTCCCTCGGCCTTGCCGTCTTGTCATTCAATTTTTCCCCCTGAAGGGGGGAGGGTTTGGACCATAAGGGAAGTTTTGATAAAGGGAAGGCTTCAAATCGACTTTACGGCAATACGCTTAGGCTTAACCTCCTTCGAGGGGATGGTCAAGTATCCGCTTCATCGCCGCGTACGGGCCTCGTATAACGCCAAATTGCCCCCGCCGCCTAAAATATGGAGACTCAATGAAACTGCTCATAAGTTGTGTAAACAGCGCCGTAGCTCTAGTTGGTTACGACCTTGTCGAACGCCAGGTGTTCTGGTACTGCCCGGGCAATACTCTGCGCACCTGCGGGGTTTGCGCCGACGAGCGCAATTTGTGGGTGGCTTCGGATAACACGCTTACCACCATAAACGCCAATGGAGTCAAGCAACGCCTTCTGCCCGGCCCGCACGATAACCTGGCCCACAGCGTCAAGGTGCTGGGCGGTGGGATAATGGGGCTGGCCGACACCGGCAATTCGCGGGTGTTGATGATGCCGGACGAGGGAGACGCCATAAGCTGCTCGCCTCTTGAGGGCTGGGAAGGTCCCCTTCCGCCGGATGCCATACATCTTAATGATATCATACCGTGGCGAGGCGGAATTCTGGCTTCAGCCTTCCATTATCAGCCTTTTCAACATCTAAAAAAAGACTGGCCTGCCTGGAATAAGGAGGGGCTGGGTGTAATTTTTCATATTCGCCGCCAGAGCAGACGTACTATATCCACCATAGCGGCGTCGGGCCTGAATTGCCCGCATTCACTGGTGGAACATGAAAAATGCGTGTATTGCTGCTCGTCTTCCACAGGCGAGTTGTACCATTTTGAACCAAGGAGCAATGGCACACTGTGTCTTGCGCATTCCTACAAAATAACCGACACCCATTTCCTGCGCGGCTGCATGCGCGTGGGTGACGGTTGGCTGATGGGCGGCAGCACGCGCCGCCATGTGCGCGAAGGAGCGGGCGGCGGCATGGTGCTGTTCCATCTTGATGACAGCGGACGCGTAACGCAATACCCTGTGGCCCCTCTGGGCGAAATTTACGATATCATTCCCTGGAATTCAGCCTTGATGCGCGTGGTGACTCCCCATTTGCTGACCCTGCCCGATCTGCCGCTGGAAGGAGAATTCCCGCCGCGCTGCATGTATATTCCATAAGGTGTCTCCGACGGAGAAAAAGCTTCGGGGCCACTGGCGGCATGTCGGCAGCCCCGAAAAAAATATTTATCGCAACGCGCGGTCAAACGCCGCCGCCTTCTGCTGCGTATGTCGACTGCCGTTGCCTCTGGTGCGTTCATAATCCAGACCTACCTGGCGCAACTCGGCAAAAACAAGGCCCATCTGCCTCTGCAGCCTGTCTGGATAACGACGTCCGGCATCTTCAACTCTTCTCATCCACACGCCATAAGGCCCTCTGGAACTGAAGCCCTGAGCCTGAAAACTGTGTTTATGTCTGAAATCATTGAGATCACGCCACAAATCCCGAAATTCCCGTTTCAGGTCGGCAGCGTCACCGCGGTGATATGAATATGCCACCAGCCGCTCAGCCTGAGCCTCGGGAATGGACGGGATTGCGGCCCCCCAGGCAAGCATGCCGGCCAAAATGAATAAAAGCGCTCTCATAGCCCCTCCTAAATTATTATATGGCGGCAAGATAAATCAAAATCATATTATGCTCAATAGCCCGAGGCGAACATAAAGGCCACTGCGTATAAAATTATTCATCAATAAAATTCGGGAATTAAGAAGTCGAAATCACTTAGCCGAAATCTCGCGCAAAGCCCGCCTGGCCAATTCGTGATAATAACGGGTGTGAAATCTGCGGGCCAAGGTTCCGGCAATCAGGGCCACAAGCAGCGCCTCCAGAATCATGACATGGCCGTCGGTCATCTCTATGACTATGAATGCGGCCGTCAGCGGGGCGCGGGTTACACCGGCCAGTACCGCTACCATGCCGGCACACATTATTTCGGCCTGCCATACCGGATCGCCCAAAAAACTCAACAAGCTGCCTAACCCCACCCCCAACGAAAGCGAAGGCGCAAAAATTCCGCCTGGCAGTCCGGTGAGTGTGGTGGCGAGAAAAGCCGCAAATTTTAGCGGAACATATTGCCATTCCGGGGTAAATTCCCCGTTCAGGGCCATGGTGGCTCTTTCGGCTCCGCTGCCGAAAACAGGCGCGCCAAGCCCGCAAACGGCAATGAACAGGCCGCACAGCACCACAAATAGATAGGGGCGGCACGCCTGTATGCGCCTTATTTTAGAGGGAAGCCAACGGTGGGAGTATATGGACAACCAGGAAAACAGCCCGCCAAGCGCCCCGCCTGCCGCCGCCACCAGCAACAAAATGAGGATAAGTTCCAGAGGATCATGGCGCAACAGCGTAATGTGCCCGAAGTAGCTGTTCTTTTCGTCAAGAAACATGGGAACCGCCCCGGCCAGAGCCACAGCCAGCATAACTTTGGCGGAAGTATGGCGGTCCACAGAGTGGGAAAGCTCCTCCACCGCAAACATAATTCCGGCCATGGGCGCGCTGAAGGCGGCGGCTATGCCCGCGGCGCCTCCGGCCGTTATGAGTTGCTTGCGCGCCACCTTACTGTTTTGGGGCAAAAAACGACGCAACGAATACATGGCGGCAGCACCTATCTGCACTGTTGGCCCTTCCAGTCCCAAAACAAAACCGGAACCCAAGCCTCCCACTATAGCCACGAACTTGGCCGCAGCCAGACGCATGTTCACCAATAGGCCGACTTTTTCCGAAGAGGACGCCACTTCAAGAGCGGCCACAGCCTGCTGTATTCCGCTGCCTTCCGTTCCCGGACCCACCTTGCGTATAAACCAGACCAGGGCCATACCGCCCAAGGGCAAAGACAAAAAAGGCCACCACCAATGAGTCTGGAGGCGTTCAAACAGGTGAAAAGCCAGCCCGGCGGAGCGCGAAAGAAGCATGGCTGCCAGGCCGATAAGTACGGCCCCGGCGCAAAAGACAAGTAGATCTCCGTGGAAAACGCTTTTCAGCCGGTTGAGCATGAGCTTGCCCCCTTGTTGCAAACAAGTTTGGAAGTTTGACTCTTTTGGCCAATTTTAGAGTGTTTTACGAATTAAATTAGAGGAATACTCTGGCGGCCCGTGACTGCTCTCATGGATAATATGTATCCACTTGGCTGCATGAAGTCAAACAAAGACAGCTCTTCATAAAAAAGTGGAAAAAAGGACCCGCCCCCTTCTTTGGGGAAGAACCCTCAATACGCAAAAAGGGGTTACGACTTTCATCGCAACCCCTTGAAATTACTGGTGGGCAGTACAGGACTTGAACCTGTGGCCCCCGCCGTGTGAAGGCGGTGCTCTACCAGCTGAGCTAACTGCCCGGTGCAAAAGATGTCTATCTCAGGAAGGCGCTTCTTGTCAACATTATTTTTCCAAATAAAACCATCTTACACGCACATTGACATAATTTCTGGCTGGGGTTATGCTATCGGTTTAAAATTTGTTAACAATTACAAGCAAATAAGAGAGCGCCAATGTTTACCAATTTGGGCAAGGCCCTAACTTTTGACGACATTCTGCTTATTCCGGCTTATTCGGAGGTTACTCCTGATCAGGTTGACATCTCCACTTTTCTTACCCCCGACATTCCCTTGCGCATTCCGCTGCTTTCGGCGGCAATGGACACAGTTACCGAGTCGGCCATGGCCATATCCATGGCCCGCATGGGTGGAATAGGCATTGTTCATAAAAATATGCCCGTGGCGAGCCAACGCCTCGAAGTGGAAAAGGTCAAAAAATCGGAAAGCGGCATGATTCTCGATCCGGTTACCGTATCTTCAGGCGACAGCGTGCAGCACGCCCTGGATCTGATGTCGGAATACCGCGTTTCCGGCCTGCCGGTGGTTGACGGAACCAGGCTGGTGGGCATTCTCACCAACCGCGACGTGCGTTTTGTGAAGGACGCCCCGGACACAAAGGTGCGTGAGGTAATGACCGGCGAAAATCTGGTTACAGTGCCCGTAGGCACAACCCTTGATGAATCGCGTGAGCATCTGCATCGACATCGTATTGAAAAACTGCTGGTGGTGGATGAAAACAACTGCCTGCGCGGCCTCATCACCATGAAAGATATTGACAAAGTTCAAAAATATCCCGATTCATGCAAGGACGACAAAGGCCGCCTGAGGGTTGGCGCGGCCATAGGCGTGGGCGGTGATTGCGAAGAGCGCGCCTCAGAGCTTCTGGCAGCCGGAGCCGACGTACTGGTGCTGGATTCGGCGCACGGGCATTCGGCCAATATATTGCGGGCTATCCGCATGCTCAAGCATGCCTTCCCCGATTGTCGGCTTGTAGCCGGAAATGTAGGCACCTACGAGGGGGCCAAGGCCATTCTTGAGGCCGGTGCCGACTCGGTGAAAGTGGGCATCGGCCCCGGTTCTATATGCACCACGCGCATAGTGGCCGGTGTGGGTGTGCCCCAGGTTACAGCAATAATCAATGCCTCGCGCGCCGCCAAAGAGCTTGGGCGCACCTGCATAGCCGACGGAGGCATCAAGTTTTCCGGCGACATCGTTAAGGCTCTGGCCGTTGGAGCCGACTCGGTGATGGTAGGCGGACTGTTCGCCGGAACTGAGGAAAGCCCCGGCGAAACTATACTCTACCAGGGCCGCACCTATAAAATATATCGCGGCATGGGTTCCATCGACGCCATGAAGGAAGGCAGTAGTGACCGTTACTTCCAGAAGAGCAGCAAAAAGCTGGTTCCCGAGGGTATTGTGGGCCGCGTGCCCTATCGCGGTGGCGTGATGGATTCCATCTATCAACTCATGGGCGGGCTGCGCTCGGGCATGGGCTATACCGGGGCGGACAGTCTAAAAACTCTGCGCGAAAAGGCGCAGGTTTGTGAAATATCGGCCGCCGGCCTGCGCGAAAGCCATGTGCATGACGTAATTATCACCAAGGAAGCGCCGAATTACCGCGTTGACAATTAGGAAACGCCGACATGTAATATAGAGCTTTATTTATATAAAACTTAAATAAACCCAAAAGCTCAGGAGTAGCTCCGTGCCCCACAGCAAGGTAGTAATTATTGATTACGGTTCCCAGGTTACCCAGCTTATAGCCCGCCGTGTGCGCGAGGCCGGAGTATACTCCGAAATTCATCCCTGCACGGTCAGTTCCGATTTTGTGCGCGATCTCAAGCCTTCGGCGCTGATTCTTTCCGGAGGCCCGGCCAGCGTAGGAGAAGAAGGCGCCCCTGCTCTGGATATGAAGCTTCTGGAACTAGGTGTGCCGGTGCTGGGTATATGCTATGGCATGCAGATTCTGGCCCAGGCCCTCGGCGGCGAGCTTACGCGCTCAACCGCGCGCGAATATGGCCCGGCGGAATTGACTGTAACCGGCTCCTCTCCGTTATGGCGCGGCATGGACATGTCTTCCACTTCCAGGGTGTGGATGAGCCACGGTGACACGGTAAATGCTGTCCCGCCCGGATTTGTGGCCGGAGGGCATACGGAAAAGGTCGAAATAGCGGCCATGTCCAATGTTGAGCGGCGTATCTACGGTGTACAGTTCCACCCTGAAGTACATCACAGCGAAGATGGCGTGAAAATTCTGCGCAACTTCATTTTTGAAATTTGCGGGCTCAAAAATGACTGGACAATGTCTTCCTTTGTTGAGCGCGCCATTGCCGAGATGAAGGAAAAAATCGGCAACAGTCATGTTGTGTGTGCCCTCTCCGGTGGGATAGACTCTACAGTAGTGGCAGTACTGCTCAACAAGGCCATAGGCCACCGCCTGCACTGCATTTTTGTGGATCACGGCCTGATGCGCAAGAACGAATCAGAAGAAGTGGTGGGCTACCTGCGCGAGCATTTCGACCTGAACCTCAAGCTGGTCAATGCCTCTGAGCAATTCCTCTCACGTTTGTCCGGAGTGGAAGACCCCGAAAAAAAGCGACACATCATCGGGCACACTTTCATCGAAATTTTCGACAAGGAAGCTAAGGCCATAGGCAATGTGGACTTTCTGGCCCAGGGCACCATTTACCCCGACGTGATCGAGTCCATATCACCCAAGGGGCCGTCGGCGGTTATAAAGAGCCATCACAATGTGGGTGGCCTTCCGGAACAAATGAATATGAAACTGGTGGAGCCCCTGCGCGATCTTTTTAAAGATGAAGTGCGTAAGGTAGCCGAAGAGCTGGGCCTGCCCGAATCGATTGTATGGCGTCACCCCTTCCCCGGCCCGTCGCTGGCTATTCGCGTGATTGGCGAAGTGAGTGAAGAACGGCTGGCCATTTTGCGCGAAGCCGACAAAGTGGTGCAGGATGAACTCAAGGCCAGCGGCTGGTATCGCAAAGTATGGCAGGGATTTGCCATTTTGCTGCCGCTGAAAACCGTGGGGGTGATGGGCGACGGGCGCACCTACGAACATGTGGTGGCCCTGCGCGTGGTGGACAGCGTGGACGCCATGACCGCCGACTGGACCCGCTTGCCCTACGACTTGCTGGCGCGCATTTCAGGGCGCATAATCAATGAGGTTCAGGGCGTGAACCGTGTTGTTTACGATATTTCCTCCAAGCCGCCAAGCACCATTGAATGGGAATAACAGGGATGGCGCGCCGACTCTGAGGCAGTTGCGCCGGAAAATGCCCGAAATTATAAAAACGTTTTCCACTGTAAGTAACGGCTTCTCCGGCCCAACCGGAGAAGCCGCATCGGAGTAATTATGTTCGGCATCGGAAGCACTGAACTTCTGGTAATCCTGGTAGTGGCCCTGATTGTGCTGGGTCCCAAAAGCCTGCCGCAAATCGCCAAAACCTTGGGCAAGGCCATGGGCGAGTTTCGCCGCGTTTCCACAGAGTTTCAACGCACCATGAATGCGGAAGTTGAACAGGAAGATCACGAAAAGCGCAAAAAAGAAGCGGAAAAAGAAATTTTTGGAACAGATAGCGACAAGGCCAAAGCGGCTGACACCGGGGCCGGCAGCAAAACAAGCAATGCCGGGGCCGGTTCCGCAACCAACGCCGAAACAGGAGCAAGCTCCGGCCAGGTGGTGGATGTAACACCTGGAAAAACCTCCGGCCCGGTTGCCGAAACAAAGGCTGAGGCGGCTTCGAGACCACCTGCGGAAGCAACAGTCGCAAAAGCCGATTCGGCCTCCGTTGCTGAAACAAAGCCTGCCGCCGACACAAAACCTGCCAATGGCGGCAATACCGATTATGTGGACGATGTGAATCCCGATTCCCCCCTGGCTCGAGCTGTGGCCAAGGCCCGCATGGAGGCCGATCTTGAGGCCGGAGCGACTTCACCTGGCGCAGGAAAAACAGCCGAAGCGGGCAAAGACACGGGCAAAACGGAGCGGGCATGAGCAATTCCGTTGAAGATGTGAAAAATGATGACGTGACGTCAACCGGGAAGCTTCCGGCTGTGGAAGGAGAAAAGAACCTGAACGCGGCGGTGTCTTCAGAGCTGCCCGTTGCGGCGGCTCCTTCCGATGAATCAAAAGAAGAAAAAGATACAAAGACCGTAGAAAAGCCCATGTCGCTCATGGAGCATCTTGGGGAGTTGCGCTCGCGGTTGATTCGCAGCGCTATTGCCGTTGGTCTGGCTTTTATGGCTTGCTACTCCGTGGCTGACGACATTTTCGCCGTGCTTATGAATCCTTTGGTGAAGGCGCTGCCTCCGGACTCGAAGCTCATTTTCACAGCACTGCCCGAAGCATTCTTTGTTTACATGCAGGTGGCCTTTGTGGCTGCCGTATTTCTGGCAAGCCCCTTTATTTTTTATCAAGTATGGGCTTTCATTGCCCCAGGACTATATGAAGAAGAAAAGCGCCATATGGTGCCTCTGGCCGCATTTTCAGCTTTCTTTTTCATAACCGGGGCTCTATTTTGTTATTTTACGGTATTTCCGTTCGCCTTTACTTTTTTCATGGGTTTTGCCACGGATATTATCGTCCCCATGCCCTCGCTCAGCGAATACTTGAGTTTTGCCCTCAAATTGATGATCGCTTTCGGCCTGATTTTTGAAATGCCGCTGTTCACTTTTTTCCTCTCGCGTATGGGGCTTGTGACTGCGGAAGACATGCGCCGTGTGCGGCGCTACGCCGTTCTGGCTATTTTTATAATCGCCGCCATTCTCACCCCACCGGATGTGCTTTCGCAACTGCTCATGGCCGGTCCGATGCTGATTCTTTATGAACTCAGCATTTTCATTGCTGTTATGTTCGGCAAAAAGAAAAAAGAACCCGTAGAGGAAAAAGCGGCGGAGGCCCAATAATGCGCTCGATCAGCCTTAAACGCGAAAGCAGCGAAACAGCCATAAGCATAAGCCTGGCCCTCGACGGCGAGGGACGCACCAGGGTTGCCACCGGTTTTGGCCTGTTGGATCACATGCTCACGCTCACCGCCTTCTGGGCGGGCTTTGATCTGGATCTGGAATGCAGGGGCGATACGCATATCGACGCTCACCACTCCGCCGAAGATGTGGGCTTGCTTTTTGGGCAGGCCTTTCTATCAGCCTTAGGCGACAGAGCAGGCATAGCCAGGGTCGGTCACGGCCGTGTGCCCATGGACGAAGCTCTGGCCGAGGTGACCCTGGACATCTCCGGGCGTCCTTGGCTGGAATGGCGCGGAGGAGACATTCTTCCGCCGGTCATGGCCGGAGAAGAACGCGATTTATGGCGCGAATTTTATAAAGCTTTTGCCTCATCGGCCAGAATAAACTTGCATATAATCTTCCACTATGGGAAAAATGGTCATCATTTGTTGGAATCAGCGGCCAAAGGCTTGGGGCTGGCTTTGGCCGCAGCTATAGCGATAAACGGAAACAGGGTGCGGAGCACCAAAGGAAGGCTTGATTGATGTCAGCAGGCAGAATAACCATAATTTTTTTTCTGGCGTCCACGCTTGCCCTTCTTCTGATCGCCTGTCAAAAACGTTCTTCGCAGCAAGAGTTTCCCAACCTTTTGCCTTATGATCTCAAAATAGTTGTGGCCGGGTTCAACCAGCCTACATCCACAATGGAATTAATCACCGGTCAGCTCCCCGACAAGCAGGGACATGTTCCGGCTGACCTGCTGGCCCAGTTCGACTCAAAATTGCGCCAAACTCTGGAAACAAAAACTAAACGCCTTTACGACCATATTCCGGCCATGAAGAAGTACGGCGACAGGGAATACATGGACAGCGGCAGCCCCATGGGCCTGTCGGCCTGGGTAAGTTACGCCAGAGCCGAAAACAAGGAAGACCTGCTTCTGGTGCCACAAATCATCAACTGGCGGCAGAGATCCGGTTCCGAGGCCGGGGTGACCAACGCGGCTTATGTGCGGGCGGAATTCTACATTATAGATCTGCACACCAAGCGCATAGTGCGCCAGTCGGTATACGACGTGGAGCAGGTCGGCCTTGTGGACAACCTGCTGACAGTGGGTGATTTTTTAAAGCGTAAGGGACGCTGGGTTACGGCCGAGCAGCTTGTTAATGAAGCCATTGAAAAAGCCATCAAGGATTTAGGACTGTGATTATTTTTCCAGCAGTTGACCTCAAGAACGGCCGCGCCGTGCGCCTGAAACAAGGCCGCGCCGACGCCGAGACTATTTTTTCAGACACTCCGGTCGATGCGGCCCTGTCCTGGCAGAAGGCCGGGGCCGAATGGCTGCATCTTATAGATCTTGACGGAGCTTTTGACGGCGAGCCAAAAAATCGTGGTATTATTGAAGAAATTTGCTCCGCGCTTAAAATACCGGTGCAGCTCGGGGGCGGCATAAGGGATCTTTCCACAGCCCGCGCCTATATCAAAGCCGGGGTACGGCGTCTGATTATCGGCACCATGGCCTTGGAAGAGCCGGATAATTTCGCGGCCCTATGCCGAGAATTTCCCGGGAGAGTAGGCGTTTCGCTTGACGCGGAAAATGGCAGGCTCAAAACCAGGGGTTGGGTGGGCGACGGCAACAAGACTGTTGACGAAGTTTTGCCCGGCCTGCTTACGGCCGGGGCGGCTTTTGTCATTTATACGGACATTGAGCGCGACGGAATGCAAAGTGGGGTCAACGCGGCCGCTCTTGCTCACCTGTGCGCCATGTCTTCGGCCCCGGTAATAGCGGCTGGAGGCGTGGCCAGCCTTGAAGATGTGGAAAAACTTTTTCCGCTAAGCGTTTCCGGAAAACTTGAAGGAGTTATCAGCGGGCGCGCGCTTTATGAAGGAACTTTGGATCTGGCAGAAGCCATGAAGCTTGTAAACAAATTGAAAAAGCAAGCATAAAACTCGCTTTCAGCGCATTATTGACAATCAAATAACCAGATACAACACCTACATATAATACTCAAACACAGTTGATGCCATACGCACAGCCCCGATAAAATTTTTTGAAAAAGGATGGGGGTTTGGGGGAAGGAAAGAACTTTTTTCCAAAAAGTTCTTTCCTTCCCCCAAATGCTGCCAAGGATAAAACGCCATGCTCAAAAAAATAACCAAAATCTTTTCGCCCCATGCCTGGCGCGCCCATGCTCCAAACCATGCCGGGCTGGAAATATTGAAATATCTCGGCCCTGGACTGCTGATTACGGTAGGCTTTATTGATCCCGGCAACTGGGGGGCCAATCTGGCCGCCGGCGCGGAATACGGCTATACTTTGCTGTGGATGGTGTCGCTGGCCACGCTTATGCTTATAGTGTTGCAGCATAATGCCGCACATCTGGGCATTGTTACCGGTCTGTGCCTGTCTGAAGCCATAATGAAATATCTGCCGCGCGGGCTGGCCCTGCCCGCGTTGCTTTCAGCTGTGGGGGCTTCGGCGGCTACATCCATGGCCGAGCTTCTGGGCGCGGCTGTGGCCTTGCGCATGCTTTTCGGCATTCCGCTTATGGTGGGGGCCAGCCTCACCGCCGCTCTGGTGCTGATTTTGCTGCTCAGCCATTCTTATAAGAAGGTGGAGCGCTGGATTATCGCCTTTGTTTCGCTTATTGGCCTGTCATTTCTTTATGAAATGACCCTGATTTCTCCCGACTGGAAGGAAGCGGCCGTAAGCTGGGTTCTGCCGCGATTTCCGGCCGGTTCCATGGTGGTGATCATGAGCGTGCTGGGGGCGGTGGTTATGCCCCACAATCTTTTTCTGCATTCCGAAATCATTCAGAGCCGGCAATGGAATTTGCAGGATGAAAAAATAATTCAGAAAGAATTGAAATATGAATTCATGGACACGCTGCTTTCAATGATGGTGGGATGGGCCATCAACAGCGCCATGATTCTGCTGGCGGCGGTGGCTTTTTTCAATTGCGGAACAGAGGTTACGGAATTGGAACAAGCCAAAGATCTGCTTGTTCCGCTTCTGGGCGAAAACGCGGCCAATATTTTTGCCGTGGCCCTGCTTATGGCTGGTTTCACTTCCAGCGTGACTTCGGCCATGGCCGGGGGCAGCATCATGGCCGGAATTGTAGGTGAACCTTATAATATCAAAGACAGACACACCCGCCTGGGCATTATCTCCTCTTTGGGTCTGGCTCTGGCGGCTATAGCCTTTGTAACCGAGCCATTGCAGGGATTGATCTATTCGCAGATGCTGCTTTCCGTGCAATTGCCCATAACGATGCTGGCCCAAGTGTATCTGACATCTTCGCCTTTGGTTATGGGCAAATACGCGAACCCGTCTTCTACCAAAGCGGTGCTGATCGGGCTGTGCGTCATCGTGGGAGTGTTAAACGTTATGCTGCTGGTAAGCGCTGTTATTTAGGACAGTGGCCAGTTTGGCGTGATACTTCGTCAGGCGGCATTTTCCGCTCGGGTCACGTACGAGAAAAGTGCGCTCCCCTCGCGGAAAATTTGCCTTCCTCGTCTGACGCCAAACTGTCTCACTACCCGAACTTTTGCCAAGCTGCCGGAAATCGGGAATGATCAACTCTGAAGCTTTGTGGCACAATTACTGGTGGAACAGTTTTGATCAAAACTTGGAACTACACAAACTTTACGACTTCTTCCAAAGATTTACGAGCTTTAGTGCGCACCTTATCGCTGGCCGGGTAACCCACGGCGACAAGCCCGGCAAAGAGTTTGTCTTTGGGCAGATCAAGCAGCTGGCACATTTTTTCCCGATCATAGAGACCGATTATGCAGGTGCCCAGACCTTGACTTTCGGCTTCAAGGCAAATCGCGTAAACGGCCGCGCCAAGATCGCCCTTGGCAAAATACCGGCTGTCAAGAAAGGCCCGAAGCTGCGGCATAAGCACAGCATGTTCTTCACAAACCACCACAAAGGCTTTGGCTTCGGAGAGAAAGCCGTTTATGCCCAATTGCTGGGCGCACTTGGCCACTTCGGCCACAACGGCCGGAGTTTCAACCACCACAAAACTCCAGGGCTGAGAGTTGCAGGCCGAAGGAGTCTGACGCGCGGCATCCACGCAACGCGCGAGTTTTTCATGTTCAACGGGCTTGTCCGCAAACTTGCGGCAGCTCTGGCGTCGCAAGGCCAAATCCATAAATTCCATTTTCCTGCCTCCTGTTCTTGATAATGTTAAAACGTAAAATAACGCCGCACGGCGAGGTTCGCAAGAGCGTATTGTCTTTAATTACGGCTTGGTTTAAAATAGCGCCCTTCGCCGCGCCGGGCAGCGCGCCCTTGCGGGGTAAAATAAAAACAGAGGGGAAGATTAATGTCCGAAAATACCCAGGTTCTCATCGAAACCAGCTCCGGAGACATCCTTGTGGAGCTTTACGCCGACAAAGCGCCCAAAACCGTGGCCAACTTTCTTACCTATGTGGACGACGGTTTTTATGCCAACACCATTTTTCACCGGGTGATCAAGGGATTTATGATTCAAGGCGGGGGGCTCGGCGTACGTATGAATGAAAAATCGGGGCTACCGCCCATTCAAAACGAAGCCGGTAACGGCCTGAAAAACGATCGCGGTACCTTGGCCATGGCCCGTACTCGCGAGCCGCACAGTGCCTCCAGCCAGTTTTTCATCAACCTGGTGGATAATGATTTCCTAAACTTCACCTCGGCCGATGAATCGGGCTATGGCTATTGCGTGTTCGGCAAAGTGGTGGAGGGTATGGACGTGGTGGATAAAATCGGCTCGGCCAAAACTAAATCCAATGGCATGTACGATGATGTGCCGGTTGATTCCATAGTCATTACCGGCACTTCAAGATTTTGATAAAAACCGGGAGCTTTCGCCCTCTGTCTTCGTTGAAAAGCTTTTTTGTTCAAATTGAGTACCAAAGTACGCTAATTTCACGAAAAAGCTTTTCACCTCGACAGAGAATAAAACTTTCCGAATTTTGATACTCGACAATATAACTGTAAAAAACGGATATTGCAAAATGGGCTTGCGTCTCTCAAAGTCGATAGTAGGCAAGGCCGAAGCCGAAGCCGTGGCCAGGGTAATACTGGAAGACGGCTATCTGGGCATGGGCAATGAGGTCAGGCTGTTCGAGCAGGAAGTGGCCGCTTTTCTGGGGGTGGACCCAGGCCGAGTGATCAGCGTAAACACCGGCACGGCCGCCGTGCACCTGGCTGTGCAGGCGGTATGCTCTCCCGCTGATGAGGTGCTTGTGCCCTCACTGACCTTTCTGGCCTCCTTCCAGGCCATTTCCGCCGCCGGATGCGTTCCCGTAGCCTGCGATATTCTGGAAGAAACCTGCACCATTGATATGTCCGACGCCGCAAAGCGCATCGGCCCCAAAACCAGGGCGATCATGCCTGTGCATTATGCCAGCAACCCCTGGAAGCTCGACGAGGTTTATACCTTTGCCCGCGAACATAATTTGCGGGTAATTGAAGACGCGGCCCATGCCTTTGGCTGCCGCCACAACGGCAAAATGATTGGTTCCTTTGGCGACATGGTCTGCTTCAGCTTTGACGGAATAAAAAACATCACCTGCGGCGAGGGCGGATGCATAGTGGCCCACGACGAGGCCGCCGCTCAAATCTGCAAGGACGCCCGCCTGCTTTCGGTGCGCAACGATACCGAAAAACGCTATGCCGGGGCCAGAAGTTGGGATTTTGATGTAACCCGCCAGGGCTACCGCTATCACATGAGCAATATCATGGCTGCCATCGGCCGAGTACAACTTAAAAGGCTGCCTGAAGAATTCGGCCCCGCCCGCCTGAAGCTGGCCGAGCTTTACCGGCAAAAGCTCTCCGGGGTGGACGGTATAAAACTTTTCCGGACCGACCCAAACGACCATGTGATTCCGCACATTTTCCCGATTTTAATCACAAGTGGACGCAAAAAAGAAGTTGTTGAAGGCCTTGATGCTGCGGGCATCCCCACCGGCGTGCACTACAAGCCCAATCATCTTCTTACTTTTTACGGAGGAGGCTCCCTTTCTTTGCCGGTTACCGAGCGCGTCTATGCCCAAAATATCACTCTACCCCTGCATCCCGAAATAAGTGAAGCAGATGCGAACTTCATCTGCGCCAAATTGCTGAAAATTGTCCGGAGCTTTGCATGAGCCGAGAAACTCCACTTCTGGCCCTGGTGATTCCCTGCTACTACGAGGAAGAGGCCATTGAACGCACTCAGGACGTTTTGGGCGATCTGTTGGCGCGTCTCAAGGCCGAAGGCATTGTGGACGAGGCCAGCTTTGCCCTTTACGTGGATGACGGCAGCAAAGACGGCACCTGGAGCAAAATTATGGCGCGCAATGAGCGCGACCCATTCTGCCGGGGCGTGAAATTCGCGGCCAATGCCGGTCATCAGAACGCGCTGCTGGCAGGCATGGCCACAGCCGAATCTCTTGAGGTTGACTGCATAATCAGCCTCGACGCCGACCTTCAGGACGACCCGATCATAATTCCCGAAATGCTGGCCAAATTCAAGGAAGGCTGTGAAATAGTATATGGGGCGCGCAATGACCGAGGCACGGATTCCGTTTTTAAAAAGCATACAGCTCAATATTTTTATAAAGTTATGAAAAATCTGCTGGGAGTAAACATGGTTTTTGACCATGCCGACTATCGCCTGGTGTCGGGTACGGCGTTGCGGGCCCTGCGCGATTTTGGCGAAACCAGCGTGTTTTTACGCGGTATATTCCCTTCCATGGGATTTAAAACCGCCGTTGTCAAATACAAACGCCATGCCCGACAGGCCGGGGAAACCAAATACCCGCTGCGCAAACTGTTGTCCTTTGCCTGGAACGGCATCACTTCTTTCAGCGCCGCGCCCTTGCGTCTGGCCGTGCTTTTGAGTATGGCGGCCTTTGCCGTTGCTGTGCTTGTGGGTATGAAGGCCTTTTTCGACTATCTCAGCGGCGAAGTCATCACCGGCTGGACATCGCTGATCATTGTAATTTTGTTCATGAGCTCCGCCCAGTTGCTGTGCATAGGGGTTATCGGTGAATATCTGGCCAAAGTGTTTCTGGAAGTAAAGCACCGTCCTCGTTATATTATAGAGAAAATTCTTTAGCCGGTGTGGGCACAAGCGATTTTTCGCACCCGGCTGTGTCAAAAAATCGTCTCATGACCACACTGTCTGAAACAAGTCGGCAAATACGCATAATGTAAACATCCCTGAAGTAAATATGGAGAAAACGATGAGTGATGCCGCCGCAAAACCGGCAGTTTCCGTAATAATGAACTGCCTCAACTGCCTCAGAGATCTCAAGGAGGCTCTTGACAGCGTTTGCGCGCAAACATTTCAAGATTGGGAAATAATCTTCTGGAACAATGCCTCCCACGACGGCAGTCTTGAGCTGGTCAAGGAATATTCCGTAAAACTCGGTCATAAAAAAATAAGGCACTTCACTGCGGAAAAAACCATCCCTCTGGGCGCGGCCCGCAACCTGGCCCTGTCCAAAGCCGAAGGTGAATTTATCGCCTTTCTGGACTGCGATGATATCTGGCTGCCCGAAAAACTTGAAAAACAAATGGAGCTTATGAGCTCCAACAACCGGCTGGGCTTGGTATGCACCGATACCGAAGTCTTCAGTGCCCAAGGCGGCAGCAGACTTTTGTTTAAACACGCCCCGCCGCAAAGAGGCATGGTTTTCAAGGAGTTGATGATTATCCAATGGATTTCCATGTCTTCGGCCCTGGTGCGCCGCGAAGCCCTGGACAAGCTGGAATACTGGTTCGACGAACGCCTGAACGTGTGTGAGGAAGCGGATCTGTTCTATCGCATCGCCCACAACTGGGAACTGGACTATGTAAACGCCCCGCTCACCCGCTGGCGGGTACACGGCAGCAATACCACTTTTCTGAAATTCGGCCAGTTCGCCGAAGAAACCCGTTATATTCTGGAAAAGCACAAAAGAATTTATCCCGGCTACGAAACTGAATATGCCGATTTGGTGAGCCTGCTTACTCGCCGTTCCGCTTTTCAGGAAGCCGTGGCCCTGTGGCGCAAGGGCAAAAATTCCCAGGCCAGATCCGTTCTGGCCCCCTACAAAGATTACTCGCTCAAATATCGCCTGTTCAACCTGGCTACCAGGCTTCCGGGCGGATTGTTCGACCTTGCCGCCAAAATGTACTTTGCCCTGCCCGCGCGCATAAGGCGCATATTGTAATTAAAATTCCAGATAAGAATTGCGAACAATTTTTATCTGGAATTTTAATGGCTGCCCGGGCAGCATCCGGGCGCCCCTACACGAGATATCCGTAATTATAACCAATAATTTCAAGAGTTGAATGACATAAAATGATTTCGTCCACCTCCTCCCCATGCTCGGTGATCATACACACCGACGGCTCATGCCTGGGCAACCCAGGTCCAGGCGGCTATGCGGCTATATTACGCCAGACAGGAAAGGATTACGAAAAATCCATCGGCGGCGGCTTTGCCCGTACCACCAACAACCGCATGGAAATCACCGCCGTTATCGAGGCCCTGAGCTCCCTGAATTTTCCCTGCCGGGTCGATCTGTACTCTGATTCGCAATACGTAATCAACGCCATCGAAAAACGCTGGCTGGTCTCCTGGTTGAAAAAAGGCTGGATCAACTCCAAAAAAGAACCGGTGAAAAACCGTGACCTATGGGAGAAACTCCTCCCTCTGCTTGAGCGCCACGAAGTCAAATTTCACTGGGTGCGCGGGCATCAAGGCCACGCCGAAAATGAAAAATGCGACCAGATGGCCCGCGAATGGGCCGCGCGCCCGGGATTGCCCGAAGATATCGGCCTTGGGGAAGGGAAGGGAACTTTTTAAAAAAAGTTCCCTTCCCTTCCCCAAACCCCATCCCATCCTTCAAAAACTTTTAATTATCAGCTTATTATATACGTGCAGGTTGCAAAGTGACTGAAATATCCGCGCCGGAAATTTTTAACAGCCTCGTCAAACCCATGCTGCGTCTGCTGTGCGGCATGGCCATGGGCATTCTGGTGGCCAACATTCTGGAAGCCCTCAACTGGAGCCGCCACCTGGCCCGCTTTGCCGCTCCTTTGGCCCGCCTGGCTAATTTGGGCGAAGCCGCCGCCCAATCCTTCAGTCTGGCCTTTGTTTCTCCCTCGGCCTCCAATGCCGTGCTGTCCCAAAAACTCGAAGCGGGTGAAATGAGCGGCAAAGAAGTAGTGCTGGCCAATATATTCAACAGCCTGCCCGCCTATCTCATGCACACACCCACCATTTTTTTATTGTTGTGGCCGGTAATCGGCATGCCCGCCATAATTTACATCGGCCTCACCCTGGCTGCGGCCGCAGCCCGCACCGCGCTTATAGCTGTTGTGGGCCGCCTCATCCTTCCCCCTCAACCGGAACACGCTTTCCAAGCCCCACAAGCAAAAGAAAAACGTTCTCCGCGCGAAATTCTGGCCGCCTCGTTCAAACGACTGCTGCGCCGTTTGCCCAAGCTGGCTTTTTTTACAATTCCCATATATATTTTGATGTATTATTTGCAGCATAACGGCTTTTTTCATTCCGCCGAAATGTGGATGAGCGCCAATCTGAGCTGGCTTTCATTCCTCAAGCCCCAAGCCATGAGCATAATAGTACTGCACCTGGCCGCCGAGCTTGGCGCGGCCCTTTCGGCGGCGGGCAGCGTGTTACACTCGGGCGCGCTCAGCTCCAGGGAAATTGTGGCCGCACTGATGGTGGGCAACATTCTGTCCACTCCCATGCGCGCCCTGCGCCATCAGCTTCCTTCTTATGCCGGATGGTACTCTCCCGGTCTGGCTTTGCGCCTTGTGTTGGCCAATCAGGGGCTGCGGGCTGCCAGCCTGATTGTGATCACCTGGCTGTATTTGCTTGGATAATTTACTTTATTATATTTTTTAGTTTATAAGATTTATGGATGGAGCTCTATTATGAATTTTTCCGGAAAAATATGTGTGGTTACCGGAGCCGCCAACGGCATCGGACGTTGTATCCTGGAAAAGTTTTGCGAAGCCGGGGCCGAGGCGGCCTTTGTGGACATTGACACTGTCGGCGGCCGCGCTCTGGAAGCCCGCCTTGGCGACAAGGCCGTATTCATGCCTGGAGACGTTGCGGACGAAGAAACATTAAACGACTTCGCCTTGTTGACAATAAGACGCTTTGGGCGGGTGGATTATCTGATTAACAACGTCTGCAACAATAGAAGGGGCATTCTGTCCGGATGCAGCCACAATGACTTCATTCATGTGCTGAAAGTGGGCCTGGCTGCACCATATATACTGGCCCATCTGTTCATGGGCGACTTTGCCATGAACGCCTCCATAATCAACATATCTTCCACCCGTGCCATCATGTCGCAAACCGACGGCGAAAGCTATGCGGCGGCCAAGGGCGGCCTCAATTCCCTCACCCACGCCCTGGCTGTAAGCCTGGCCGGGAGGGTACGTGTAAACGCCATAAGCCCCGGCTGGATCGATGCGGGAGCCTATCAGAAAGACCCCGATTACATACCAGAATACCTTAATGCCGACCTGATCCAACACCCTGTAAGGCGCATAGGAACTCCCGAAGACGTTGCCGCCATGACTATGTTCCTTTGTTCCGATCAGGCCGGCTTTATAACCGGGCAAAACTTTGTGGTGGACGGCGGCATGGCAAGACAGATGATCTATCACGAAGATCGCGGTTGGACTTTTGAACCAGATAACAGATAACGCATTTTTCGAACGCAATGAGCAAAATGCGCTATCTGTTATCGGGCCGTGCTCTGGTAGGGCCGCCCGAGCACGATGTGTTCGTAAAAGGATTCGCCCATGATCACCGCCTTGCTGCTCGTCATAATATACATTTCCTTCATCAGCCTGGGTCTTCCCGACTCCCTTTTGGGCGCGGCCTGGCCCGCCATGTACGGCGACCTGGCCGTACCCGCCTCCCACGCCGGGATCATCTCGATGCTCATCGCCGGCGGCACGGTGCTTTCCAGCGTGATGAGCGCACGGATCATTAACCGCTTCGGCACGGCCATGGTCACCGCCGTCAGTGTTCTGATGACCGCGACGGCCTTGTTGCTCTTCTCCGTCCTCGGTGTTTTCTGGGGGGTGTGCCTGGCAGCCATACCTTTGGGCCTGGGGGCCGGGGCGGTGGACGCCGGGCTGAACAACTACGTGGCCGTCCACTACAAGGCCCGGCATATGAGCGGGCTGCATTGTTTCTGGGGGCTGGGAGCCTCGGCCGGGCCGATGATCATGTCGCACCGTCTGGCCGGAACCGGCGGTTGGAGTAGCGGCTATCTGACCGTGAGCATCATTCAGTTTGCTTTGACGGCCGTCTTGTTCGCCTCTTTGCCGTTATGGAACAAAAACGGAGTCGCAACCGCCATGACGGGAGCGACTCCGAAAAAGCCGTTGGGTTTCGCAAAACTCTTGCGTCTTCCGGGGGCCAGGGCGGCCTTGCTGTCCTTTTTTTGTTATTGCTCCATTGAAAGCGCGGCCGGGTTGTGGGGCGGCAGCTACCTGGTGTTGGTCAAGGGGATCGATTCGGTTACGGCGGCCCGCTGGGTGGCCATTTACTATGCCGGCATAACCTTCGGCCGCCTTGTGTCAGGCTTTTTGACCATCGGTTTTGATCACCGCCAGATGCTGCGCCTTGGGCACAGCTTGATAGCCGTCGGAATCATTCTGATGTTTTTCGATGCTTGGGTTCCGCTGGCCGGTTTTTTTTTAATCGGCCTGGGCTGCGCCCCAATCTTCCCCACCTTGATTCATGAAACGCCGGCCAATTTCGGCTACGCCAACTCTCAGGCCATGATGGGTCTTCAGGTGGCCTCGGGCTACGTGGGCACCGCCCTGATGCCCCCGCTGTTCGGGCTGCTCGGTGCGTACGCCGGCTACGCGCTTTTACCAATATTTTTGGGAACACTCTGGATTTTGATGTTGATTATGGTGGAAATATTGAATATGAGAGCGGCTAAAAAAGCCTGACGGAATACCGTATAACCTGGGCTGGCACATCCGCCCTGATCCGTAACAGTACATCAACAATATGAAAACATACGATCTTGTGATTATTGGCGGCGGCGCATCCGGGCTTGTGTGCGCCGGGCGCGCCGCCGCCCTTGGCCTTAAAACCGCCGTGCTGGAAAAATCACCCCGTCCGGGACGCAAAATTATGATTTCCGGCGGGGGGAAATGCAATGTGGGCAATCTCTCGGTAAACGCAACAAATTACATAAGCTCCAATGCCAAATTCTGCCTCTCGGCTTTGGCGCGCTTCGCGCCGGACGGAATGCTCCGCCGCCTGCGCGAACGTGGCATCCACCTGGAAGAACGTGAGCATGGGCAGATTTTCTGCGTGAATTCAGCTTCGGACGTCCTGGATTATCTGCTGGAAGAAATGAAAAAACAGGGCGCAAGTTTGTTTACGGCAACCAGGGCCGTAAAGCTAAAAAAAGTGGGAGAATTGTTCATAACCGTGGCCGAAAATGAGGCCGAACAATCGAATGAAATTCACTCCTCAGCTTTGGTCATTGCCGGCGGCGGCCCGGCCTGCCCTCAATGCGGAGCCTCAAACGAGGCCATGGCCTTTGCGCGGGGCTTCGGGCACCGCGTCATTCCCCCGGCCCCGGCCCTGGTTCCCCTGACAATGCCCGACGGCTGGCCTTTGAGCGACCTGGCAGGCATAAGCCTGCCGGTAAAAATAAGTCTGCCGCAAAGCAAAGCCCCAAGCTTTATTCTGCCCCTGCTCTTTACTCACAGGGGCATCAGCGGCCCGGCCGCCCTGCAAATATCGTCATACTGGCAAAAGGGCATGCCCGTAAATATCGACTTTTTGCCGAATTTCGATCTGAATGCCGCAAAAGAAGAACAAGTACGCTCTGGAGGTAAAATTTTGTTGCGCAATTTCTTAGCCCGCCACCTTCCTGAACGGTTGGCGGAACGCCTTGCGCCCCAAAAATCCGGTGGACACAAGCTGGCGGATTTGAGCAAAAAAGACTGGCGTGAGGCTGAACGACTGATCCATGAGCATACGGCCATACCCGAAGGAACTGAGGGCTGGAAAAAGGCCGAAGCCTCCAGAGGTGGGGTCGATGTGGCCGAGGTGTCGTCTTCGACCATGGAAAGCAAAATAACTTCAAGGCTATTCTTTTGCGGCGAGGTGCTGGACGTGTGCGGGCAATTGGGCGGATATAATCTGCACTGGGCCTGGGCCAGCGGATATGCCGCAGCCGAAGGCGCGGCCTCCGTCATCCGCTCCATGGACAAATCATTTTAACTGCCCATCCTGCCCCAAACATAATCCAACTTGCTTCTGTTCATAAAGCACATCACCAGTCAAAAAAAAACGGCTCCAGTCAGCTGCAGCCCTGCATTAACGCGCACTGTGAATTGTAATTTCATTAGCTTTCTGATATAATCTCCAAGCGTATTTCGGTATTATTTGCAAAGTGAACATCATCTGACCGCAACGGAGAGCTTTCATGCTACAGTTTAAAGCTAAAATGGTTATCGCCTGCTTGGTTCTGGCCCTAGGCTTCACCGGTTGCGTCCCGCCGCAACGTTACGGCAGCAGCTACGATCCCTGGAGTGACACTTACGACGACGTCGAATATCGCCGCCAAATGGATTACTATGAACGCGAACGCCTGAAGCGCATGGATCTGGAACGTAGAGCCAACCAGCAGGAACGACTGCGGCTGGAACGCGATCGCGTGGAATGGGAGCGCCGGGAACAGCGGCGCATCCAGCAGGAGGAACAGCGCAGAAGGCAGGAATGGGATCGCAGGGCGCAGCAGCGCCGTGAACAACAGCGCCATGAGCAACAACGTCACGACCAACAGAAAGAGCGTGAGCGGCAACGTCTGGAGCAGCAGCGCCGCGATCAGGCCCACCAGCGCGATCAGCAACGCTATGAGCAGCAGCGTGAACGCGACCAGCAGCGCTACCGCGAAGATCGCCAACGCGAACAACGCCAGGAACATCAGCAACGCCAGCGCGAGCAACGTCAGGAGCACCAGCGCCAGGAGCGCCAGCAACAGCAGCGTCAGGAACAGCAGCAACGCCAGCAACAGCAACGTCAAGAACAGCAGCAACGCCAGCAACAACAGCGTCGGGAACAACAGAGCCAGCGCGAGCAGCAGAAGCAAGAACAACAGAAGGAACAGCAACAACAGCGTCAGCGCGGAGACAATAAGTCCAGATATGGGCAATAGAATTAGTATTATTACGCTGACAGCAAGATCCAGGGACGTATATAAAAAAATGGTTGAAAAAATAGGCCACTCAGGGCATCTTGCCAGAAGCGGCAAAGCCGCGAGCGGGGCACCCCTCCGTTAAAACCAGCATTTAACAGCCTCCTGCCCGGGCGGCGGCCGTGCCGGCCATCCGGGCAGCGAGGCGGTTTGGCGTCTGGGTTCTCATGTAATTGTCCGGAGAAATTCATGGAATTTG
Organism: Desulfovibrionaceae bacterium; assembly: GCA_031553655.1. Lineage (GTDB taxonomy): Bacteria > Desulfobacterota > Desulfovibrionia > Desulfovibrionales > Desulfovibrionaceae > JAVBLG01. The sequence goes on along the minus strand of JAVBLG010000044.1, from coordinate 17,762 downwards.
ATTTTTTATCAATGATTATGCACGCCGGCATCCCGTCAAAAGTGGTTTTCGCCTTGCTTTTGCTTATGTCGGTAGGCAGTTGGACCCTGATGATCCAGAAATGGATATCCCTGAGCATGGCTGCTAAAAAAATATCCGAAGGCGTGGAACGCTTTGAGCGGGCGCGTGATTTGCGCGATGCCGTGCAGTCTTTGGGAGGGGATCCGTCCTCTCCGCTTTATTATGTGGCCCATCAGGGCGTTACCGAATTCAACCGCTCCAAGGAACTGGGCAATGACAGCCCGGTGGTGGTGGATAATGTGCGCCGCTCGTTGCGCCAGGGCGTTGGTACGGAGCTTTCGCGCCTCAATCACTCTCTTTCGCTTCTGGCCACCACCGCCAACACGGCTCCCTTCATCGGCCTGTTCGGCACAGTGTGGGGCATTATGGGGTCGTTCCATTCCATAGGCATGCTCAAGTCGGCCTCGCTGGCCACAGTTGCGCCGGGCATATCCGAAGCTCTGGTAGCCACGGCCATAGGCCTTGCCGTGGCTGTGCCCGCTACCATCGGCTACAATATTTTTCTGGGTAAACTGGGCGAACTCGACACCGATCTGGTCAACTTCGCCGGTATTTTTCTTAACCGGGTGCAGCGCGAGATCAACGCTCACCGCCCGGTTCAGCGCCACGGAACAACGGAAGCATAGCCATGGGAGCCAGTCTTAACAAAAGCGGCGGCTTTGTGGCCGAAATAAACGTTACTCCCTTTGTGGACGTAATGCTGGTTCTGCTGATTATTTTCATGGTTACCGCGCCAATGATGTCCGAAGGACTTGAAGTGGATCTGCCCACGACCAAACACGCGGACGTTCTGCCCACCGAGGCCGATTATATGGTTATGACCGTCAGACGCGACGGCACTATTTTTCTTGACGAATACAAGGTCGAGCCAGACACTATTGAGGACTATCTGCAAAGGCTGGTCAAGGAAAAGAACAAGGCCCTCTTTTTGCAAGCCGACAAGGAAGTTCCCTACGGCGTGATCGTTGATGTTATGGGCCGCATCAAGGCGGTGGGTATTGAAAAGCTGGGAGTTGTGGCCATGCGCGAGGACGACGCCAAACCGACGGCTCCCGCGCCAAAGGGCAAAGGCTCTTCATCCAGGCGCTGAGCCTCGATTTTTATACAGGATTTTTAAATGCGCCTTGCTTCTTTTCTGCTATCCCTTCTTTTGCACGTTGCCGTTATAGCTCTGGCTTGGCTGTGGCCTTCGTCACCGCCCATCAAGCTTGACGGCCCGCCGGTGCTGATTAGTCTGGTGGACGGCGCTCCTGGGGGCAATCGCATGCCTTCGCCGGTGCTGGGCCCTCAGGGATCCATGGGCGAGCAGCTTGCCCCGCCCTTGCCTGCGCCCCCGGCGAAAACTGTTGCTCCGGCCACGCCGCCAGAGGCCAGCGCGCCTGAGACGCCCAAGGAAATCAAACTGGAACCGAAGCCGGAGCCAAAACCTGAGCCCAAGCCCGAGCCACAGCAAAAACGTCCGGAACCGCAAACCCCGGACGCCATTCCCATTGTGGAAAAAAAGAAACCCGAGCCCAAAAAGCCCGAACCGCCCAAGAAGCCGGAGCCTCCCAAGCCTGAACAGCCAAAGGAGCAACCAAAGAAGCCTGAGCCCCCCAAGGAGCAGCCAAAAAAACCGGAACCGGCCAAGGCCGAAGCCAAAAAACCTGAACAGTCCAAGGCCCCGGCCGCAGCCAAGTCAGACCCCATTAAAGACGCTTTGAGCAAAGCCAGAGCCTCCGCTTCGAGCAGCACTGCCGCTCCGCAAAGCGGCAGCGCGGTGCAGCGCGCTCTGGCCGAGGCCAAAAGAAAAGCCGGGGGCAGCGGCGGAGGCGGCGGTGGAGAAGGCTCGGGCCCTGGCGGCGGCGGTCTTGTAGACGTATACATCGGCATGGTCATGATGGCAGTGCGCGCCAATTGGAGCTATGCTACGGCCAGCAGGGCAAATATGGTGTGCTCAGTGCGCGTGAAAGTGGATGCCGCGGGCAAAGTTTTGAGCGCCAAACTGGAGCGCTCCTCGGGAAATTCTCTTTTTGACGCCTCGGCTGTCAACGCGGTGATAAAAACCGGCGCCGAAGGGCAATTCCCCCCGCCCCCCGGCCCGCAGTATAATGATTTACTTTTGTCCTTCTCACTATCTGAAATGATGGGTCGATAACATAAAAAATAACCCCGCAGGAGGCACCATGAAGTCCGGGCTGTTACTGTTGTTTTTATTACTTGCCCTTCCGGGGCAGGCCATGGCCGCTTCCGTGGCGGCAGCCGATCAAGGAGGAGGGTATTCCGGGCAGGTGCTTGAAAAAGTGGTTAAACACTGGCAACCGCCCGGAGACGTTCTCGAACGGATGATCAGAGTCAAGGTAAGCATAGACAGTGAAGGCAGACTGCTGCGTTGCGAGCCGCTGTCCTCTACCGCCAGCGCCTTGGGCGACAAGTCCATCTGCACTGCGGTGCGCGAGGCCGGAGGCTTCGGAACTCCGCCCTATGCCGTGCCCATTGAAGTTTTTCTCACTTTCTGGAGCGGCCCCACCAAGGCTCAGGCGGCCCCTGCTCCGGCTCCAGCTCCGGCCAAGGATACCGCCCAGACGCCTCAGGCGGCCCAACCGGCGGCGGCAAAGGCCCAGAAGGTTGAAAAAGCCGATACCCCCGAGGCAAGCATTCACGAACAGGAAGCGGATTATATAAAGAAAGTCAAGGGCGAAATCGGTTCCAAAGTGACAATTCCGGCTAAAACGCCCAAGGGTAAATATACGGTATCCGTCAAGGTACGCATAACCGCCAAGGGCATGGTCAGCCTCATTGGACTCAGCAAATCTTGCGGACGCCTGGAGCTGGATCAGGCCCTGACCGGGGCCGTGAGCCGCACAGGGTTGGTGGCCGGCTCGCCTTTTAAAAAGACTAGAGAGTTTAACCTGGCGTTTCCCATACAAGTTCCCTAAAACAGCTTGAACTACATGGCTTTTCACTCCCCCCACATTTCAAGCTGGTTTTCTTAATAACACGGGCCGATAAAATACGAGAAAAGTTGGCCCCCATTGAGGGTAAAAAATTATGAAATTATCCGTAAAATTTATGCTCCCGGTTTTGCTGGCCCTGAGCGTGCTTTGCCAGCCTGCGGCCGAAGCGGCTGTCCAGGTAGACATTTACGGCCCCGGCCAGACTCAGGTGAGTTTGGCTCTGGCTGCGCCCCTTACCGCCCCCAGCGTTGAGGCCAAAAAACTCGGCGGCGACCTGAACAAGCTGGTTCAGACCAACCTCAACTTTTTGCCCTTTATGAAGCTCACCGACCCCAAGTCCGTGTTAGGGGGCACGGTTCTGCCCGGATATGAACCGCCGTCGATGGATTTCAAGCGCTTTCAGCTTGCCGGTTCCGACATAGTGGTCACCGCTTTCTGGCCCAAAGGCGACAGCGGCACCTCGGTCGTGCAGCTTCGCGCCTTTGAAACCAACTCGGGCAAACGCCTTTTCGGCAAGGAATATCCCAGCGTAACCTCCAAGGATTTGCCGGAAGTGGCCGACCGCTTCTGCGCCGACCTTCTTGAAGCGCTGACCGGCAGTGGAGCATTTTTCCGTTCTTATCTAGTTTTCACTAAAAAAACCGGAACATTACGTGCTGACGTATGGACAACCAAGTCCACCGGACGCGAACTTCGCAAGATCACCAACCTCGAAGGCGAAGCCATGTCGCCAGCTTGGTCGCCTGATGGGCGCTTCATTGTTTTCAGCGTTATTGACGAGCGTTCCCATTCGCTTGGCGTGTGGGATCGTCTGTCAGGCAAGGTGCAGCGCATCCGCTTCCCCGGCAATACGGTTATCGGTCCGGCTTTCATGCCCGACAACAAGGTGGCGGTCAGCCTTTCCTCCGGCAAGAATCCCGACATTTTCCTGCTCAGCCACACCTTCCAGCGCGAGCGCCCCCTGGAGCAAAGCAGCGCCATCAACGTGTCGCCCACCTTTGACTCCACCGGAACAAAAATGGCCTTCACTTCCAGCCGTATGGGCGGACCGCAAATTTTTATGAAGGATCTGCGCAGCGGAAGCGTTACCAGAGTGAGCAAAAACGGATCTTACAATACTGAAGCCAATATCAGCCCTGACGGCACCTTGGTTACCTACACCAGAATGACCGACTCCGGGCACCGCATTTTTGTGCAGGACATGGTCAGCGGAGAAGAACGCCAGGTTACTTTCGGGCCCGGCAACGATGAACAGCCTTCTTTCTGCGGCGACAGCTACTTCATAGCCTTTGCCTCCACCCGTGGAGGCGCAAGGCAGATTTATCTGACCACCAGACACGGCGGCGACGCAAAAATGCTGCCCACCGGCGGCGGACAATCTTCCTTCCCCAGATGGGGAATGCCGCAAGGCAAATAAAAAACAGGCAAAAAATTAAAACCTAAGGTACAAGCCAAAAAACACAGGTTTAGGACGAATTTATAGAAAAATTCAGGCCGGAGGTTCCACTTCCGGCCTAAAATTTTAACCGCGCAACACATTTATATACATAACATTTTGCTTTAAAAAATCTGCTCAATTATTTTTTTCAAGGTTTCCGCCAAAACTTGGTAAAAAAAATTTGACTAAACCGCTAGCTAGCGTTATTCATCGTTTTGACAGAACACCGCGCCGACGTTTATGGCCGGTAATATATTTTTCCATCAGCCCCGCCTGATGGAAATGTTGTTGATCAATTGGCGTTTTGGGGCTGTACCCCGCAAAGGAAGGAAACATTTTTTCGTAGCCTAGTGCTTGTTCAGGAGGAGATCATGAAACGTTTTAGCCTTATTGCCGCCTTGATGTTGGTTTTGGCCACTGGTTTCGGTTGCGCCAAAAAATCCACCAGCGTCGACCCCGAAATGAGCAGCGGGGAAATGAGTCAGGAAGTACGCAACGCCATTCAACAGATCACTGATGGCCGCATCTACTTTGCTTTCGACAAATTTGACATTCAGCCCGAATACAAGGCCATGCTCAACCAGAAAGCCGACCTGATGAAGCGTTACTCCAAAATTCGTGTGCGCATTGAAGGCAACTGCGACGCCCGCGGTACTCAGGAATACAACCTTGCCCTTGGCGAACGCCGCGCCCGCGTTGCCTATGAATATCTGACCATGCTCGGCGTGAACCCCGGGCAAATGGAAATGATCAGCTTCGGTAAGGAACGTCCCGCTGTTGAAGGCAACGGCGAAGCCGCCTGGTCCAAGAACCGCCGCGACGAGTTCCGCGTTATCGCTTACTAAACTCCGCTGATTGGAATTGTTGAGTGGGGGGGGATGGTCGCATGGCCTTCCTCCCCTTTATCTTTTTATTATTTTTATGTGTTACAATACTGCTGCGAGGATAATTTTTGCTATCCGCCAACGAAATACTGTCCTACTATACGGCTGAAGTTTTGGCCTGGAACCTGAGCTGCGAGGCAACCACGCCTTTACCTGAAGAAAATGCCGAAAGCGCGGCTCGAACAGCCGAGCGCGTACTGCGCATGGCCGCTCTTGGAGGCAAAAGCCACATTATCCTCATTGGCGCGGGCGACGGAACCATGGCCGGGATACTCGCTCAGGCCCCGGAAATAAAAAACGGCAAACGCGGGCTGATCATTCTTGAAAATGACGCCAATTGCGCCAGAAGCGTCAGCCGGAATTTACCATCGGAAAAAAACATCATCCTTCTGGCCGACGCCTCGCCCTTTGCCCTCTACTTTCTGCTGCTTTACGCGGGAATTGAAGCCGGACAATGCGCCGTTTGCCGCAATTCCGCCAAAGACAAGAGCAGCGCGGAACGCGCTTTGCTCAAGAGTGCGCGAAGCCCCTTGGCCCTGTGGGAACGCATGTTCATCGGCGGCAAGCGCGTTGCGGTTCCCCCATCCTCAAACCAGGCGGAACTTGCGCGCATAAGCGCCGCCTGCATTCTGCATCCGGAAGAAAGAGAGCTGGAGTCTTTTTTCGAACAATTCCCGCCTTACCTGCGTGAAGTAGTTGTTGTCTGGGATGCGGACAGTCCCCCGCAGCAGGAGTTTTCCTGCGCCGCGCCGCTGCGCCATTACGCGAGACCCCTTCGCGGTGACTTTTCGGCCCAGCGCAATGCCATGATTCAACACTGCCAGGGGGAATTCTGCCTTTACCTCGACGCCGATGAAAGGCTCGAAGCACACAGCTGGTCTGTTCTGGTCGGGCTTTGCGCCATACCCGGCCTTGGCGGCGCGTTGTTTCCCCGGCTTACTTTTGAAAGGGACGAAGACCATGTGCGTATGGGCTACGGCCTGTGGCCTGACCCGCAACTACGCTTTTTCCGTCTGGGCGCGGGATTGTTCTTCAGCGGGGCCGTGCATGAAAAAGTGGAGAGGTTGAATGGTTTACGTTGTTTTGTGCCGGGCACGGCGATTCTGCATTACAGCCATGTGCGCAAAAACGCGGCGGAACTGAGAGCCCGGCTTGAAGTGTTCAACGAGGCCGCAGGTTCCGGGCTGCATCGCTTGAACTCAGCTTATCCCTGTCTGCCTCTGGATTTTTTCAATGCGGCGCAACAAAATTTCGGCCGCGATACAGTCATAGTTCTCCCTGACTAACAATCACCTACTCCCAGAGAGCGCGTTTTTGGGCGCTTTTTCGTCCTAAATCTCATAACATTATCCGCCACGATGTAACCAATGTAACAGCCTCTTGTTACATTGGTTACATCTACTATCTTTCTCTTTCATCCCTACTCATCCAAGTCTTTAGTAAAATTAAATTATTATAGCATGTTATCCATGCTAAATGCATGGCATAAAAATTGCTGCAATACACATAATTATATACAATATAATAATTTAATTGAGGAATATTCCATGACAAGAAAACCAGACTTTGAAAAACGTGAAGTAGCCGGAGCGTACACCACCGAACGTGTGGCCTTACGCCATAGGCAGCTTCTGGATAATGAGCCCTATATAGATTCGGAACGCGCCGCGTTGTACACCGACTATATACGCATTAACTGGACAATGCCGCGTTACTTGCGTGCCGGCGGGGCCATGAAGCATGTGTTGTCCAACCTCACCCCGGTTATATGGGATGAAGAACTCATTGTGGGCAATTGCTCGCGCTATTTCAAGGGCGTGCAGGTCTACCCGGAGTATGAAGCCTGGATGTTGGAGGGCTTCAAGAAAATCAAGCGGGAAGAAGAACGCTACATCTCCGGAACCTTGCAGGAACGCAAGGGTGACCGCCTGGGCATTTATCTGATTCGCCCCGAAGACAAAGAAAGTATCCTTGAGGCGGCCCGCTTCTGGGAAGGCAAAGATTGGCGCTCGCAGGCCGAACGCGTGCTCAAGGAAACCAAGAGCGACTTTGAGCAAGTGGAAAAATGGATGCAGCAATTGATCTTTTTACGTTTCATGTTCGATGTGCCCGAAGGGCGTGTAATTGTTGATTATCAGAAAATCATCGACGAGGGTGTAGACGGACTTATTGACCGCATCAACGGCTGCATCACTCGCCTGGGCAGCCTCACCGACAAGGAAAAGTTCGACAAATACAATTTCTATCAAGGCATAAAGCTGGCCCTGGAAGGTCTGGTTGTCTTTGCCGAAAACCATGCCGCCGAGGCCGAGCGTCTGGCCGCCGAATGCGCCGATGAGCGCAGAAAGGCCGAACTGTTGGAAATAGCCCGCATCTGCCGCAAGGTGCCGCGTCGTCCGGCCGAAACCTTCCGCGAAGCCATGCAGTCTTTCTGGTTCACTCAGTGCTGCCTTTTCATAGAATTGAACGGGCGCGGAGTTTCTCCGGGCCGTTTCGACCAATACATGTACCGCCCCTTCATGGCTGACCGTCTGGCCAACCGCCTTTCAGACAAGGATGCCTTGGAGTTGCTCGAACTTATGCGCGTAAAATGCGCCGAAATAACCCGCGCCCATGCCACTTTCACCGAATCATATCTTGGGGGCAGCATTTACCAGAATCTTACTCTAGGCGGTGTGGACCGCTACGGTAACCCCAGTGACAATGAATTGTCGCTGCTGATTCTGCAGGCCGGAATCAATGTCCGCACCTGGCAGCCCACCCTTTCCGTGCGCTGGAATGAGGGCATGAGCCTGCCTTTCAAAAATATGATCGCCAAGTGCATCAAGTCCGGCGCGGGCTATCCGGCTCTGTTCAGCGACAAGATTGCCATTGAGCGTCTGCGCAAAAGTACGGGAGCTACCTTGGCCGACGCCCGCGATTGGGCGCCTTGCGGCTGCGTGGATATGCAAATAAGCGGCAAACGCATGCCCATGTTTGCCATATCCAACACCAACAATCTTAAAATACTGGAAATTGTACTCAACAAGGGCATAAATCCGGCCACAGGCGACAAGTTGGCCGACGTGCGCCTCGATCCCGAAAATTGCACCCTTGAAGAAATAAAGAATGAATACAAGCGCATTACCGAGCATGTTGCCGAGCGTGAAATGGATTATTGGAACACCATCATGATGGTGCACAACGACATGGGGTTGGTGCATCCGATCATGACCAGCCTCCTGGACGACTGCGTTGAAAAGGGAGTTGACGCCTACGAGGGCGGCTGCCGCTACAACGACCCGGTATATATCATCTCTTGCGGTATCGTGAATGTGGCCAACAGCTTGAAAGCCATAGAGCATGTGGTGTTCAGGGATAAAAAAATCACCATGGGCGAATTGCTGACGGCCCTGCGCGACAATTTCGAAGGCCACGAAGAATTGCGCCGCACCCTGCTGGACGTGCCCAAGTTCGGCAATGACGAAGATGAAATAGACGAACTCACCAATGAGCTTTACGAACACTGGGCTTATACCGCCGAACGCTTCCCCAACTGGCTGGGCGAACCCTGGCGGCCCAGCACCCTGTCGGTAACCACGCAAGTGCTGCTGGGCAAGCCCTGCGGCGCCAGCGCCGACGGGCGCATGGCCGGAGAATTTCTGGCCGACGGCTCGGTCTCGGCCTTTCCCGGCACGGACCTGAACGGCCCCACCAGTCTGATCAAGTCAGCGGCTAAAATAAACGCCACAGCCCTGCAATCCACGCTGTTCAATATGAAGTTTAATCCTTCGGCTGTGGAGGGTGAAATCGGATCGGCCAAGTTCATCGCCCTCAATGATGTATATTTCAAATTGGGCGGCTACCAGGCTCAGTACAATATTGTGGACGGCAAAATGCTGACCGACGCCCGCAAGCACCCGGAAAACTACCCGGATCTGCTGGTGCGCGTAGCTGGATTCACCGCCCGCTTCATCGACCTGGGGCCGGATGTGCAGCGACAGGTTATCGAACGCACGCAGTTCGAGGATTTATAACTAAAAAGGAGGACCCCGCTATGCCGAAGCAATCAAAAGTAATCGTGATAGATCCGTCCAAATGCACGGGCTGCCATAGTTGCGAAATGGCCTGTTCCATCAAGCACACCGGCAAGTGCAGCACTTACCTCTCCAATATCCGCGTGCATGAATTCAGAGACGTGAACACCTTTGTTCCCATCAGCTGCATGGCCTGTGAAGACGCGGTATGTATGAAAGTATGCCCTATGGACGCCAGGGTACGCCTTTCCAATGGTTCGGTAGGCACCAACGAAACCCGCTGCATCGGCTGCCGCTCCTGCACCTATGCCTGCCCCTTCGGGGCGGTAATGGTCAACCCCGAAACCGGCAAAACCATGAGTTGCGACCTGTGCCAGGGCGACGATGGCGGCCCCTGGTGCGTAAGGGCCTGCGCCATGCAAAAGGCCCTGCAATATGTTGACGTGCTAGACTCCGCCAGAGTCAAGGGCCGCAACTGGGCTGTGGCGCTCAAGGAAGAGCATCGGCCGCCAGAGCAGGAAGGCGGCGAAAAGGATTTCGGTTTCAGTTTCAATGTATAAATTCCGGCCCGCCAATCACGGTTTCCGGAATAGAGCGGATGCCCGCTCCAGTCCGAACCGGACAAGATCAAAATAACTTCTCGCGCAGGAGGATGAGATATGCACGGTTGGAAAGGACAAAGACTTCGTCTTAATATGACGGATAAAAACCATGTGGTGGAAAAACTCGACCAGGCCTATTGCCGTAAATGGATCGGCGGGCGGGGCATGAACTCCGACGTGGTGTACCACGAAACATGGGCCGGCATGGATCCTCTTGATCCGGCTAATCCCCTGTGTTTCGGCTCGGGACCACTGGCGGGTTCTTTCGCGCCTCTGGCCGGGCGTACCACGGTGAGCGCCCGTTCGCCCATGACCTGCTCGGTTTCCGGCCTTGACGTGCATGGCCACGGCGACACCAACATGGGCGGAGCCTTCGGCCCGGCTATGCGCTTTGCCGGATACGATCAGATTGTGGTCAAAGGCAAGGCCGACAAGCCGACATGGGTAGTTGTTACCAACGACAAAGTGGAGTTTCGCGATGCCTCGGCCTATTGGGGCATGACCGTGAAAAAGGCCACCAAGATGATGCTGGAAGAACTGGGCGACCCCGATTACCGCATTTCCATCATTGGCCCGGCCGGGGAAAATTTAGTGCGTTTCGCCTGCGTAATAAACAACTTCAGCGCAGCCGGCGGGCGCACGGGCATGGGCGCGGTTATGGGGTCCAAAAACCTTAAGGCCATTGCCATAAAGGGTACTAAACCGATAACCCTGGCCGACCCGCAAAAATTTGCCGAACTGGCCTGGGCCTTGCGCGACAAAATTCATAATTCACCCTCGGCCATTCGTCGTCGCATTGAAGGTTCCATGGATCTTTTCGACGTGGGCAATGCCATCGGCATCAACGCGCACAAGAACTTCCTCACCGGCTATATGCCGCGCATCGAGGAAATTTACGGCGGGGTGCAATGGGCCAATGAATTCCTGTTCCGGCGCAAGGCCTGCTGGTCGTGCCCGGTGGCCTGCGGCCGATACACCTACATCAAGGACGGGCCGCACGCGGGCTTCCACTGCGGTGGTCCGGAAATGGAAAGCGTCTGTAACCTAGGGCCGCGCATTGGCACTGAAGACGTGGCCGGGGTAAATGTGCTGTGCGGGCTGGTTAATGAGCTGGGCATGGATTCCATTTCGGCCGGGGCCGCGCTGTCCTGGACCATGGAAGCCTTTGAAAAGGGCTATCTCACCCCTGACATGACCGGCGGCGTCCAATTGGAATGGGCCGACATTGAAGGCTCGATCAAGGTTCTGAACATGATCGCCAATCGCGAGACCGAGTTTACCCGCCTGCTGGGCGAAGGCAATATCCGCGTGGCCGAAAAGCTGGGCGTGGGCATGGATATAGTGCCTCACTGCCGGGGCCTGGAGCATATCAGCGTTGACCCGCGCGTGGCCATGGGCTTCTCCCTTGGCTATGCCATGTCCACTCGCGGCTCGGATCACCTCAAAAACTACTCCTGCCTGGAGTTCCCCGGCTGCGCCAAAAGCCGGGCCTATCAGCTAAAGGACATCCTCAGCCCCGAAATGCACGACAAATTCTGGGAAAACTTCCCTAAGCAGATGACCCAGCTCGACACCAAGCCGGAGCTGTGCACCTGGTCGGAAAGAAACAAGTGCGTGTCCGACATGGTGAGCTGCTGCTGCCAGGCCATCGGCTCCTGGGGCGGCGCGGGATCTTGGGCCGAGGCTTACGCGCCCCTGCTGCGCGCCGCCATAGGCATTGAAATGAGCGATGATGAAATATTCAAGGTTTGTGAGCGGGTGGTAAGCATTGAGCGCGCCCACTGGCTACGCGACGGCAGCGGCAAGCAGGACGACACCCACACCGACCGCTTTTTCAACGAGCCCATAAGCGATGGCCCGCACAAGGGCATGGTAATCGACCGCGAAAAATGGACCTGGGCCCAGCAGGAATATTATCGCCTGCACGGCTGGGACAGCGACGGCTTCATAACCGAAAGCAAGGCTCTGGAGATGGATCTGCCCGAAATCGTGCCGGACATGCTCTCGGGCAAGCAGCGCTACGAAGCATACCAGAAGCGCGGCGACATTCTGAAGTAAACCAGGGGGGCGGCCTCCGCCCCCCTTTATTATGACATTTTGCGGTTGAATTTGCCCCTTAAGCTGTTTTTTGAATTTTAAGGAGTGCGCCATGCGTGTTGTTATCATAGGCAACGGCATCGCCGGCAAGGCTCTGGCGGTGGCCTTGCGCGGATATGAAGAACCTTGCGACATCGTGTGTCTGTCGGCCGAAAAGCATTTCTCCTACGATCCTTGCTCACTGCCGTATTATGTGAGCGGCCATATCAAGAAAAAGGACATGTTCCGCCCCGCTCTCCTGCGCAACAAGCCCATCAGCATCGACGTGCGCTATAATGACCCGGTGGAGCGTATATACCGTCATAATAAAAGCGTTGTTACACGCAATGGGCTGACATACGAGTATGACAAGCTGGTTCTGGCCCACGGCAGCGTCAATTTTGCCCTGCCTGTGCCGGGAAGAAATCTGGCCGGAGTTTTCGCCTGCAAAAACATGGATGACGCTCTGGCTTTACAAGCCCACAAGGGCGGGCGCGCCGTGGTGGTCGGTTCCGGGGCCATAGGGGTTGAAGCGGCCGAAGCGCTTAAAAAGAAAGGCTATGACGAGGTGACCATCATTGAGCTGCTGCCCTGGATTGTACCAGCCATGTTCGATGAACCCGCGGCGCGTCTGCTGGAAGCCGGTTTGAAAAACGAAGGCATCAATGTGCATTGCGAAGAAAGGCTTATGGCCGTGGAAGGAACGGAGCGTTGCGAAGCCGTGCGCACCGACAAACGCGCAATGCCCTGCGATACGGTGGTGCTGGCCGCCGGGGTGGTTGCCGGGCGCGAACTGGGTGAAAAAGCGGGCCTTACGGTTAACCGGGGCATTGTGGTGGACAGCTTCATGCGTACCAGCGACCGCAACATCCTGGCCTGCGGCGATTGCGCCGAAAGCTTCGATGCCCTTTCCGGCGAACCCTGCCTGTATCAGCTCAAGCACAATGCTATTGAACAGGCCAGAGTCGCAGCCTCAACCATTTTGGGCAAAGGGATTGAGTATCGCGGGGCCTATCCCTTTTCCCGAATCAACTTCTTCAATACCAACGCGGCCTCTTTTGGCGCCACCTGGCGGATGCTGAAAGACAAAAACAATGCCGAGAGGCTGGAACGCCAAACTCCCAGAGGTTATCTGCAACTGATTGTAAAGGACGATCGCCTCATTGGCGGCCAGGCAGTGGGCGACACGGGCAGCCACATCGGCCTGCTGCTGGGCGCTATGTGGCGAGGCGACAGTGTAGACGAAATCAGGAGTAAAAAAGAAGCAATAGAGGACTTCAAATCACCATGGCCGCCAATGTACAGAAACTTGGCAAGATTGCTGTAACATCAAAAAATCCCGGTGAATCATCCCATTAACCAAAATATGAAGTGCTAAGACCATAAAGGAGGCGCATATGGCACATCAAGAAGGACACGCTTTCGCCAATCCCGGTCCCGCCGGTTTGATGGTTCTGGCTTTTTATCTTGGCGGACTTTGGCCTGTGGCCTCAGGCATGGCCGGGCACGACATCGCCGTGGTGCTGGTGCCCTTGGGCTTGGCTGGGGGCATAGTGCAACTCGTAGCGGGTGTTATCTGCCTGCGCAACCATGAAGTCATGAACGGCAACATTCTGCTGGCTTTTAGCGCCTTCATGATTCTGGGCATGGGCGAAAACTTTCTGAAAGCAGTGAATATAATGCCTCAGGACACCTCAGCCATCGACGCCTGGGTATTTATGATTATGGGGCTTTTGATGTGCGGTTTCACCTATGGGCATCTGACAGCACCCAAAATAGCGTTTTTCTTCATGATATTTACAGACATATTCTTCCTGAGCGCAGCGATGTTCTTTCACACCAAGGCTCCGTTTTTCTGGTTTATCGCCACCTGGGATCTGCCCCTTGTGATTCTGAGCATTATCTGGGTTGCCTTTGGCGTGGTGCTCAACACTCATTTCGGCCGAACAGTGATACCCATGGGCAAGCCCATAAGGCCTCTGGAGCAGCCGCGCGTGGTTTCCACTGGGGCGACGGCCGCCTAAATCATTGATAATTCCGGCGGCAAATGGTGGTACAACCTGTTTTGTCCGCCAAAAAATTAATTTGTTTCCAATTTGCCGCCGGATAGTCCGATAAATTCGCAAAATAGGGAGGATGATCATGAGCAAGGCCGTGCAAGACTGGCAGACCATGAAATACGGCCGGGTAATCACTGAAGAGGAACTTAACAAGCGCACTCACCCGGCCTGGCCCTACATGTATTTTAACCCCGGAGCGCCGGTGGATCCGGAAACCGTTAACGAACTGTTGCGCGGCGTTATCGACGTGCATGTACATGGCGCGCCGCTGGGCGGCTGGCTGGCGGGACGCCCCAAAATGTTCGATACATGCGTGGCCGCCTCCGAAGCGGGCATGAAGGCGATGGTTTTCAAAGATCACAATACTATGAATGTCAATTGCGCCATCATTATTCAGGACGTGCTCGACTGCATGGCCCAAAAGGCCGGGGCAGCCGGCGAAATCTTCGTCCCCATTGAGGTTTACGGCGGCGTGGTGCTCAACAACAGCGTGGGCGGCATGAACATCAAGGCGGTAAAAACCGCCCTGGATTACGGGCGCTGCAAGGAAATATGGCTGCCATCGCTCGACGCCGCCCACCAGCTTGAGGCTATGGGCAAGGGCGGCGGCATAAGGGTAACCAACGGCCCGGATCAACTTACCGAAGAAATGGTGGCCGTGCTCAAAATGATCCACGATTACAATGATAATCGCAAGGGCGACCGCTGCTCGCTGTCTTCCTGCCATGTATCCAACGAAGAAAAGGCCGACATTCTGCGTTATGTAAAAAAGAAGAAGGTCAATGTAGACGTGATGCTCGATCACGTGACTCAGGAAATGACCATTCTTACCCCCTCCGAGGCCAGAGAAATGATTGATCTTGGCGGATATCTGCAATTTGCCGAATGCTCTTGCGTGCCCTGGCCGGGAATGCAGGACTGGATTATCGCCTTTGATTACTCATTCAATCTTATCAAGGAATTGATCAAGGAAAAGGGTCCGGATCATCTGGTGCTTATTTCCGACGCCGGACAGCCGGGCAACGAGCCTGTGCCGGGCTGGCGCATGTTTTTAAAGACTCTGTTGTCCCAAGGCGTGAGCAAGGAAGATATCAATATAATGGCCAAAGAAGTGCCCCACGGAATTTTATACGGCAGATAAACTCCATTCAACAGCGGAGCGTCAACGTGAACGGAATTTTCATGCACGCCGCAAGCTCTGATATTTCCGGGCAAATCGTGGAAATACGCAAGTTCTGCACCCACGACGGACCGGGAATACGCACCACGGTATTTCTCAAGGGGTGCCCCCTGCGCTGCCGCTGGTGCTCCAATCCCGAAACCCATGTAATGAATCCACAAATATATCAACTTTCCAAGTTGTGCCGTCACTGCGGCAAGTGTGCTCCGGCCTGCCCGCAGCGGGCGCTTGGTAATGGTTTTCCCCCTTTTATCGACCGTAGACGTTGCACAGTCTGCGGCATATGCGCCGAGGTCTGCCCGCATAAGGCCCTACGCCTGGTCGGGCAGACCATAACTGTGGAACAGGCTCTCAAGGAAGTTGTCAAAGACAAAATTTTTTATGGAACCGACGGTGGGCTTACCCTGAGCGGCGGCGAACCGCTGCTTCAACCCGGCTTCGCCTTTGCCCTGATCAAGGCTTGCCGCGAAAACGGCATAGGCGCGGTCATTGACACCTCGGCCTTTTGTTCGGCTCTGGTGGCCAGACGCGCGGCTGAATTGGCCGATTTGCTTCTGGTGGACATCAAGCACATGGACGATGCCGCGCACCGGGCCGCCACCGGAGTTTCCAACGCGCGCATTCTGCGCAACACGCAAATTATGGCTTCCAAAGGCAAGGTGCGGCTGTGCCTGCCACTGGTGCCAGGAGTTAACGACAGTAAACGCAATATCATGTCCACAATAGCATTTGCAAAGGCAATAGGCGCGCTGGCCCTGGATGTGAACCCCTTACACCGCCTGGGCACGGAAAAATACCGCGCCCTCGGCTTGCTACCGCCATACAAGGGCATGCGCAAGCCATCAGCCAAAAAGCTGCGGGAGGTGGCTGAAATGGCCCAGGCGGCCGGTCTACCCGTGACGCTGGGACGTATGATGTAAAACAAAATCACAAAGGAGGACCAAAATGGCTAATTTGCAAACCACCTTTTGCGGCGCTGAAGTAAAAAACCCCGTGGGCGTAACCTCGTGCTGCTTCGGCGGCGACACAAGGATGGTAACCCGCGTTGTCGAACAGGGAGCCGGTTGGATCATCGGCAAGACCGTGCACAAAATTGACGGTGTGCACCGCTGGCCCAGACCCTATTTCTATTCTCTGAAACGTTTCGGCAAAGAACTGAACGACAGCTGGATCTGCGGACAGATGTTCCACAACATGCCCTATGAAGTGTGGATGGAACGCGAATTGCCCGGCACACTCAAGGTTTGCAAGGAAAACGACGTACTTTTCATCGGCTCGTGCAGCGGCATCGGGCCGGATGCCGACACCTGGGTACCTTTCTGCAAGGATATGGAAGCAGCCGGAATTCCCATGGTGGAGCTGGACACCGGCGGCCCCCACGCCACTTTCGGAGCCAAGGCCGAGCATGTGAACGTGGGTGCGCCCCTGGCCCTGGACCCCGAAACCGCCTACAAGGTCACCAAAGCCTGCGTGGACGCGGTAAAAATTCCGGTTATCTTCAAAATGACCCCGCAATGCGTCAACATGGCCGGGGTGGCCCTGGCTGTGGAACGCGCCGGAGCGGCGGCCATTTCCGCCAACAATGCCTTTTACGGCACCTGGATCGACCACGAAACCCGCACCTTCTACGGCGTGCCCGCTTCCATGGGTGGGCTCATCGGCCGAGGTTGGCAGATATTCTCTCTGGCCAAGATTATGGAGATAACCGCTACAGTTAAAATCCCCGTGTTGGGCGGCGGCGGTTCCTTCACCTTTGACGATTGCGTACGCCACATTATGGGAGGCTGTGCGCTCACCGGCATGTGCTCGGCCCTGTATTCGCGTGGGGTAGGCGTGCTGCGCCGCGTAATAGAAGGAATGAGCGCCTGGATGGACAAGAAGGGTTACCACAGCATAGCCGACTTCCAGAGCTGCGTGGTCAAGGATTTTCAATATTTGCGCGATCTCAAGCGCGAAAACCCCATGGCCGAGCAAACCCCGGTTGTTCCCCGCTTTGATGCTGAAAGATGCAATTCCTGCGGCATATGCGCAAGGCTTTGCCCCTACGGCGCTCTGGAAAATGTGGAAGATAACATTCCGAACTTCAACTATGAATATTGTTGGGGTTGCGGCTGGTGCGTAGGCCATTGCCCGGAACGGGCCATTGCCATGCATCATGCCAAAAGCGGCGAGATGATCTGGAACGGGTTCGGCACGATCACTCCTTGGGTGAAATAATACCAACATTTCGGCGGCAAAGCCCGAAAGGGTTTCCAAAGGGGCTTTGCCCCTTTGGCCGCCGGAGGCTCAAAATATAACATTTTGCTTTTGAAATTATCTATTACCTGAAATTGTTTTTTCAGAGCATTTCGCTAATTTCATTCGCAAAACGCTCTAATATGCAGGAGTAAACGCATGGCTGATTTGCGAACAACATTCTGCGGAGTAGACGTAAAAAATCCCGTGGGCGTCACCTCGTGCTGCTTTGGCGGCGAAACAAGGTTGGTTAAACGCGTAATCGAACGGGGAGC
>JAVBLG010000020.1:0-26473 GCA_031553655.1 Desulfovibrionaceae bacterium | reverse complement strand
TTTCGACGTTGTGTGGTGTGGGCGGGGGTGTGGTCCTGACCGCCCGCCCTCCCACCCCACCCCGCCCCCCCCCCCCCCCCCCCCCCCCCCCCCCCCCCCCACACACCTGCCCGATAAAAGGACAATATCTTGGAACCGAAAGATTTTGAGCAAATACTGGCGGAGTTGAAGGGCAAGCTCATTCTGGTTGCCAACCGGGGCATTCCGGCCCGGCGCATTTGTCGGTCGATCAGGGAGCGTTTTGACGCTGTGGCGGTAATGGCCGCCACCGACGTGGACAAAACCGCCCCGGCAGCCTCGGCCGCGCAGGAGCTTTTGCTTCTGGGCGAAGACGCCCGCGGTTACCTTGATATGGATCGCATAGTGTCTCTGGCTTTGCGCCGGGGCGTGGCGGCCGTGCATCCTGGATGGGGTTTTTCCTCGGAAGATTCGGATTTTCCGGCCAAATGCGCCAAGGCGGGGCTGGTGTTCATAGGGGCTACGGCCGAGGCCATGAATTTGCTCGGCAATAAGGTTAATGCCCGGAATCTGGCAAAAAAATTGAATATCCCCGTTGTTCCCGGCTCGGAAGGGGCCGTGGACATGTCTGAGGCCCGGCGCTTGGCCAAAGAGATAGGCTTGCCGATCATGCTCAAGGCCGAAGGCGGCGGAGGCGGGCGGGGCATTTTTATTGTGAACGACGAGGCCGAGCTTGAAGACGCCTTCTTCAAGGCCTCCACCATGGCTCAGGCTTCTTTCGGCAATCCGCGCCTTTTTGTGGAAAAATATCTTGATTCGGTACGCCACATTGAAATTCAGGTCATAGCCGACCAGCACGGCAATGTCTTCGCCTTTGACGAGCGCGATTGCACAGTGCAGCGCAACCATCAAAAACTCATTGAAATAACTCCATCGCCTTGGCCGCTTTTCACTGAAAAGCTGCGCGAGGAACTCAAGGATTACGCGCGGCGGCTGATTCTGGCCGTTAACTACCATTCGCTGGCAACAGTGGAATTTCTGGTCACTTCCGATGGCGTACCTTATCTAATTGAAGTCAATACGCGTCTTCAGGTGGAACACGGCATTACCGAATGCCGCTACGGCATCGACCTTGTTGAAGAGCAGATTGCCGTGGCTTTTGGCGGAAAACTACGCCTTTCGGAAGAAAATACCCGCCCGGTGCACCATGCCATGCAAGTGCGCATCAACTGCGAAGATCCGCAGAACGGCTTTGCCCCCAATTCCGGCTTGGTAAGTCGTTATGTGTCGCCCGGCGGCCCTGGTGTGCGCCTGGACTCCAACATGTCGGCGGGCTATGAATTCCCTTCCAATTACGATTCGGCCGGTTCCCTGCTGATCACTTATGCCCGCGAAATGGAAAAAGCCGTGAGCATAATGGAGCGCGCTCTGGGAGAATACATTATCGGCGGGTTGAAAACCACCATTCCCTTTTATCGCCAGGTGCTCAAGCACCCCAAGTTCCGTAAGGGAATGTATGACACCAACTTCATTGCTAATTCTCCGGAGCTGCTGTCATATACCGACCTTGCTCCCGAAGGGGAGCGTCTGGCAAAGCTGGTGGCCGAAATTTCGGCTTTGGGCCATAACCCCCATGTGCAACTAGGCAATTACCGCACTGTGGACACGCCGCGCATGCCCTCCTTTGATCCTGTGCTGCCGCCCATTCCCGGGGCCTTGCGCCGCAAGCCTTCGCCCTATCCTCGGGGCGACCGGCTGGCGTTGCTGGATTTTATACGCGATTCCGGCTATGTGCACTTTGCGGACACCACCCCGCGCGACATGACCCAGTCCAACAGCGGCAACCGCTTCCGCTTGGCCGAAGACCGGCTCATCGGTCCCTATCTGGACAATGTGGGATATTTTTCTATTGAAAACGGCGGCGGGGCGCATTTTCACGTGGCCATGATGGCCAATATGACTTATCCGTTCAGCGAAGCCAGGGAATGGAACCGCTTCGCCCCCAAAACCATGAAGCAGATTCTGGTGCGCTCCACCAATGTATTGGGCTACAGCCCCCAGCCCAAAAATCTGATGCGCCTCACCGGCGAGATGATCTGCGAGCATTACCATGTGGTTCGCTGTTTCGACTTTTTGAATCATATCGAAAACATGCGTCCTCTGGCCGAAGTTGTGCTGAACCGGAACGACATTGTTTTTCAACCGGCCATATCCCTTTCTCACGCCAAGGGATTTGACATAGATCATTACTTGGGCGTTACGGCGGAAATATTGCGCATGTGCGGCAGTGTCGGAGGCCTTGGCGAGAACGCTGTGGCCAAGCATATCATACTGGGGCTGAAAGACATGGCCGGGGTTTGCCCGCCGAAGTTTATGGATGCTCTGGTAACGGCTCTGCGCAAAAAATGGCCGGAACTGGTGCTGCATTACCACCGTCACTACACCGACGGGCTTTTTGTGCCCGCCTGCGGTGCGGCGGCCAAGGCTGGGGCTCATATAATTGATGTGGCCCTGGGGTCTTCGGTGCGCTCTTACGGCCAGGGCGACGTGCTGGCCACGGCGGCCTACATTGAAGAGGAACTGGGCCTGCCCGTGAAGCTCGATCGCGAAAGCGTGCGTGACGCCAATTTTGTGTGTAAGCAGGTCATGCCTTACTACGACCGCTATTGCGCACCATATTTCCAGGGCACAGACCACGACGTGGTGCGCCACGCCATGCCCGGCGGCGCAACTTCTTCCTCGCAGGAGGGGGCCATGAAGCAGGGGTACATTCACCTGCTGCCCTACATGCTGCGTTTTTTGGCCGACACCAGGCGCA
Source organism: Desulfovibrionaceae bacterium (assembly GCA_031553655.1). Lineage (GTDB taxonomy): Bacteria > Desulfobacterota > Desulfovibrionia > Desulfovibrionales > Desulfovibrionaceae > JAVBLG01. The sequence goes on along the minus strand of JAVBLG010000020.1, from coordinate 23,697 downwards.
TTGTGCGCTATCACGACGTGACCCCCGGCTCGCAAATTACCTGGAACACTGCCTTTCTGGCTGTTACCGGGGCCTGGAAAAGAGGCGGTGATCAGGAAGTGCGCTACCTTCTGGAGGTGCTGGGCGAGGCGGCTCGAGCTCATGAAAACGGCGAGGCGCTCAGCGAGGAAATGGGCAAAGCCAGACTGGGCATATACCGCGATTGCAACGACGCTTTCCGCAATCTGCTATGCGGCAAGTTCGGGCGGCTGCCCCTCGGCTTTCCCCCGGACTGGGTCTATGAAAGCGCCTTTGGGGCCCACGCGCGCGAGGCTCTGCAAAGTCGCACCGAATGCTCACCCCTGGAGTTGCTTGAAGATTGCAATCTGGCCGCCGAGGAGCGGGCCTTTACCGAAATTATCAAACGCAAGCCCACTCCGGAAGAGTTCGCGCTGTATCTCAACCACCCCGGAGACGCGGTTAAGACCGTGAAGTTCAAAGCTCAATACGGTGACCCCAACAATTTGCCGGTGCATGTGTGGTTCGAAGGGCTTTTGCCGGGGCAGGATCTGTACTTCAATGATTCCCGCGGTAAACCGCATCACCTTACTTTGCTTACTATTTCTCGTATGGCTGCGTCCGGTGTCGCCGTGTGCCGCTATGCCCTCGACTCGGAAATTATGAGTTGCGAGGTGCAGGTGGCCAAACCGCAAGGCGGGACGGGCAAGGACACGCCCATGGCCGACCTTGGCAACAAGTATCATGTGGGCGCGCCAAGCAACGGCGATTTGTGGGTCACCTACGTGCATCCCGGAGATCTGGTCAAAGCTGGGGAAGAACTTTTCAACATATCTATAATGAAGCAGGAAAAAGCCGTGCTGGCCCCCATTGACGGAGTGGTTGTGCGCGTGCTCAAAACAGCGGATTACAAGGAAAGCAGGAAGATGGTTACAGTGCGCGAAGGCGAGTTGATTGTGGAGCTCGGCCCCATACCCAGACTTTGCGCCAACGAGGCCTGCGGTCGACCGATCAATATTGAGGGCGTGAGCTATTGCCCTTATTGCGGCGAGGGAGTATAATAACCCATAGCTATACATATTAGTAAAGCGGGTTCTGATGCCTTCCTATATTTGCAGACATTAGAAAAGCATCTCAACTCGCTTATTAATAAAATCAGTAAATTAAAGGGTTAATGCAGGAAATTTGCCGGCGCGACGCTGAAGGTTCAGCGTTTTTTCGGCGCAGGGAATATAATATATTCTCAACAAGTATGACGTCTCACAACTTGTATTTTTTCGCATCATAAGGTTGCTTATAGAGTCGATTTTGATATACATTGTAGAAAAATCCTTTCAACCGTCAACCGCTTTGCGAGCCAGCCATACCTGGAGGAACCCATGCCCAGAACTCAGTCGTCCCCCAAGCCTTCAACCCCAAAAAGCAACGATAGTCCGGCGGAAAAGGCGTCTCCCGGTCTGGTGCTCACCGGAGCGGAAATTGTTTCCATGGGGGAGGAGGCAGAGCTTCTTGTTGGCGGTAAAAACTACAATACCGCTCTCATCAACCAGATAAAAGGCATACAAAGCCCTCAGTTTCGCGCCATATCTTCCGACGCTTTCCACAAACTTCTGGACGAGACCAAAATTATCGCCGCCGAAGTTCGCTCAACTGTGGACAGAGAATACGGGCGCATAGACTGGAACGACTCTGAAATAAATAAAGATCCGGAATTTTTGCAAAAATTCGTGCGCAGCCTCGGCCGTCAACTGCGCGAAACCATGCAGAGCAATACGGAACAAACTTCCATACGCCTGCGTACCTTTGTCAACAACGTGGTCGAAGGGTTTGCCACCTCGCCGGAAGGCATCGACCAGCTGAGGAAAAGATCGGTACTGGTGCAGACAGCCATTTTGTCCGTGAACCTGCCTGCCGAAGTGGAGCAGGCCGTGCGCGGCGCTTATGCGGCAATCTGCAAGGAAGCCGGAGTGGAAGACGTGCCGGTTGCGGTGCGCTCCTCGGCCGCGGGCGAAGACTCGCGCAAAAAAGCTTTTGCCGGATTGCAAGACACCTATTTGAATATGGTCAGCGGCGACCGCGTATGCCGCGCCTATCACTGGGACTGCTCCTCGGCCTACAACCTGCGCTCCATGACCTATCGCCGCGAAGCCATCCTTGATGCTTTGGCCAAAGCCGAAGCCACCGGCGATGAAAGCATCGCCATCAAGGCCAAGCAGGAATGGGCCATTGAAAATACTTCGCTTTCCGTGTGCATGATGCGCATGATCAACCCCATGGTTTCGGGCACGGCTTTTTCGGCCGACACTGCCACCGGTTGCCGCGGCACCGACCGCAAGGAACTGGTGAGCATCGACGCCAGCTACGGCCTTGGCGAGGCTGTGGTGGGCGGCATGGTCACCCCGGACAAAATGTATGTGTTTCAGCGTGACGACGGCAGCGAAGTCGTAATTCGCCAAATGGGCTGCAAAGACAAGAAAATTGTCTATGACGAAAAGGGCGGCACCAAAAGAGTGCCTGTGCCCGAGCTTGAAGCCCTGCGCTGGTCTCTGTCTCTGGCTCAGGCCGAAAACGTGGCCAAGGGCGTGCGCTCGGTCAGCAAGGCCTATGGCGGCATGATCATGGACACCGAGTTCTGCATAGACGAAAATGACGAACTGTGGTTTGTGCAGGCCAGGCCGGAAACCCGTTGGAACGAAGAACTCGAGCAGCATCCCCACACCATTTTTATGCGCCGCCGCGAAGTGGACAATAAAGCCGCGCTTCAGGCCGAAATTTTGGTTGAAGGCAACGGCGCTTCGCGCGGGGCGGGCCAGGGCAGGGTCAAATTCCTGCGTTCGGCTTTGGAACTCAACAAAATCGGCAAGGGAGACATCCTGGCCGCCGAACGCACCGACCCGGACATGGTGCCGGGCATGCGGGTGGCGGCGGCGATTATGGCCGACGTTGGCGGCGATACCAGCCACGCGGCCATTACCTCCCGCGAGTTGGGCATTCCCGCGGTTATCGGTATTCAACGCCTTGAAGTTCTGCGCGCTCTGGACGGCTGCGACGTTACGGTGGACGGCACACGCGGCCGAGTCTATCGTGGGCTTATCCCCATGCACATGGTGGGCGGAGAAATGGATCTTTCCAAACTGCCCGAAACCAAAACCAAGGTCGGCTTGGTGCTGGCCGACGTTGGGCAGGCCCTTTTCCTTTCGCGTCTGCGCACCATGCCCGATTTCGAAGTAGGGCTGCTCCGGGCCGAATTCATGCTCGGAAATATAAGCATTCACCCCAAAGCTCTGGAGTCTTTTGATAACGGTGAGCTGGACGGCGTTGTGCAAAGCAAGCTCAAGGAACTTGAAGGCCGCCTTTCCAAGGTGCTGCGCGAGCAGATGGCCGCCGGCCTTGTGGGCTTCAATTTCAAGATCAGGGAGTATGTGGGAGAAGTCACGGGGCTTGCCAATGAAATAAATGAGTTGGCCGCCTCCGACAAAACTCTGGGCGCGGAAGAAGTACTGCTGCTGCACCGCAAGATGCGCGAGCTCGATCACAAGCTCGATCGCCATGTTGAACTGGCCACCCGCCGTCTGGATACTCTGAAAACATCCATAGATCTGGCGGATCACGTACGGGTGATCATGGGCTACGAAGATGAATTGGCCCTGCTTTCTCCGGCCGACCCCGAAGCCGGCAAACGCCGCTCGGAAATTGAAGCCAGTGTGGAACAGCATGTGCAGCGCATTAAGGAACTGCCGCTTGTAGTGGACATGATTAAGGAAATAGCCGCGTTGCGCGAAGGCGTGGCTCTGCGCACCGGGTTGAAGAAAGAAATGGATGACGTGCGCAACATAATCGGCAAAATCCGCGCGATTATCAAAGCGCGGGGCTTCCGTACAGGCAAGGAACACTATGTGCAAACCCTGGCCCAGGGGTTGGCTCTCTTTGCCATGGCCTTCTACGGCAAAACCATTGTTTACCGCACCACCGATTTCAAGAGCAATGAATACCGCAACCTGCTCGGTGGAAGCCTGTTCGAACACTTTGAAGACAACCCCATGCTGGGTTTCCGTGGCGTTTCGCGCAATATACACGACTGGGAAGTTGAAGCTTTCAAGTTGGCCAGAGGCGTGTACGGCGGCTCTAATCTGCAGATGATGCTGCCTTTTGTGCGCACCTTGGAAGAAGCCAGATCCATGCGCCACTATCTTGAAGAGGTGCATCGCCTGAAGTCGGGCAAGGACGGATTGAAGATTATTCTTATGTCCGAAATTCCCTCCAACGCCATTCTGGCCAAGCAGTTCATTGCCGAGTTCGACGGTTTCTCCATCGGCTCCAATGACATGACCCAGATGGTGCTGGCCACCGACCGTGACAATGCCACTCTTTCGCACATTTACGACGAAGAAGATCCGGCTGTTGTGTGGGCCATTCTGGTTACCATATTCACCGGACAAAAATTCGGCAAAAAGGTGGGTTTCTGCGGTCAGGGCGTTTCCAACAGCGTGATTCTGCGCGGCTTGGTGGCCATAGCGGGTATAGCTTCGGCCTCTGTGGTGCCCGATACCTACTACCAGACCAAGTTCGACATCGCAGCCATAGAGCAGGACAATATTCCCACTTCCAAGCTGGGCGAATGGCTGGCCGGGCAGCATCACAAAAAGCTTGGCGAACTCATGGAAAAGAACGGATATGGCCATATTCTGAAAAAATACACCCAGCCCGAGGATATAAGCGAATGGTATGAAGGCGAGCTGAAACGTCGCCATGAGCAATTGCGTGAGCATCTTGACACTCCTAAGGAAAGCTTCTATCGCTCCGAATTGCAGAACTTCCGCGCCACCTTCCATAAACCAGCGATTTATGCGGCATGGAACTGGTCACAAACTGTGGAAGACGCTCTGCATCAGGCCGGTTTTGCTACTTTTGACGAGCAGGCCGAGGCGTTGGTGGAATATCGCAAAGTGAAATGGTGATTTGTAGCGGCCAGTTTGCCGTGATACTTCGTTAGACTTGTTTTTCCGGTGGGGGATGAACCAAAGAGTTCCATCCTCCACCGGAAAAATTTCGTTTTCCTCGTCTGACGACAAATTGAACCGCTACAAATCATACGGTATTTCAGTGCATTTTGCTAATTTCATTCGCAAAACGCTCTAAAGGATTAAAAATCGTGGACAGAGCAGGAGCTTTTCTGCTATTGTTCTCTATATAATATTTATTAAACAACTATGCTAAATAGTTATGGAGCTTTTTTAAATGTTTGGATTGGGTACACAGGAAATATTGCTTATTCTGGTAGTGGCTTTGTTGGTTTTTGGAGCCAACAAACTGCCGGAAATCGGCGGCGGGCTTGGAAAGGCCATACGCAATTTTAAGCGTTCCGCCTCGGAGCCGGACGAAATAGACATAACTTCCACCAAATCGGAAAAAAAAGACGACAATCAACCCAAGTCCTGAGCCATTTCCTTTCCGGCGCATGTATAGCGGCCATTGCCGATTGTTTGGCATACGGGTGTCAAAGGGAAAGAATAGGCTTTGCCCCTTGTGAGACGCTCCGAGAGCGGTTGGTGCCGTATTTTTTGCGCGGGTACTATGCACTAGCCGGGTGTTGTGAAAATGTGGCTGATATGTGACTTGGAATCAGATACCTATAAATTACTGGAGAGCCGGAATGAAGGCGGAACAATTATCCATTTTTCTGGAAAACAAGGCCGGGCGGCTGGCTGAAGTCACTGCGGCCCTCAGTGAGGCCAAAGTCAATATTCGCGCCATGTCTTTGGCCGATACTTCCGATTTTGGCATTTTGCGCCTGATTGTGGATGAAAATGAAAAAGCCAAGACCGTGCTCAAGGAAAAAGGCATTACCGTTGGCCGCACCAGTGTAGTGGCGGTGGAAGTGGATGATCAGCCCGGCGGGCTGAACCGCATTCTGCAAACCCTGGCCACTCAGAACATCAATGTGGAATACATGTATGCGTTTGTGCAAAAGAGCGGGCATAACGCCACAATTATCTTCCGCTTTGACCGCACCGAACAGGCCATTGAGGTGCTTCAGGCCAATAATATCAAAATTATACCTGGGAGCGAACTTTACAATTTCTAAATAAAGCTTCCGGCGCGCTTCAAAACAACATAATCAAAATCGCCCCGAACGGATGAATTCCTTCGGGGCGATTTTAAATTTTCAGCTTCTTTTTTTGTCATAAAAAAAGAGCAAGCAACGCTGTCCAAACGGAATAAATCAGCCCCTAGCCGAGCTTGGCTAACGCCGGGGCGGGCACGCGCCTTTCCGCATACCACCACACCGCCGCCAGCAACAAACTGCCGGCCAGAATAAACACGGGCTTGGGCGTCAGCACCAGTATGCTGGCCACCATTAAAAGCCCACGCTCAAGCCAGGTGAGCGGAACATTGATATAGCCCATCAGGGCGAAACCCAACGAGAACATCACGGCCGCCCCACTGAGCATGCCCAACACGTTCTGAATCCAGGTGCCTTGCAGCAGCAGACCGGGATCGTAGCAGAAGGCGAAAGGCACAATAAAGGCCAAAAAACCTAGCTGCATGGCCTTGAAGCCCGTTTCATTCGGGCCGGACCCGGCTATTGAGCTGGCGGCATAGGCGGCCAGAGCCACAGGTGGAGTAATATTTGAAATAATGGCATAATAAAAAACGAACATGTGCGCGGCAATGGGCAAAAAGCCAAGCTGCACCAGAATGGGAGCGCCGAGGGCGGCGGCCAAAATGTACGCTCCGGTGGTGGGCAGGCCCATGCCCAGCACCAGCGACACAAACATCACCAGAATCAGGGCCAGCAGCGGCATGTTTTGCGAAAAAGAAAGCACAAACCCCACCAACTTGCCGCCTATTCCGGTAAGCGCCACCGAACCAAGCACCATGCCCGCGCAGGCGCAGGCCACGCACACCAGGGGAATGCCCTTGGCTCCTTCATAAATGGCGTCCAGAACTTGCATCAGCCCCATGCGGGTTTTGGCGTCAAACATCGAAACGAACCAAGCCAACGCAATGCCGCACAGGGCGGCGCGCATGGGTGTGTACCCGGCCATGAGCAGATATACCAGCCCCACAATGGGCAGAAGCATATAGGACCGCTTGAGCACACTGCGCTTGCTCGGCAGTTCCGAAGGGTCAAGCCCGCGCATTCCATTTTTCAGCGCGGCCAGGCGCACCATCAACAGCACAGTGCCATAATAGAGCAATGCGGGAAAAATGGCCGCTACAATAATTTCACGGTACTGTACCCCCAAAAACGACGCCATAAGAAAAGCCCCGGCTCCCATGACCGGAGGCATGAGCTGCCCGCCCGAACTGGCCACGGCTTCCACAGCCCCGGCAAAAGCCGGGGGATAGCCCAGGCGCTTCATCAACGGAATGGTGAAAGCTCCGGTTCCGTAAACATTGGCCACAGCCGAGCCGCTAATGGAACCCAGCAGGCAGGAGCTTACCACGGCAATCTGCGCCGGGCCGCCGGGCCTGGCCCCGGTAAAGGCCTGGGCCAGCTCCATAAAATATGCCCCAGCCCCGCTCTTCTCCAAAAAACCGCCGAAAATGAGAAAGACCATCACATAGGTGGCCGACACACCCAATGGCATGGAAAAAATGCCTTCGTCAGTGAGAAAAAGTTGCTCGGCCACATCGCTGAAGTTGAAAGCCAGCCCGCGCAAAAGGCCGGGAAATTTGTCTCCAAAAATCATGTAGGCGATAAAAATAGTGGCTATGGCCGGCAGAGGAATACCCACAATACGCCGCGCGCCCTCAAGCAGCATAACTACCAGCAGCGCGGCCAGCGCCAGCTGGGGCATGGTGAGCGGGTCCACCTGCTGGACGCGATTGATGATGTCTTCGTAGTTTATTACCCCGTAAATTCCGGGCAGTCCCGCCATAACCCCAAGAAGCCAGTCGTACCAGGGAGCGCTTTCCTTGCTGCCTTTGGAGGTGGCCGGAAAAAGCACAAAAGCCAACGGCAGAACCATGCCCAAGTGTATGGTACGCTGCAAGTAGGATTCAAAACTGCCGAAGCCTGCCGTGTAAAGATGGAAACAACCCAAGATCACAATATAAACATAAACAATACGCTGTTGCAGACCGCTCAGTTTGCGCATCTGCCACCTCCGACGTGGAAAAATTGCGGATTGAAATTGCGCGGCGGGCACGGGCCGCGCCCGCCGCGCTAAAAAAAGACTCTACCTTTATTTCACGCTTTTCCAGAACTTTTCGGAACCGGGATGGCTGGGCACCCCCACAGGCAGAGCCATGGAAGGCTCAAGCTCCTGCATATCTTTCACCGCTTCCACCAGAGCCTTCTTGTTTTTCCAGAGCGACTGGTTAAGGGCGAAAACAAGGCTTTCCGGCAGATCCTTGCGAATAACTATGCATGTATAGTCGCCAAGGGTCTTCACCGGGCTGGTCACGCTTTTGTAAATGCCGGGCTTGATGGTGTGGGTGGTGGTGCCGTAGGCCTTGGCCACCTCGTCCAGCGCCTTCTGTTCCACCCCAAGAATAACAATGGGAGTCTGGCTTTCAATATTCATGACAATGGAGGCCACGCTGCCCACGGAAAAAGCGAAAACGTCAAGGTGATTGTCCGACATAAGGTCGGCCCCGCCTTCATAGGAGGCATATTCCACAGTCCAGTTGCCCTTTTTGAGTTCGGCCAGGGAAGTGTTGTAACCCTTGGAAAAAAGTGCTTTCACAGCGAATTCTGAAGCGGTGCCCGGTTTCAATGTGGCAAAACGCACGGGAATTTTTTTGGTGAACATGTCGCCCACGGTTTTCAGACCGTGTTTATCGGCAAAATCTTTGCGCACGATGAAATAGGTGACCTGGGTATAGAGGTTGGCCATAATTACTGCATTATCAACCACTTTACCCTTGAAATCTTCCTCGCCTTTCAGGGCCGCGCCCAGAAAGGAGGTGACGGAAAAGCCGAAATCGCCTTTTTTGCTATTGGTGTTGATAATATTGGACACGCCGCCGCCGGTGCTGCTGCTGGTGTTCACAACCTCTTTGGACCACATCTCGGCCAAGGCCGTGCCCAGAGCAAACCAGTTGCCGCCGGGAGGGCCGGCCATAAAGCGTAATTGATCCGGCCAACCTTTTTTATCCGTTTCAGCGGCCATTGCTCCGTTGCCAATGGTCAAAGCAAAAATACACAAGGCAAAAATCAGCAAAAATCGTTTCATGATAACCTCCGAATATGGCGTTTATTTGTAATGCGATGAGAATACACCACAAAAAATAACATTATATATACTATATGTCGGGTTGCATAACAACAATTATAACTTGTGACAGCAGGGCAATCGCATGAATTTACTTTGAGATACTTCAGACGCCGTAATAACATGCGATTTCGAGCCGCCGTTGAAGGGCGACGCAGGACAATAAAAAAGGGACCCGCCCACTTCTTTGGTGAAAAACCGAAAATACAGCGTGCCTTGGCGGGAGTGGAGATGAGAGCCGGTACGTGGGTTCGAATCGCGTCCTGCCCTAATTGCGTGAGGTGAAAACGACAAGACGGAAGCCTCATTTGTACCCTTGGTTTGCACCAATGAATAAATGCAGCTTCCGTCTCAAAAATTATCCAGCAACTTCAACTGGATAGAAAAATATGGCGGAGAGGGTGAGATTCGAACTCACGGTCGGGGATTAGCCGACACACGATTTCCAATCGTGCTCCTTCGGCCAGCTCGGACACCTCTCCGTAACGGAAGTTTATTGCACAAAATTTGCGTTGTGGCAAGCAATTTTATAAGAGAATTTTTTTCCTCTTCTGAAATAAAGCATCGACTTTTGCCCGGCAAGAAGTATAATTTATTTACCAGATGGGAAAATTTTTCCCTTTTCTATCTATAAAATTGTTACTAATCAGCTAGTTAACACTTTTTAACATTTTGGCAGCATATTTGCAGAAAGAAAGTATCGCCAGTTTTTGGAGGCGTTATGAAGATAAGTACAGAACAATTGTCGGCTTTACTTGCTCAGCAAGAATTACAAAGCAAGCGTCAGATGACTGGGGCGGAAGGCTTTGACAGCCTGCTGAACCAAGAGTTGCAGAACGCGGGCGCTGGCAACTTGGCCTCGATGCCCCCGCCAGGAGTGGGAACAGGAATTATCGGCCAGATTTTGATGGGTGAGAGCTCCGGGGAAATGGAAAAGGCCGACCCCTTCGAGTCCATCATGCAGCAGGCTTTCAGCGATGCCACCGGAACGATGGAATTGTGGGAAAGCTACACCAAGGCCCTTAGCGACAGTTCGCAAACCGGACTTCGTGAAGCTTATGGAGTTCTGCAAGGAATTGATTCCAAAATGGCCGCATTGAAGGAAAGCACCGCGTCCATTAAGGGCCGGAACCCTGGTCTGGACAGTGTGATGAACGAACTTGAGGTGATGGCGTTTACCGAAAAGTTCAAGTTCAACCGGGGAGACTACAACTAGGGCGGATAAACCGATGTTGATTTGCTCTTGAAAAGGCCTGATTCTGCCCGCTGTGGACGGAAAAGGGCCTTTTTGGCTTTATAAAATAAACGCCCGATTTGTGTCGGGCGTTTATTTTATATATTCTTTCTACAATTCTATTTTGGTTCCGAGAACCTTCAAAAATGCGGCAATCCACTCGGGATGAGCCGGCCAGGCCGGGGCGGTTACCAAATTGCCGTCCACCACGGCATTGCTGAAGGTGGAGTTTATTTCGCACCATTTGCCTCCGGCCATTTCCACATCGGGCTTAACCGCTATGTAGGCTGTGCTGGAGCGCCCTTTGAGCACATCAGCGGCCACCAGCAGTTGCGGGCCGTGGCAAATGGCGGCAATGGGCTTTTTAGCCGCGTCTATTTCCTTGATAATGGCTATAACCTTCGGGTCGAGGCGCAGATATTCCGGGGCACGCCCGCCGGGCAGTACCAAAGCGTCGTAATCGGCGGCCTTGACCTTGTCAAAATCAAAGTTGAGGACGAAGTTATGCCCAGGTTTTTCGCTGTATGTTTGATGGCCCTCAAAGTCATGGATGGCCGTAGCCACGGTTTCCCCGGCTTTTTTGCCCGGGCATACGGCATGCACTTCGTGTCCAACCATAAGCAGCATCTGGAAGGGAACCATCACTTCGTAATCTTCAACAAAATCCCCGGCCAGAAGCAAAATTTTTTTCTTTGCCATAGTATGCTCCAATGATTATTATTAATGTTTAACAGCCGCGAAGAGGCGGACAAATCAATATTATTCCGCTTCCGGCCGCATGTCCAATGCAAAAAGAGGAACGTCGATATGCCCATGTACGATTTTTCATGCCCGAAATGCCAGAACAAATTTGAAGAGCTGGTGAGAAATGACGAAGCAAGCCCGGCCTGCCCGGCCTGCGGCAGTGAAACTGTAAAACTGCCGTCCATACCCGGCCCGGCCAAAACCGGCCCCACTCCCTTCCCCTACAAGACCGGCCCAGTACACCCCATAGCCTCTAAAATGTCCGCGGCTTGCGGCGGCGGTGGTTGCGGCGGTGGCGGTGGTGGTTTTTCCTGAGCAGGCTAAAGGCGGGCAGGTTGCCCGCTTTTATACCCCGGCCTGTTTTATGGTCGAAAAAAAGTCCGTTCCCAGGCTATTGCCCAAAGGAACGGACTTTTTATTATAATGATTTAATTTTTTTATAGGGTCAGCGGCAAGTAATCACAGAACCATTTTGCCGAAAATAAAGGCAAAAAGCACCGCCAGGAAAATGGTAACCGTGCCTGGAATAAGGAACGGGTGATCGAATACGTACTTTCCTATTCGCGTGGAACCGGTGTCGTCCATTTCAACGGCGGCCAGCACTGTGGGATAGGTAGGCAGAATGAACAGGGCCGATACGGCGGCGAATGAGGCCACCAAGGTAACCGGATCAGCGGCCAGACCAATGGCCAGGGGCATAAGGGCGCGGGCCGTGGCCGCCTGGGAATAGAGCAGCATGGAGGCAAAGAACAGGGCCATGGCCAGCATCCAGGGGTAATGCTTGAGCATGTCGCCGGCAAGGGCCTTGATTTGAGCTTCGTGGGCGGTAACAAAGGTGGTGCCCAGCCAGGCCACGCCCAAAACGCATACGCAGGCGCTCATGCCCGACTTGAAAGTGGCCGCGTTAAGCACCTTGGCCGATTCTATCTTGCACATCATGGCAATCATCGACGCCGCGGTAAGCATGAAGGTAATAATGGCATTATCGCGGGAAAGAATGATTTTGTCCTTGGGTATAAGGCCAACCTTGTCGCTGATCAGCGTGGCGTAAAGCATGACCATGACAATGGCGAAAAGAAAAATCCACACAGATCTCTTGGCGTAAGGAAGAATTTCAATATTGCTCGCGCCGCGAATCTTCACCAGGCCGTCGGCCAGGCGTTGCTTGTAAACCGGGTCGTCCTTGAGTTCCTTGCCCAGGTAGTTGCAGAGAAAAGAAGTGAGAATCACGGCCGCCAGCGACGTGGGGATGCACACCATCAGAATCTGGAGATAGTCCACACCAAGGGGAGCCATGGCCGAAGCGAAAAATACCACCGCCGCCGAAATGGGCGAGGCTGTAATGGCCACCTGTGAGGCAACCACTGCGATGGAAAGCGGCCTGGAGGGGCGCACGCCCTGTTCCTTGGCAACTTCGGCGATAACCGGCAGGGTCGAAAAAGCCGTGTGTCCGGTGCCGGCCATAACCGTCATGAAATACGTGACGATAGGCGCAAGGTTGGTGATGTATTTTGGGTGTTTACGCAGCAATTTTTCAGCGGCGCTAACCAGAAAGTCAAGCCCGCCGGCCACTTGCATGGCGCCGATGGCGGCAATAACCGACATGATGATCAAAATAACGTCAATAGGTATTGAGCCCGGTTTAACGCCTATAAGCCCCAGGAGCAGCACGCCGAACCCGCCGGCAAAGCCTATGCCTATACTGCCCAGGCGTGCCCCGAGAAAAATGGCCCCCAACACAATTACCAGTTCCAGTAACAGCATCATCGTCCTCTTTGTTAGTTTTTACGCTCAGTCCCCAGCCTGAAAAGGCTGTGCCCAAGTTGATCGGCAGGGCAGCCAATTGCCGCCCTACCGCTGCGCCCCTGAAAAGAAACAATAAACAATGTTGGTGAATTATAAAAAAAATATAACGGAGCTTTATTATTGACCCTACACCAAGGTAGGTGTAGAGTCAAAAATATCATGTGAAAAATGTAGCATATTGATCTGAAAAGATAAATAGTACTTATGAATTATTTTTTGCGGTCCGGTTGGCAGGGATAGAATGTTTACCATCAATCCCCATAAATCAATTTCAGGAGAAGAATAATGGGATTTCGTACGGAAAAAGACAGCCTCGGCAGTCTCAATGTTCCCGAAGAAGCTTATTACAGCGTGCAGACCATGCGCGCCATGGAAAATTTTCAAATCACCGGCGTGCCCATTTCACGCTTTAAATTTTTCATTAAAGCTATGGCCTATGTTAAACGCGCCGCCGCCATGGCCAACCGCGACCTCGGCATTCTGGACAACAATGTGGCCGAAGCAATCATAAAGGCCACCCACGATGTGGAAAACGGCAAGCTCAACGATCAATTCCCCATAGACGTGATCCAGGGCGGGGCCGGAACCTCCGTCAACATGAATATGAACGAAGTGCTGGCCAATCGCGCCCTGGAAATTCTGGGCCGCAAAAAGGGCGAATACAATATTATAAGCCCTTTGAACCATGTGAATCTTTCCCAGTCCACAAATGACGTGGTGCCAACGGCCATTCGCCTGGCCTGTGTTTGGTACAGCCAGAACGTCTGCTACGCCATGAACGAGCTTTCGCAGGCTTTTCTGGACAAGGGTGAGGAATTCGCCTCTGTCATAAAAATGGGCCGCACCCAGATGCAGGACGCCGTGCCCATCACTCTAGGCTCGGAATTTCATGCTTTTGGGCTCACCGTGGCTGAAGACATCGCTCGCCTAGAAGAAGTCACCACCCTGCTGTGCGAAGTGAACCTGGGCGGCACGGCTGTGGGCACCGGCATCAACTCTGTGGAAGGATACTCTGAACTGGCCTGCAAATACCTGTCTAACCTGACCGAGCTGCCCATACGCCCGGCCGAAAATCTCATTGAAGCCACCAGCGACGCCGGGGCCTATGTGACCCTGTCCGGCGTGCTAAAACGCATGGTCGTAAAACTGTCCAAAATAGCCAACGACCTGCGTCTGCTGTCTTCCGGCCCCCACGCCGGATTCAATGAAATAAATTTGCCCAAGCGTCAGCCAGGCTCTTCAATCATGCCCGGCAAGGTTAACCCGGTCATCCCCGAAGTGGTCAACCAAATCGCCTTCCAGGTGATCGGTAACGACCTAACCGTCACCTTCTGCGCCGAAGCCGGGCAGTTGCAGCTCAATGCCTTTTTGCCCACCCTGTGCCTGAACCTGTTCGAGAGCTTTGAAATTATCGCCAACGGGGCCAAAACTTTCCGCCAAAATTGCGTGTTCGGCATCACCGCCAACCCCGAAGTGTGTCTCTCCTACGTGCACAAGAGCATGGGCATAGCCACTGCCCTGGCCCCGGCGCTCGGCTATGAAACCGCTGCCGAAATTGTAAAGACCGCCGAAGAAACCAAAAAAAGCATCGAAGAAATTTTGGAAGAAAAGGGCCTTATGACCCGCGAGCAGTATCGTATTCTGCTCGATCCCTCGCATATGCTCAAACCCGCCAGCCGTAGTAAGTAAGTGAACATTGAGGGGGGCGAGGAAACTTTTTTGGAAAAACCCGTTCGTCCTGAGCGTAGCGAAGGCGAACTATTTCTGTAAAATTTCGCCCCCCTCAAACTCCCCCCACTCCTTCCCAAACTTTTGATTGCGCCAGTTGTGCCGCGTATATCGGCGCACCCAAAACGTGACGGCATATATTCAATGTCGCGCTTTATTTATGTCCCCCTCGCTTAATCCCCAGGCGATGCAAGCGGGCGTGCAAGGTGGTGCGATGTATGCCAAGCATCTTTGCCGCGAGCGAAATATTGCCGCCACAGGTTCTAAGCGCCTCCAAAACAGCATCTCGCCCGCCCTCGTCTTTGGAAACATTGAGGAGAGTAATGTTTAATGACGTGGATTCCGCAATATTGAACGCCGTATTTTTCGATACCTCGACTTCCTGCCCTTGCGCCGAAATAGTCGCGCCCCTCAGGCTTATGGAAGGAAACACAGGCAAATGCTCCGCGCCTATGGCATTGCTCCCGGCCAAAGCCACGGCATATTCCAGAACATTTTTAAGCTCGCGCACATTTCCGGGCCAGGAATGGGCATAAAGCGCCGCAAGCGCCGGGGCGGTGAGCTTGGAAACGGATCTGTGCTCACGGCGCGCAATGCGCTCCAAAAGATGCGCGGCCAAAGTGGGAATGTCTTCTAAATGCTCACGCAATGGTGGCAAACGCACGGGAATCACATTTACCCTGAAAAACAGATCCTCTCTAAAATACCCCTGCCGCACAAGTTCATCCAAACTTCGATTGGTGGCCGCCACCAGGCGCACGTCGGTCACACGGGGAATATTTTCGCCGACAGCCTCATAGCGCCCGGTTTCCAACACACGCAGAAGTTTTACTTGGGTAGCCAGAGGAGTGTCGCCTATCTCATCCAAAAACAAGGTGCCGGTACTGGCCGCGCCGAAGCGTCCTTCGCGATCTCGGTCGGCCCCGGTGAACGCGCCGCGTACATGGCCGAAGAGCTCGCTTTCCAACACCGACTCATTGAGCGCCGCGCAGTTTACGCTCACATAAGGCCTGTCGCGCCGCGCCGAAAGCTTATGCACGGCATGGGCTGCAAGTTCCTTTCCCGTTCCCGATTCTCCCAAAAGCAAAACCGGGGCGTCGCTGGACGCGGCCCGCTCCAGAATGCGATAGGTATTCTGCATTATCGGCGCTGCCCCGATAAGCCCTTCAAGCCCGTTTTCAGTCTCAAGCAGGCGCGAAAGCTCCACAATGCGCCGCTCACGCTCCAAAAGATTCGATATATCCGTTATGGTCTCCACCACGCACATGCCTCCGCCCTCCATGTGCAGGGTGCGCGCTTTTTTGATCACCGGCAGCCAGGAGCCGTCTTTGCGCCGTATGGTGCACCGTTTGTGGTCCTCGCTCTTGGACTGGAACATTACGCACCAGGCTCCCACTGCCTCCTCCCGCGACTTTTTGCACAAGTCGCATCCCAGAATAACGCAGGAAGAATTCAGGCACTCTTCGCGGCTATAGCCCGTAAGACGCTCAAAAGCAGGATTGCACAATAAAATTCTACCGTCCTCGCCGATTACGAAAAGCCCGTCGCTGACTGTGGAAATGACTTGTTCAAAAAATGCCGTAGAAAAAAACATGATTCCCTCACCGTGTATACGCGGGTCGTTGCTCTCTGCATATTCGTACGCGCCACAGGTGTAGCGACAACTGTAGCCAATAATGGCTACACCTGTAGGGAAATACTAATTAACAAAAAATTAACATACCGCATAATCATTTTATATCAATATATTATGTGCTGGCATTGCTTGTGCATATATTCGCAAAAAGAATTTCGCGCTATTTTTTTAGCGATACAGGAGCCTGCGATGCGTTTTTCCCTCATATGCGGCCTGGCGACCGCTCCTTTGCTGGCTGGTTTGGCTTTTGCGGCCGACCTTGCCGAAGTGAAAATCAATTTTGAAGGCAATGAGCGTAAAGGCCAGTATCTTTACCAAAAAAATTGCCGCGAGAGCTGTCACGACGGCAGCGGGGCCACGGAGCTGAGCCCTATGGATAAAACATATGACGAATGGAAGGCCTTTGCCGAAAATTTGGCCAAATTGCCTTGCGCCGCCAAATTCGGTGAAAAAGTTTCGGCAGACGATCTTAATGATATTTTCAGCTATCTGCATGGGGGAGCCAAGGACTCGCCCAACCCCACGAAGTGAAGCTGAGTTACGGGGCCAGGTCGGCCCTATATAAGAAAGTTTTTGGTAAAGGGGGTTGGGGGCTCGGAGGCATTCATTTGATTACATTGGGATCCCCTCTTCCTTCGATAATCGTGCAAGTATGAGGTTTACATGCCTTTTGACAACAATATCAGCCGCCGTTTCTTTTTAAAATCAGGGTCCGCCGTTTTGGGAGCAGCTTGTGCCGGGGCGGTCGCCCCCTTATCGACCGCTCTGGCTGGCGGAGAACTCGACAACTTTGAGTACGAATCCTCCGCTTTCACCACCTGCGACATGTGTTTCAACCGCTGTGGGGCCATAGCACGTCTGCGCGGCGGGCGGGTGGTCAAACTCGATCCCAACCCTGATTTCACCAAGTCGCGGGGCATGCTCTGCGGCCGTGGCGCGGCGGGCATGGGTCAGCTTTACGACCGCGACAGACTGCGTGAGCCTCTTTTGCGCGTTGGCAAACGCGGCGAGGGCAAATGGAAGCCAGTGTCCTGGAATTACGCTCTGGATCTGGCGGCGGAAAAGTTTTTGGACATAGCCAAACGCTATACTCGTTGTGGGGTTGTGTTCAGCTTCGGCTCGGACATGCAAACCACATTCGCCAATCGTTTCGCTGCCGCCTTTGGCTCGCACAATGTGACCACACAGGAATCTTTGTGCCTTTTCAGCACACATCGGGCCTATCTGGACACCTTTGGCGAAATTCCCATGCCCGACCTGCGCCATGCCCGTTACGTGCTGATGCCCGGTTCAAACCGCTTTGAGTCTCTGGTTACGCCCGACACTTCCGATCTTATGGAAATGCTTCAGGAGGGCGGCAAGCTCTGCGTGGTGGACCCCCGCTGCACCAAAACGGCGGCTCTGGCCACAGACTGGCTGCAAATCAGGGCCGGAACCGATCTTGCTCTGGGGTTGGCTCTGATTCATGTGATAATCACCGAGAAACTCTACAATGCGGCCTGGGTGGATGAGCATACTTTTGGCCTGGATCGGTTGGCTGTCCATGTGGCCGATCGCACCCCGGCCTGGGCTGAGGAAGAAACCGGGCTCTCGGCCGAACGCATAGTGGCTGTGGCCAGGGAAATGGCCGCGGCCGCGCCGAGGGCGCTGGTTTATCCGGGGCGGCGCACTTCAGACTATGCCGACTCCACACAAATTCGTCGGGGTTGGGCCATTCTTAACGCCTTGCTCGGCAATTTCGACTGTCAGGGTGGGCTTATGGTTCCCTCGCCCTTCAGGGTGCGGGGCATACCGTTGAAGTCTACCTGGTACGACGACAACCCGGCCAAACGTCTTGATGAAAGCCGCATTCCCCTGCCGTTCAAAGAAGAAGCCTCTTTTGAGCCCCTGCGCGACGGGGTAATTTCGGGCAAACCCTACCCGACGGCGGGCTGGTTTGTTTTCAAGACCAACCCCATGCAAACAGCACCGGACCAGGCAAAAACCCTGGCCATGATCGACAAAATGGAATTTATCGCCACTGTGGATATTCTCATGAGCGACACCGCTTTCATGAGTGATCTGGTGCTGCCCGCGCATACTTATATGGAACGCGACGACCCTTGCCAGGTTCTTGCCGGAGGTCCGGCCGGTCCCTGCCTGGTATGGCGCAAACCGGTGGTGGCCCCGCTTTATGACACGCGCAATCCGTTTGATATTTTCAAGAGTTTGTCCCAACGCATGGGGCTTGAAGAACATTTCAATTTCAGTGTGGACGATTTCCGCGCCGCCCAAGTTAAGAGCCTGGGGCCGAACGCGGAAGCGGCACAACGCGATCTCGAAGAAAAAGGCGTGTATATTCCAAATGTTCCGGTTTATGGATTGTACGAAGGCAAATCACGTTATAAAACTTCCAGTAAAAAAATAGACATCTGGAGCGGGCTGTATGAAAAACGTGGCCAAGCCCCCCTGCCGGAATACAAAAGGCCGAAGCAGGGCGAGGGCTTTCGTCTCATAGCCGGACGTACCGCGCTCACCACGCAGGCTTCTTCGCAGAACAACGCCATTCTGGCTGTCTATGTGCCCACCAATACTCTGGATATCAATCCGCTGGCAGCCGAGGAACTGGGCATAAAAGACGACGATATGGTTGAGGTTTCAAGCATTGCGGGTAAAGCTCGGCTGCGGGCCAGGCTCGATCCGGGCATTGAGCGGGGCTGCGTGCATATGCTTACAGGTTTTGGCACACTTTCACCACAAATGTCGTTGACTTACAAAAACGGCGCATGTATCGCGGCCCTTATGGAAGACGCCATGGACAGCATTTCGGGCAACGCGGCCCATCATGAAACCTTTGTGACCGTAAAAAAGGTGGGCAAGGCATGAAACTCGCCATGGTAATAGACTCTTCGCGCTGCATAGACTGCAAGGCCTGCATGGTTTCGTGTTCCACAGCCAACAGCGTGCCTGCCGGACAGCATCGCAACTGGGTGAAGGTAAAACTGCCCGATTATACAGCTGCTCGCCCTGGAGGGCATTTTCAGCCTGGAGCCTGCATGCATTGCCAAAATCCCACCTGTGTTGAGGCCTGTCCTTCGGGGGCCACATATCGCCGTCAGGATACTGGCGAGGTGGTGATTGACGAGAAATTGTGCATAGGCTGCGGCAACTGCATGCCGTCCTGTCCCTACGGGGCGCGCTATATTCATGAAAAGCGCCGCGTGGCCGATAAATGTGACTATTGCGCTTCACGCCGCGCCCAAGGGCTGGATCCGGCCTGCGTGGGCACATGCCCCACCAGAGCGCGAGTTTTCGGCGACCTTGACGACCCGGGCAGCGAAGCTGCGCGTCGGTTGGCCAAAAACTACAGTGTGAGTCTGGAATATCCCGGAGTGGAAACCCGCCCGGCCATGTATTACGTAAAAGAAACCGCTCCGATGAACTGGCCGCGCAATCCGGAAGTTCCGGTGTCCATGCGTTTTCTGACGGATTGGGCCGGTCCGGCCGTAAACGGCTTGGTTGGTCTGGCCGGAATAGGTCTGCTGGCCGCTCTGACGCGTGGGATAATCATGCCGGACAAAAATGAAAAAGCGTCGGACGACACCGCACCCGAGCAATTGAAAAACGGCGTCGCAAGCGAGTCCCACCCGGATGCGACGAAAAATCAGGAAAAATCGAAGCTCGGAGGCGGCCATGAATGAACGTATACGCCACAGCATAGCCGATCGCTGCATGCACTGGAGCAATGCCCTGCTTTGGCTCACTTTGTTCTTTACCGGCGCGGCCTTGCTGCAAAATCAAAATCTGGCCCCCTTTGGTCTGGAATACCCGCGATTCATGCGTGAGCTTGCGGGCGGCGCAGGCAACCTGTTGCGACTGCACATTATTCTGGGCTTTATATGGCTGGGCGCTTTTGCCTTATATGTTCTGACCAACAGCAAAAATGTCTTATTCTTTTTACGCGAAATTTTTTCCACGCGTCCCGGTGACTTGCTCTGGCTAAGGCGCAAGCCGTTGATCTTGCTGCTGGGTAAAAAACTGGCCGCGCAAACCGGAGTGAACACTAATCTGCCGCCGCAGGGTTTCTACAATATGGGGCAGAAGGTCTTCGGCATGCTCAGCGTAGTCGGAGGCGTTGTTCTGGCCGCCACCGGGGTGATCATGGCCGTGGGCATCGGCTCTACGGAACTTTCCGGCTGGTGCGTAACCGCGCATTATCTGGCCTGCGGCCTGGTATTTTGCGGGCTGCTGGCGCATTTGTATATGACTCTGGCTGTGCCCGAGGAACGCCCCGGATTGAAATCTATGTTTAACGGTTCCGTGACTGAGGAATATGCCGTACGCCATCATGGGCTGTGGACGGATTGAAGCCGAAGCAACATGCTCTAAATATTCTCAAAAACCATCTGATAAGGAGACTGGCATGAACACTGGAAAGATGCTGAAAGGATTCGCTCTAATTCTGGCAGCGGTACTGATTATGAGTTCGCTGGCATTTGCCAGGACGAGTATTGAAGGAGCAGTACCTGCTAAAGCCAAAGAAGGCGCCTACGATGTGAGCAAATTCCTGGCCGACGCTCAAAGCAAGCAAATAGTGGTCATAGATGTGCGCACCCTTGGGGAATTTGCCATGGGGCACCTGCCTGAAGCCACCAACATTCCCATTGCCACCTCTCTGGAAGGCGAGTTGAAGAACTTCCACAAGGACAAAACCATTGTTTTCATGTGCGCCGCGGGCAAGCGCGCCGGAATGGCTTATTACATGGTCAAGGACAAGCGCCCGGAAATAGCCGACAAGACCTTCTTTCTTGACGCCGCCATACAGTATCTGCCGGGCGGGGACGTTGTGATTAAGCCCAACCAATAAAATTATTGCAACTCATAAAGATATAATAAAAAAATATTCTGTAGGGCCTTATGTCCGCGCAAATTCGGCCGATATGTGATATTGTGATTGATGCACACCCGCACAGCGTACAAATATCCGCTTAACCAGGTAATTCTGGAAACGCAAAACCAAATTCCGCATCGGTATTAGTTTTATTCAGTTTAAATTAATTACTAAATCATAAGCCAATTACTGATGCGGGCGCCTGCCTTCGTCCTTGGGGACAAAGGCAGGCGTTGTCGATCTTGCGTCATCCGAGCCGCTGGTGAAAGGCGGCGCGGGACAATCAGCCTGAATTCTTAAAAAACAGTTTCAGGTAATGGATAATTTCAAAAGCAAAATGCTATAAAGCGGCATAAACAGCCTTCGTTCTCGAAAAAACGGAGGGGTGTCAGAAATTAAAAAGAGGCCTTGCGGCCTCTTTTTAATTTACTATTTATTAAGACTTGACTAGAAGGCGTACTGCATGATCAGGTTGGCCTTGTAGCCGTCAGCCTTGGTAAAGTTACTCTGGTAGGAAGACTTTCTCCAGGCGTCCTTATCGAAGCCGTTGACGATATAACCCAGTTCAACAATGGCGTTCAGGTTTTCATACACCTTGTACACGCTGTCGAGGTTGAATTCCACCAGATAATCCTTGGTGGTCAGGTAGGGGCTGAAGCCGCCTCTGGCCGCATTGAAGGGATTGTCGTTGTATCCGGCGGTGAGGTGCTTGATCATACCGGGATGGTTGGTGCCGCCCCAGTAAACCGCGCGGAAAGTGTGGTTGAGGTTTTCCACAAAGGACATATCCTTAAGTTGCAGGCCCACACCCCAAGTGCCGTCATAGGTCAGGTTGAGGTCGTAGCCGCCATCGATGGACCAGCCGCGCTCCGCGCCGTCGCCCATGAAGGAGGTGAAGTTGCCGCAGGGCGAAATGCTGGGCATACGTTCGGAACCGTTCTTGGCATCGTCGTCATCGCCAGAAGCGTACCAAGCGAGAATGCCGGGGGTACCCCAATCCATCTTGTATTCCGCCAAAGCCTTGATCAACCAGCCCGCACGGCTGCTGTCGCCGCGCCCATAGTAACGGGTGCCACTGGGATCGCGGTGTTCTACGTCGTACTTGCCAAAACCGGTGGAGTAGCCGTAGTTGATGTCAACTTCGATGTTAAAAGGATCAAAGGCGGTGATGGATATGGGCAATCCCACAAAGAACAGATCGCCGTAGCCGCGGCCGCCGCTCCTCCAATTCCTCTTGTCTCCATTGGCCATGGACATGCTCAAATCGCGCGTGGTATAGCCTGAGGCCAGAGACATGGGCTGTCCGTTGCCGATGTCGCCGGCGAAAACCCTATCGGTAAGGGCGCTCTGGCCAACGATGCCGAAAGCGGCCCATGGGGTCAGCTTCACGCCGTCAAGGGTGACGGGCACGGCCAGAGCGAACATGTCCACGTTGTCCAGATAATTGTTGGGATTTCTATTGGGTATGGCAATATCATCATTTCTGGAGTAGTTGTCATTAAGCGGGCGGAACCAAGTGAAGGTGGCGCTGGCCATATCATTGAACTTGTAAGTGGCGGTGAGTCCGGCCACATCGTCGTCCATAACGGCGGAACCGCCGGCCACGTTGGGCAGGGTCACGCCCTGGATGCCCATACGGACCATGAGATCGGTGTTGGGCACGGTCCAGTCAAGGTAAGCGCGCTTCACTTCCACGCGTACGCCGTCAGCGCCGAGCGCGCCGCCGTTGGAGCCCTTGCCCCAGCGCTGATCGCCTATTTCAAAATATATGGTACCGGAGAGCGCTTCACTGGCAATGGCATCAAGCTGCAGGCGAACACGCTGCTGTGCCTTAAAAACATCCTGCCCCTGTGAACCGGGTGAAGCCAGGAATGAACTTTCAGAGACCCCCATCCCGAAAATCCACTCGCCCTTGGCCTTAAAATCAATAGCCTTGGCCACGCCGGCCGCGCCGAGCAGCATTCCCGCCGCCAAAAGTAATGTAGCTATCTTCTTCATGATGTCCCTTCCTTTATTCCGCATTACAGCGGAGATATTCTTTTTGGATGACGCTCGGATATTTTCCCCACCCTCGAGCGCTTGAGTTAATCTCTAGCAAATTTTATGAGAACATGCAAGTGTTTTAGTAAAAATTTTTTTACCTTGTTTGTAGGAAGGAGCAAAAAATAAACAGCGGGGGGCGGCTAGGATGATGGTTGTGAAGTTAATATCAAATTTATTCGCCCTGTTTCCATATTTTGTAGAAAATATGACTGTAGTAAAAAAAACAATACCGGATTAAATAATGTCCTCTGGGGTGGCGAGTAAAAAGATGGATTTTTGTTCTCCGGAGCGAAAATAGGCGTTTTTTATTTTTTGATAAGGCACATTTGTGACAACACAAATAAAAAAAGCCGAATTGCAAAGCCCGAGGGCAAAAAAACCATTTTTAGCGCCCCCCCCAAAACACCGAAAGCAA
>JAVBLG010000077.1:0-5545 GCA_031553655.1 Desulfovibrionaceae bacterium | reverse complement strand
CCCCCCCCCCCCCCCCCCCCCCCCCCCCCCCCCCCCCCCCCCCCCCCCCCCCCCCCCCCCCCCCGCAATCCTCAAATTCTTCCTCTTTTTACCCGGCTACAAGCTTGCGCAGCACGGCAAAAGCCTCGTCAAGCCCGTCGGGGTTGGTTCCCCCGGCCTGGGCCAGATCCGGTCTGCCCCCGCCCGAGCCGCCAAGAGGCGCGGCCACATCCTTAATCAGGGCTGGGGCCGTGAACTTGGAATGCAGGTCTTTGGAAACATATATTATGATGTTGACCTTGCCGTCATGTTTGGCTGCCAGACAAGCCACAGTATTGTCGGAATGCTTAGAGCGCACCCCGTCCATAAGCTCGCGCAGTTCTTTGGGGCCTTCGGCTTCAACCGCCGCAGCCAATACTGTTATATTATTTATGGTTTCGATATTGTCCAGATGCCCGCCATTGTTCCCCTCGGCTGACACGCCGCGCTTACGCAAAGTTTTTACTTCTTTTTGCAGGGTATCAATTTTGGAGACAAGCTCGCCGGGCCTGGCTTTAAGCAGGGCGGCGGACTGCCGCGCTTCGGCCCGCTGCTCGTTGACAACAGCAAGGGCGTTCCAGCCGGTGGCCGCTTCAATGCGCCGTACCCCGGCGGCCACTCCGGATTCGCTTAGAATGAGGAAACATCCGGCCTGACCTGTTGAATGCAGATGCGTGCCGCCGCAAAGTTCCACCGACTCCTTGTCCTGTGAGCCGCCAATGCTTACCACGCGCACCTTGTCGCCATACTTTTCACCAAAAAGGGCGACCGCGCCTCCGGCTATGGCTGCTTCGCGGCTTTGTTCCACGTCGGAAACGGACAAGTCGGCCAGAATCATGCGGTTGACCTCGCGTTCCACGGCGGCAATTTCCTTGTCGCTCATGGCCGCGATATGGGTGAAGTCGAAGCGCAGACGGTCAGGGGCGACCAACGAGCCTTTCTGATGCACATGGGAACCAAGGACGCTCTTTAACGCGGCATGCAGCAGATGGGTGCTGGTATGGTTGCGGGCCGAGGCCAGACGATCGTTTTCGTGGACGGTCAGCTCAACTTCGCGCCCAACCTCCAGGTTGCCCTCGGAAACAGTGATGTGATGCACAGTGAGATCGGTTCCGGCCTTGCTGGTGGAACTCACTTCGGCCCGCCCCCCGACGGAGCTCACTTGCCCCAGATCGCCCACCTGCCCGCCGGATTCGCCGTAAAACGGCGTGGAAGCTACGGTCATATAGCCGCTCTCGCCGGCCTTGAGCTGCGAAGTTAGATGCCCTTCGGCATCGAGCAGGGCGGTAATTTTGGATTTGCCTTCGAGGGTGGCATAGCCTTTGAATGTGGACTTGATGTTGGCTTCCATGAGCGAACGGAAAAGTTCAGCCGGGTCTTTCTCGCCAGACCCCTTCCAGTTGGCGCGGCCGCGATCGGCCTGGGCTTTCATATTGGCCTGGAAGCCCGGCTCGTCCACGGCAAAGCCGCGCTTTTCGCAAATGTCGTTAACTATGTCCAGGGGGAAGCCGAAGGTGTCGTAAAGTTTGAAGGCTACAGCGCCCGGCAGGATTTTCTGTCCGGCTGCGGACAGATCGGCCAGTTCCGCTTCCAGAAGATTGAGGCCCTTTTCCAGAGTAACGGAAAAACGTTCCTCTTCTTCCTTGATGGCTCGGCAGATGAAGTCGGAATGCTTTAGCAGCTCGGGATAATCCTCGCCCATAACCTCGGCAACCTTGCGGGCGCATTTGTAAAGGAACGACTCGCGGAAGCCCATGAGGTTGCCGAAGCGGCAGGCGCGGCGGATGAGGCGGCGCAGCACATAGCCGCGTCCTTCGTTGGAAGGCAGCACCCCGTCGGCAATAAGAAAAGCGGCGGCGCGGCTGTGGTCGGCTATAACCCGCAGCGCGGTGTCAATGTCTTCATTTCCCGATTTGTAGACGACATTGCCGAGCTTGGCGGTGAAGCCGATGAAATCTTGAAAGAGATCGGAATCATAGTTGGAACGCTGGTTCTGGCACACGGCCGCCACCCGCTCCAGGCCCATGCCCGTATCTATGGAAGGCTTGGGCAGGGGGGTGCGTTTACCGTCTTCCGACTGGTTGTACTGCATGAACACCAGGTTCCATATTTCCAGAAAACGGTCGCAATCGCACAATCCTATGCCGCAATTGGGGCCGCAGGCCATGTCCGCGCCCTGGTCGATGTAAATTTCCGAGCAGGGGCCGCAGGGGCCGGTGTCGCCCATGGACCAGAAATTGTCCTTCTCACCCAGGCGGTAGACGCGATCCGGGCTGATGCCGGTAACCTTCACCCACAGGTCGTGGGCTTCCTGGTCGTCCTGGTAAATGGTGACGTAGAGCCGTTCTTTGGGCAGGCCGAGTTCCACAGTCACAAAGTTCCAGGCCAGGCGGATGGCTTCTTCTTTGAAATAATCGCCAAAGGAAAAGTTGCCGAGCATTTCAAAAAAAGTGTGATGCCGCGCCGTGCGCCCCACGTTTTCGAGGTCGTTGTGCTTGCCGCTTACGCGTAGGCATTTCTGGGAGGTGGTGGCTCTGGAATAAGAGCGTTTTTCCTGCCCCAGAAAGATTTTTTTGAACTGCACCATGCCCGCATTGGTGAAGAGCAGGGTGGCGTCGTCCTGAGGCAGCAGCGGCGAAGAAGACACCACTTCATGGCTGTTGCTCCTGAAATATTCAAGGAAGCGGCGGCGTATTTCTTTTGCTGTGAGCATAAGTTTGTTCCTGATTTTTAAATATACGATATTATGACTATTTTTTCCCTTGGCGAGGGAATGGAAGTATTCTTATTCTTCAATCGGCAAGAGATCTTCGGCGTCCTCGCCCATGTCCTCGCCGCCGTCTTCTTCCATCGGGGGTATAAAGTCATTCGGATGCATGCCCAGGTGTTCGATCACCTTGGCCTCGACTGCCTTGCGCAAATCTTCATCCTCGTCGAGCAAAGCCCGCACTTTTTCTTTGCCCTGGCCCAGCTTTTCCTGGCCAAAGGCGAACCACGAGCCGCTTTGCTCAATGATTTTTGCGGACACGCCTATATCAAGTAATTCGCCTGAACGAGAAATGCCCTGGCCGAAAAGAATATCAAAAACAGCCGCCCGGAAGGGCGGGGCCATTTTGTTTTTTACTACCTTGACCTTGGTGCGCGAGCCAAAGGATTCCTCTTTGTCCTTGAGGGTCTGTATTCTGCGGATGTCGAGGCGCACTGAGGAATAAAATTTTAGCGCGTTGCCGCCGGTGGTGGTCTCAGGGCTGCCGTAGCCCTGCACGCCGATTTTCATGCGGATTTGGTTGATGAATATAACGGCGGCCTTTGATTTGTGAATGGTGCCGGTGAGTTTGCGCATGGCGTGGGACATGAGGCGAGCGTGACCGCCAACCTGGGTGTTGCCCATTTCGCCAAGCAGCTCGGCCTCGGGAATGAGCGCGGCCACCGAGTCGATTACCACCAGATCCACCGAGCCGGAACGCACTAGAAGATCGGCGATTTCCAGAGCTTGCTCGCCGAAGTCGGGTTGGGAAATGAGCAATTCGTCAGTTTTTACGCCTAGCCTTCGGGCATAAGTAACGTCAAGGGCGTGCTCCGCGTCCACAAAGGCGCAGGTGCCGCCCATTTTCTGGCACTCGGCAATGATGTGCAAGGTCAGCGTTGTTTTGCCAGAAGATTCCGGACCAAAAATTTCGGTGACGCGCCCGCGCGGTATGCCGCCCACGCCCAGAGCCAGATCAAGCCCTATGGACCCGGTGGGGATCACGGGGACGTTCACTTTGGCGTCGTCCGAAAGCTTCATTACCGCGCCCTTGCCGAACTTGCGCTCAATGGTGTCGAGCGCTGTTTTAAGGGCTTCGTTGCGGGCTTCTTCAGGGGTTAACTGGGGCTTTTTGGCCATGTGGATTTTTCTCCATGAAAATATTGCAATTCATATCGGCCGATAAGGCCATTAAACATCTGTTAAACCTTGGATGAATATCATATTAGCATGTGAACGGCAATATTTTGTTTTTGCGGGTAGTGGGGCGGTTTTGAGTGTACTTCGTCAAGCGGCATTTTCCGCTCGTGGTGGGTACCGTGCTTGATTTGATTCGCTGCTCCTGAGCCACTGCCAACTGTGATTCCCGTCTGGCCAGGGTGTTAATCTCTATGGTCAGTTGCGGGCAATCGTGGTTCATGTATTTGAGTTCGGAAGTATACGACCCGGTTATTTGCGACGGCGCGGTCGGCATGTTGGCGCAGGCGGATAAAAGCATGGGCAAAACAGTGAGCATGGCAGGGAACAGCAATTTGGATTGCATTTTCAGTCTCCATATTTCTTCATGATGTCTTGGATTTTCTTATCCAGAACCAAAACACCGACGTCATCCAGTTCGCCTACTCTCGCCAGAATCCGTTTACGCAAAGCCTCCGGGTCTTCGGGGGGCGTGGCGCTTGCGTCCTTATTGTCGGGCTGCGGGCGCTTTGCTTTGTCTGCGGGAACACGATTATTTTTGCCGTGGTTCATTTCTACCTCCAGAGGATTTTGGAGGTATTATATAGCATATTTTCAAATTTTTTCAATATGTTGTATTCGCGTGCGCGTGTATTGCGCGCGTATATACGCGCGCGCATGGCTAATGCAAATTTTTTTCAAATTTTATCCCCCTATGAGCTGCAAAGCCATTTTTGGCAGGCTGTTGGCCTGGGCCAGCATCGCCACAGCTGATTGGGTAAGGATTTGATGACGTGTGAATTCGGTCATTTCCGTGGCCACGTCCACGTCGGAAATGCGCGATTCGGCAGATTGCAAGCTTTCAGCCTGAATATTGAGGTTGGAGATAGTGTTCTCCAGACGGTTCTGTAACGCGCCAAGATGCGCCCTGATTTTGTCCTTGTCCTCAATGGCTTTGTCGATGGCGTGCAGAGCTTTTTGCGCAAATTCTTGCGTGATAATGGTATTACCGTTAAAGTTCCCATAAGCGGCTACAGCCTCTGCTCCTACTTTTTGCGCTGAGCCTGCGGGAACATCATTGAGCACTCCATAAACGCATACGCCTGCCAGTATATGGGGTAGGGCTGTTTCCGCATATTCAAACTCTTTTTGTTGACGTTCATACCATGGTAAATTGTTCCAGTCATCAATGTTGGGAAATTCTGTACTACGCATATCGCTAATATGCCCATTAATAGCTGCTTCTACTGCATTGTAGTCACTTTGTGCAATATTTTTGTCATTATGAATGGCAAAACTTGCATCATAAGCCGCCATTGCGGCCCGAACCGCCTGTTGGCTTGCAGTGGCACCGCTGCCAAGACCTTCTCCAAGATTCCAGGCTTGCGCCCCTCTTATTTTTATATAGGGAAACACTGAATAAATAGCCGTTTTTTTGTTGCAAATTTTATTTATTCAAAAAAGTGCCGAAAGTTGACTAATTCTGGGCATTTTGGTCTAAATACGCATATATTTTAGCTCCAATTACGCCCTTTATTAAAAAAAGGGCGTAATTGCCCTCAGGCAGGTCGCAATGACCTGCCGGCACGCGCGCACATCAAAAGG
>JAVBLG010000107.1:0-4731 GCA_031553655.1 Desulfovibrionaceae bacterium | reverse complement strand
CGTCCATGATGCCGACCAGATAGGGGGTGAACAGGTTCTTCCACTTGCCGGGGATGGACGACATCTCCACGATGCGATGCCGCTCGGCCCACTCGCTCACCGGGATCATCTTGCGGCGACGCAGGGTTTTGCGCTCGCCTTTGCTGAAATGGAAGCGGATGAGGGCTTTATTGCCGGAGGCGACGTAAGCGGAAAGCTCGGAGGCCACCACGGGCGACAGCCAGGCCGGAATGGCGCTGGCAACGCTTGCGCGCGTGGCCGACGAGCGTTTGGGGATGGGGCAGAGGGCGGCTTGATTGGTGTTTTGGCTCATAGTTTTGCCGTTTTATATTTAAACCACAATCTGCATGATCACGGAAATTGTCATATGTGCATACGACAATGTACGCTTATTGAAAATTCCTTTGCCTGTGTACATCATCAGAAGGCCGGACGCATACCAAAATACGGTGAAAGCCGAACTTATGAAATAATGAGCAGCGGATCTGTAATCCCAACCGGTATATTGCCCTTGGTTAAGTTCCGCGACCAAAGACGGATTTGTAAAAAAGTCATATAACATAGAGCTATCTATAGCTAAGAAAAATAAATACCATATGGTAATTACGGCCCTACAAAAATAAAAGAGACTGTCCTGCCAGGAAGTTGTGTTTGCGCTCTTCATATGTATCCAGGGGTATGAATGTTTTTAATAATTTACCACAAGTGTCATATCTTTGCCGTAACTTAAAAAATTATATGCGAAGTACGGCATCAATTCCACAAGATCAATGCAGCCTGCCGAGCCGGGAATTTTGCCGCCGTGGATGCTGAAATGGTCACGGCCATAGGTGTCCGTTCCCATTATAGGTTCAATCCACACCCGTTGCGCCCCCCAGGCCGTATACCAGCCTCCCCATTTTCCTCGTTTGGCCAAGCTATATGACTCTTGCCAAAGATCGTTCACCGGCAGAATCTGGTAACGATCTTGAGCCACCAGATAGCGGCCTGCCGGAAGCGGGCCTGCATCTTTCTTTTTTTGATCTTCCACACTGAAACGCTTATTACGCCAAAAATCTTCGTTACCGGAATAGGCGGGCCAGGAGACATCGTTGCCCTCCTGAAGCCAATAGAGCCTTTCTCCGTCAAATAACAGAGAGGCTTCAGGTTGTGGGTCTTGCGACAAAAGTGAACGCGACGTGGGCTCTACGGCAAAAAGCACGCCCGGCGCATTCTCATATAGATATGCCAATAATTTTTCATAGGTAAAGCCACTTACGTCAAGCCCCATGTGCAAGGCCATCATAAGCAGCAAATCCAGTTCATTCTGCGTGAAGCGTTGCGGGTTAAGCACTCGTTGCACGTCACCTGTTGAACCGCTATAGCCAACGGGGATGCCGCTCACCCCTGGCCCGGGTTGCACATTTTGATGAGCGTGCGCCACGAGCGACACAGCACCGGCGGTAACGTCATGATCCGGCACGTGAATGAAACCGTCGCGCACAGTATAACTGCCTTTGAGTTCACTCACCGCCGCACTACCGTTAAGGCCGCGTTGCGCAAGATTACCTTCAAGGGCTATTTTGGGGGCTTGCAGCAAAATAGCCGACTCCGAGCGTAAATCAATTTCCGTTTTAGTATAGGCCCGGAGTGCGCCGTCGATTTCCATTTCCACATCGCCCTTGACCTTGGCCACCAGTTTGTGTTCGGTACGGTCGTACCAAAGTTCGGTTCCATCGGAGTATTTTTTGTAGTCAATTCCCGAAGGCTGGTCGGGAGACGGATTATGCCCGTGGTAGTATGCGCCGAGAATAACCCCCTGCTCGAAGCCCTGCCCAGAAAACAGACAGGCTACCGGATCACCAACGTCGGGGAGAAGTTGCGGGGTGTCTTTTGTGCTGCGCGGGTGCAGCACCCGCAGCGGCATGGAAACGAGCCCCTGGCCATCGGGCAAATGCACGCGGGCCGTGCCGTCAGCTTCGGAAACTTCTGTGATAATGCCAAAGCGGAGGGAGCCGCCGCGATTGGACTCAAGGTCGGCGATGCGGCGTTCAATACTTGCGAAATTAAAGCTCATATTCTTTCTACCTATATGCTTTGATTAATATCAATAAAGGTCACTTCAAACTCCATTTCCCGGCTGTACTCATTCAACGCCTCATCAAGGATCGCCTCCAGGCGCTCCACCAGGGCTGCGCCCTTTTTGGGGGTGCCGTCGACCAGCGAGATGAAATCCAGAATATGCGCCTCGAAGGCGGTCCTTATGCCCGCCGAAAGAGTTACGGCCCGCGCCGCAAGCTCCAGGTGGACTTGCTCTTTGGCGACAAACTTGCCCTTTTTTACCGCGAGGTCGAACTCTTCCTTGTCGGCCACGGCCTTGATACGCCGGATTTCCTCTTCTTCCTTGCGGCGCTGGCGGTCCGCCGCCTTTTCGGCCACGGCGTCGGGCGTGCCCGCCGTGGGCAGGCTGGCCATGTAGCGGTCAACATCGCGCAGTTTGAAGGTGCCGTCGGGCTGCTTTTTAAGCCGCCCGAAGTTTATGTCTGCGTACAGCTTGGTCTTGCCCAGCTTGCGGCCGCATTCCACGGCGTAGGATAAAACGGCCTTGTAGTCTTTGAGAGGGGTGGGGGTGCTCATGGCGTTTGACCTTTATCCGTCGAAATACGCCATGAGAGGGAAGCTATGTCGAATGACATATGGCCTCCCGGCTAAAGCCGCCTGGCAGCGGCTTTAACGTGATTGAATGGAAATAATCAGATGATGCTAAAACAAGGGGTGATGGCCGATCTTGTTCCCAAGGCTGTTCGCGAAAAAATCTATGGTGGCAAGTGACCAGGGAGTTAGTGAAATACCGAACAATAAAACGAAAAATCCTGAATCCGGCTCTGGATCGCGCAGCCAGCATTGACAAAAAACTATAAATCCACCATACAGGACAAGATTGGTTACCCAGCCATATCGGAGGTATACCCAAGTATGCCATATGCTGCGGATAGCCAATTGCATCACTTCCAGCGGTGCAAATTCTTTCACCCATCCCGCCGCATAATAAATGTAGCTGAACAGCACTAGGCCAATCACGCATATTACGAAATAATGTCGTGGCATAAACGCGTCTTTTTGTGTTAAACTCATAATAGATTATGCTCCTTAGATGTTCAGAATGACGCGCAATATCATAATTGCGTCGTTGATAAAAGACCTCAGGATAGTAATAACCAGCTCGAGGCCCCACCCCGGCGAGCCTCGGCGAGGGTAGCGATTCACGATAAGATTGATGGTTCCAAGTCCCCATGGTGTCATCAAAGCGCCGAATAAAAGCGTAAAAAATCCTGACAGTACTCTTGGACGACGCAACCAAAAGATGACAGAAAAGATGAACAAGCTGTATACGATCGCGTTCGCCTGCCACCCGTAGCGAAGGGAAACCCAAGTTTCCCACAAGATGTGAACAGCGGCGATCAAGAGTTCCAGGGGGGCAAAGCCTTTCACTCTTCCTGTCGCCCCATATACATAACTTAGCATAATTGAGAAGACGACAAAAAATACGAAATAATGGCGCAGCATTGGAGTATATTCTCGAATGGTTTTCATAGATCTGTATCATACTTAAACCTCTTTGCCGGTTCAACCTTTTTGGGCTGAGAAATTACCCTGAAATCATTGCCGAATCCATATTCTTCTCTGAAGCCATTAAAGTCATAATTATGCAATTCGTAATAAGTTTTATCTGTAACAAATGGATATATTTTGTAATTTTTATCTTCACAACTCCAATACCCAAGGCTGTCTTTCGCTTCAAAGTTAAAAGCATCCCACAAATATACGCTCACGCTTTCCACAATAATTTTATGCCCTTTACCCGGCAAAGGTATGACCTTTCCAGAGGCCAATGCTCTGAGCGAACAATTGGCTATGCTGGCCGTAAAGCCGTCAACAGGAAAAATATATTTGTCGTCAATATCTTTCCGTTGGAAGTAGCCATCTTCCCATTCGCACCAGGGATAAGGCTTCTTGGGTTGAACGTGCGGCCTGGTGTAGTCGAAGGGGGATTCCTTATCTTTGAAGTGCTTGTCACGTCCCAAAATTTTAACCAGCGCCTGTTGGGCCTTGTCATTGAACAAGTAGTAGTCATTGATCAGGATAAGGTAAGCTAAAGCAATACGCTTGTAGGACAGCACCCAGTCCATATCCACCCAGAACACGTCGGTTCGTTCATCCACCCCTTTGTTTTCGGTGTAATTGCTGCTGAACCATTTTTGCAGCAGAGCGCGAAGTTGCAGCCAGCCGACTCTGTCATTGGACGCGGCATCTTGTTTTTCCGCCTGAGCCATTGCTATATCCGGCAGGCAGAGCAAAATTTCTTCTTTTGGCGTCAATTCTTTTTCACCACGCATTTCGTCGCGCTTCTGATTGAATTGCTTTTCCAGTTGGTCGTAGTTGTTCCCCCTGGGAAGGCTGCCAAATCCACCCCTTGCGGTCGAGGCGGCAACTTCGATATAAGGCGAAGATACCGCCGCCACTTTTATCGCCCCCTTGCCGATGGCCCCGCGAACATGCACGCTGGTGGTGTAGCCTCCCGAGCCGCTGACCTTGTGCGTGCTTTTGGTAACGAACCAGTTGCCGGAGAACTGGCCGAAGTCCGCCAGTTTGATTGTCATGCCCGCTACCAGGCCGGGGTGGCCCATGAGTTCGAGCGTGCCCTGTATCTCGCCCTGATTGGCTTTGCGCAGGTGCGCTTTGGCCAGTTTG
>JAVBLG010000081.1:0-25097 GCA_031553655.1 Desulfovibrionaceae bacterium | reverse complement strand
TTTTTTTGCGCCCCCCCCCACTCGGCCGGCTGTTTCTCCCCCACACCCCCTTGTCTTTGTCTCCTTTTTTTTTTGTTCTTTTGGGGGGTTTTTAAAAAAATTTTTTTTAAAATTTTTTTTGTCTCCCCCCCCCACACCCCCATCCTCTTTTTCAAAAACTTTTAGAGCGTTTTGCGAATGAAATGAGCGAAATGCTCTGACGGCCCGTGCGTTGGTAGGGCCGTCCGAACACGAAGTGTGCGTAACTTAGTTGGAAACAGGCCCTATATCGGTAACTTTTGCCCGGTAATAATTTCAAATGCTTCGCGGTATTTTCGGCTGGTCATTTCCACCACTTCAGCGGGCAGGGCCGGGGCCGGGGTTTTTTTGTTCCAGGGCTGAGCCGAAAGCCAATCGCGCAGGTATTGCTTGTCAAAGCTGGGCTGCGAGCAACCCGGGGCATATTTGTCCATGGGCCAAAAACGCGAGGAATCCGGGGTCATCACTTCGTCAATAAGCGTAAGCTCGTTGCCGATCATCCCGAATTCAAACTTGGTGTCGGCCATGATTATGCCCTTTCCGGCGGCATGGGCGCGCCCCGACTCAAAAATTTGAAGCGAAATGCGGCGCACCTTTTCGGCAAGCTCCACACCCAGTAATTGCCCGGCGCGCTCAAAATTGATGTTTTCATCATGCTCGCCATACTCGGCCTTGGTGGAGGGCGTAAAAATGGCCGGTTCCAGCTTGTCCGATTCTTTGAGGCCCGAGGGCAGCTTGCAGCCGCAGATCATGCCCGTGTCCTGATAATCTTTCCAGCCTGAACCGCTTATGTGCCCGCGCACAATGCATTCCAGAGGCAAAGGAGCAGCTTTTTTCACCAGCACGGCACGGCCTTCCAATTCATCTTTCCAAGGATCGAGCTTGGCCGGAAAACGGTTGATGTCGCGTTCAATAATATGATTGGGCACGAGATTGGCGAATTTATCCATCCAGAACAGGGTAATCAGGTTGAGAATAACCCCCTTGTAAGGTATGGGTTCGCCCATAATCACGTCAAAAGCCGACATACGGTCGGTGGTAACGATAAGAAGAGTGCTTTCGTCCACACCGTAAATATCGCGCACCTTGCCCCGCGACAGCAGGGGAAAGGCATCTATGTTCGTTTGGCTGATTACTTTCATCAAAATTTCCTTTATGGTCTGAAACCTCCCCCTTCAAGGGGAAAAATTGATTGACAAAACTACGAAGTCGATGAAATTTTTTTTGTAACCCCTTCCTTCAGGGAGGGGCAATCCGCACGGCTCCTATCCGCCGCAAACGGAGTCAGTTGGCGGATGGAGCTGACTGTGGATTGAAACATTTTGTTTCCTCTATCCTGATTCTTCCAACTATTTCAGCTGCGCACTGTTCCGGGTTTTTCCGCTCGGTGTGCACGGTCAGCTTGGCATAGCTGGTGTAAAGCGCGTTGCGCTCGTTGAACAAGTCTTCCACTGTCTGGCCCGGGGCTATGGCCAGACCGCGATCAGGGTTGCGGGCTATCCGCTCCAAAATGGTGGGCAAAGGGACATCAAGGTAGGTAACAAGGCCAATAGAATCAAGATATTCCATGGCCTTGGGCCGGTAAACCACGCTGCCGCCCGTGGCAATGATAACACGGTTGGCCCTGACGGACAAAATAATAGTTTCCTCCACATCCAGAAAGGCTTCTTTGCCCAGGCGATCAGCCAGATCCTGAAGCCTTACGCCATAGGCGGCCTCCATGATGTAGTCGGTGTCCAGAAAACCCCATTTCAGGCGCGCGGCCAAGGCCCGGCCCACCACCGACTTGCCCGCGCCGGGCATGCCTATCAGGCAAATACAAGCCTTTTCGGGCAAGGTAAATATTTTATCTTCAGCCATTACAACTTTTCGCTTTTGAAGTTATCCATAAGTCACGTTTCAGGCAATGTAGTCAGATGCGAGCATCCCCATATCCGCGGCTAATTTTTTGGCCAGCTCGGCGGCTCGCCCGGCATCTTTCATAATCATGTCCACCTGTCTGGTGTGAATGAGCAGATAACCCAAAAGGCGGGCGCGCATCAAGGTGTCTTTTTGCTCATAACCCTCGGCCACGGCAAAAAGAGCGTCTTCCTTCACGTCCACCTTGAAGCCGTATTCCTCAAGCAGGTCGCCCACCATCGCGGCACGCAGCACACGCCGCTCGTTGTTGGCGGCCCCCCCTTTGAACTGGAAGCTCAGATAATTCTCGTGGGCCGACTCCCCGGCCTGAGCCTCCACTGTACAAAAATGATAGCCGAATCTGGCCTGCAACAGCATGAAGCTTTCGGAAATCATCATAAAGTTGCGGTTATCCATTTTTGTGGCCACGCTGGCTTCCAGATCTTGGCGCATAGCGCTTTCAAAAACCACCGACATAAACCCCGCCGCCCCGGCGTCGGGCGGACCGGCCCAGGGCACGGCGATCATACCATGCCACAGTTCCAGCATGGGACCGGAATTTATGTTGGAAAGTTCCACAATCGGTCCGGAGACAGGTTTTTTAAAGCCCCCACCAAGGTCGATTACCCAATATTGAAGCTTGACCCGATCCTTAAGTTGCTTTCCGTAACCGGCTTGCAAATCTTCTTCGCCGCCAAACATCAACTCCACGGACTTTTCATGGCAGAATCTGGTGATGTCGTGCAATGATTTACAATTTTCCGGACTGAAATTCGGTGAGGAGGGATCAAGCAGCGACAGGGGAACCATAAACTTTGCGGCCGAAGACAGAGCTTCGTAAATCATGCTGCCGCGCATCATATTTTTGCGCTGTGGCGCGGACCCCACTTCAGGGTGCGCGTCCGGGTAAACACGGCCGCGTACTGCGTCAACAGTAATTTCTCCTGACTCGGCCAAGGATGCTAACGCTCCCTGCAAGCCAAAAATAGCTGGAACGCTATACTCGCGGGCCACCCCGGCCAAGTGCCCGGCCATGCCGCCCGATTCACTGATTACGGCGGCCGCCCGGGAAAGCAGCACAGCCCAGCGCGGCAGGGCCCGCTCCACCACCAGCACGCTTCCGGCCGGAAAAGCTAGAATATCGGCGTCTTTTCGGGCAAAAAACACTTTGCCGAAGCCCACGCCGGGGCTTACGCACACCCCACCGGACATCAAAACCGGCAAATCAGGGAACTCACCGCCTTCAGCCGTGCCAACGCCATGAGGCGCGTTCAATGCCGCCGTATTATCTTTCGCTGATGAATCAACCGCACCTTCCGCCAAAGTCCCAGCTCCGGCCGAGGCTCCTTCTTCGTCTTCTTCTAAAGAGCCGGTTATGCTGCGGCTTTGCAGAATTATTATATTACCTCTTTTGTCCAGCGCCCATTCCACATCTTGAGGCTCGGCGTAAAATTCTTCCAGCATCAGCCCAAGCCCGGCTAGTGTTACCGCTTCATCCGCGCTTATGGATGGTTTGCCCCCTTCTTCAGAGGAAAGTATGGAACGCACTATGCCTTTTTGCGGGTCGCAGTCAAAACGGAAAGGCTTTTGCGCTATGATTGAAGACTTTAATTGCACAGGCCTGCTGCGCGAGCAAGTGAACATGTCGGGGTTGAAAGAACCATCCACCACGGCCTTGGGTAATCCAGGCACGGAATTGATAATTATGTCGCCACCATGGGCGGAAAGCGGATCGCGGCTGTAAACCACGCCCCCGGCCCGGGCCTCGATCATGGCCAGAACCCCCACGCACATAGGCACGGCATCGTCGGCTATGCCCCGCTCAAAACGGTAATTCATGGCGGTTACGTCGTATTTGCTGGCCACAATGTCGCGCCATACCTCCAAAGTCTCGTCGGGATGCACGTTAAGTTCGGAGTGATATTGCCCGGCAAATGAAGACCCCTTGGCATCTTCGCCCATGGCGCTGCTACGCAAGGCCAGGCGAAGCGAGGCTCCGCCCCGTTCCTGCATGCCGCACAAGGCCGAAGTGATGGCCTGTTCCAAATCCTCCGGCATGGGAGCCTGTTGGATGAGCTTACGTATTGTTGTGGAAAGGTTAAAAATGCTGTCCAAGCCATCACTGGACGAGGCTTGAATCAGACGGTCAATTTCGTCTTGTAGACCATTTTTAGCCATGAAGTGGTAATAGGCCGAAGCTGTAACCACAAAGCCATCTGGTATGGGCATGCCTATGGATTGATGGGCCTCGCCCAGGGAGGCCATTTTTCCGCCGGTTTCGTGCACAAAATTCATCCCGGCCTCGTTCAGCGGAATCACATACGGCCCCGGTTCTCTTTTTTCCCGGTGATCAAGATCACGCTCAATCTGGGCCAAAATGGCCGAAAGTCGTCCGCCTAGTCCCGGCCAGGCATTGTCGGAAAGTTCGTTAAGCGCCCGCACCATGCTGAAAACTGCCGCTCCGCAACGTGCCCCGGCCCCGCGCGCATAGCCCATGCCAAAGGGCTGCCCCGAAGCCAGTTTCTCTTCCACCTCCGACATGATCTCCAGGGCGGTTTTGTTGGCCGACAAAAGCCGTCTGAAAAGATTGCAGCGCAACAACAAACGCGCCCTGATCTCTTCCTCGGCCGCGAGCCGAGCCTTTTCCGCTTCGGGATCGGGCGGCCGGTCCTTTTTAAAGATGCCGGTCAGGCGCTCCAGAAGGGCCATGACTAAACTGTCCTTGTCCGAACAGCGTCTTCAAGCTTCATTATAAGGTCATTGATGGCCACGGGCTTGAGCATGTAATCGAAAGCCCCCAGTTCCATTCCGTTCACGGCCACGCCCATGCTGGCATGCCCGGTGAGCAGAATCACCGGTAGAGAAGGTTTTTTCTCCTTCATGTGCCGCAGGGTTTCAAGGCCATCCATGCCCGGCATGCGCACATCCATGACCACGGCGTCAAAATCGTTGTCATCCAGCAATTCCAGAGCCTTCTGCCCACTGGGGGCTGTGCTCACCGCCATATTGCGCCGTGAAAGGCGTTTTTCTATGAGTTCCAGGAATTCAAGTTCGTCGTCAACAATAAGTACGCGCATGGCTTGTTCCTTGTTTTTAGCTTTCTACGGGAAGACTTATAGTAAATTTGGCTCCGCCGCCTTCTTTGTTTTCCGCGCTGATGCGTCCGCCGAGTTTTTCCAGAATGGAAAAACATATGGCCAAACCAAGGCCGGTACCTTCGCCGGGTTTTTTAGTGGTGAAAAACGGGTCGAAAATATTGGCCAACTTATCCTGGGGAATGCCAGGACCGGTATCTTCAATATAGCAGCGCACCCTGCCCTCATCGGGGAAAAACCGTGTAGTCACTGTTATTTTGCCGTCCTTGCCCACCGCGTCGATGGCATTGTCGATGACATTGAGCATAACCTGCTGAAGCTGCGCCGGGTCATTGGTTATGGACGGCAGGCTACGGTCGTAGTCGCGCGCTATTTCTATGCTGCGCTGCGCGGCTTCGGTTTCCAGAAAAGCTATGGTCTGGTCGGCCAGGGAATTGAGGAAAATTTCGTCATGCTGCGGGTCCATGCGTCGCCCAAAGCCCAACATG
The DNA here is from genome assembly GCA_031553655.1 of Desulfovibrionaceae bacterium. GTDB lineage: Bacteria > Desulfobacterota > Desulfovibrionia > Desulfovibrionales > Desulfovibrionaceae > JAVBLG01. The sequence goes on along the minus strand of JAVBLG010000081.1, from coordinate 19,597 downwards.
CGATGGGTAACGCCCTTGGCTCTGTCCACATGTTTTTCAATTTTGACCGCTGTTTCCAGAAGCTCGGCATAATTGTGCATATTTTTGCCGTCTTCTTCCTCCAGTAGATCACGCATCCAGCCCGCGCTTTCCCGGATGAGCATCAACGGATTGTTGATTTCATGGGCCACCCCGGCGGCCATTTTGCCAAGCGCGGCCATTTTGCTCGATTGAAGCATTTTAGAGTCCAGAGCAGCCTGATGGCGGTCGGTTTCCTCCAGATAGCCCACCAGCCCGCTGGCCCCGTAATAAGCGCCAAGGCCGATAAGCACGCCGCCGCCCAGCACAAAGAGTACCACTAATAGCCTCAGTTTGCGCATCGGCTCCATAAGTTCCGAAGGATCTTCAATGACCACCAGAGACCAGGGCATGGACTCCAGGCGAGCCACGGCGGCCATGTTGCGCCCGTCGGAACCGGCTGAGGCGCCGTCGAGATCCAGAATAACAATGTCTTGTTTGGCTCGCTCGGGCATAATTACCGGGCTTTGGGAAAGAATGGCCCCGTAAAGTTGCGCCCCGCTCTGCATTACGCCTTGGCGGTTGATCAAATAGGCGTCGCTGCGCGCCCCGGAATAAACGCGATGCAAAAGGGCCTGAATGGCTTCCATATCAATGGTGGCGCGCACAATAAAGGTTTGCCCGCCCTGATGGCGCAGCACCGCGATAATAAAATGCGGCACATTGCGAAAGCCCATGAACACATCGCTTACATAAACGCCCTTGCTCACCACTTCAGTAAACCAGTGCTCGCTGGAATAATCGGCGTCGCGCAGGCTGTACGGGCCAACATAGGCCACATGCTTGCCGTTCATGCCGATTACGCCTATGTCCACAAAAGAACGCCCCGAAGACTGCATGGCCGAAAAAATTTCGCTCAGCCGCCCGGTGTCGGACAGTTCGGAATAAGGGTGAGTGTAGGCCAGAACCTTGATCTGGGCCACGCGCTCCACAATGAATGTGTCTACGGAGCGCCGTTTACTACTGGCTATGGCTTCAAGCCCGGCGGAAACTTTTTCTTCATAGGCTGAACCGATGCGTTCAATGCAGAACATGCCCAGCGCCACAAGCGGCGTCAATGCCAGGAGCAAAAGAGTGAGAAACATGCGCCGGCGAATCTTGTTGTAGCCCCTCAATGCGTCCATAAAAACACGCTCCCTTTGTCCGTTCTATCGCCACACACGAGCTTTTATTCGTGCGCGACGTACAACTCCCTGCATCTGGCAATCAGCTCGCGCCGTCGGGCCGCCACTTCGGCCGGGTCGGCCATAATCATGTCCAACTGTCGGGTGTGTATGCACATATGCCCGGCCACATGCAGAAGGGCCATGCCTTCCTCCGGGCTGATATTTTCTGCTCTGGCGGCCACGGCGTCACTGCTGATTTTGGGCGTAAAACCAAATTCCCATAAAATATCGCCTACAAAATTAACCCTGGCCACGCGCCGCTCAATATTTGCCGCGCCCCCGCGCAGGCGGAACAGCACATAATTTTCGGCTTGCCTTTCCGTAATCCTGGCTTCAACCGATACGAAATGAAAACCGAAGCGCGAATGCAGGCTGCAATAATCGCCGGCAATCATGAAGTAATTTTTTTCCGTAAAAAACGTTGACTGCGTCGCCGGGTCAAGATGTGGATTTGCCGTGGCCTCGAAAAGTACCGACATGAAGCCCTTGCCGTTAACCGCCGGAGGCCCTTGCCAGGCCCAGGCGTTCATGCCCTTCCACAAAGCCAGCATGGGTTTGGACTTTATTTTGGAAATATGCACCACCGGCCCGTTTATAGGGCCATCAAAACCGTCATCAAGGTTTACAACCCAGAACTGCTTAAGCACATCATCCTGCAGCTGCTTAACTCGCGAAGCGGCTCGACGGTGATCTGAACCAAAGTCGAACATGGCCTGCACGGCCTTTTCGTGGCAGAAACGCCCTATGTCATGATAGGTATTGCAGGAAGCGGCGGTAAAGTCAGGAGAATCAGGGTCCAGAGTTAGGTTAAGAGGCAAAATATGTTCGGCGGCATGGCGCAGAATGGCCAGTACCGGGCTTTGGGGCATGAAGTCACGCGGAGGTTGGGCCAACTCAAGCAGCGTCTCCACCCGACCGGGATACACAAGGCAACCGTCACCATAAACCGTAACGCATTCTTGCCCGGCCAATTGTTCCACAGCGCCCTGCATACCGAAAATGGCGGGTTTGCCGAATTCTCTGGCCAAAGAGCCGAGGCGGCTGGCCAGAATGCCGCTCTCGGCCACAATGCCGCAGGCACGATCCATAAGCGCTGTCCATTGGTAAAGGTCACGCTCAACTACCAGCAGACCGCCCAGAGGAAAATCGGCCATATCGGCCAAATCTTTCAAAATATAGGGTTTTCCGCAGCATATGCCGGGGCTTGCCGCCACACCCCCGGCCAGCAGAGGCAAGGGCAACTCCTCGTCGGCCGGAATGACTTCAGCATCTTCAACATGGCCCATGATCATAGCGCGCTGCATCAGCACTTTAAGCCCGCCGGAAGGTTCCAAGGCAAAGGTGACCGACTGGCGGCGACAGTTGCCGGCATTTTCCAGAGACAGAGAGAGTTCGGCTATCCGCACGGCCTCTTCATCGGACAAAACCGGATCGTCAGGCCCAGTCCTCCCGGCCGGTCCGGCCACATTGCGCAGACGGACCTTGTGTGGATGGCTTCGGCTCACATGCAGCACATCCACCGGCAGAAGCGAATACTCAATATCTTCAGGAAGGCCCCGGCCCGTGTAAAGATGCACATTGCCCGAAGTGAAAGACACGGGAGACATGGGGTTACCCGTATGCGCCACTCCGCCGGAAGCACCTTCTTCCACGCACAGACAGGCCACGCACATCCCGGCTCCCAGGTCGGTAAGACCGCGATAGCGCTTATAAACAAGAGCGGGGGCATGGTATTTCAACGCGATAGTGGACCGCAACGCGGCCATAATGGCCTCGTCATCGGAATTCAACGGCAGGGAAGGCCCCCACAGCACCAGTCCGTGATCCAGCTCCATTTCGGGGCCGTTACCACTCCCTGGCCACATACGACCTCGAAAAATCAGGCGCATGTCACGCCCGGCAGTTTCACGGCGCAGACGCTCAAGTTCACGCCCCAGATCGTCAGTCAGATCGGCGGGCATAGATGCGCCGTTTATTAGCGCATCGAGGCTGTTCGCCAGTTCCAGAGCTGTGGAAGCGGTAATACCCCCGGCTATCTGGACGCGGCGGCTTATTTCTTCCTGTAGATCGTTTTCACGCAAAATCTGTTCACAACCGGCGGCGGTAAGCACAAACCCCGGCGGAACATAATCAGGCATAGAACGCTGCAAAACGCCCAAGCGCGCGGCGGCCGGGTCCACCAGTTCGGGCACGGATTCAAGTTCGGGGTCGCCCACCGCGATAATGGAAGGCCCCAACAGGCAGCGGCCCTTGGGAAAAACCAGGGCTGAAACCTCGTTTTGCAAAATGCCGAAACGCTCGGCAGGAACTTTTCCGCTGCCGGGGCTGAGTTTGTCAATTTGCATGATGCATTGAAAAACCTGGGTGGCCGTTTGCGTACACAAGGACCGTACCCGGTTCATGCCAAAGGGATGATCACAACACAGCACATATTCCAATTCGGTCATGACGTCCTGAAAATTGTTCCAGGCCGTCAGAAACAATTTGAAACGATGGTGCCGCGCGGCAAAAACCCTGCTGTCGCCGCCAGGAGCCTCTCCGGAAGAAGCCTTTGGCCGCAGAAAAGAAAACAAGCTGGATATTCCCATGAACTTCAACTACTATAAAGTCACCTTGAGTTCAATAAAACCGAAGATAAAAAAGTAAAATTCCTATAAAGGAAATAGCCATGGATCTGATCATCCGCAACGCACGGCTGAAAAAGGCCGAAACTTTGTGCGACATCGGCGTGGAAAACGGTCTCATAACCGCCATTGAGCCAAGACTAGTAGCCAAGGGCAAAGAAGAGGTGGACGCCGGAGGCAATCTGACTTGCCCGCCGCTTTGCGATCCGCATCTGCATCTGGACGCGGCGCTTTCGGTGGGCCACCCGCGCCACAATAATTCCGGCACGTTGCTTGAAGGTATAAAAATATGGGGTGAATACAAGCAGGGAATCAGCAAGGAAGCTGTAAAGGAAAAAGCCAAAGAGGCGGTTTTATGGGAGTTCGCCAATGGAGTGCAGTTCATCCGCACCCATGCCGACACCACTGAGCCGAAGCTGATCACGGTGGAAGCCCTGCTGGAATTGAAAGACGAAATGAAGGATCTGGCCGAAATTCAGATTGTGGCCTTTCCTCAGGACGGGGTGTTTACTGATCCTTCAGGGGCCATGCAAAAATTGATGATTCGCGCCATGGACATGGGCGCGGATGTCGTGGGCGGCATTCCGCATATCGAGCTCACGCGCGAAGACGGGGTTAAAGATGTGGAATTCGCCTTTACCCTGGCTGAAAAATACAGCGCGCTCATAGACATACACTGCGATGAAACAGGAGACGAGCAATCGCGCTTTGTGGAAGTGATTCTCAAACGGGCTATTGAAACCGGCATGGGTAGCCGTGTTACCGCCAGCCACACCACGGCTATGCATAATTACAACAACGATTATGCCCTGAAGCTTATGGGCATTGCCGCCCGTTCCAAGGTGAATTTCATCACCAACCCTTTTGATAATTCCGTGCTGCAAAACAGAACCGACGGCTACCCGCGCCGCCGGGGTCATACCAGGGTCGACCAACTCGACGCCAATGGCGTGAATGTTTCCATAGGACACGATTCCATAATGGACCCGTGGTATCCCATGGGCACCGGCTCCATGCTTCAGGCCGCCAATTTGCTTATGCACACGGCGCATATGAGTGGGCGCGGCCAGATTCCCCGCCTTTTCAGCATGATAACCGACAATTCGGCTATCACCATGAATGTGGCGGAACGTTACTGCATTGAAAAAGACAGGCCCGCCAACATTATTGTGCTGGACGCCACCGACGAAATCGAGGCTGTAAGGCGCATGCCCGTGTGTCTCTATTCCATCAGAGGCGGCAAGGTACTGTTGCGTTCAAAACCGGCCGAACGGCTGGTAAGTTTTGGCGACGCGGAGTGGAACGTGGATTTCAAGATATAGTAGAGGATGATTTCTTTTCGCTCAGTTCCCCCGCAACCCAGGAAGCGATGGGGCCAACCGCAAAAACGGCACAAAAAGAGAGCAGATACCAGCCGCCCTCGATGAGCACGGTGGCCGATTCGTTGTTGAACCAGTTTATGAGCAGATAACGCACCTCGTTTCCGATAAGCCACAGAACAATCATAATTGCCGAAACGGTCAGGAATGTCTTTATGTAGCTTGCGTTGTAGTACATTGAGAACTCCTCCATTTTCCGGAAGAAGGCCTGCTTCCGGTTCACGATCCGCTGCCATTGGCCTGATACCATATGCCAAATTTTATAGCGGTTCATAGCAATCATGCAACAGCATTATAGCAAAATAACCAACATACTATAGCATTTTACCGCGGGCGGCCACTGGATCGGTGTATGGTTTTCTTGGACACCCAAATGGGCGATAGTCGTCCAGTAAGGAGTCCAAGAAAACCATACACCGATCCATCGTACATGACCCGAGCGGAAAATGCCGCCTGACGAAGTATCACACCAAACTGACCGCATTACCATTTCATGCCGATTTCATAAACAGTTCACAGCCCTTTCTTTAAAAAGCGCCATTATGCGCTCATGAACACCGCAACAATCCGCCTTCGTCCGCATGAAGCGGCGGCCCCGCTCACAGCCGCGCTGCTGGCCGTTCTTTTTCTGCCGCAAATAAAATGGCTGGCGGATGGCTTTAATTCACCGGAATATCGGGAGCATGCAGCCATGCTGCTGGCTTTCACGGTTTTTGTTCTGGCGCGGCATGGCCTGAAAAAGCCGGATCTACCTGTTTGCATCATAAAAAAATGGCCTCTGTACGTTTTTCTCGCCGGTCTGGCCGGTTTTGCGGGCGCGGAATATTTCCTGCGGATCAACATTGTATCCTGCATATTTATGGGCTTGGCCGTTTACGGCTGCCTGGGATTTTTCACCGGGCAAAGACTCTGGCAAAATGCCTTATACTTTGCGCTGCTGTTTTTTTTATGCCTGCCTTTGAGCTATCACGTTGAAATTTTTATCGGCTTTCCTTTGCGCCTGCTGTCGGCCAAAGCGGCGCAGCTTGTTCTGTCTCCGCTTGGAGGCGGCGTTTATTCCACCGAAACAATTCTGATTATGGAAAATGCCGCCGCCAATGTGGATTTGCCGTGCAGTGGCGTAAAAAGCCTCTTTTCCATGGCCGTTTTTTCGCTGCTTTTCAGTATTATGGAAAAATGCCGGATGAACGCGGCCTGGATATGCGTTTTTCTGGCAAACTGCCTGCTGGCGGCGCTGGGCAATGTGATCAGAATAATCGCCCTGGTGGCCCTTTGCCGCGCTGATGTGGCTGATTCGGTTAAAGAGGCGCTGCACGTCCCTCTTGGCATGCTGGCTTTTGTGGGGGCCTGCTTTATGGCCCGCCACATGCTCAAAACATTTTGCGCCGCCAGCGCGCCGATCCGCGAGAACGGCACGGAGCATTACGACACAGCGCAACCACATGAGCGCCGGAACTCCGCCCATTCGTCATCCTCGCTGAAAGACTGCGCCCTTGTCGCCGCAATTCTACTGGCTTTTATCTGTCTTACAAAGGCCAATACAGCGCAAACTCCCCCCAAAAAACACCCCCCGCTTGCCGTTAAATCAGCCGGGAGCCTGCCCCTCAGCGCGGCGGAAGCGGGGCTTTTTCTTCGCCACGGAGTAATCAGTTATGACAAGGCGACCTTTAGCATGCACGGCTGCCAAGGCAGTGCTTTTGTGGTGCTGGCGCGCTCCTGGCGTGGTCATCATCACCCCGAGCAATGCCTGAGATCCGAAGGCCATGTGATGGAACAGAGTGAAATCATAACTATTCGCGCGGATCCATCGCATGCGCTTCCGGATGGGAACAAAAACGGAAACAAGGAATTCCATATGCGCATGGTCACCATAAAAGATTCCAGCAATATTCTTCTTTACTGGTTTCAATCCAAAACCGGAAACACCTGCGACTATGCCGCGCGGCTGTGGCGCGGCCTGCTCGCTCCCGAACAGCCGCATGCCATGGTCAGCATTTATCTGGAAAACGGCAAAGCAGTTTCCCCCGAAATTCTGGCGTACATAGCCGAAACTTTTTTCCAACGCGCCAAAGCCATGCTTGAAGACGGAAAAAACACCGCACCCCCCCTTTCAGCAATACCATGACACAGGGCTGACACATCCAATTTTAAATATCAACAAACCAAGTATGTCAAGGAGACTCGAAATGACGGATCATCTATGCCCGCTCCGCCCGGCGCGACGCCTGCTGTTCTGGTTCTGCAACATTATTTTCGCAATTTTTCTGTTTTTCGGCCTGATCCCTCTGGCCTGGAGCAAATCCGCGGACTTGGCCGCAGCCATGCCATATGCGCTGGCAATGTTGGTGTCTGTGGCCGGTTCCATATTTCTGGGACGAATTCATCTTGTGGATGATCACAAAAAACTTTACCAACTATTTCTAATGGTGGAACTTCCCACGTTTGTTCCGCCCCTGTTCATGCTGCTCAATCTGAAGCCTTTGTCTCCGGCCGGTTTTTGCCTGTGGGCGCTCCTTAATCTGGCTTCCGCCTATCAACTCGCGCGCATTTTCGGTAAAACCAGAAACGGTTCGCCGCTTGATCTGGCCGGGGCGGCCCTGAGTATGTGGTGCGGCGCATGGATCTGTATCTTATTGATTTTTTTCATTCCACCGATACTCATGGTAACAGCCAGCGCCTTTGCGGTGTATACCGGATTCATGTTCGGGCTGACAATTCTGCTTACAGCGGTTTTTATGGTGCCGCACATTTTCAAAGCAGTGTGCCTGCTGTTGTTTTCTCCTTTCATTTATACCTGTTACGCCTGCGCGAATTTTTACCGCGCGCTGTCCGCCGCCCTTCCGAACGGTAAAATAAAGGCGGCGGCCATGGCTGTTCTGGTTCCGGCGGCGGCAACACTGGTTCTGGCCGTGCCCCATGCCCGAAACAACGACTTCATACTTAATAAATATGATTACTCCAATCTGAGCGACGCCGATAAAGCCGAAATAACCAAAAACGAAAAATATTACCGTTCACTTCTGACAGGCATTTATCTGTCTCCGCTCAAAGGCGGCGAAACGGGCCTTTGCTCGCTGCAACAAATTTACAGCAACGCGTTTGGAGTGGACGCCGCTTCAACGGAATCCATACAGAGAATATTCGATTTCGTTTCCGCACCCATAGAACCCCGGGGCCTAGCCCACAATTTCGTATGGAAGCACCTGCGGGCGGAAGAACTTTATAAAAAACTTTTCGACGCTAAAATACAGGAAGACGAACGCGAAGCCATACGCCGGGCCTACAGCTACCGCCACATAGCCAACGGGCGTGACGCGGGCCTGCTCAATATTGACAAAGAAGTTGTGTACCTACAAAAACAGGAACTCAATCTGACCGAACAAGGCGAATGGGCCGACATAATGCTGCACGAGGTTTATAGCAATACTTCCGCGCGGGCCGAAGAAACCGCCGTATACTTCAATTTGCCCGAAGGAGCCGTCATAACCGGATTGTGGCTGGGGGAAAATGAAAAGGAAAAATTCGCGGCCAATGTAGCCCCGCGCGGAGCGGCCCGCAAAGTATACAAAGCCATTGTGGCCAGAGGGGAAGACCCGGCCCTGCTTGAACAGGTTGGCCCCCGCATGTACCGGCTCAGGGTATATCCCATTCCCGGCAACGGAATCAGCCCGGAAAAACGCGTGATGCATATATGGCTTTCCATCCGGGCTGTGAAGCAGAACGATAAAACCTGGGGCATGCCGCATATGGTGGAAAAACGCAATCTGTTCTGGAACGCGGGCACGGCTTACACGCAAAACGGCGTGGCCATGCCCAAAAACCGCGCATGGCTGCCGGCCTCGCTGCCGGCGTCTCCATCAAAGCCCGTGGAGGCGCGGTTGCGCGCGGGAGGGTACAGTGTGGTTGCCACGCCCCATAACAAAGCGATACCGGCCTGCGATAAAGGCCTGAATGTGCTCATCGACACTTCTTACAGCATGAACGCCCGCGCAAAGGCCCTGCATAAAGCTCTGGCGGGCATAAATGACGCCTGTGGCGAAAATGTGAACTATTACGCCTGGAACAAAGGCTGGGAAAAGATAGAGGGAGATCCATCCGCGCAAATAAAAAAACGCATTCTATGGGGTTCGTTGAACGCGCATGAACTGGCGGACGGGTTTTCCGAAATCGCGGCGGACGGGCGCTATACCCTGGTGCTCACCGACAAGACCCTGTTCGGAGAAAAAGCGGACGCCCATAACTACAAGCCGTTTACAGGCCCGGTATGGTTTTTACTTCTTGACGGGCAAATGCCGCGCTCCATTGACGACAATCTGCTGAAAAATATTCTGCTGGCCGGAGGAGGCCTGGAAACCGGACTGGAAAAAGCTCTCGCCGCCATGGCTTGGCATAATCTTGCAAGCGCCACTCCCGGCGCGGTGGAAGTTGACGGGAGGTATATATGGAAGATATTCAAGGAACAGGATGCTGAAAATACGGACGCCAAGGCACAGGGCACGGAAAACGCAAATAAGCCTGACCAGTTGGCGGCCCACAAGCTGATTTCTTATGCCGCCCGTATGGCCCCGGCCGATGGAACGCCGGATCTGGACCGCTTGCACGCCGTGGCCGCGCAGGCCCGGATAGTGTCGCCCTACTCCTCCATGTTGGCTCTGGTGTCCGATTGGCAGCGGGAAATGCTCAACCGTGCGGAAAAAGACGCAAACCGCTTTGAACGCGAGGCGGAACAAGAACAAAAAGATCTCACTCCGGCCATTCGGGAAAACGGCATGTTCAGGCCCTTTGTGGCCAATGCCGTGCCCGAACCCCATGAGTGGGCCATGATTTTCGCGGCCATTTTGCTGCTGTTGGCCCATGTTCGCGGCAGGCGCTCAAGTTTTTTTTCCTCATAGTCACGCCCAAAATGTAATAAATTTACATGAGAGGATTTGCACATGCGCTGTTTCACAGTATGCTGGGAGTTAATAAAAAGACATCTCATTCATGTAGTTTTCATATTAATTTTTCTTGTCATTTCAGGGTTGGCTGGTAAGCATTTTTTGTATTCCTCAGACTCCGCATACATCAATCTCTGCTTGAGTGGCACGGCTGATGAACTCAAACGCTCTATGGACAAAAACGGCAAGACAGACGAGCCGATTTTGTTATGGTGAAAACTGGCGTTAAAAAGATTACGTATATTGATATAAACCACAATGTTGTACCGTTTGGTTCCGAAAAATGGGACGAGTATATACTGAGCAGGCAACAGAGTGAGGAAAGCTGGATTGAGGAACTTGAAAAGCGTCGTTCGGTATTAATCGGAGCCGGGGCCAAGATGTAAGGCAAAAATTAAAAAATATAGTAATTTAAAACATTTATCATTGAGGTTTTGTCACCATGTATAAAAAATGTGCCTGTTCATTCAAAACAATTTTTGCCATGTTCCTTACCTTTTTTATGCTCTCTGTCACCTCAACCGGAGCGCAATGCGCCGCACTGGAAATAAGCGCTGACGAGTTCAAAAGAAATTTCAATGAATTGGCAAAAAAAATTAAAATTACTCCCATTCCCGACGCTCCCAAGGCCGATGCTCCCAAGGCCGATGCTCCCAAGGATAATACTGAGCAATACAATTGCTCCTCTGTGAGCTTTATATTTTTTTTTAATAAAACAACTAATTTATTTGAAAGTGTGATCATGACCAGCGGAAGAATTGACTCGCCGAAGGCAGCGGCAGATGTCGTCAAGAACACCATCACAGCAATAAGGGCCGCCACCCCCAAGCTTAGTGAGCTTGAACAAGACAAGGTTATTAATCAAATTTTCACAGTTAAAGATGAGAATATTGCCGATGGTAAGGTCAGGACTTGGACCAACGGTAAAATGGATATAAGCACCGTAGTTTCACCTGTTTTAGGTTTTCTGCTGATGATCGGTAGTAATTCGCAGTCCGCCTCGGTTGGCGCGCCCCAATTCACAGCAAAAAACTTCAAGGACGCATTCAATGGCCTGGCAAAGCAATTGAATCTGGCTCCTATTCCCGATAAACCATTTCATTTTGAAAAAGTTGGGGAGGATAAATTTAAAGAAAACTACAAATGCTCTGATAATGTGCAATTCCAGCTCGTTTCCAACGGCAATGGGAAAGGCCTCAATGGCATATCCATGGTTGGCAGCGGTCACGGCCCCCAGGAGGGAGAGAATATTATCGTGAGCGCCATGTCCACAATAAAGGCCGGCACCCCAAAACTCGACGAAAAGGAGCGTAAGGAAGTTTATGACAGGGTCATTTTGATCAAAAACAACGCCCTTTTTGATGGTAAAAGACGTATTTGGTCAAACGGAGATATGGAAATAAGCACTATATATGAGCAATCCATAGGCCTATTAGTAAAAATATCTTTCACCAAATAGTCTGAAAATAAAATCCCACACTTTCCCCAGGTCATGGCCGAAGTTGACGGAAGGCGCATCCAAAAGCTATTCAGACAGGAACAAAAGGGCGCACATGTGTTCAGCCCGCCAGGGCACGAGCTGAATTTTATTCAACAAACTGTCTATGGTATACCGCATGAAAAACATAATGATCATTGAAGACGAGCGCTCCATAGCCGACACCGTGATTCACTGCGTGGAGCGCGAAAGCTATAAAGCCGAATGGCACAATCTGGGCCTGCCCGCCCTTGAAAGCCTCAAGGGCGGCGGGCATGATCTGGTGGTGCTGGACGTGGGCCTGCCGGACATCAGCGGCTTTGAACTATGCAAGCGCATAAGATCGTTTTCCTCGGTGCCCATAATTTTTCTCACGGCCCGCGATGATGAAATAGACAAAATAGTGGGCCTTGAAATAGGCGGGGACGATTATGTGACCAAGCCTTTTTCGCCAAGGGAACTCGGAGCCAGAATAAAAACCGTGCTGCGCCGCTACGCCCCGGCCGAACGCATGGATCGTATGGACCGCGCGGAGGTTCCTTCTGAAAAGTTGCGCATTATTCATGAAAAAATGCAGGCCGTTTACCACGGCAAAAAACTTGAATTAACCCGCTACGAATACAAACTGCTGGTTACGCTGGCCGCAAGCCCCGGGCGGGTTTATTCACGCGATACGCTGATGCGCGCGGTATGGGGCGACGACAGCCCCAGTTTCGACCGCACGGTTGACGCGCACATCAAATCTCTGCGCGCCAAATGCCGCGAAGTGGACGATTCCGATCCCATAGTCACGCACAGAGGAACAGGCTATGCGTTGAGGGATGATTTATGAGCATCGGGATACGCATCGTCCTCATATACGCCCTGCTCACCACGGTATCGTTTTCTTTCCTGGTATATATGATTCTTAATGAAGTGCGCCCGCGCTACCTGGAGGCCGTGGAGGAGTCCACCGTGGACATGGCCGAACTTGTAGCGGCCATGCTGGCCCAGGGGGCGGAGCAACCGGCCCTTACGCTGGACGATGTGGACAAGGCCATGTCGTCCCTGCGGCAGCGGAGTTTTTCGGCCAAAATCTACGACCATGAAAAACAGAGGGTTAATTTACATATCTATATAACCGATAATAAAGGCATTCTACTGTACGACTCCACAGCGCGCCACGCGCCAGGCAGCGACTTTTCGCGTTGGAACGACGTTTATCTGGCCTTGCGGGGCCGCTATGGCGCGCGTTCCACCAGAATGGACCCGGAAGATCCCACCTCCACCACAATTTACGTTGCCGCGCCAATTATGCGCGAAAACGCCCTGTATGGGGTGGTTACTGTGGGCAAACCCAAAAACAGCGTCTCGCTGTTCATAGACATTGCCAAAAGAAAATTTCGTTTCATTCTGGCGCTTACGGCTGTTATCTGCGTTGGGCTGGCGGCGCTGCTTTCCATGTGGATAACCAGGCCCATCAAAAAGCTCACCGCCTATATGCGCTCCATAAAACAGGGGCCGCCGGAAACTCCTCCGGATTTGGGACCGGCCGAAATACGCGAAATGGGCGCGGCCCTGGCCGAAATGCGCGCCAGCCTGGAAGGCAAAAATTATATCGAAGATTATGTCAGGGCCTTGACCCACGAAATGAAAAGCCCGCTTACCGGCATAAAAGGCGCGGGTGAAATACTGCGCGACCATGTGCCGCCGGGGCCGGGCGTGAAGTTTCTGGATAATATAGACTCGGAAGTGCAAAGGCTGCAAAGCCTGGTGGAAAGAATGCTGCAAATGTCGCGCCTGGAAAATGTGCGCGCCATAACCAAAAAGCCGGTAAAAGCCCGCGCTTTGTTCGGCGAGTTGGGGCAAACCCTGCATTGCCCGCTTAAAGGCAAAAAAATAACGCTGCATACCAATGTGCCCGAAAACGCCGTGATCGAAGGCGATGAACTGCTGCTGCGCCAGGCATTCGGCAATTTGCTGTCAAATGCCGCCGATTTCTCCCCGCCCGAATCAACCATAACTGTAAGCGCCACGGAAAAAGACGGGCATGTGGCTTTTTCCATAAGAGATCAGGGATCCGGCATACCGGATTTCGCCAAAGACAAGGTATTTGACAAATTCTTTTCCCTGGCCCGGCCTGGCACCGGAAAAAAAAGCACCGGCCTTGGCCTGCCTTTTGTTAAAGAAGTAGCCAACCTGCACGGCGGACGGATAATACTGCGCGATGCCGGCCCCGGCCTTGAGGCGATTATTACCCTGCCCTCGTCCGCCGAATAACAGACACTTGGGCGAGGTTGTACAAATAAAAGCCCGGCACCACCTCTCTCCTCTTCGCCATTATTGCGCTAACATTGTTTTACGATTATAAAAAATCTGGCAGGCTACTTGCTCTGCCCAAATTCGAAGCGCAATATTGTTGTGTACGATCCCTTCCATTTTACGCTGGCCGCATTGACGGCAAAGCTAACCAGACGAGATACTCCGCCATGAGCACCCTTAATCATGCACATTCCAACGGCTTGCTGGAAAAGCTTTTCAAGCTTGAAAGCAAAGGCACAAATGTAAAAACGGAACTGCTGGCAGGCCTGACCACTTTTGTGGCCGTTGGTTACATTATTTTCGTCAATCCCAACATCCTGGCCGAAGCGGGCATTCCCAAAGAAGCGGCTATTGCCGCCACCATATGGTCGGCGGCCTTCTGCACAATCATCATGGGCCTGTGGGCCAACTTCCCCGTGGCCGTGGCCCCCGGCATGGGCCTAAACGCTTTTTTCACATACACAGTGGTGCTCGCCATGGGCCTCACATGGCAAACGGCCCTTGGCGCGGTGTTCATATCCGGTATTGTATTTCTGCTGCTGACGCTCGGCGGCATACGGCAGGCCATTATCAAGGCCGTGCCCATGAACCTCAAACGCGCTATCGGCGTGGGCATAGGCCTTTTCATAGCCTTTGTTGGTCTTAAAACCGCCGGAATAGTGATAAGCAACCCGGCAACCCTGGTGGGAGCGGGCCATGTGGTGGCAACCCAGTTCAAACTGGGCCAACCCGCTCCGCTTCTTGCCCTACTCGGGCTGATATTCACCGGCGGGCTCATGGCCATGAATGTCAAATGCGCGCTGCTGCTCGGCATTTTGTTTACCACCGTGCTGGGCATGATCTTCGGGGCCACAGCCTGGCCTACCGGCATATCCAGCGTGTTCAGCGCCAATGTGCCCAGCATATCCGAAACCTTCATGGCTATGGATTTCATCGGCGCACTGAAGTACGGAATATTCTCGATTGTTTTCACTTTCACCCTGGTGGAGCTTTTTGACAATATGGGCACGCTCATCGGCCTTACCCGCAAGGCTGGGCTGATGAAAGACGACGGTACCATAGAAAACCTCGACCGCGCCCTTACCACCGACGCCATAGGCACCATGGCCAGCGCCGTTTTCGGCACCTCCACCGTGACCAGCTATGTGGAAAGCGCCGCCGGGGTGGCCGCCGGCGGCAGAACCGGCCTCACCGCCATAACCGTGGCCGTACTTTTCATAGCCGCCCTGCTCTTCGCTCCTCTGGTGGGACTGGTACCCGGCTTTGCCACCTCGCCCGCCCTAATTATAGTGGGCACCCTGATGATGGCTGAAGTGACCCATGTTGAATTCGACGACATAACCGAAGCCATACCAGCCTTTCTTACCATAATCATGATGCCCCTCACATACAGCATAGCCAACGGCTTCGCCTTCGGTTTTGTAAGCTATGTGCTGCTTAAGCTGGTTTCGGGCAGATACAGGGAAGTCAGCTGGGTTATGTGGCTCATCAGCCTGGGCTTTATGATCAACTTTGCCCTGCGCTTGCATTAGAGCGTTTTGCGAATGAAATGAGCGAAATGCTCTGACGGCCCGTGCGTTTGTAGGGTCGTCAGAAGCGAAATACTATAAGAATATTTTGCGAAGGACAATAAGGGCAATTTTGAAAATTTAAATACTATAGTCGAAAAGGTTTATTTGATTCCAGACTTGTTTTACTTTATACTGGTACAATGAAAAGACAGATAATACTTGATACTGCGGCCAGGCTTTTCGCCAAGAGAGGCCTGGCCAATACCTCCACCAGCCTGCTGGCTCGCGAGGCCCATGTGGCCGAGGGGACTATTTTCAGGTATTTCAAAAGCAAGGACGATATATTTCTGGAGCTTCTGATCGCCATAAAAAACAAGCTCGTTGTTGACGTGAAGCAGTATCTTGAAGTACGCAACCCGGAAACCGGGCTTGAATTGATCATTTCACTGATCAAGGCCAGCTATGTTTTTGCCAAAAAGAACGATACCGAATTCAATCTGCTTTTCTGCGACGCGCCCAGCCGCTACGGCGATGCTTCCGGCGAAGTCCGCCGCCATTGCCTGGAAATTTTCCAACACCTTCAAGAGCAATTCCAAATAGGAATCGAACGTGGCCAGGTCGACGGCACCATCAACAAAACATTGCCGCCGGAAGACACGGCCGCCATGCTGGCCGCCAGCATGACTGGCATAATAAGAGCCATACATCTTGATTTGCTCAACCCCACCAATGAAATGCCGCGCTTTTTGGAAGAGCATCTGTCCATTTTGCTGCGCCCTTGACCGGCCGTTCTTCGATTGCTATTTTAACTTGTTTCAATACATATTTTGTAGGAAATCGAATATGTCTCTGAAAATTGCCATTTTGGCCTCGGGCAATGGCTCCAATGCCGAAGCCTTTTTTGAACGCATCAAGGCCGGAACGCTCGATTGTGAAGCCGCGCTTGTGCTTTGCAACAGGCCGGGGGCCAGAGTTCTTGAACGGGCCGAAAAGGCCGGAGTGCCCCACATTTGCCTGGATCACAAGGAGTATGCCTCGAGAGAGGAATTCGACAGGGCTATGATTGCCGAAATAAAAAAGGCCGGAGCCGAAATTGTGGTTCTGGCCGGGTACATGCGGCTGCTCAGCAATGAATTTATCTCGGCCTTCGCCGGCAAAATAATCAACATCCACCCGGCCCTTCTGCCGGCCTTTCCCGGCCTTTCCGGCGCGGCCGACGCCAAGGCGTGGGGAGTGAAGATAACCGGCTGCACTGTACATTTCGTGGATGAAATTATGGACAACGGCCCGGTAATCATTCAAGCCGCCGTGCCGGTCAATGCGGCGGAAAGCCTGGAAGCGCTGCAAATGCGCATCCACAAACTGGAACACCGCATCTACCCCCAAGCTCTGCAATGGCTTGCTGAAAAACGCCTTAAAACCGTTGAGCGCCAGGTGCATCTCCTGCCCGGAAGCCGCCAGACCCTTGCCCCCGACGCTGGCAGTCTGGTGTGGCCGCCTTTAGAGGAAGGCTTCTGATATGTTTAAGAGGATGATCCGAGAAGCCAAAGAGCGCAACCGCATGCTCACGGAACTGCCCTGGGAGGAATTGAAGAACCGCGAAGCCGCAAACAGCCGCAAACAAGCCATTCCTCCTGTTGTTTACCAAACCTGGAACAACAAGTATTTCGGCAAAACCCACCGTCGGGCAATGGAAAAATTCCGCGATCTAAACCCGGATTTGTCCTTCACCCTATTTTTGGAAAGCGATGTTGATCGCTATATGGAGGAACATTGGAGCGACAAAAAAATATATGAAATTTTCAAAGGCTGCATGTTCGGTCCCATACGCGCCGATATTTTTCGCTATTGTCTGCTGCACGAACGTGGAGGATATTATTTCGACATCAGCCGAGGCTGTTCCGCGCCCCTGGCCTCTATTCACAGGCCGGAAGCTACGGCCCTGATTTCTTTTGACTCCGAAGACTGCCTCGTTTTTCCAAAACAGGACGTGGCCGTTCTTTTAAAGCATCCGGAAAAATACGTGCTGCAATGGGGCCTGGGGTTTGCCCCCGGTCATCCAATTTTAGCTACCGTAATCGACAGCATTTGCGAGCATTACGGATTTTTTAAAAATCGAGAGTTCAGAAACCCCAAAGCTGCCATTCAAACCTTTACCGGGCGCGGCATGTTCACCAGATCCGTGCGCGAAAGCGCCTCCGCCCTTGGTCCGCTCACCATCCAGGCCGGGGTGGAATTCAACGGCGCGGGGCAGCTTGTCCTTCCCGGTTCCGACTTCAGACATGTGGCTGTGCCCGATTATTCCAATGCTGTGGACAGTGTAATAATTTCCTGAGGGTGTGGTATGCACTATCTGGGCCTTTGTTGCATCGTAAAGGATGAAACTCCGTTTTTGGAAGAATGGATTGCTTTCCATACTCTCATGGGCGTGGAATCATTTATTATATATGACAATGCCAGTGCTGTTCCCGTGGCCGAAACCATAGGGCGCATGATTGAGCCCGGCTATATAAAGCTGTTTCGCATACCGGGAAAAGCCCAACAAGTTCCTTGTTACAACCACTGCCTGAACGAGTTCGGGAAAGATTTTTTCTGGCTGGGTTTCATCGATATGGACGAATTCGCCCTGCCGGTAAGTGACGGTGATTTGCGAGTTCTTCTGTCGCGCTATGAAAAACACGCCGCCCTCGGCTTGAACCAGATGAATTTCGGCACCTCCGGCCACAAAACGCGTCCGGAAGGTCTGCAAATAGAAAACTACACCATGGCTATGCCCGAACGTGAAGACATGAACCGCCACGTCAAGCTCTTTACCCGGCCGAAACGCACTCTGGGCATGACCAACCCCCATATAGGCGAATTCAAGGATGGTGAACTGCCGGTCAACACCAGCGAAATTCCCATTGACGGTCCTTTTTCCATTCCTCCGGTGTGGGACAAGGCGCAACTCAACCATTATTACTACCGCTCCACTCAGGATTATTTCAATAAACTCAGCAGAGTCAGAGGGTCCACCGGCACCAGGCACCACATGCCCGCGAAACTTGATCCTCCCCCCGGAACCATACGCGATCTCCGTGCCGCCCTTTACGCCCCAATAGTGCGCGACCTGATTGCCGACGCGCCCAATGGCTCTTGCGCCGCCCTGGCCCGCGCCGGACGCCAAACTCCATAAAATGCACTATCTCGGCCTTTGTTGTATTGTTAAGGACGAAACTCCGTTTCTGGAGGAGTGGATTGCTTTTCACACTCTGATGGGTGTGGAATCCTTTGTCATATACGATAATGGCAGCGCACAGCCGGTAAAAGAAACTCTGCGTCACATGCTCAGCCCTGGATACATCCGGGTGCTGGCCGCCGATGGAAAAGCCCTACAAATGCCTTGCTACAATCATTGCCTGGAAACGTTTGGGCATGAATTTTTCTGGCTGGGATTTATCGATATGGATGAATTTGCTCTGCCTGTGGCGGAAAGCGACCTGCGTCTTCTTCTGAAAAGCTATGAACGCCACGCGGGCCTTGGGGGAAATTGGCTCATCTTCGGTTCTTCAGGGCACAAAACACGCCCACAGGGTCTGCAAATAGAAAATTACACCATGGCCATGCCCGAACTCAAAGATCGCAGCCGCCATGTGAAACTCTTTGCCCAACCGGGCCGCATCCGTAATATGTACAATCCGCATCTCGGCGTGTTCAAACCAGGGGAACACGCTGTAGACACGGCGGAAAGGCCGCTTGTAGGGCCGTTTTCCCTCACTCCCGACTGGAGCAGACTGCAAATAAACCACTACTACTACCGTTCCACCCAGGATTACTATGCCAAGCTGAACAGAGGCATGGCCGATTCCACGCGTAAGCACCATATTCCCGAAAAATTGAACCCGCCACACGGAACAGTACAAGACCTCAAGGCCGCCCTGTACGCGCCCATCGTGCGTGACCTTATCGCGGGCGCGCCCCAAGGCATGTGCGCCGCGCTGGCTAGGTCAAAGCACGGGGGGAAATAATGGGGGAAGGGGGGTGGAACCCTTTTGAAAATGGTGCACGACCCCTGCCCCCATATTTACCCCCCGGCGTTGTCCAAGCCAGCGCGGCGGCCAAGCCGTGGGGGGCGCCCGCGGGAAGGTGAAGCACCATGGGGGCGG
>JAVBLG010000050.1:0-2788 GCA_031553655.1 Desulfovibrionaceae bacterium | reverse complement strand
AATTACGTTCATTACCCCGCCGATGCTCTCGGCCTGATGTCCCAATTCCTGCATATTAGTCTGTAAGTTATTGGCCACGGTGTTGACTGTATTGATGGACTGCACCACGCGGTTGACCAGATTCGCTCCGCCTTCGGCCTTCTTGCGGGTGTCTTCGCTCTGTTCCGAAGCCTGCCCCGCGTTGCGGGCCACTTCAAGTACTGTGGAATTCATTTCGCTCATGGCGCTGGCCGTGGAGCCAACGCGATCGCGCTGACGTTCCGCGCCACGGGAGATTTGCTCCACCTGGGCGGCCAATTGCTCGGAGGCGGCGGCCACGCGGTCGGAGATGTCCGAAGCTTGAGCCACGGCTTTCATAACAGCGGCTTGATGGGTTCTTATTGCGGTGAGATCGGTGAGCACTTCCACATAGCCCACCACTTGGCGGCCAAGGTCGTGCAAGGGCAGGGAAGTGATGGATACGTTCATTTTTTTACCGCCCCTGAGATTGAGAACAGTTTCCACAGTATGGACGGTATTTTTGTTTGCGGCGCAATTGCCTATGCAGTTACCGGTCCCGCATTCCGGGGCATTCATGAGTCCGGCGCAGCCTTGGCCGACATGGTTGCCGCCCAGCACATTCTGGGCGGAACGGTTGAGGAAAGCCACATTATTGCCCTTGTCGCAGGCTATGATCGGAAGATCCATAGAGTCGAGCAGGCTCAAATAGGCATCGCCCACCGCATTGGTGGAAGTGGCTATTTCTCCAAAAGAACCTGGTAGTTTGGAAGCGTCGAGCCGCTCGCGCATATATCCGGAGGAAATACGGTTGGCCAGATTGCGTGCCTGGCTAATCACATTGTCGAGCATGCCGGGAATGTCACGCATGGCCGTTACCATGGTTCCGATTTCGCCCTTTTCCCTGACTTTGATTTGATAGTTGAAGTCGCCTCTGCCAATGGCTCCGGCAAAGTCCGCCATTTCGCGCAGCACCCGGATCAGCCCGATTACTATAAAGAACGCGCAAGTCACGCCGATAATCAGGCCGACTACAACGGTTATGAAGAGTTCTTTTTGGGCTTGAGCGGTATCCTCTTTCATTTTTTCACCCAGGGCATGTTCCTGTGCGTCAACCTCGCCGCTGAGCTTGCCGGCGGAAGTAATGATTTTTTCCAGAGCTTCGTGCAGCACCCGTAAATTATGCTGAATTTCGGTAAATTTGACATCCATATTTTTGTAAGCCCCTTCCAGGGATTCAAAGACCTTCATGGCTTCACCCTTGAGAACCCAGCCCGCTTCCAGTTTGGGGGTTATTGTGTCCATGGCCTGCTTCAATTCGCGAATGCGCTTGGCGGACATATTCGAGTCGTCTTTGGATCTCGTTTCGGCAAAACGGCTCAGGGCAGAGCGGGTAAAGGCCAGCTTTTCCAACGACGCGGAAATACTGTAGGATACTTCGCTGGCATTTATACTTTTGGCCAAAGCGGCAATGCCCATAAGTTTCGTGCCCACGTCATCGGCGGTTGGCTGCACTATCTCCATATATTGTCTGTAACTTTCAATCAAAGCTGTCTTGATTTTGTCCTGAGCGGAACGCACTGTCTGTATATCGCCAAGCATCTGATTAAGAGCGGCGGCCCGGTCAGCCCTTACCACAAGGGTTTGGCACTCCCTGATTTTTTCCACCGCCTGATTCAGCATTTTGGTGGTGAAGTCCATATGCTCCATTTTTTTGTCATCAAAAAATCTGAAAATTCCGCTTTCAACATCGCTCAGATAGGTGGTCATGTCACTGGTGGAAGAGTTGAATTTGGCCAGGCGGTTGTACTCAATAAAATCCGCGGCTGTGCCTTGCAGATCCCTGTAAGCGATGGTGCTGACCATAGCCAGCAGAATCACCATTAAGGAGAATCCGGTAATAATTTTGATTTTTGTTGTCATGTCTCTCTCGTATCTGTGCTGCTGAGTTACAGGGAAAATTAGGGGGAATCACAGCAGGGGTTTCAGAATTGGCTGTGATTCCCGCAAGCAGATACGCCGAGTAAAGCCCAATGCCTTAACATGGCGCACACGTTCAAACTTTTCGGGTAATATGAAAGAAAATAATATTGTCATTTTATGATTTATGATAAAATAATTATATCATAATTTTATGATAAAACTATTTTATATATAAAAAACAATGTATTATTGCAAAGATAAAAATAAAGATATTTAATACACGAGGCTTTTTACCTCTGTGGAAGCAATATAAAGATTCTGATTTGTGAGCAGATTGGAACGTGCAAGAGAGAGGGCTTTGTGAAGGGGGGAAGTTTTAGCTGGACGAAGAAGGTCGCGCGTTACTTACCCTGTTTTTGTGGACGGTCAGGGCCGTAACCAAACCCAGGCGGCTGCTGGTGCCTGTTTTTTGCAGCAGGGCACACACATAGCGCCGAACGGAACTCTCTTTGAGATTAAGAGCTTCCGCCATATCTTCCGTGGAATAGCCCCGGAGAAGAAGCCACAGCACATCCTGTTCGCGGCGGCTCAATTGATGATTCTTGGCAAAGTCTTTTACCCTGGCGGAAACGTCGTCAGCCTCCACTACATTGCCTTCCGGCGCGGCATTGTCCTCAAAAACAAGGGGGGAACCGTTGGCGGCGGGCGTAACGGCATCGTCCGGCGCAATGTTGCCGGTGGAAGGCTCTATGGGCGGCTCGGGTAAGGCGAAATGTCTTGAGAGCAGCAGTGCCCCGGCCAGGCAGGAGAGCAGCCCCATAGATGAAACAGCCCACTCATGAGGCACGTCGAAAAGATCCAGCAGCTC
>JAVBLG010000110.1:0-14669 GCA_031553655.1 Desulfovibrionaceae bacterium | reverse complement strand
TGCAAATAATTTAAATTTGGAATTTTATTTTTATATTATGGCTGAATATTTGAATAAAAAAATATAAATGTCCTTTTGTTCTTTTTGTTATACTGTTTTGATTATGACATTTATGTTGGAAATATCGTTATAAACTCACCTTGATGTAGAAAATTGCTGTCGGCGGGGGGAGATTATGAATATTCAAAATGAGGCCAATGAGCTTAAATTGCTTTTTGAGGTTGCCCAGGCCATGGAGGGCACGGCCGATTTTTCGGAACGGCTTGATTCCGCTCTGGGGATTATGGCCAAATATACAGGTCTCAAATACGGCATGCTTCTGCTGCTTGACCCTTCCAGAAAGGAAATAGTGGCTGAAGCTTCCCACGGTCTTACGGACTGGCAGCGCGCCAGAGCCAGATACGCCATTGGTGAGGGCATTACAGGCAGGGTGGCTCAAACTGGGCAAGCCATGATTGTGCCCAGCGTGGCGGTTGAACAGATGTTTTTGAATAAAATCGGCCTGAGCGACATTGAAAAGGAAGACATGGCCTTCATTTGCGTGCCGGTCTCCATTGCGGGAGAAACTATTGGCGCGCTTTCGGCCTGCCGTCCGTTTTCCGATTCCATTTCTCTGGAAGAGGATATGCGCCTCATGCGCATGCTGGCCTCGCTTTTTGCTCGCGCCATACGTGTGCGCAGGCATGCGGAGCACCCTTATTCCGGCATTAGTGAAGCCGGGGATAAACCTGAGCGCTCCACGCGGCGCGGAAAAGTTCACTCTGGCGGCGCTAAAGTAGAGAATACGGGCCATGTTCCGGACGGGCTGGAGTTGAATCTCGACGGCATGGTGGTGGGTTCTTCACCGGCTATGTTGCGGGTGTTTGAAGAGCTGGCTCATGTGGCCGATTCTCGGGCCACAGTGCTGCTTACGGGTGAATCCGGCACCGGCAAGGAACTGGTGGCCGGAATGATACACGCCAACAGCGGTCGTGCCGGGCGGCCGTTTGTTAAGGTCAATTGCGCGGCCCTTCCAGAAGGCTTGGTGGAAAGCGAGCTTTTCGGGCACGAGCGCGGTGCTTTCACCGGAGCCGTGAGCGCGCGCAAGGGGCGTTTTGAAATGGCCCACGGCGGCACGCTTTTTCTGGACGAAGTTGGCGACATGACTCAATTGGCCCAGGCCAAGCTATTGCGCGCTTTGCAGGAAAAGGAATTTGAGCGGGTGGGAGGCACACAGACTTTAAGCGTTGATGTGCGCCTAATTGCCGCCACCAATCATGATCTGGAAGGTCTGGTGGAAGGGGGTAAATTCCGGCGCGATCTTTATTACCGACTATGTGTTTTTCCCATTAATCTGCCACTCCTGCGCGAACGCAAAGAAGACATTCTGCCCCTGGCCGCTTGGTTCGCAAAAAAATATGCGGAAGAGAACTGTAGAAGATTCAGCATAATATCCGCACAGGCTTCCGGCATGCTTATGGCTTGGTCCTGGCCGGGCAATATACGCGAACTTGAGAATATAATTGCCAGAGCCGTTTTGTTGTGCGGGTCCGACGGAATTATCGACACGCTCCATCTACCTGCACATTTGCGTGGGGTTTCAGAGGCGCTTCCGGTCGTGGGGTTGGACGAAGCCCTGGCTGCTCTAGAAAAACGCCTGATTGTGCAGGCTCTTGAGGAATGCCGGGGCAATATGGCCCGGGCCGCCGAGAAACTGGACATAACCGAAAGGATCATGGGACTTCGTGTTAAGCGGCACGCCCTGGATTTTCGTGATTTCCGCTGAATTCTTACGAGATCATTCACAAATAAGGGGTCATTCATTTTATGGCTATTTTTACTATTGCCATTCGTGGCGGAGTAGATTAATCATAGGTGGTTGCGGAGCGTGGCGCAGCTTGGTAGCGCACCTGCTTTGGGAGCAGGGGGTCGCTGGTTCGAATCCAGTCGCTCCGACCAGATATTTAATGCGGTTACAGGTAAAACCTGTAACCG
The DNA here is from genome assembly GCA_031553655.1 of Desulfovibrionaceae bacterium. Taxonomy (GTDB): domain Bacteria; phylum Desulfobacterota; class Desulfovibrionia; order Desulfovibrionales; family Desulfovibrionaceae; genus JAVBLG01. The sequence continues at coordinate 12,695 of JAVBLG010000110.1, read as the reverse complement.
TATTTTTTTTTAGCGGTACTGTAGCGGTACTTTGTGGTTCTTCACCAAAGAAGGCGGCGAGCAGGTTTTCGTGGCTTTGTAAATGGTAGGATATTATCATGTTAATAACATTGTTATGGCGATATTTTAGTGCTGGGTATCGCGTTTAATATAATCAATTTATATTGACAATATAATCTATAAAGCTAAAATGATACATTAATATTTACCAACTTGGCCTACCGATATGCATGAAGTAGATGAGATATATCCGCGCCGTAAAATTGACCGTCGTCTTGTCCCCAACCTCCCCGAACGCGGAGCCTCACGTCGAGGCTGCGACAGCCGCTATCAAGGGGAAGTCAGAATTTCCCTGTATGATCCCGCTGATAAGAAAGATGTGATAAGTTGCGACAGCAAGGATCTTTCTCGATCGGGGGCGTTGCTCTATTGGCCTCAAGATGAGCCTTTGCCGGTTGTAGGAGACAAATTCACCGCTTCTTTTTATCTTCCACCGGGGATGATGCCAGAGAGTTACGAATCCAGAATCCGCATTCCCGCCTCCGTGGTCAGGGTGGTTCCTGCTGAAGACGGAGTAGAGGTTGCTCTGAATTTTAGCTCACCTATTGACGAATATCTTAAAAGCAGGCGTTGGCGTCTGCTGACCTTCACCGCTTTCGGCTGTCTGTGCATCTCCCTGATGGCGGTGATGTATTTGCGTCAGGAAAGCATATTTTATTTTGTTTTTGACATTCCCGTATTTCTTTATGGTATTATCGCCTCGGTTTTTTTGATCAGCCGGTTCGCTTTTGCCCTTTTTTATCGCAGCACACCGGTAGATCCCGGTTTTACTCCGGGAGTCACCATTGTTATCCCCTGTTTTAACGAGGAAGAATGGATCGAAAATACCATCCGTTGCAGCCTGGACCAGAATTATCCTCAAGAACAGCTTGAGGTCATTTTGGTGGATGACGGCAGCACCGATGGCTCTTTGAACAAAGCCGCGAAGTTTGCCGAGCGCATCCGCCGAGAGATATCCGGAGACAGATTTTCAATAATTGAACAGCCGCGTAATATGGGCAAACGCCATGCCATGGCCGCCGGCGTGCTGCGCGCCAAGTTCGATTTGGTTATTTTTGTGGATTCCGACAGCTTTCTTGATCCCAATGCCGTTCGGGAAATAGTACAACCCTTCAAAGAATCTGAAATCGGTGCGGTTACAGGCCGCACCGAAGTGCAGAATAAGTGGACCAATGTCATCACCAAAATGCAAGCGGTGCGCTACTATGTGGCGTTTCGTTTTTTTAAAGCCTCGGAGGGTGTGTTCGAGGCCGTGACCTGCCTTTCCGGGCCGCTGGCCTGCTATCGCAAAAAACTGGTGCTGAAATATCTAGACGCCTGGCTCAATCAGACTTTTTTTGGGCATCCGGCCACATTTGGCGATGACCGCAGCCTGACCAATTTCATCCTGCAAGATTCCTGCACAGCCTATCAGGATTCGGCAATATGCTCTACTGTCGTCCCCTCCAGGATGAGTACGTTTATCCGGCAACAAATGCGTTGGAAGCGCTCCTGGCTGCGCGAAACATTGCGGGCCTCCTCATTTATGTGGCGCAAAGAGCCGTTTATGGCCATGTCGTTTTATATCGGCTTCATCCTGCCTGTGCTCGCTCCCCTGGTTGTGGTGCGCACCATGCTGGTTGTGCCGCTGATGTATGGTATTTTTCCATATACCTATCTTATCGGCGTATTTGTAATGAGCACGTTGATGAGTGCGGCATATCTGCTTTTGAAGCGAAGCAACCTCTGGTTTTACGGCATAAGCTTCTGCTTCTTCTACTTTGGAGTGCTGCTTTGGCAGTTGCCGGTGGCCCTTTGCACCTTCTGGAAATCGGAATGGGGTACCAGAAGCACATTTGCCGATGCTTCTTACACCGCGACTGATGCGCCGGAAGAAGCCATTGTTACGCATGATGCCGCTCACTCCGCTGCTTCCAAACTTGGTGTGAGTATTTTACCCGCCGCCCCCGTAACAGCCGTCTCCATTACAAATATGCCGCCTGTTGCCGTCATGGCGGAGTCAGACTTGCTGGCCGCGCGGTTAAATATGGCTCCCCAAGACATTTCCGGCGGCGCTTCCGTATCCTTTTTTCCGACGGCCAGACAGCAGCAACCAGCGGCGGCGTATGAAGCGGATCGGGCTAAAATTGTATTACGCATTTTGCGTGGTGAAGAGCCGGAAAAAATTTGCCTGGAATTCGGGCTTAAAAAATCGGTGCTTGACGGCTGGCTGAACGCTTTTATCTCCGCCGGAACCAGAGAGGTTGAAGACATGGGGAGGGAAACAGGAGGCGGTGTGCTGGATAAAATAAGCGAACAATCCGTAAAACTTGAGGCTTTGTCTCAAAGAATCGCCATGTTGGAAAAATCGTCATTGGGCATGGCTGAGGCGCCTGACGAGCCAGGCGTCAAAAAAGTCGGATATATTAAATCCATCTGATGGTTAAAATTAACTGAGTTCCGGAGCGGATTAAAAGTGAATATTTCACCCTATTGTCGCACGGCGGTTGCATATGCTGAACCTCATTCTGAAAAGGCCGCGAAAGGCCATGCGTGTTGCTGTTCAACTTCTTGTCTCCTTAGTACTTGTGGCCTGGATGGGATGGATATTCCACGAAAAGGGCGGCCCGCAGGAATTTCACCGTGAAGAGTGGACCCAACGCGACGGTTTTATGGCCATAGCCTATAGCTCAATGACCCGCGACGGGCAGGAAGACCGCAACTCTCGCGAGCAGTTTAACGAACACCTAAAAGCCTTGGCTGATGCCGGTTATACCAGCATAACCACTGATGATATTATAGATTTTTATAATAATAAAAGACCATTGCCGGAGAAAGCCGTTTATCTGATGATGGAAGGCGGGCGCAAGGACAATGCCATTTTCGGGCAGGAACTCTTGGCGGCCAATCACAACCACGCGGCGTTTTTTACCCATACGGGCACGCTCAGCAACTGGAGCAATTTTTTCGTCACCTACTCCAATGTGCTTTCCATCTCTCAAAGCCCTTATTGGGATTTGGGCAGCCAAGGATACAGGCTTACGCGCATAAACGAACATATGGACGAGACGGAGCCGCGTTTTTTTCTTTGTGATTTCCTGCGCGACGACAATGGCGAAAAAACGGAGTCGGATGCGCAAATGTTTGAGCGGCTGGAGGATTTTTACAAAAAATCATTTGAACCTCTGGCCGAGTTGTCGTCCGGGCCCAAGGCATATATCTTCATGCCTGCCAACGCATTTGCGGCTTTTATGCCCGGCGAGGTCGAAGAGGCCAATCAGGCGCTCATGCGGCGCTATTTCAAAACATCATTCATCCGTGAAGGGCCAGCCTTCAATTCCTCTCTTGACTCCACATACAGTTTGAGCCGGATGCGCGTGAAGCCTGAATGGAGCTCGGGCGAATTGCTTGAAGCTATGAAATCATGGCGGCCGGAACGTGATCGATTTGCAATTAAAGGCCCGGATAGCGCTCTGGATTGGGTGGGTAATATAACCACGGTTGAAGTTGACGGCGAAGATATATTGCTTACGCCTTCTGCCGGTTTCATTGATCCGGCCATGCTGCGCGGAAGCAATTTGTGGGAAAATATGCGCGTTTCGGTCATGTTTGCCCGGCGCGACCCCGGCGAGCGCTATATATATCTGCGCTATGCCTCCAAAGACTCCTATCTGCGCCTCACCCTGCGATCAAACCGGCTTATGGTACACGAGCGCATGCCCGGAGTGGGGCTGGTGAATATTTTTGATGAAGTTTTGCAGGTCAGGGAGCCGTGGAAAATTGATGTGCTGCTGCGGGGCGACAGGCTCAAAATGACTCTGAACGGCGCGGCCATGGATCCGGAACTTCTGCCATTGTCCGCCACAACGGTCAGAGGGGCCGTGGGTCTGGCGGCTTCAGCCTATTTTGATTATCAGGCGCGCTTTGGAAGCCTCACAGCCGAGTCTCTGCCTATTACCTGGCAAAATTCCGACAATGGCGACATACGCCCACCAGAAACCGGTAAAGACTATACCATAACTTCACGCATTTTGAATCTTCCTGTGGGCGAGTCCGAATACGGGGCCGCCGTGAGCAATCTTTTACAAACCCGCGCTGAAGGCAATGCCGCTTTGGCCACTTTGCCCGAAGGCGACATGGCTTTTAGCCCCAACCGCCTGTCTATCCCGCCTCTTACCGAAACGCAGAGCAAAAAATTGTGGTCCGGCGTGGTGCTTCGGCCCGCGCGCGGGGCGGACTGGCGCGCGGTGGATCTGGTTCTTGCAGACATACGTGGGCACGGGCTCAAGGCTGTTGTGCGGCTTTCAAAAGATGTGGCCTCGGAATTGGCCGCATCCGGCTCGGCCATAGACGCCGATTACTATGTGCTCGATTTCGCGCGGGAGGACTTGCCTAAACCCATATGGACCGCTCTGGCCAACAGACATAATCGCAATTTTTTTTTATATCGCATCTCGGATAATGGCGTGGAGTCGCGGCTTTATTCTCCGCAAGCGATAAAGTAGACATGCTCTCTGTATAATTCTCTGAGGCTATGATTCGTTAACACGTAATCCACTCTGGAATTTGAGGTTGAATATGCGCCTGCCGGTAAAAATGTATATGAATGGTAAAGATGTTTTTTTTGTATTTTTTACACTGTTGTTGTGCTTTGCCGCCGTCAGCGGCAGTTTCGCGGCCGAAGAGTCGGCCAGTTCGGAAAGAGAAACTCAATCCGTGGCTTTTTTCTACAAAAATGCACAGCGCGCCATACAAAAAAAGAACTATGCCGAAGCTCTGGAAGCCATTGAAAACGGTCTTGAACGCTCTCCCTCCTATTTGCCTTTTTTGTGGCAAAAAAGCCTTGTACTCACCAGGTTGGGGCGGCATGAGGAAGCCTCGAAAGTAATTGCTCTGGCCATGTCCGCCATGCCCGACAATGTGGAATTGAACACTCTGGCTGTTGAAAACATCATGGCCACCAGGGGTAATGATCCAAAAGCGCTTGAAGATGCGCTGATCATCTGCTTCAAGCGGGCCGGGCGAAATGTGCTGCCTCAGCTTGTGGGCCGTCTGGTGGAAACCTATTCCAACGGTAAAGGGCGCTTACCGGCTATTTTGCGAGCGCTTGCCGCCTCGGACGCGCTTGAAGAGCGGGATCGGCCCATTTTGCGGGCTTGTATGGACAATAATCCCGAACTCGCGGCCGGACTGCTAAAGGCGGCCGGGGGCGGTCTGGAAGCCAAAAATCCGCGTGCGCGGCTGATTGCCGCCTTCAGTTTTCTTACCGCCAGGGGCTTGCAGAGCAAAAAACAGAGCGAGAAAGCCACGGAAATGTACGATATGGCCCTCGGTCTCGGTTATGATCGTGAAAAACTGATAGCCGACTGGGCTGGGGCCTATATGGCGCTGAAGGAACCGCTTATGGCCGCCAAGCTTTATGAGAGTTACTGGCGTGATTCTTCCCAGCCGCAATTGTGGGCTTCCAGAATCGCTACAGCCCGCAGGGCAGGGGGGCAAGCCGGCAAGGCGCTGGAAATGACGCAAAAGGCTGTGGGGCTTTTTCCCGACGATCCCTTTCTGGAAGGGCAGAATCTTTTTTATCTGTATCTGTCTGGAGGCGCGGAGGCCACGCGCGCCTACTTCGATGATCTGCAAAGGCGCAAGGAGATTGTAGGATTAAATTACGGACGCTATCTTATAGCCGTTGATAAAAAGGATCATGAGGCCATCAACGAAACCCGCGCCGCGCTTTTGGAGGCCGTGCGAAATACAACCACCGTGCATCCACGCGACAGCGTGCGTTATATTGTGGAAGGTCTGAACCTCACCACCAAAGTGCCTGAGATGTCCCATCAGGCGGATCTTCTGCGCGAAACGGGCTGGAAATTGTGGGACGAACGCAAGGCCATGGACGCTTTCATCCATTGGCGTGATGCCGTAAGCGTGGACCCCGAGCGCAACAGAAGCGCCAATGCCAATATAATTCAGCTGCTGATGAGCAGCGGTATGGTTGCCCAAGCCTTGGAAATGTATCGAATCATGTTTCCGGACATGCCCGAGTTCGCCTTGGCGCTTATGCTGGTGCGCGCCGAGCAATGGTCGGCGGCCTGGCCGGTGCTGTCCACCATGCGGGCCGAGGGCGATTTTGCGGTGTGGCATGCCCTGTGTCTGGCCTACAGCGGGCTTAAAAGCGGTGCGCCCAAGGCCTCTGTGGATGCCGCGGCGCGACGTTTTTTGGCCATGGCCCCGCCGTCCAAAGCTGTATCCTGCCAATTGCCCGACCGCGACAGCGGCATTTCCCTGTTTGTTTTGGATCTTAATTTCTATAATTCCGTTTTGAAGGAATTTCTCACGGAAATATTCCGGCAGGGGTATACGGATCTTTTAAATGAAGTAATCGAGAGCAGGCAGTTCAAGCTGATTTCGCCCAGAGCTGGCGCATCCATGTTGGCTGAGGCCGCCTTTGATCTTACCTCCAAGGATGCCGCCGGCGAGGCCGCTCCTTTGTGGTGGGCCGCGTACCGCCTGGATCCCACTGCTCCGGATGTGAATCTTGGCATGGCCTTATTGGCTAAAATAGACGGTGACCGAGATGCTGTGGAGCGACATATGCGCTTTACAGCCGGATGCAGCCCCTTGAAAAGGGAATATGTTCTGGGGCGCATGTGCCTGATTGATGGAAAACTTCAGGAAGCCGCCACCCATTTCAAAAATTATATCAAAGGCGCGCGCGGCAATTACAGCGCCGCCTACCAGCTTTTCAATTTGTTCCTCGGCATGCGCGATTTTGCTTCGGCGCGGGAAATAAAGGCATATCTGGCCAAAAATTCTGGCAATGGCGAGGCCATGCTCTATCAGGCTCTTTGCGAGCAAGGGCTAGGCAATTACAAGGCGGCGGAAAAGATATTCCGGGCCATTTTGAAAAAGCGCCCCGGCTATGTTCCGGCGGTGCGCGGACTAGTGGCCAGCTTGCGCTCTCAGGATCGTCTTGACGAGGCCGAACGGGTGCTGGCCGCCGCCGGTATGGAAGATCCGGAAGTGCTTACCGTGTTGCGGCGCAAAGCCGAGCGGGCTATGAAGGGTAAAAATCCGGCGCAGGCGGAAGAGTTTGCCGAGGAGTATCTGCGCCGTGATCCTGATTCCATATATATGAATGATGTCTACAATGTCTCCATGCGTGAGCAATATCGCATGGAAAAAGCGGAATTGGACAAGATGAAGCGCGACAAGCACAAGTTGGACAAGGGGCGACTGGACGAAGCCACCTACGATCCGGACAAGCTGGCGGAATTGAAGCGGCTGACCCGCCGCGAAGTGGAAAATATGCAGCCGGACGACGCCAAGCTGGCAGAGGCCGAAGAACATGCCACAGGCATTCTGGAACGCAATAAAATACAGTACAACGCCCTGGAGAGCATGCTCGACATCGCCCTGCAGCGCGAAAGATTTAAGGAGGCCGCCTACCGTTCGCGCGACATGACGCGCACTTTCCCGCAAGATCCGTATCTGGCTCTGCAATCGTCCATACATATGGGGGCTATATCACGTTTTGACTACTCGCTGCCCCTGGCGGAGAAAATGGCCGCCAGAGGGTCCAATGGCGCGGCCATGACGGTGTGTTTCGCCAATATTTCGGCTCTGCCGCGCGAAGATGCCTATACTCCGCAGGATATTGAAAATCATCTGATTTATTTCAAGAAAAATTACCGTTTTGTGTCATTAAATGAGGCTCTTGAGCCGTCTATAGCGGGCGGATCCAGAAGAAATGCTTTTGTGGATCCGCGCGGCATACCTATGCTTGTCATTATCGGCCGGGGCAATCCAGCGGAAATTGCGGCTATTGATGCTGTTCTGACACGCCAGGGCGGTCGGGCGGCGCTTGTGGTGGGCGAGGAATCTTTTATGGACGCCACGCCCCTGCAATGGCCCGACATAGCGTTTTTGCGGCAATTATCCGCCACGGGGCGCTGGGAATTTATTCTTACGGACACGGCTGACCGCAGCGTGGCACGCGACGCTTCCGGGCGTAAATCCAACTTTTGGGGTGGAAGGACCTGGCTGGGCGACCGTCAGGAAAGCCGCGAGGAAATGCGGACGCGCTGGCAAGACGCCATTGCGCGGATAAAGGCGCGCGCTATTCAGCGCGGCATCAATCCACAGGGCTGGATGTATCCTGGCGGCGATTACGGTCAACTCGGACTTGATGCCGACGATGACGTGCGCGCGGCCTATGCCGAAGCGGTAAAAGCCAATTTCTTTACCGCCTTTGTGCCCACAGGAACAGGGTATCATCTGTATGGGGCCGACCCGTTGCACATGCCGGTGCGCAATCTTTATTTCCCTCTTGACGACAAGGCTCTGGCGGCCATGCCCGAAGCTCACCCCACGCGGCTGGCCGTGCTTGACGAAGCCATTTTGTCAAGCTGGCACGGGCAGCTGCCGAGGGCGGAGCGGCTTTTTGGCAAGAGTGAAGACCTGGGACTTTCCGCCAAAGATATTTCTTATTACCGCGCCGCTAATGCTCTTTTTGACGGCGACGCGGCCTATGCCAACGAGCTGGCCCGTGAGGCGCGGGCGCTTGACCCCGACAATCCGCGCACGGAAATACTGCTGGAACGAGCCGAACATATGCTCAGGCCGCGTATTGCCTTTACCCCGCGTTGGTGGCGTGACGATGCTGAACGGGATTATTCGGAATACACTCTGTCGTTCGCCACGCACGTGAATGACAAATTGCAGCTTTCCGCCTCTGTTTCGGAAATACTCTGGGGATATAAGGGCAAATATACTGAGGCTCAGGCCGTTGGTGTGGGCTTGCGTTATTATCCCTTCAAGCAGCACTGGATTGATCTCTTCGTGCGCGGGGTAGCGCCTAACAGCAAGGGAGACGCCTTCTGGGAAGGGCGCGCGGCCTGGCACGGGGCCTATGCAACTGATTTTCTGAATATAAATGGTGAATACAACCTTGTTTACAATCGCGGCGGCATTGAAACCAGAGACAGCATCCGCAAAGGAATCTATGCGGACCGTTTCGCCTTAAATACTTCCATGCGCGTTTTGAACTGGGGCGTGCTTGACGGTGAGGGGTATTTCGTTTCGCGCACCGACGGCAACAATACATGGGGGTTGAATCTGCACCCCGGATATATTCTGTGGGACAAGCCCTATATCAAACTTGGATATCTGTTCAATACGGCGCAGAGTGACAAAAACCCGCGTGAATATTATGCCCCGCAGGATTATGTAAGCCACATGGGCACAATTACCGGCAAGCACGAATTGTTCAAGGATTTCTTCATCAACGGCATGTTCGGCATAGGCATGGCCACATCCAGAAACAAGGATTGGCGGCAGGTTCTGCGTTATGTGGCCGGGGCCAGCTACGCTCTGACCGACGATTTGAGCCTGGAGGGCGGATATCAGCGTCTGGAAATGCCGGATTATACTCTGGACCAATTCAACTTGGGGATTCAGTATGTATTTTAGGATAGTTCTGATCTTCACGCTTTTTATATGCATGGCGGTCGGCGTAGTTGCCGAGTCCGCCGGAGCCGCTGTATCCAAGGGCCGGGTGCTGTATGTGGGCAAAAACTCGAGACCGGAGTGGAACGGGCTTACCCCGGATCGACCTCTCGGCTCCATTGGCGCGGCCGTAAAAGCGGCACGATCCGGCGATGAAATAAGGATAGCCCCTGGAGATTATGTGGAGAGCATACGCGTTGGCGCTTCCAGTCTGACTTTCCGTGGAGCTTATGATCAGGACAATGTGCCGTTAGTGCGCATTTTCGCGCCAACGGATAAAAGCGTGGTGCTCGCGGACAGCGGCAACAGTATATGGCATGGAGTGAGCTTTCACGCCGGCAAAGCCCCTGTGGCCGAGCTAAGGGATTTCCGCGGGCGTTTTGAGCATTGCCTTTTTGAAATGCGCGATCTTATGGCCATGCTTAATATTTACGGCGGCAATCCTTTTTTCGAGGCCTGTACCTTTGTGGGACACCCCGGACCGGAGGCCGCCCTGCATGTGGACGCTCCGCGCAATGCTCCGTACCAGCCGTCCAAAAAGGCGGTCAAATATAGAGAATATAAGGGTGGAGGACAGCAGCGAAAGCCCGCTTCGGTCACTTTTGTTTATTGTCTATTTAAAGACCTTGGCGGCGGGGCTGTTTTCCTCAAGAACGAGCAAACTCTTGAGTTCACCAATTGCCTTTTTGCTAATCACAGGTACGCGGTGATGCGTCTGGAACGGATTCAGGCGGAAATATCCATGGTCAACAGCGTATTTTACCTTGGTTCGTCCGAACGGCAAGTATGGCAGCGCCCCGGAGACCCCAAGGCCAAATTGGAAAATTGTCTGTACGCACCGGGCCCGGATCTTATGCTGACTTGGCAGGCCAAACCTCTTGAAGAACAGCCGGAGCTGGAATGTGTGAACTGTGTGACCGCTTCCCCCCGTTTTTCCGGCGGCCGCCAAGCTCTAATCAATTTCGGTATTGATGATACCGCCAATGTGCCGCACTGGGCCATCCTGGCTGGGCATGCGGAAAAACTCAGACAAACCATCACCATATCGCTTAATACCGATGCGCTTGATGAAGATTTCTGGAAGGCGCTTATTCCGGCCGTCGCCAGAGGGCACGAGGTGGCCTCGCACGGGGCGGCGCATGCCACGCTGATTGCCAAAGAGGCTCTCCTGCTTTCCCATTATCCCGAGGGCGCGTCGTCGGCCACGCTGACCATTGATAAGGACAAGAAGCTTATAATAAAAACCGATGGCGCGGTAGTTACGGAAATCCCCCTGAAGATAAAACCGAAAGAATCTTCGGCCTCGCGTTCTGTTGCGCCGTCCGGGGTTACAGCCGGAAAAACCACTTCAGCAAAACCTGTCTTGGACAATCCGACGCGCCCTGTGGAATGGTTTACCTTGGGCGAACTGGTCAGAAGGTTGCAGGAATCCGGCTTTAAGGCGGATTTGACCGATTTAAGTTTCAGAAATGTCCCGGCCATGCTGCTGGCTTCGGTGGATGAGCGCGACATTTTTTTTGAAGCTTATGCCCCAAACTTCATTTTCGACGGTGACGCCTACCGGCATTACATGCTGGCTGAATCGAAGAGTATAATAGAGCGCGGCCTGGCGGAACGTAAGGTCGCGAAAGCAATCACCGCTTTGGTCTGTCCCTATTCCGAAGACGGACCGGATCTGGTCAAGGCCATGGACGACACCGGTTTTGTCATTGCCCGCGCCAGGGGAGATGTCATGTTTACTCCCGCCGTGGAGCGCGTAAATCTTTATTGGCTGTGGAGCGCCTCGCTCAAGGATATAATAGCCTATATGCCTCTTGACGACAGAGAGGAAATGTTCCGGCTGATTTTTGATTTTATGAAATACCACGGGGCGATTATCGGTTTGTATTCGCATGGAGGGCATGAGTTCAACATTCAGGATTGGGGCGAGCTTTTCAGTCTGACCGCCAAGGAACCGCTGGCGCGCGTGGCCGGCCTGGCTGAAATAGCCGAAGAAGTGAAGAGGCACTGCGAACGTATGGAGCATGGCATATACCGCTGCCCGGAAAATGAGGGGCCTGTGCGCGGCAAGGTGTCTTTCATTCCCGGGCCGGAGTCGCCGCTTATCAATGCCGGACGCAGCACCCCGTATGGGCATAATTTTTACGGACAGCCGATTAAGAGCAATACCTCCCCCAACATAGGCATTTTTTAGAGCGTTTTGCGAATGAAATGAGCGAAATGCTCTGACGGCCCGTGCGTTGGTAGGGCCGTCCGCTCAATTCCACAGGATGTGGAATTGGATGTTGCGCAGCAACGCCCGCAGGGCGAGGGCCAGGACGGCCCGAGTCTCTCACAAAGTGTCCGTAACTTAGGCGTCGAAGCCGCTGTAATAACATGCGATTACGAGCCGCCGTTGAAGGGTGGCGCAGGACAATCGGCCTTAATTTTAAAAAAACAGTTCCAGGTAAAGGATAATTTCAAAAGCAAAATACTATAATAGAGATAAATAAGGACGATTTTTACCAATAATATGGCCTATAGGATATGTAGTAAGCGTTGTTTTTCTGAGGGGTGAGATGTTTTTGCCTTTGGGCAGCATTATTGTGTTGATTATAACAGCTTGAATTTTAAAGGTTAGAAAAATAAGATAGAAAAAGGTGATTTTTTCGCTTGATCTTTTTGCGGAGTTGTAGCAAATTGCGTTTTCGCGATTCGGAACGGGGTTGAATCACCGGACGGGACGCGAGAGACCAAAAAGTTTTTCGAAGAGTTAGAAAAAAAGTTGTTGACAGCAAGTTCGAAATGAAGCATATTCGGGAACGCGCTGAAGAACAGCAAGTCGCGAAAGCGGTGAGGCCCAGCAGGGCAGCAAGTGGTTAATTGACAATTGAATAGCGAGTCGGGAAAGAATAAAGATTATATAATCAGCTCGCGTAGAGCTGAGCAAGAGTTTCAACTGGAGAGTTTGATTCTGGCTCAGATTGAACGCTGGCGGCGTGCCTAACACATGCAAGTCGAACGAGAAAGTCCCTTCGGGGGCGAGTAAAGTGGCGCACGGGTGAGTAACACGTGGATAATCTGCCTTTAAGTTTGGAATAACGGCTGGAAACGGTCGCTAATACCGGATACGCTCGTATTTTATCTTAATACGGGGAAAGGGGGCCTCTGCT
>JAVBLG010000111.1:0-6001 GCA_031553655.1 Desulfovibrionaceae bacterium | reverse complement strand
AACCCCTTTTTTCAAAAAGGGGTTCCCCCCCTTCCCCCGCAAATTTACGGCGAAGCCGTGCCTTCCTCGCCGTTTTTCCAGGCCGCCAGGCGATGCCTCATGGTGGGCAGACAGCGGCGCACGGTAAATCCGTCTTCTTCCAACATGGCCCGTAGGTTGAGCATATGGGCTGAGCCCACAAAGACCATGCAGCGCCCGGCCTCGATGAAGGGGCGCATGCGTTCGCGGAAGCGCTGATCGCGGCAGTTTATTATTCTGTCCGTGCGCGTGGGGAATTCGGTGCTGGTGCCCATCATGCCGGTGAGATCCCCGGCCAGATAGCCGCGCACGTTGCGTTGCATGAATTTTTTCCAGTTGCGGCACTTGCGGAAATAGCGCAGAACCCGATCCGCTTGTACCGATTCCAGAGAGTCGATTTGCTCGGCGATGGTTTCCATGCCGAAAACGGTTTTGCCCATGTCTTTGGCCAGATGCCAGGCTTCCAGATCCACAGACTGGGTCCAACCGTTGCGTTCCAGATAGGCTGTCCAGCAGCGAAAAAAGGCGTTCCACACTCTTGTGCCGCGCAAAACACGGCGCACATCCAGCTTGTTTTGCGCTTCCATGTTCAGAAATTTGGGTAAAGCTCCTTCCGGGCCGCGTACCACCTGCTCCAGTGCCGTTATTTCCGCCTCGGTCATCAGGCTGTGCATGGTCTGATAACCCTGAGGTACGGTGCGGCCGAATTCTTCCACTTCGGCCAAGCTTACGGGGTCGAGGGGACCTTCGAAAATGACCGTATCCACATGTTTGAAAAGGCGGCGAAAAGAATTTTCGAAGGAATAGCAGAAAAAATGCGCCGTGCCGCCAATCCACGATCTGCGGCCGTTTTTTTGCAGTTCCCACAGCATGGCGTAGGGACGCTGCTGCGGCAGGGAATCATGCAGTTGTCGTTTGGAAAGCCCTTCACTTTCGCCCTTGATCAGCAGGCGCACAAGGGTGGAGGTTTCTGTTTCTTCCGTTACGCCGCCGCCTTTTTCCTTCCATGAGGCCATCACATAGGGCATGTGGGGCGTGGCTCCCCATTTGAGCTTGAAGCGCCGGATGCCCTCGTTGACGCCCAGGCCCAGGTGGATAAAATTTTTACCGGTGGCGCGGGCCGATTTGAGCATGGTTTCAAAAAGAAGATCGGTGGCATAGGGTGCGTAGTGCGCACGCGAGTGCGCCCCGATGAGATAGCTGCAAAAGGGCTGAGGGCCATAATCCATGAGCAGGCAGGCGGCCAGATGCTCGTTTTGGTCCCAGGCATTGAGCAGCCGCAGATCGGTGCGCGGGTCGTTCACGGCGCTTTCGGTGGCTGCGAAAAGCTCGCGCACCTGTGGTTTCAAAGCCTTGCGCCCGGTAAATTCGGCCCAAAGTCGGCGGTGCTCCGAGGTAAAAACGAGCCCTTCCTCTACTCTGAGCACTTGCCTGGCTTTGTCCAGATGGCGTTTCAGATTTTCCGGCGGCTCCGCGCTTGCGGGGAGAGTGTAGAATTCGTCACGGTCAACGCAAAAGGGGGCCAGGCGCGGCGGCAGATCCGGGCCTATGGCCCAGCAGTCCACGCTTGCGGAGTTACAGCGTTTGAGCGCTTCTTCCAAGGCCTCGGAAAAGGATTCATGGTCGTATTTGCCGCGCAGAGGATAAGCTATGGCCATGAGCCAGTCGTTGCCGCCGACAAAGTAATAGTCGGCCACCAGAAAGGAGCATCCGCCGGAAACACATTCCATGAGCGGCAGGGAATGTTCCGGAACTCTGGCCTGTTCGGCCATCTGATGCAGAAGATTGTTGTGCATGGTTTAGCCCCTACCTTACTCACTGCGTTCGCAGAATGCCCTAGACAGTATCTAATACTCCCAGGTACGCTTAGGGTTGATAATGGCAGCCTTGTCCAGCCCGTATTTTTTGTTGAGCAGGCCGGACACCTTGTTAAATTTGTCGTTGATCAGCCTGAAACGGCCAAGGCGCTCGTTGAACTCCCCAGGCAGGTTGTTCAGCCCGGCGGTGAAATCGGCCCGCAGGATTTCATATAGGCGAATGTCGGCCGCATTGTGTTCGGCGGCCAGAGCTCTATCGCTTTCGCCTACGGTTTCCTTGAGCGCCGGGGAGAGCATGTTGCGACGTTCATAATGTATGGAGCCAAGGCCCATCAGGTCGCCGAGCAACAACAGGCTGACGTCAAAAAATTCGGTAAAGCCCAGAAAGTTGTAGCTTCGGGCGTGCTCCAGCGCGGTTTTTTCCACTTCCGGAGAAGGGATGCCGGAAAAGGACATGCGCGAAAAAACGCGGGTCATGAAGTTTTGGGCGCGATAACGGAAGGTTTTATCCTCCAGGGTCACATAGTCGGCAAAGCTGATCCCGCTGTTGCCGATGATTTTATACATATGCGAATGGGGCCAGTTTTTGAGAAACAGATATTCGGAAACCAGGCGATCCACAGGGTGGCGCAGGAAACTGACCACCTTTGCCCGCCGCGATTGGGCCAGCTCGGAAATTGTGCCATCATCCAGAAAATGTCCCTGGATAAGGCGCAACCTGTCCATTTTCCGTGGAATTTCCTTTGCGGCCTTGGAAAAATCATCCCGGCGATAGATGGAAACAATTTCTTCCTCCTGAAAATTTTCGGAAAAAATGCTGTTAAGCGTTGTTCCCCCGGTGCGCGGGATATGAAGGAAAATGAACAGGTCTTGCGCCATGGGTGTTACAATGACTCGAGTTTCGCTTTCTTTTTCTGTCCGGCCATCTGGCCTCGACGCTGGGCCGAAAGCTCGGTTTTGCGCAGGCGAATGGATTTGGGGGTTACTTCCACCATTTCATCTTCGCGTACAAAGTGTATGGCCCGTTCCAGAGTCATGGGTTTGACCGGGGTTAAAATCACATTTTCATCTTTGCCCGCCGCGCGCATATTGGTAAGCTTCTTTTCCTTGGACGGGTTTATGTCGATGTCGTTTTCGCGGTTGTGTTCGCCAACGATCATGCCTTCATATATAGGGTCGCCGGGCACAACAAACAAGGCCCCGCGCGGCTCCAAGTTGAAAATAGCATAGGCCACGGCGTGGCCGGATCTATCTGCCACCAGCGAGCCGGTGAAGCGAGTGAGGAAGTCGCCGCGCCACGGTTCGTGCCCGGCAAAGCTTGAGTTCATGATGCCCGAACCTCTGGTGTCGGTAAGGAATTCATCACGATAGCCTACCAGACCGCGCGCGGGCACGGAAAATTCCAGGCGCACCCGGCCCGAGCCGTTGTTAATACAACTGGTCATGCGCCCTTTGCGCGTGGCCAGTTTTTCGGTGACTATGCCCATGGAACTTTCGTCGCAATCAACATAAACATCTTCGATTGGTTCGAGCACGCTGCCGGAGGCGTCTTTTTTCAGAATTACTTCGGGGCGGCCCACGCACAGCTCAAAGCCTTCGCGGCGCATGGTTTCAACAAGAATAGCCATTTGCAGCTCGCCCCGCCCTTTGACCACGAAAGATTCGCCGCCTTCGCTGTCTTCGACCTGCACGGCCACATTGCGCAGCGATTCCTTGTGCAGGCGGTCGCGTATGGCCCG
Source organism: Desulfovibrionaceae bacterium (assembly GCA_031553655.1). Taxonomy (GTDB): domain Bacteria; phylum Desulfobacterota; class Desulfovibrionia; order Desulfovibrionales; family Desulfovibrionaceae; genus JAVBLG01. The sequence goes on along the minus strand of JAVBLG010000111.1, from coordinate 2,427 downwards.
CGACTGCACAATTTTGCCTTCCTGCCCGGCCAAGGGTGAGGTGTTGATGGAAAAACGCATGGCCACGGTGGGCTCGTCAACTCTGATGCGCGGCAGCACGCGCGGGTTGTCGCGGGTACATACCGTGTCGCCTATGGATACGTTTTCAATACCGGCCAACACCACTATATCGCCGGGCGCGGCTTCTTCCACCTCGCTCAGCTTGATGCCGTCGTAAACCTGAAGTTTGGTGGCCCGCAGCGGGTTGGCCTGGCCCTTTTCGTCCATACATACCAAGGCATCTTTGGTGTGCAGGGTGCCGTGCATGATCCGGCCCACGGCCAGACGGCCAAGATAATCGGAGTAGTCCAGATCGGTGACCAGCATTTGGAAGGCTTCGTCAGGATCGTAGGACGGGCCTGGCAGGTGCTTGAGAATAGCCTCGAAAAGCGGGGCCAGGCTGACGGTCAGCTCATCCCCGGTTTTTTCCGCCTCGGCCAGGGCGCTGGTGGCGGCCTCAAGGCTGTCCCAGGCCGCTCCGCGCTTTCCTATGGCATAAAGCACCGGGAATTCAAGCTGGGAATCTTCGGCCCCCAGGTCAATAAAAAGATCATATACTTCGCCGAGCACGGCCTGGGGCCGGGCATCGCCGCGATCAATTTTGTTGATAACCAGAATGATCGGCAGGTTGGCTTCCAGGGCCTTGCGCAGCACAAAGCGCGTTTGCGGCAGCGGCCCTTCGCTGGCGTCCACCAGCAAAATGGCTCCGCCGGCCATGAACAGGGCGCGCTCCACCTCGCCGCCGAAGTCGGCGTGGCCGGGGGTGTCGATGATGTTGATTTTTACCCCGCTCACATGGACGGCGCAGTTTTTGGCCGCAATGGTGATGCCGCGCTCACGTTCAATGTCCATGCGGTCCATAACCCGCTCGTCAACCTGCTGCCCGGCGCGGAACACGCCGCTTTGTTTGAACATGGCGTCCACAAGGGTGGTCTTGCCGTGGTCAACGTGGGCGATAATGGCCACGTTTCTGATGGAATTGTTTGTAATCGTCATAAACCGTTCTTTAGTTTTTATGTTCTGTAAACATTATTTTAGGGCTTGCCTGTGAACAGGTGTAGCGCGAGGCAAGAATAAGGAAAAGACATTTTTTGCGAAAGGAGTGTACTTTTCCGGCACTCGACTGGAGCAAAAAATGTCTTTGACGCCGTAATTGCCCGCGAAACGCCTGTTCACGGGCAAACCATTATTCATTGTGAGCGAAACTGCGAAACCCAGCCACCTTGATTACGGTGTCGCGCATGGCCAGGTTGAGGTCTTCGCGCACCATTTCCGCAGTCATTTCCTCCAGGCCGGTTTTGGGTACCCAGCCCAGGCGTTCCGCCGCCCTTGTGGGATTGCCCAGCAGAGTTTGCACTTCCGTAGGCCTGAAGTAGCGCGGATCAACTCGTATAATCACGTCGCCGGGCCGCACCCTGCATTCCACATGCCTGTTTCCGCAGGCTTCAGCTAGCAAATCGGCGTCAACCGCAGCCACTGTGCCGGTTTCTTCTATCCCGCTGCCGGAGAATTCGAGGGTTATGCCCAAATTGGCAGCGCTCATAGCAATAAAGTCGCGCACGGAAATCTGTCGCCCGGTGGCGATGACAAAGTCTTCGGCCTTGTCCTGTTGAAGCATGAGCCACTGCATTTCCACATAGTCTTTGGCGTGACCCCAGTCTCTCAGGGCGTCGAGATTACCCAGGTGCAGGCAATCGTTCAGGCCCAGGGCAATGCGGGCCAGCCCCCTGGTTATTTTGCGGGTTACAAACGTTTCGCCGCGCATGGGGGATTCGTGGTTGAACAAAATGCCGTTGCAGGAATAAAAATTGTAGGCTTCACGATAGTTCACACAAATCCAATAGGCGTAAAGCTTGGCGCAGGCATAGGGACTGCGCGGGTAAAAAGGCGTTTTTTCGGTTTGCGGCACTTCCTGCACCAGACCGTAAAGTTCCGAGGTGGAAGCCTGATAGAAACGGGTTTTTTTGCCCAAATTCAGTATGCGTATGGCTTCGAGCAGGCGCAGGGTGCCGAGGGCGTCCACATTGGCCGTATATTCGGGCATTTCAAAGCTGACCTGTACATGGCTCTGAGCGGCCAGATTGTAAATTTCATCAGGCTGCGTCTCCTGCACAATACGGATCAGATTTGTGGCGTCGGTCATGTCGCCGTAATGCAGGATGAAGTTACGCTTTTTCATATGCGGACCCTGGTAGAGGTGATCCACCCTGTCCGTATTGAAAAGCGAGGCCCGGCGCTTTACGCCGTGTACTTCGTAGCCCTTGCTCAGAAGAAAATCGGCCAGATAGGCCCCGTCCTGCCCGGTTATGCCGGTAATTAACGCTACTTTCGTCATAGTTGTTCGAGTTTGTGGGGGAAGGAGGAAACCGCTTTTTTCAAAAAGCGGTT
>JAVBLG010000017.1:0-42904 GCA_031553655.1 Desulfovibrionaceae bacterium | reverse complement strand
CGGAAGTCGTCAATAAGCTGATGGGTAAATTCAAGACCAGTGAGCTTGAAGAAGCTTTCCCAGCCGATGCGCTCAGCCCAGTCGCCGATGCGTTCGTACTTATTGGCATTGGCCGCATACACTTCCAGAATGTGTTTGACTTTCTGGGTAAGTGTGGGCCAGCGCGGCGGCTCGTTCTTTATATAACCTACAACCACTTTCGAGAACTTGGGCATAGATATGCGGTTGGACACTTTGCCGCCGACCATAATGGCCACGCCGTCGCCTTCGCCGTCGGAAATGGGCCGGGCCGGGCACATGGTGTAGCAGTTGCCGCAGTACATGCAACGTTCGTTTTTAATGGCGATGGAGTTGACCTTTTTGCCGTCATGTTCCACCTTGGTGGGACGCACGGCGGCGGTGGGGCAGGAGGCTACGGCCAGCGGAATTTCGCAAAGCTGGTCGGCCCATTCATGGTCAATCATCGGGGGCTTTCTGTGAATGCCCACCAGGCCGATGTCGGAGCAGTGCACCGCGCCGCACATATTGATGCAGCAAGCCAGCGAAATGCGCACCGGAGCGGGCATACGATGGTTCTGGAATTCGGCGAACACTTCGTCCATAACAGCTTTAACCGGGCCGGAGGCGTCGGTAGCCGGAGTATGGCAGTGCACCCAGCCCTGGGTGTGGATGGCGTTGGAAACGCCGGCGCCGGTTCCGCCGATGGGGAACTTGAAAGAACCGCCGTCGAATTTGCGTCCGGCCAGATCGGCTTTCATGGCTTTCAGGTCGTTTTCGTTGTCGACCATGAATTCCACGTTGTTACGGGTGGTGAAGCGCAGGCTGCCCTTGCAGTACTTGTCGGCTATGTCGCACATTTCCCGGATGTGGGTAATGGACATAAGACGGGCCGCGCCACAACGCACGGTGTAAACCGCTTCACCGCTTTCAGACACGTGCTTGAGCACACCGGGCTCAAGAATTTCGTGATAGATCCATTTGCCAAAGTTTTTGGCAATGACGGGCGGGAAGAATTCATCATATTTACGCGGGCCAATGTCAGTGACCCGGTTTTCCATCGGTTTTGCGGGATTGTACCCGGAAGAAATAAATGCCATTTCTGCACCCCTTCAAATTAGCGTTGGTGTCTCTTGCGGTAAGCGGCCAAATCGCGATCCCATCCGCCGGGCACTTCGTCTTCTCTGAAGAAGATGTACGGATTGTGGCGGGGTTCCAGAACATGCTGGGGCTGAGGATCGATTTCGGTGACTTCAAGCAATTTCTGGAAGGAGAGGCGCTTCATGGTTTCGCCGAGACGTTCACGGTTTTTGCCTTCTTCCATCCACCAGTCCCAAATCTTTTCGATGACGCCTTTGACTTCATCGTAAGGGGCTTCTGTTTCAATGAAGGGCACGAGCAGGGAACCCATCTGGGCGCCGTCGAGCACCGGGGCTTTCGCGCCGCACAGGATGGAAGCGCCGCGTTCGTCACCAATGTGCAGGGCGCGGGGCATGGTGTTGATGCAGTGCATGCAGCGCACGCATTCGGGGGTGTTGATGGAGAGCTTGGCGCCGTCCCATTTCATGCAATGGCCGGGGCACAGGTCCACAACTTCTTTCACGATGTCGAATTTACCCCAGTCGCGGCCGGAGTGAGCGCCGGCATTGGGCTTGAATTCGCCGCCGACATAGCTCTTGACCGCGTCCTGGTCAATTTTGATGTCGTCTTTCCAAGTGCCGATCACCGCGAAGTCGGAGCGGGCAATAGAGGCCACGCAGCCGTTGGGGCAGGCGTCGAACTTGAATTTAAACTTGTAGGGGAAGGCCGGACGGTGCAGTTCGTCCTGGTAATCCTGAGTGAGCTGGAAGCACATATCCTGCGAGTTGTAGCAGGCGTATTCGCAGCGCGACATGCCGAGGCAGGCTTCAGGGGTACGCAGGTTGGAACCGGAACCGCCAAGGTCGTTGTTCATTTCATGGGTGAGCTGGAAGAAAATTTCTTCGAGCTGCGGGGTCTGAGTGCCGAGCAGAACTATGTCACCGGTGGAGCCGTGCATATTGGTCAGGCCGGAGCCGCGCAGATCCCATATGTCGCAAAGCTGGCGCAAGAAAGCGCTGGAATAGTATTTGCCGGAGGGCTGAGCCACACGAACGGTGTGGAAGTGAGCCACGCCGGGGAATTTTTCGGGCTGGTCGCAATAACGGCCGATAACGCCGCCGCCGTAGCCGAAAACGCCCACGATACCACCGTGTTTCCAGTGGGTTTCACCTTCATTATAAGAGAGTTCCAAAACCCCGAGAAGATCATCCGGGCAATCCGCAGGAATCTGGTAGTCCAGACCTTTGGGATTCTTCGCCCGCATGGCCGCCTCTTGTTTTATGTCGGACACAAAGCTGGGCCACGGCCCGCTTTCAAGCTGGTCCAACTTGGGGGTTGCATGTTTCGCCATTGCCTTACCTCCACAGTGGTTTGTTTTTTCACGGCTGGTTGATGGGTGTTGTCAGCGGATTTCAAAAGCTGAAAATACACCAGAACATCGTAAGCATATACCATTCCTTAGGTAAAGACAACCACTTCATCGCGCATTTTGTGCAATCTTTATCAAAGTCACCTTATAGACAATATAATCATATGTTTCAATCCACAGCCAGCTCCATCCGCCAACTGACTTTTGTCAGGGCGAAAATAAGATGCGTCAGCTCCGGGTTGACGTATTGCGCGGGCAAGGGCACAATAACAGCGATTCAGGTCTGACGTATCTTATTTTGCATACTAACAGAATTATTCGTTTAAGGTGATTAATCGCAGCGCTTGCACGATTTGAGTACGGCGTCGCTACGCTCCGCCTAGTTACGAATGCTAGTGCCTCGGGCCTCCGCGTTAAGGCGCATCAGTCCTGAACAGCGATTTGGAAATCATTGGCAAAGAATTCGCTTTCAACATATAAACAACATATTTCAAGCAGCGGAGCATAGTTTCATGCAGGACGATCGCGGGCTTTATTATCACCCGCATCCCGGTAATTCCAAAGTGCGCGTGTATGTGCGCCACGCCGGGAGCGGGGTTGTGGAATTTCGTATGTGGCAGGTCGATTATCCCGAAGTGTGGGAAAAGCACGATTGGATTCCTCTGGATGTCATAAAAAACGCGGCGGCTCTTTACCGGCAAAACTCCATGGCGCCCAGCTCTGGAGATCCTATGATTTTGTATGATGAAAAAGTGGCGGCGGCTCTTCTGCGCGAAGCGGGTCAGATGTGACCAGGAGCGCCGGAGCTTCCGCCCAGGCCGCTTTCAGGCGTGATCTGCTGCGCGATTTTTGTCTGGTGAATGCCGCCTTGAGCGGGCAGCGCAAGCGCCTTGGTTCTGGCGGCAGCGTTTCCTATCATATATTCAGCGAGCTTATCGGACGAGGCATGCTCAAGGGAGTTTTCTGGCGTCTGAAAGATACCGCGCATCAACTTTTCCGCCGCAATCACGAAAGCTCTGATTCCGGGCCTTCCTTTCGCGGCCGTTATGATACGCGCATGTCCGGCACCCTTTCCGAGCCGGATGTGGAAAGTATGCTCGACTGGTGTATAGGTTACGCCTTTCATGAATGCGTGCGGCTCAAGGAAAGCGCCTATCAAAACCTGCATTATACGGCCAAGCTCGCCGGAGCTGTCAACTCCATGCCCTCGGAGCTTATTGCGCCTCTTGTTCCCCTGGTTGAAGAAACCGAAGAAATTCTACGCTGCCAGCTTGAACGCACCCTGGGCACCCTTGGGCATGCCGGGCTGCTGCTGATCCGTTATCTGGGCGCGCATGATGAAAACCCCTACATAGCCAGGTTTCTTCTGGAGTTTGAAACCTTGGCCACGGAGACTTTCGGGGAGCGCATGGACGAGCTTTTGCGCGCTCTTTACGGAGAGCAGCCGGAACGCCGATATGTGCTGGCCGCCAGAGCCTGCCTGGAAGGCGGCAGGCTTGACAAGGCTATGGCTGCTCTGGACAGCGTGGGGGATTCTTTCGGCGAAGAGGCCGGGGAACTGCGCCTGACCATACAGTATGCACTTGATTGCGGACAGTTGTGACGCATCTCATTAGTACCTAGGCCCTCCGCGTTAAGACGCGTTAATCCTGGAATTGTGAGACCGACGCGTCCTGATGGCAGAATTTTTTGAGAAATTTATGCGTGAGATGAGCAGAAAATTGCCCGAACAGGGAACAAGGCCGGGAATTGGCCGCAAGGTTGTTTGCGGCCTGCTTTGCCTTTTTATAGTTTTGTATCTGGCCGGATGCGGCGGTAAAACCTGGCGTAAGGGGGGCACCCCCGGAACCAAGGCCTATACGGTACGCGGTAAAACTTACCGTCCGCTCAAATCGGCGCACGGTTTCGTGGAAGAAGGCCTGGCCTCGTGGTACGGCCCCGGATTTCACGGTAAAAAAACCGCCAATGGCGAGTTTTACAATCAGAATGATATGACCGCCGCACATAAAATTTTACCTTTGGGCTCGGTGGTGAAGGTAACCAATTTGGGCAACGGCCGGGAAATAGTGGTGCGTGTGAATGATCGCGGCCCTTTTGCGGCGGATCGGGTCATTGATTTATCCAAGGCCGGGGCCACGCAAATAGGCATGATCGGCAAAGGAACGGCCCGCGTGCGCGTGGAGTCTGTCGGCAATGTGCCCGGCATAAAAGACAGCGGCGATATTGAAGGTAAATTCTACGTGCAGATAGGGGCCTTCAATGTGCAGGAAAATGCCCGCAACCTGGCTGGAAAACTGCAAAAAAACGGCTTTGCCGCGCGCTTTGTGCGCCTGGAGCGCACTGGGATGTGGCATGTGCAAGTGGGGCCGTGGCCTGACCTCTTTGCCGCACAGAAGCTGCTGCCGAGAATGTTGGAAAAGTATAAGGGGGCATTCGTTCTGGCGGATTAGAGCGTTTTGCGAATGAAATTAGTGAAATGCTCTGACGGCTCGCGCGTTGTTAGGGCCGTCCGGACAAAGTGTCCGTAACTTATACACTATTTTTGAGGTGTTCTGGAAACCTCCAGCATAACTTCGGTTACAAACAGTGATTGATCGCTGGTGGTCCAATAATCGGCCACATATCGTTCATAGGAATTATTCGCGGCGCAATATCCATGGCCGCGAATCCAGGCATGTATTTTTTTGTATGTGTCGCCAATGGTTTCATGTGGCCCGATGTGATAGCAGGAGGCCATCATGCAGCCGCCAAATTTCACTTTGCTATCTTCACGGCAAGGGGCCAGGGTTTTCTGCATAATTACGATTTGCTGCTTTTCGTTGCTCACCCGGCTTTTGTGGGAAGGAAATCTGATAATCACCGGCCCGATTATTTCATTGCCAAGTTCTTCGACATAATTGGTGAATTCTATATTGATTATGGCGGCTTTTAGGTCGTTTTCAAAGTCCTGTTCTTGCCCCAAAAGCTCCTGCGGTTCCATATATTTTATGGAAACTTCGCTGATATTGTTTACTATTACCGCTTCTGCCTCGGAAATCAGCTCATACCAGTCTTTTACCGATACATACTGCCTGAGGATTTCTTCCTGCTCTTTTTTTAATTCTTCGATTTTGGACAAAAAAGATTTTTGAATTGAACTGTACACATTAAAAGCCCGGCCCTCGATAAAAATGCGCATTTCATCAAGGGTAAAGCCCATTTGTTTGTAGTATTTTATTACGGGCACAGCCAGCAGGGATTCGGTGGTATAGTATCGGTAATTGTTGTTGTCCTGCCGCAGTGGAGATATGAGTCCTATCTTGTCATAATGACGCAGGGCTTTTTTGGATATATTGCAAATCCGGCTCATGTCGCCTATGGAATATATGGCCTTTGGTTTCATATTTTTCCCTTATTATTGTTACAATTTTTCCTCCAAAATGTCTACGGCGTCACTAACCAGATCCACGCAACGGGTAGTGAAGAGCTTTTCGTCGCGGGCTTTTTGCATGCCTTCGGGTGTGGAAACATCGCAGCCCAAAAGGTCCATGCAGCGCGTAGCCCCCTGTTTTTCTCTGAAAGCCCGCATAAAATCTTCTGTTTTTGCATTGCAGATTTTTTTGGCTTCTTTGTCTTTGGGGTCGGTCGGCCCGTATTTCAGGCCTATTACCAGTACCGCGCCACTGACCGCCCCGCACACTTCGCCGCATTTAAGGCCTCCGCCAAGGCCCGCGGCTATTTTTAGCGCCGTTTCCCTCGGCAAGGCAAAGCCGTCGGCAAAAGCGGCCAAGATAGCCTGCGAGCAGGAAAAGCCGTTTTTGAAAAATTCCAGGGCCGCAGCTTTTTCCGCGCTCATATAGGTTTCCTTTTTTCTTGTGATTATATTCAGCTGGATGTATTAACATTCTTGCCACGTATTTTATAGCGTGTTAACTTTTATGGACAGTACCTTTTTTTGGCCGTTTTGTGAATTGGCGTCCCCGCTGTATTGCGAATTCGTGCCGAACTTAAGCGGACATGCGGCTTCGGCCCCCTATTGTGCGCGAGGGCGTGAAGCCTCTTCCCGGGAGTGTAGCGATGATAAAAATGTTTACCGCTTATACTGTTGAAGTTGACGATGTTGATTTTGCGGTTTCCGAAGTACTTGAACAGCTTGATCTCGACAATAATCTGCGTAAAAATTCAATAGGTATACTGACCTGTTATGCCGATTTTCTCGAGGGTGATGTCATCCGCGCCCTGTGCGAGCGTCTTCCTTTTGATGTGGTGGGAATTACCACTCTTGGCGCGGCCACGGAAAAGTCGGCGGATCTGCTCATTCTGACCTTGTGCGTGCTCACCAGCGATGAAGTAAATTTTTCCGCCGTGCTCAGCGATTCTTTGGCCGAGAATCACGAAAGCGGCATTCAGCGCGCCTATGACGCCGCTGCTTCGGCACTGCCCGAAAGCCCGGCCTTGGTTTTGGCTTGTGCGCCCATGATGGCTCATGTGGGCGGGGAAAAAATAGCTTCACGCGTGGATTTGGCCGCCGGAGGAGCACCGGTGTTCGGAACCCTGTGCTGCGATCACAATTTCGATTCGCACATGGCTCATGTTATATATAATGGTGGACATTATCGCGACAGGCTGGCCCTGGTGCTGCTCTCCGGCCCGATCAAACCCAGATTCTTCCTGGGGGCGTTGCCGTTGAACAATGTCCAGAAGCATCAGGCCGTAATTACCGAGTCTGAAGGCAATATATTGCACAAGGTCAACGGGGTTTCTGTGGCCGAGTATTTGCGCCAAATGGGGCTTGCCCCCAATGACGTTCTGGAAAGCTCAAAATCAATGCCCATTGTGGTGGACTACCGTGATGGAACCCCTCCGGCCATACGCGGCTTTTACCGCTTCACGCCCGAAGGTTCAGCTATTTGCGGCGGCGAAATGCCTGTAAACGCCACTTTCGCCCTCAGCACCATGGACAGTTCCGACGTGCTGCTTTCAACCAGGCAGCTTTTTGATGAAATTGATAAAATGGAAAACAACAACGGCATGCTGCTCATTTCCTGCGTAGTTCGCAGCTTTGTTCTTGATTTGGACCCGCTGGCCGAAATGGAATTGGTGAACGAACGAGTCAAAGAGCGCTTTCCCTATCAACTTTGTTACTCCGGTGGCGAATTATGCCCGGTTTACAGCAAGGAAGGCGAGGTTTCCAACCGCTTCCACAACTTCAGCTTTATAGCCTGCGTATTTTAAGCAATACGGGCATGTTGTCGTTATGGCTGAAAAACTTATGGATATGCCCACTTCTGTCGAAGAAGAGTTGGTTCTTTTACGCCGCGAGAATAAAAAACTCACGCGTCAGATGGCCACGTTGCAGAGTACCCTTGAGCGCAGCCGCATAACTTCCGCGGCCAAGGCCAATCTTAACGAGGTCATTACCGGCGAAAAAATCAGGCAGGAAAAATTTATGAATCTGCTGCTGGCGAATTGCCAGGACATAATCCTGCTTTTCGACAGTGAAAACCGGCTGGCCTATTGCACTTCGTCTTTTCTGGAACAGGCCGGAAAACTTAATATAGGTCTAGTTAAAGGGCGTTCGTATATCGAACTTTTTTCCGAATTCATGCTTAGCGAATGCCTGGAGCGTTCCAGAAGCGCCCTGGATTTAGCTCAATTGGAAAAACGTACTGTTTCTATCGAGGAAACGATCGCCCTGCGCCCCGAAGAAGAGCCTCGTAATTATATGTTGTATTTTACGCCCATGCTTGATTATGAAGGAGCGGGCGAGGGCGCGCTGGTGCTTTTTCACGACATGACGGATCTGATGCGGGCCAGAGACGAGGCCGAAAGGGCTAGCCGGGCAAAATCTTATTTTTTGGCTAATATGTCGCATGAAATGCGCACTCCCATGAACGTGATCATCGGCATGACCACCATTGGCCGTTCCACGTCCGACACGAAGAAAAAAGATTATTGCCTGGGCAAGATATCCGACGCCTCCACCCATCTTTTGAGCGTAATTAACGACATACTCGACATGTCCAAAATAGAGTCCGACAAGTTCGAATTGGAAAATTCCGAATTTGAGCTTAAAGCTGTACTTGAACAAATAATTGGGACATTAACCCCACGTATGGAGGAAAAAAAGCAGAAATTTAGCTCAAATATCGGTACCGATCTACCTTTTTCCATAATTTCCGACGAAATGCACCTTGCGCAAATTATTTCCAACTTGCTGTCCAATGCCACAAAATTTACACCCGAAGGTGGCGCTATCGGCCTTGGCGTGGAAATGGCGGAAGAGCAGGAAGATATGTGCACACTGCTGTTTTCCGTGCGCGATACCGGCATAGGCGTTTTGCCTGGTGAGCGGGAAAAAATATTTAACAGCTTCGAGCAGGCAGACAACGGCATTTCGCGCCGCTTCGGCGGCACCGGCCTGGGATTGGCCATTTCCAAACGGCTGGTGGAAATGCTTGGTGGTTCGATATGGGTGGAGTCGGAAGCCGGTAGAGGAGCGGCCTTTTTCTTTACCATAAAAGCCATAAAGGGCAGGAATTGCCGGATGGCCCTTTCCGCCGGCGCGGCCCCTTGCCTGGGATTTTCGCGCTGCCCCAAGACCGAAGCCGGAATTCGCCGGGATGAGATAGACTGCCCGGCATGGGAGCGGGCAGTTTCGGGGGACTTGGCCGCGTGGTCCGAGGAAACTGGCGTTGCCCAGCGCGGGGACGATGCCGGGCCTGCCGTCGAAGCGCCTCTTGCCGGGTTTGGCGACGCTTCCCACATTGGAATTTTTTCCGGCAAGCGTATCCTGTTGGCCGAAGACGTGGACATGAATCAGGAAATCGTGTTTTCTCTGCTGGAAGGCAGCGGCGTTACCATAGACATAGCGGAAAACGGCAAAATCGCTTGTGAAATGGCGCAAAGCTCCAATCCGCCATACGACCTGATTTTTATGGATATTCACATGCCGGAAATGGACGGCTATGAAGCCTCGCGTCAAATTCGCGCTTTTTCCGACCCGATTTTGCGCATTGTGCCCATTGTGGCCCTGACCGCCAATGTATTTAGTGAAGATGTGGAAAAATGCCTGGCGGCAGGTATGAACGATCACCTGGGCAAGCCCATTGATTTCCATAAAATGATCAGCACGATGAAGAAATATCTTCTTTCTGCGTGAGCCGTTCCATTAATGGAGTATTGCAAAGTCAAAATGTGGTTGTATTTGCGTGTCTGGGGCCGTCAGTCGCGCAGTTTTCGCCACAGCGTGCTGCGGTTCATGCCGAGCATTTTCGCGGCTTGTCCGCGCCTGCCGTTACAGGAGGCCAAGGCTTCGAGGATGCGGCGGCGTTCTTCCTCATTACCATTACTGTTGGCCGAGAGCGCTTGCTCCGGTTTAACAGGGCTGCCGTAAAGCGATTCGGGGTGCAGGGCGCGGCGCATGTCTTCTGTGGTGAGCACTCGCGGATCTTTGCGCTGGGCGCAAGCTCTGGCCGCCATGTTGCGCAGTTCGCGGGCATTGCCCGCAAAATGGCAGCCGTGCAGCATTTCCAGAGCTTCGGCGCGCACGTCCGGCATAGGCATGGAATAGGCGCGGCAGTATTTTTCCAGAAAAAAGTAGAACAGAGCATTTATGTCTTCCTGTCTGTAGCGCAGGGGCGGTAATGATATGTTGAAAACGTCGAGCCGATAGAGCAGATCGCGGCGAAACAGGCCGCGCTCGACCTGATTGTATAAATTACTGTTAGTGGCCGAAATTATTCGCACGTCAACCGCAATAACCTTGTCGCCACCCACGCGGCGCACCTCGCGTTCCTGAAGGGCGCGCAAAAGCTTGCTTTGCAGACCTACGGGCATTTCCGCTATTTCATCTAGAAATAGTGTGCCGTTGTGCGCCAGTTCAAAAAGTCCGGCCTTTCCGCCCCGGCTGGTTCCGGTAAACGCTCCTTCCACATAGCCGAAAAGTTCGCTTTCCAACAAGTTTTCAGGCAGAGCCGCGCAGTTTACAGCCACGAATGGACCGTTTTTTCGCCCGCTTTCATTATGAATGCTTTGAGCGAAAAGCTCCTTGCCCGTGCCGGTTTCGCCGGTGATCAGAATATTCGATGGCAGGCGCGCATATTGTTTGGCTATTTTTATGGTTTCTTTGATTATTTTACTGCGATGCACCAAGTCGGAAAAGCGATGGCGGGCCACCAGTCCGTTTTCGCTGAGTTTTTTGCGTATCTGCCTCTCACGTTGCTGCACCCTGGCAACATTTTGAAAGCTTATTACCACGCCCGAGGGGCGGCCTTGCACCACCACCGGGGTAAAGTCGAGCGATGCGGTTATTCCGGCTATTTGCCTGACTTCGCCCATAATTTCTCCGGTTCCGCGCATGCAGTCTTCAAAGCCCGAAGCAAGAGACGGAAAAATGTCGTCCAGAGGGCGGCCCTTCAGTTCGCATCCGGCTGTGGTTTCAGCAGCCAGGTTGCATTCGCGTATTACCCCGTGCTCATCTGCATATATCATGCCGTCTTTTACAGCTTGGGTGATTATGCGCCAGGTTTCGGCCTTGATGCGTTCCTGGCGGATAATTTCCACGGCGCGCGCCGCTTCTTCCAGAGCCAAACCAACAGATTCTTCCCCGCTATGCAGAGGAATGGCGTTTATGCCTCTGGCACAGGCCAGTTTGTAGGCCGAATATCCGCCTATTACCGCGTCGCAGCCGTCTTGCTCGGCTCGGCGCATTATGCTGTTAAGTTCGCTGAAATCATTGGGAATATATACATTAATCCCGCAGTCGAAAATTCCGGTGAATTTTTTTATGCCGTTAAAGGCATTATAGAAACCGATAAAGGCTATTTTGCGGGAGTTGAAACGCGCACGGCATTCTGTGATGGAGGCAATTACGTCATATCCGGAAATATCTATTTCCACCACCGTCGCATCCGGGTGATCGGCCTTGAGTTTGCGGGCCGAATAGCCCCTGGCGATAATTACGTCGCAGTGGGGCAGGACGATATTGTCGATTTCATCCACCGGCGATACCAGCATGCGGCTTATGACGCGTTCGCGCCGCGAGTAACGACTCAGCACGGCCTCGATGATGTCGCGCATTTCCGGGTATGGCAGTATGAACAATATTTGGATCATGCTTTTATCAGCGTCTTAGGGGCTGTCTCCAGCTCTGTTATAAGCATGTCGAGGGACTATTTGTCTATATTCTGTTTTTTAAAACCTTTACGATCATACATATGGACTTTGGACCTGGATATGGCGCGAATGACCTCATAATCATCCTTGTAGTTTATGGGGCAAAAACGATCCGCTCCGCCAAAAAATGCCTGTAATTCCGGGCTGAATCGATAACTTGTAAATGCTTCCTTTATTTGGGCCACCAATTCCGGCGCAAGATTGTGGGCATATCCCAGAGAAGAAGAAGGAAAAATGGCGCTTTGCCAGATTATGCGATAGTCTTCAGCCTTGATGCGCCCGTCGAAGGCCATGCGTTCATATACCGAAGACGCTGTGCAGGCCGCGTCGTAATCGCCTTTGCCAAGACCTGTTATTGACTGATCGTGCCCGCCTGAAAACGATATATGATAATCCCGGCCGGGAAGTATGCCGAAAAAGGGGAATAAGGCCACCGGGGCCAGGTGCCCGGAATGCGATGCCGGGCTGCTGTGGGCCACCTTTTTGCCCTTGAGATCTTCAAGATTTTTGTACGGGCTGTCTTGACGCACCAGCACCACAAGGCTGTAGCCGGTAAAACCGTTTTGGTTGCCCTTGGCCGCGAAAGGCACATATCCGGCCAGATTTACGGCAAAACAGGTGGGGCCGGTGGAAAAGCTGGCAATGTGCAGGCGGCCCTGGCGCATGGCTTCAATTTGAGCAGGAACCGAATCCATGTGCTGATGAATAATTTTTTTGCCGGTCACCCTGGAAACGTGCCGCAAAAAATCGGCCAGCCTTTCCTTGTAAATATCGTATTTTTCCACAGAAGTGTAGCTGAACACAAGCGTGGACGGGTTTTTAAGCATTTTGGGATCTTTCGGCGAATCAGCCGTCAGGTCGTAATCTTCATCGCAATACGGCCGGTCAAGGTCGCCCCTGTAACTGCATTCTTCTTGCGCGCCGTGGACGAAGGGTGGTGAAACAAACGCGGAGAAGATGAACAAACTCAATACGAATATCATTTTTTTCCAAAACATAGCGCTAATCATCGGTTATAGATCCTATAGGCCTGCTCCCATGGTAACATTGCAAATCTGCTTTGTTAAGCATAAATCGTGCTGTCAAAAAGATACGTGCTACATATAGCATGATATGCGTGAAATTGACATCATGAAGGTTAAATCAGCAATAAAAATAGGGTTCGGGAGTCGCAAAAAGCCCCGAACCCTATTTTTATTCTATTGCTTGGGAAAGCAAATATGCTGCATTTGAGGATTAATTGAGAAAAACCTTATCCTGTTCCAATCGCAAGCGCAGCAAAGTGGAATTTTCCGGCATACGTACATCGTCGTAGCAGATCACCCGCCCGGCGGACACGTCGCGCACAAGCTCAAGCTGGCTGAACAGGTAGAAGGGCAGGGGCGAGCCGGGGGCAACAGCCTCGGCTTTGCCTATGAAAGCTTCCACAGCGTCTATGGTGTGATGGTGCCCTCCCATGGACAGAATATGGCCTTTTTTCAGATCCATGGCGGCCCGGCCGTGCAGATCGCACAGCGGGCGCAGATTGCCGCCGCCGGTGGCATGGCCCATAATCGCCGCCGCCAGTACCGATGTGCCGGTTTCCACACCCAGCAGATGGGCGGGATTGTATATGGCGGCGTACTTGCCGTTGCGGCTCACCGGGTGCCCCTTGGCTTCCAGCACCTTCCAAGATTTGCGGTCTTTGCATTCCACAATGATGAAAACGCCTCCGGCCATGCTTACTTCATCGGGGCGGCGCAGGCAGTTGAAAATGTCCAGGCGTCCTCCGGGTTGCTCAAACAGCCCGCCGTCGGCCACGGGGCAGAACAGGTCGGGCATTTCGGACATCCTGGCCACCGGGGCGTGAAAAACCGGATTGTCCGGTAGAAGGCCGGTGGCATTGGCCACCACCATCATTTCACATAAATCCGGCACCGAGCGCATGGAAAGCTCGGTCAGCATGGAGGCGCGGGCCGCCACAACTTCAGCAGCCGGACGCTTGCCCATCAGCCATTGATCGGCCATGCCGGGTGAGGAAATGATCTTTTTCTGCCCTTCGCAGATAATTTTCTTTTCCTCTGGATCGTAAACAAAGTCGTATTCGCTGGATTTTCCCGCCCCGACTATATTCAGGCCCAGAGCGCGGCCCCAGCTGATCAGCCCTATGAGCAGGCTGGGCTGATCGCCGTCGCCGGTGGTGTACACAAGATTTTTTTCTTTGGCCTTGCGGGCCAGAATGGAACCCACCACCGACTCGGTTTCCTTGGAAACCATAATCACATGCATGCCGTTGTTTATGGCTTCTTCGGCGGCGGCGGCGCTGCTTTCGGGTGCTCCGCTGCTTTCCACGAGAATATCCAGGGGCAATCCGGTCAAGATGGAAAAATTGGCGGAAACCACAAAAAAGCCATCGCCATAAGCTTTGCGGGCTTCTTCGGCTGTTTCGCATATTTTTATTTTGCTCTCGGAAATTCCGGCCTGCTTGTAGGCTTCCACTGCGCGTTGCACGGTGCGCGTGCATACGGCCGGAACTTCCATGTGGGGCATATCCTGGGCCTGAAACAGAAAGGAAGCGCCGAATTCGCCCGCGCCCATGAGACAGGCCTTTACCGGCTTATCCGCCGGGCGGGTGAAGAGATTTGTATAATACATTACTATTCTCCGTTAAAAAGCGTCTTTTGCCCCTTGGCCAGGAGACAAAATCCATCTTTTTATAATGCCGTCAAGGTTTGAAAATAATTTTCACCGCCGCATCATCCTTGTCCGCCAGCTCAAAGCCGGCCTTCAGATCAGACAGTGGAAACTCATTGGTAATCAGCGGCTTCACGTTGACCTGGCCCAGGGCTACGGGCCGTAGAGTATCAGGGCACCACACATAACGCTGCTGCCAGGTGTGATGTACAAGGCAGGTGTTGATAAATTCCAGACCGTCGTCGTGCCAGCGGCTGATATTCAGGGTTACAGGCGTGGTCACCCAGCTGTAGAAAACGAATTTACCGTTATGCTTGATCATTTCTGTGGCGGCATTGAACGATTCCGCTGAACCGGCGGCCTCCACCACCACATCAGCCCCAAGGCCGTTGGTGAGCTGCTTCACCCTGGCCACCGGGTCTTCTTTTTTTAGATTGATGGTTATGTCCGTGCCCAAATTGCGGGCCAGTTCCAGTTTGCCGTCCAGCACATCAACCACTACAACACGGTGCGCGCCCTTTTTCTTGGCGCATTGGGCAATAATCTGCCCGGCAAAGCCTCCGCCCATAATCACCACGGTGTCACCGAGCTGTACCCCGCTGTTCAAGCCTGAATACATGGCGCAGGAAATAGCTTCGCCCAGCGAGGCGGTATCCATATCCAGATTGTGGGGCACGGGCTGCAATTGAAAGGCTTTGGACGAGAAATAGTCGGCGAAGTTATTATTCCAGCCAAAAGCTATTACCTTATCGCCCACTTTGTAATCGGCCACTTTTTCGCCCACGGCCACAACTTCGCCGCCGCTTTCATGACCCAGCAGAAAGGGGAAGCTGGGGTCTTGGCGGAATTCGGCGGTTTTGGGCGGCAGCTGGCCGCGATAGAAGCTTTTGTCCGAGCCGCAGATGCCGATGAGGTGATTTTTGACAATAATGTCGTCCGGTCCGCATACGAGGTCGCGTTCGATGAGTTCTATGTCTCTTGGGCCGTTGAGGCGGGCGGCGCGGGTTGTGAATTTCTGCATTTTAATTTCCTCGCCTTTTTATATAACTTTCATGAAGTGAAGAATAATAGTAACCAGAGCGCCGGTGCCGCCGGCTATGGTAGAGCCTATACCAACGCCTCGCAGGCCTTGCCTGATGTCCATATTGGACATGGACACCGTAACCCAGAAACCTGAAGAGTTGGCGTGCTTAAACATTAGCGCTCCGGTGCCGCAGGCCAGAAAGGCGGCCAGTGGCGAAACGCCTATGGTGCTCAGCATGGGTTCCACCAGGGCGGCGGCGGTCATTACGCCAAGGGCGTTGGAGCCGGTAACCACATGGATGAGCGCGGCAATGATAATGGGAATGAAAATACCCGGAAAGTGAATTTGAACAACCATGTCGGCAATAACCTTGGCAACTCCGGCGTCCTTGATGAATGCGGCCAGCGCTCCGCCCATGGCCGTAACCATGATGGGCATGGCTGAAGAGCGCAGAGCGTCTTCAACCCAGTCGTTCTGTACTTTTTTGCTGCGCCATTCGCGGCCGGTGAGGATCAGGGCCAACATGCAGCCTGCCAGTAGCGCGGCCAGAGGCGATCCCACGAACTTGAAGAAGTTGGCTATGGGAGTTTTGGGCATCATGGCATTGAAAACCGTGTTGAGGAAAATGAGAACCAAGGGCAGAATGATGGGGCCAAGGGAACTCCATATGCCGGGCAACTTTTTTTCGTCGATGTCGGAGGCGGATTTTACATATTCTTCTTTGGGCAGCAGAGGTTCCTTTAGGGTCATGCAGTAAAGGGTGGCGGCTATGACCGAAGGCACGGAAACCAGCGCGCCCCAGAGAATGGCTTCGCCCAGAGGCAGCTTGAGCAGCGCGGCGGCGGCCACCGGACCGGGAGTGGGCGGCACAAGCGAGGCGGTGATCAACGCGCCCATATAAAGAGCCGTGCCGTAAGAAATCATGGATTTGTTGGTTTGCAGGGCCAGATTGGAAACAATGGGAATGAGCAGAATAACCACGGTGTCGGCCCAGATCGGTATGCCCAGAATGGCCGAGGCCAAGGCAATGGCCCAAATTACGTACTTTTCGCCGAAAAGCGCCACCGTGGATTTGGTGATGCGTACGGCGGCACCGGTTTCTTCGAGTATTTTGCCCATAATGCAACCCAGCACTATGACCATGGCAATGCTTTTAAGTGTGCTGGCAAGGCCGTTGTTGATGGTGCCTTCAATCTTTTCCCATGGCGTGCCTATGGATATGGCCAGCACGATGGAAGCCACCAGAATGCTGGTTACCGGATGGATTTTCCATTTGGAAATCATCACGATCATCAGCACTATGCACAAGGCAAAGGCAATAAGAATATACGCTGTGGACATCTATGCATTCTCCTTTTTGCGGTAAATGGAACTTTGCCTTAAAAAGCAAGTAGAATGCCAGCTGTTTCGGCAATGGGCCGCCTTCAACATTATCATGAGGTTATATAATGCTCCACAGGACAGAGGGGACGTAATGTTGCATGCTTATGTTGTAAATGTTGTGCAACATGTTGCAACATTGCTGTATATTTTTTTCAATATTTATATATTAATATATTGATTTACTTTAAATATATAATTGGATATTTAAACCTGGACTTGAAGTAATATGCGGCATTTGCTATACTAAATAACTATATATGGAGGATTGCATGCCGGGAGAAAGAGCGGGGTTGGCCGCTTTTATCTGCGTTTGCGCCACGCTTTTTGTTGCGCTTTTTACTGGTTCGCTCCATGCCGTCGAGGCGGGCGAGACTGAACGCCGCCTTGTAGTGGGCGGCGACAAAAATTATCCGCCCTATGAATATCTGGATTCCTCCGGAAAACCGGCCGGTTTCAATGTGGATCTCACCCGCGCCATCGGCGAGGCCATGGGCGTGGAAATGGAGGTGGTTCTTTTTGACTGGTCGCAGCTTTATACCGCGCTTTCCACCGAGACGGTGGACGCCCTGCAGCGTATACCGGCTTCCAGAAAGTGGCTGGCCGCAGCCGAATTAAGCCCCCCGGCAGCTTTGATCAGCCATGCGGTATTTTCCCGCTCCGATACCCCGGAAATATCCTCGCTGGCGGATCTTGCCGGTAAAAAGGTAATTATCCATTCCGGCGGCAGCGTCCACGATATTTTGTCCGGCCTTGGCCTTGAACGGGAATTCATTTTTTCCCAAACTCCTACCGACGGGCTGAGGCTGCTTTCTTCCGGCCTGGGCGACTATGCCGTGGTGCCGCTTCTGCCCGGCCTGTCCACCATAAAATCGGAAAATCTGAAAAACATAAAGGTGGTAATCCGCCACGTAACCACTCAGGGCTACAGCTATGCCGTGCGGCGCGGCGACGAATCCACCTTGGCCGTATTCAACGAGGGCCTGGCTCTGGTGAGGCTTTCGGGCCGCTATCAGGAGATTCAGCATAAGTGGTTTGGGGTTATGGAAAGCCGGAGCATAAGCTGGAACATGGCCTTGCGGTATGCCGCCGCCTTTCTTGCGCCGCTGCTGCTTTTGCTCGGAGGCACGGTGCTGTGGTCGCGTTCACTGCGGCGACAGGTGAATCAGCGTACCCAATCGCTTTCCAAGGCTCTGGAGGAATTGCGCCGCAACCAACAACAACTGGCCCAGGCTGACAAAATGGCCGCCCTTGGCGTACTGGTTTCGGGCGTAGCCCATGAAATAAATAATCCCAACGGTCTTATTTTGCTCAATCTGCAAATTTTACGTAACCTTAACGAAGAAGTTACCAATATTCTCGACGAGCTTTATGCCGAAAAAGGTGATTTCACCATCGGTAACAGCTCTTATCTGCGCATACGCGACCGTTTGCCGCGTGTACTGGAATCCACCGAGGAAAGCTCCAGGCGCATTAAGCGCATTGTGGACGATTTGCGCGATTTTTCACGGGGCAACAATCCGGCAGAACAGGAGCCGGTGGACCTCAATGATGTGGCCGCCAGAGCCGTGCGCCTGCTTGAAGCCACCGTGCGTAAATCCACAAATCATTTTGAAGTGAGCTATGGCCGCGATTTGCCCAAAGTTATGGGAAACCGCCATCGCCTGGAGCAAGTGGCTGTAAACCTCATTCTCAATGCCTGCCAAGCCCTGCGCGGGCCGGAAGAAAGCATTGCGGTGAGCACCGTTTATGACAACGAATCGAAAAGTGTGTTGCTTTCTGTGCGCGACACTGGGGTGGGCATAGCCAAAGACAATATGGAACGTTTGACCGATCCCTTTTTTACCACCAAAAGAACTGAAGGCGGCACCGGCCTGGGGCTTTCCGTGTCGGCGGGAATAGCAAAAGAACATGGCGGTTGCCTGCGCTTCAATTCCGTGCCAGGGCAGGGGGCCACAGTCAACTGCGTTATTCCCATAAATGGCGGGGCTCAGGTATAACTGGCAAAACATAAAGTATCACTTGAATATTATGGCGGAGAAACACCATGAGCGCCCCCCCATATCCTTCTTTCGGCATTTTGCTGGTGGATGACGAGCCCGACTGGCTTTCATCACTGAGTCTACGCCTGGAGCTTGCCGCCGGCATCACCAATGTGCGCCTATGCGCCGACAGCCGCGAGGCCCCGGCTATAATTGACGGCGGCGGCATTGGCCTTGTGCTGCTGGACCTCACCATGCCTCATCTTGGCGGTGAGGAACTACTCAAAATTATTGCCGAGCGACATCCGCAAGTTACCTGCATTGTGCTCAGCGGGCACAACCAGATTCAAACCGCGGTGCATTGCATGAAACTTGGGGCCTTTGACTATTACGTGAAAACCGATGACGAAGAGCGGCTTATAGGCGGTATTTTACGGGCCATAAATATGCGCGAGCTTGAACGAGAAAATCGTGAGGTGGGCAGCCGTCTGATGTCTGGCGATTTGCGCCACCCAGAGGCCTTTGCCGCCATATGTACTCGCAGTTTGGCGATGTTCAATATTTTCGCTTATATCGAAGCTGTTGCCCAAAGCCCTCGCCCTTTGCTTATTACCGGCGAATCGGGTGTGGGCAAGGAAAGTCTGGTGCGCGCCACTCATGTTCTGAGCGGATGTCCCGGTCCTTTGGTGGCCCTTAATACCGCCGGACTGGACGACACCATCTTTGCCGACAGCCTGTTTGGCCATGTGCGCGGCGCTTTTACCGGGGCAGACGCCCCACGTAAAGGCCTGGTGGAAGAAGCCGCTGAGGGCGTGCTTTTTCTCGATGAAATAGGTGACCTTTCCGTTTTGTCGCAAATAAAGCTTTTGCGTCTTTTGCAGGAAGGGGAATACTACCCGGTTGGCAGCGACCGACCTCGTCGGCTGCGAGCCAGAATTATTGCCGCCACCCACGCCGACCTGCCGTCCAGGGAAAAAGAAGGGCTTTTCAGGCGCGATTTGTATTACCGGCTGTGCATGCATCACATCCACGTTCCGCCATTGCGCGAGCGCCCGGAAGATCTCGATGTGCTGTTGGAGCGGCTTACGGTTGAGGCTGCCGAAGCTTTGGGCCGTCCGACACCGTCCTGGCCGGCAGAATTGCCCGCCCTGCTGGCTTCCTACCACTTCCCCGGCAATGTGCGTGAGCTTCAGGCCATGGTCTATGACGCCGTGAGCTTGAGCCACAGTGAAACTATGTCTCTGGACTCCTTCCGCCGTCATATGGGAGGCTGCGCCGAACCACCGCTCCCGCCTTCGCGTAATCCCTTTGCGGATTGTCCCCGCCTGCCAACATTTGCCCAGGCCGAGGAAATGCTGTTGAATGAAGCCATGGCCCGCGCCGGAGGCAAACAAACCCTGGCCGCGCGCATACTCGGGGTTTCACAGTCGGCAGTGAGCAAGAAGCTGAAGAAATGAGCTGCTGAGTGCCTCCGGCGGCCGAGGGAAAGGGAGGGGGCAGATAAGTTCGATCTCACTTCGCTCGGTTCGAACAGCCCTGACAACGCACGGGCCGTCAGAGCATTTCGCTAATTTCATTCGCAAAACGCTCTAAAAGAAATTTTGATGAAGGAAGGAGGAAGATATTGACAGCAAGTTTTCAATTTTATACAACTACTGATATAAATGTAATGTCGACATTTATACAAAGCATTAGTGCGCATCAGTAACTGGGGTCTTTGATCTCCGGAAGATACCCCTAAACCTTTTTACAAGAGGCTAAAGTCATGAATCTGGCAAAATTTCCTCGCCGCGGTTATGTGGCGTCTCCAACGCCCATTGAGGCTGTTCCTAATTTTTCCAAAGCCCTTGGCGGTAAAGTAAACCTTTATATAAAACGTGACGACTTGCTTCCAGGTTGCGCGGGCGGCAACAAAACCCGCAAGCTGGACTTTTGCATAGCCGACGCCCTGGCCAAGGGCTCCGACACCGTAATTACCTGCGGGGCCGTGCAGTCCAACCACTGTCGATTGACTCTCTCCTGGGCTGTAAAAGAGAACATGGATTGCCACCTGGTTCTCGAAGAACGTGTTAAAGACAGCTACAAACCCAATGCCCTCGGCAATAACCTGCTGTTTAACCTGATGGGTGTCACAAGCGTCACCGTGGTGCCCGGCGGCTCGCCAATGATGGATGAAATGGAAAAGCTCGCCGCCGATTTGCGGTCCAAGGGCCGCAAACCCTACATCATTCCAGGCGGAGCCTCCAACGCTCTGGGGGCTGTGGGCTATGTTTCCTGCGCCCAGGAAACCATGGAACAGCTTCTGAAAATGGGCCTTAATATCGATGCCATGGTAGTGCCGAGCGGCAGCGCCGGCACACACGCGGGCATAGTGACCGGCCTTTACGGCACGGACGCGGGCATTCCCGTTTTCGGCATAAATGTCAGCCGCACGAGAGAAATCCAGGAAGCGCTGGTATACAAGCTGGTCAAAGAAACAGCCGCTCTCACCGGTGTGACCCGCGAAATAGCGTCGTCAGCTGTTGATTGTAACGGAGATTATGTCGGCCCCGGATATTCCCTGCCCACAGACTCCATGGTGGAAGCTGTGAAACTGCTGGCCAAAACCGAAGGTATTTTGCTCGATCCTGTTTATTCGGGTAAAGCCATGGCCGGTTGCATTGACATGGTGCGCAAGGGAGCCTTCGCTCCCGGCAGCAATGTGCTGTTCTTGCACACAGGAGGGTCCCCAGCGCTTTATGCTTATGGAGATTCCTTTCAATAGTAAATTTTTTCACTCCTAGAGCATTTTACGAATGAAATTAGCGAAATGCTCTGACGGCCCGTACGTGGATAGGGCCGTCCGGACACGAAGTGCCCGTAACGTAGGCGGCAAAGCCGCCGTAATAACGTGCGATTCCGAGCCGCCGGTGAAAGGCGGCGCAGGACAACCAGCTTAAGATAAAAAAAACGGCTTGAGGAAATGGATAATTTCAAAAGCAAAATGCTATATATGGCGGGCAGGGTGGTGTAACACTAGCCTTGCCTTAGCTGAAATGGTTGAATATACAGTTATATATTTACATATTGTAAATATATAACTGTAAAATGAAAGGGGCAACTTATGAGTAAAGCCAGAATAAGCCTTCCAATGCAAATGGCTATAGGCATGGGACTCGGTATTGTGGCCGGTATGCTGGCCCAGGGTACCTCTCTGGGCGCGGACGTTTTTAAACCTCTGGGTGATCTTTTTATCCGTTTGATTCGTATGGTGGTTGTACCATTGGTATTCACCACTCTGGTGGCCGGAGCCGCTGGTATAATAGACACCAGTAAATTGGGGCGCGTAGCGGTAAAAACCCTGATTTTTTATGTTGTGTGCATGGCCGCTTCGGTCATTGTGGGATTGGTGGTGGCCAATGTGATCAACCCGGGCTACGGGCTCAGCATCAGTACTGAAAGCCTCAAGGCCAAAAGTGTGACCCCGCCCAAACTGGTTACCACCTTGATGGAACTTATCCCCATGAACCCCATGGATGCTATGGCTAAAGGCAATATGCTGCAAATCATCATATTTGCCATTATTTTCGGCTTCGGTATAACCGCCCTGGGAGAGAAGGGCAGATTTCTGCAAGAATTTTTTGAGCGTTGCGGCGATGTGATGATCAAAGTCACCGGTTTTGTCATGCTGTATGCGCCCATAGGTATTTTCGGTCTCATAGCCTACACGGTGACCGCGCATGGGCTCTCTGTGCTGTTGCCTTTGGCCAAAGTTATCGCGGCCATGTACATTGCCTGCGTGATCGTATTTTTGCTGGTTTACACTCCGTTGCTGCTCTTCCTGGTCCGAATGCCGATTGGCAAATTTATGAGTGGGCTGGCCGAACCCTTGCTCATAGCTTTCAGCACTTGCTCCAGCGCTGCGGCCCTGCCTGCAAATATGCGCTCCACCCGCAGGCTTGGAGCCTCCAAGGCCGTGACCAGCTTCAGCATACCTCTCGGCAACACCATCAATATGGACGGCACGGCTGTGTACATGGGAGTGGCTACCATCTTTGTGGCCCAAGTTTATGGTATACCAATGACGGTCACCACCATGATTACAGTGGTGGCGATGTCCATTTTGGCGGCTATCGGTTCCATGGGCGTGCCCGGAGCGGGTCTGATCATGATTAGCATAGTTTTTGTGCAGGTGGGCATACCGCTTGAAGGCGTGGCCCTGGTGGCCGGCATTGACCGCGTTTTGGACATGGCCCGAACCACGATGAACATAATGGGAGACTCGCTCGGCGCCTTGGTTGTTTCCAAGCTGGAAGGGGATCTGAATACGGAGCCTTGGATGGATGAAGAAGAATCCTCCCTTCCCAAAAGCGAAGACGCATAGTTAAAATGCCATAGGTTATCTAACAGCAATATTTGGGGGTTTCGGCATTTCATGTATTCTTGCATTTGCCGAAATCCCCCGTTTTTTTGGAAATAGGGAGTAGACTATGATTGAATGCAGGGAAAAGATTGCGGGTATACTTGGCGGGATGGGGCCGGAGGCTACAGTGGATCTGCTGGCGCGCATTATCAAAAATACTCCGGCCAGTGATGATGCCGACCATATACGCTGCATTGTTGACAGCAATCCCAAAGTGCCTTCGCGTATTAAAGCGCTACTTGAGGGAACAGGCGAAGATCCCGGCCCTTGCATTGCCGATATGGGCCGAAGGCTCGAATTGTGGGGGGCTGATTTTTTGGCTGTGGCATGCAATACGGCGCATAATTATTATGATGTGTTGTGCGCGGCTGTGGGCATTCCTGTTCTGAACATGGTGGAGTTAACGGTAAAAGAGGCCATAACAAACTTGCCTGCCATAAAAAAATCCGGTATTCTGGCTATGCCTGCGGTGCGCTTGACAGGGCTTTACGCCAAACCGTTCGCGGCACGCGGAGTTGAGGTTATCTACCCATCAGCCGAGGCCGAAACGGAACTTTTTGCTGTGATAAAAGCGGTAAAAGCGGGAGATACGGGCCGTGCCGTGCGCGACAGCCTTGGCCGGGTGTTGCGGCATGTAGCGGAGCGGGGAGCGGAAGTCGGCATTGTCGCCTGTACTGAACTTAGTGTTATTATTGAACCTTCCGATTTTCCTGTCATTGACGCGGCGGAAGTTCTGGCCAGGGAGGTTGTGCGCATGGCGCGCTCTTGCTGAGGCTGTTTGAGTTTGAACGTTTAGAAACGCATCTCAGCGGGAGTGGAATGAAAGTAAAATCCGACAGTGAGTTGAAAACTTATAGCGATCAAATTATTGGCTACATCAAAAAGGCCTTGCTGAGAGGCGAAATGATGCCGGGGGATAAGGTGAACGAAGTTCATCTGGCCTCGGCTCTTTCAATCAGCAGGGCTCCGGTGCGTGAAGCCCTGCTGGGGCTTGTATCGGAAGGGTTGATTGAAAATATTCCGCAACGCGGCAAGTTTATACGCGCGCTTACCGCAAAGGAAATCAAAGATAGTTACTGCATTGGCGGAATTCTTGAAAGCGCGGCCGTGGGCGAGAGCGCCCACCTGCTGACAGAGAGTGATTTCACTGCTCTTGAGGAGTTAGTGGCGGCCATGGCCTTGCTGGAAGAAAGCAGCCCCGGCTATGCGGAAGAGCTGGCCTGTTTGGATATGGCTTTTCACGCCAGACTGTTTTCCCTACATCATAATCAATTGATCGGCGAATATACACGCATGGCCTGCCGCCGTATATCGCGTTTTCTGTTGTTCCGGCATTGGCCAAGCGTATATACCCCCAAAGAAATAGTGTTGCGCCACAAAAAAATACTTGAAGCCGTGCGTTCCAAAGATCCTGGCCATATAGAACGAGTTATCCGCGAACATTATTATGAACTCGGAGAACGTATGTCGCGCTACGGCTCTGACGTGCTGCCCAAAAAGCGTTGACGCGACTGTGATATGCGGTCGGATTATGAATTCTCCGACCGCATAAACGCTCTGCCTGCCATTATTCCATCCGGAATAGTATTCCATTTCGCATTAATATGTTCTTTTGTTGATAATCATCTTATATTTATGCTGATTACATTCATTTGTACCCTCATTTACGGGCATTTCGGCCCGACAGCGTCTGCAGTATTCCCTTGGGAATATTTTCTCATTTGATATTCATTCTTGATTGTTTAGATACTTTTTTTATTTCAAGATGTTGTCTTGTAACTTTGTCCATGGCTCGCTATTTGCTTTTGACCATAGGAACACCCTACGGCATTTTGCTCATTCCATTCGCAAAACGCCCTTCTTAAAAACTTCAAAATCAGGAGCAGCACATGGACAAGGATCTCAAGGAAAGACGCGAATTTCTTAAAGGCGCCGCCGCCCTCGGCATGGGCGCTGTTATTGCCCCTCTCATCACCGGCGAAGCCGTGGCCGCCACTTCGGCCACCCCGGCGGCCCCCGCCGCTCCGGCCAAGCCCAAGCTCACCATGGCCGAAGTGCTGCGCGTGGCCCGTGAGAAGCTTTATCCGCGTTGCCGCGTGTGCCCCGAGTGCAACGGCGTGGCCTGCGCCGGCGAAGTGCCCGGTTTTGGCGGCATAGGCTCCGGCCAGGCTTTCAAAAACAATT
Organism: Desulfovibrionaceae bacterium; assembly: GCA_031553655.1. Lineage (GTDB taxonomy): Bacteria > Desulfobacterota > Desulfovibrionia > Desulfovibrionales > Desulfovibrionaceae > JAVBLG01. The sequence continues at coordinate 17,657 of JAVBLG010000017.1, read as the reverse complement.
ATGATTCGCTCAACCGACTTCAACTAAATATGCGCGTGGTGCATGGCATGAAAAAGCCCGACATGACCATGCAGCTTTTTGGCGAAACTCTGGCCATGCCCGTGCTTTCGGCGGCTACCGGTGGCGTTACCTACAATATGGGCGGCAAAATGACCGAGGAAGACTATATCAACTCCATCCTCGGCGGTTGCCGCGACGCCAAAACTTTGGGTATGGCCGCCGATGGTATCGGCGACCCCATTGAAACCTTCAAGCGTCGCATGGATGTGCTCAAAGGAACTTACAACGGCAAGGGTATCGTTATTCTCAAGCCTCGCATCCAGGAAGAAATTTTGAAGCGCGTGCGCCTGATGGAAGAAGCCGGGGCCGTGGCCTTCGGCATTGACATCGACTCCGCCGGACGCGCCGCCCGCGCCCTGCCCGGGCAGACAGTGGAACCCAAAACCGTGGAACAGCTTAAGGAACTCACCAGTTCCACCAAACTGCCCTTTATCCTCAAAGGCATCATGACCGTTGATGAGGCCGAAATGGCGGTGGAAGCCGGAGCCAAGGCTATTGTGGTTTCCAACCACGGCGGGCGTGTGCTCGACTATACCCCCGGGGTGGCCGACGTGCTTCCGGCCATATCCGCCAAGGTCAAGGGCAAGCTGGTAATTATGGCCGACGGAGCCGTGCGGCGCGGTTATGATGTACTCAAGCTCCTGGCCCTGGGTGCTGATGTATGCCTGGTGGGCCGCCCGTTGATTCGCGGCGCGCACGGCGGGGGCCGCGAGGGAGTTACCCTGATGATGAACGCAATGCGTCAGGAGCTTATGGATTCCATGGTACTTACCGGCGTGGCCAGCGTGCGCGAAGTTCCTCGCTCCATAATAGTGGGGGCGTAATAATGAAGCGCCAAAAATACGAAATGCCCACTCCGGGTGGCCATGGCGGAAGCGTTTTCCGCCTGCTCATCTGCGGCGGGCTGCTGCTCGTCATGGCGATTATGTTCGCCGTGCGGGCCGAGGCCACCGAGCGCAAAACTTTGCGCTACGGCGGGGGCGGGCAGGGCACTGTGGTTTTTGACGGCCCCCTTCATGCCTCAAAGGGGTTCGTGTGCAATGATTGCCACTTGAATCTATTTGCCGTGGAACAGCAGGCGCGCATTTCCTATCAGGATCATTTCAGCGGCAAATCGTGCTTCGCCTGTCACAATCAGGTGAATGTGGATAGAAATTGCGGCTTCTGCCATCGCAAATTTAACCCAGCCCCCCTGTCCACAACCTTTGCCATGGCCGACAGCCCGCAGGGGGCTATGCCCCCTCCGGTTCCGGCCAAAAAAAACCACGCAGGATTTGCAATCACCCCTCACATATGAAGGAGCTTCGACTATAGGCACCAGAATTATGCCTGAAGCTTCCAAGCTTTTCAGCGAAAAAACCGGGGTAGCCTTCGGCAATATAGGTAGCGCCGGGGCAGGGGCCGGGCTTAATGCCGTGGCCGCCGGGCGTGTTTCCTTTGGCGGTCTGGCCAGTGAAATGAGTGAGGCCGACAAGGCCCGCGTGGTGGGTTGGCAGGTTATAGGCTATGACGTGATGGGCGTTTTTGTGCATCCCTCCAATCCGGTGAAGTCGCTTTCCATGGCCCAGCTCAAAGAGATATTCGCGGGCCGCGCCACAAACTGGAATCAGGTTGGCGGGTCAGACATGCCCATAGTGGTTTACAGCGAATTCCTGAACGGCGGACGAGCTACGGTAAAGGCCTTCAAAGATATGGTGCTGGGCACGGACGCCTACGGCAAAGTTGTGGAACTTGACGACGCTGTGGATTGTATTGTTGACGTGGCCAAAGATTCCGGCGGCATAACAGCTTCGTCGCTGTCCTTTGCTACTGACGGAGTTGTGCCTGTTGCCGTCAACGGCGCGAAGCCGCAAAAGGAAGCCGTGCAGTCCGGAGCCTATGTTTTGAAACGTCCTCTCTCCCTGATCACCCTGCGCCCCACCGGCAACATTCAGGCTTTCTTCGATTTTATGATGACGCCCGAAGGCCAGGCCATTGTGGGCAAAAGCTTTGTTCCGGTGAAATAACCCCCTAAGGAAATACATATGCGAGAATTGAAATATATGGCTCTGGCTGTGTTCCTCTGGGGCATCGCGTTTTGCCCGGCGGTATCGGCGGCTGACGCGCCGGTTCCCCAGCAGAAGCTGATCCGGGGGCATTGGTCGGAAAATAAAGAAATTATGCAAAAAAACCATCAGGATCTGCTCAAGGGACGGATGAACGCCGAATATCCTCTGGATATGACGCAGAAAAATATTTCCATTGAGCAATGCGTTACCTGCCATGTGCAGCGCGGTCAGGATAATATGCCGGTTTCGGCGGACAATGCCAATCACTTTTGCCGTGAATGTCATACCTTCAACAAGGTGAGTGTAAACTGCTTTCAATGTCATGCCTCGCTTCCGGCTAGCGATCCCTATGCCATGGACAGGAGTGTGAAAAACTCCGAAACCATAAAAGCCCGCCTTCAGCAATGGCAAGACTATAATAAAGGAGGAAAGAGATGAAATGCATTTCCTCTCTTTCGCGCCGCCGTTTCCTGAAAGGGGCGGCCTGCGGCCTGATTGCGGCCGGGGGCGGAGTTTTGAGCGAGCTTGACGTTCTGGCCGGGAACGAGCGCATCCGTTGGGGTATTATTGTGGATGCACGCCGCTGCCCTCCTGATTGCACGGCCTGCGTGGATGCCTGTGCAAAAGAAAACGCCTTGATCTCCACCGGTCGCCCCAATATCGATCCGCAGTGGATTCGCAAACTGCGCGTAACCGACAAGGCTACCGGCCTGGTGAGCAATTTTCCACTGATGTGCCAGCACTGCGCTGAAGCTGAATGTGTAAAGGTATGCCCCACCGGGGCCACCTATCGCCGGGCTGACGGCATTGTGCTGATCAACCGCCACAAATGCATCGGCTGCCGCTACTGCGTGGTATCCTGCCCGTTCAAGGTCCGGGGTTTCGTGTTCGAAAAGGTAGTAAATCAGGCTCCGGGCTCGCCGCGCGGCGCGGGCACGGCCGATGGCTGCACTATGTGCAGCCATCGTATAGACGCCGGTGGACGTCCGGCTTGCGTGGAAGCCTGCGCCAAAGTGGGGCATAACGCCATGGTCTTCGGCAACCTCAATGACCCGACCGCACCGGCGGCAAAGCTGGTGGTAGCTTTCGGCACCACGGCCCTGCGTCCGGATTTGCTTACGGATCCGGGTGTGCGCTATCAGGGGCTGAATCCATGAGCGCGATCCACCTAAAAAATGATGGAGGAACCATGAACTCCAGCCGCATAAAAGGCAATATGAGCTTTCTGGCCATGCTCGGATTTTCAGCCACTATTGTGTTGGCGGGCATATGGGCCGCCTGGCGCGTGGAGCATGTCGGGCACATTCTCAACGGCATAAACAACAGCGTGCCCTGGGGCTTTCCCCTGGTGTTGGCTACTTTTCTTATTGTAGCCGCTTCGGGCGCACTTAACCTGGCCTCCATTTCCTCTGTTTTCGGCAAACAGGAATACAAACCCTTGGCGTCCTTTTCCTGTTTGTTGGCTCTGGCCATGCTGGCCGGGGGGCTTTTCAGCCTCATGCTGGATCTCGGGCGGCCCATGGAAGTTTTGCAGGCCCTGACCCTGTTCAACTTCACTTCAGTTTTTTCCATCAACATCATTATATATACGGTGTTCTTTGTTGTGGTGGGCATTTACTGGATGTTCTCCACTTTCAGCCCGCATGGCGGAGCTACAAAAGCATTCGGCTTTGCTTCATTTATCTGGCGTCTGGTAATGACCACCGGAACCGGCTCGGTCTTCGCCGTGCTGGCCGGGCGCTCGGCCATGCATACGGCCCTGCTGCCGCCCCTGTTTATTGCCCTGTCTCTATCTTTGGGACTGGCCATGAGCATTGTTTCCCTACATAAGGCCCAAATGGCCGCACAGCGCGATAATGTGTGCTCCGGCGAGCTTGTCGGCAAACTGCGCGGGCTGTTGGCCACCCTGGTGGGTGTAACCTTCTATATGGTGCTGGCCCTGCACCTCATCGGTATAAGCGCCCCGGCCACGCGCGAGTTTGAACGCTTCGTGCTGGTGGACGGTGGTGGATTCCCCAAGGCCTTCTGGGGCGGATTCGTACTTTTGGGCACGGTCATGCCGCTGCTGTTGCTCAAGTTCATGCGGAGCAGGGCTGGCCTGCTGGCTGCGGCTTTGTGTGTGGTTGGCGGCAGTCTGGCTCTTGTGCATGTGCTGGTGATCGCTCCACAGGTGTTTCCGGCGGACATTTTCCCCGGTAAGATTGTGGATGGAGCGTTCTACGGCAAGCCCGCTGAATATGGAGCCAGCTTTATGGAATGGCTCGTCGGCGCTTGCGGCATAGGTTTGGCCGGAGTGATCATGCTGCTGGGTATGCGTGTTTTTCCGGTATTGCCTGATCCTAATAATAAGTAATTTTAAAATAAAGCTCTACAGATTAGGGGCTGTCTCCAAATATGTGATGTGGCGTTGTGCGGCGGATAAATGACGCAGCCACTGCACAAAAGACGTATTTGCAGACAGCCCCTAGAATCCGGCGGGAAGCTGCTCCCGTCGGATTTTTTTAATCCATCAACGTTCTTATATTGTTCCATTTCGTCAACTGATGTAAAGTATTGCATATTTTTACCGATATAATTAAAAGTGTGTAAAAAGATTTCTTGGACGCGTCAGCATGCCAAATAAGCGCGCCGGCACGGAGGAGCGTTATTGTGAGCCTTAATATGTCAGGTTTGATGGGTAATTTCGGTGTCAGCGGCCTATATAAGCCCAAAGAGCAGAAACTTCGGGTAGGCACCGAGCTTGCCCCCATCAGCGCCAGCAGTGTGAGCACAACGCGCAATGACAACAATATGGTCGTTGCCGGCGGCGACGATGTGCGCTTCAATTCTCTGGAAATTTTAAGTAAGGCCAAAAGCGCGGCTCAAAGCGGTTTTCAGGTGAAAAATTTCCGCTCTGTTGATATCCGCAATCAGAATCTCGCCACTAAAGACGCTCTTTACGAAACTTCCTCGCACAAGATTACCTTTTCCGAAGGACAGTTGTCCATTTATGAAAAGGACACCTCCGGAAAGATTGGCGACAGTCCGGCGCGGATCTTCAAAATTACGGACGATGCCCGTCTGGTGCGCGGCGAGGACGGCAGCTTCAATTTGCTGCAAGGGGCCGAGGCGCGCACGAACGGCAAGCTGCAAGCGTTGGGAGCGAACGAAATTCTCATACACAAGAGTGGCGTGGACGTTATGGCCGGAACCAATACCACGGTTTTGAACCTGTCGAACGAGGGCTCTTCTTTCAGCGGCGGAGAAAATGTCACCTACCTCGGAGCTTACGAAGGCGCTTCAATAACCGGGGGCGCGGGTAAAACCGTTTATGCCGGTTATTTTGCCAATGCCAATATAGAAGCTGTGGAAGGCATAGGAAGTTTTTCCGGCGTGTTTGAAAATTCCAAAATAAAAGGCTGGAATGCCGACGAGTTTTCCGGTTACTTTTCCAGCGTTGAAATCACGGGCGGCGACGGAGAAAATGTGTTCAAGGGCATGTTTTTAAACAACAGCACGCTTATTGGTGGGGAAGGCAATGACAATTTCAACGGCCGCTTCATAGACTCCAAGGTGGACGGCGGTGCGGGTAATGATAAATTCGGCAACGGCAGCGCGGAAAAGAACAATATTGTGGTGCGAGCGCTGAACGGAAATGCTTATTACGGGATTGCCGCCGATTTTATAGATTCCGAAATTTCGGCCGGTGAAGGCGACGACAAGTTTGAAGGCGTGATGTACGGCGGCGATCTTGATATGGGAAATGGCGACGACGAGGCCGCCGGGGTGTTTTCCAAGGCCACGGTGTTGGGCGGCAGCGGTGACGACGCCATTTCCGCCACGTACAGCCAGGCAAGCGTTTTTGACGCCGGAGAGGGCAAAGATTCCGTAAAGCTGGCCACATCCGCGAAAAGCTCAATAATTTCCGGCAGCGGGGAGAACGAATTATCAATCGGCGCGAATATGAACGACGCTGAGGACGAAGCTGTATCGGGAGTTACCTGGCAAACCTCCAAAGAATATTGGGCAGGCGCCGGGGCCATGGCCTCGGGCGCACTGAACGACAATGAAATAAATTCTGAACAAGGCGCGAGTAAGATTGATATTTATAACGGCCTCGGCGTAAATTCACTGGCGGGAGACGCGGCGCAAGCTGTTGATGGAACGGGACGCTCCGAAGCTGCCCGTAGCGATGATTCCGCAGAAGAACCAACCGAATCATCCGGTCGGGGCAATCCGCAAAGCGCCGTTGAATCAAGCCCTGGTGAGGCGCAAAACGTGAACGGGCAGACTGGTGATGGTGATCCGGCCTTGCAGACAGGGCATGTGGCCGTTACGGTAAATTCAGGTCTTGGCCGAAGACAGATGTTCCGGGGCGTTGATCTGCCGGAAATTGAAATAACCCCGGTCAGCGTGGACATGAGATCACAGAACCAGGACACGATTGGCCGGGTTACGCGCCGTTCCAATGGCTTTGGGGGATATGACTGGGTAAAAAGTTTAAGTTAGAGCGTTTTGCGAATGAAATGAGCGAAATGCTCTGACGGCCCGTGCGTTGTTAGGGCCGTCCGGATACAAAGTATCCGTAACTTAGGCGGCGAAGCCGCCGTAATAACATGCTATTCCGAGCCGCCGGTGAAAGGCGGCGCAGGACAATCGGCCTTGATTTTTAAAAAACAGTTTCAGTTACTGGATAATTTCAAAAGCAAAATATTATAGGCGGCTTAAAAGATTAAAGTGATAGTTTAAATATTATAATCTAAAACTTAAAGTAATAGTTTAATTTGTACAACTTAAAAGTTAAAGTATCAGTTTAAAATGTGTAGTTAAAAAAATTAAAGTAATGGTTTAATCTGAACGGTTTAATCACGGGATGACCCGAAGGGCTTATCCAACTATATCGTGTTATCTCCATAGGAGTGAATCAAATATGAATTACGATTTGGTGCTGCATGTGGACAAGGTGGATGGCTCCGCCCAGGTAGCCTTTACCAACGCTCAAAATTACGCCAAAGCCCTGAAGGGAGAGAGCTTCAAAATGGTGCTGGTGGTCAACTCCAAGGCCGTTACCCAATTTATGGCTACTAATAAAGATCTTGAGCCGGGCCTGGAAGCCGCTGTGGACGCCGGGCTGGAAATACGCCTGTGTCAGAATGCTTTGGATGGCAACAAGCTGGAGGCCGGACAAATATTTCCGCAATGCTCCATTGTGCCTGCCGGGCTGGTAGAGCTGGTGAGGTTGCAGCGCGAAGGGTATGCCTATATTAAACCTTAAGAGTTGTAATTGTATAAAAAAATCTTAATAAAAAAACGGACGGCGAAAAAATCGGCGTCCGTTTTTTTATTAAGATATCGCGGAAGTTATTTGGACATGTTGTGCCCGATAATTCCACCTGCGAGCGCACCGGCTCCGGCTCCGGCCAGAGCGCCCCATCCGGCGTAACCACCGGCAATAGCTGCAATACCTGCACCGGCTGCGGCCCCAAGCGCCGCGCCGCTAAGCGCGCCCTGTTGAGTTTTGTTCATATGGGTGCAGCCGATTCCTCCGGTTACAAGCGCCAATGCCAGTACTCCGGCGGCAAGTTTTGTCTTCATGGTATTTACCTCTTACTTGGAAATATTGGGTACTATCAGTTCATTCCAGATAATGGCAAGAACTGGTTTTTTCTTCTGATCAGGATGGGCCCTGAGCCAGGAATCCACGCGGGCCACTATTTCTTCGCGCTTCACGTTTTTGAAAGCCTGCGTCCAACCTTTTTCAAAGGGAGACAAAGTGTGCAGGGGAACCGCTTTGCCTTTTTTGCCTTTTTTGATGCTTTCCTTGGCTTTTTCATTTATCAGATATTCGACCGTAATCGCACTTTCCACGCCCAGAATATACGACAGCTTTTCTTCCTGCTTGGACATCATCCAGAGGTCTCCGGTGACTATGTCCACAGGGTTAAGCTCCTCAGCCGCGGAAGCCAGAGCGGCCCCCCCTAAAAGTAGGGTTAACGCCATGACGCAGGATGTCAAAATTTTTCGCACGAAACCGCCCTCCATTTCCAGATATAATGTTTCTAGCCACATACTTGCCGCAAGGCACTTTAGTCGTTCTATAATCAGAATTTTAGCCATATCATTCGATTTGTCAAGCCGGAACAATGCATATCATCAACGTTACTTGGATTATATAGGTAAAAAATCCAAAGGATTATGGTTCAATAGCTCGGCAACTTGCGTGGCGGGGTTTGGCTTGGCCAGAGCCGCCAGATTGCGGCAGGCCCTGGCGGCATTTATGCAGGCTTCTTCCATGGGCACGCCCGAGGCCAGCAGCCCGGTGGCGAACCCGGTTACCAAGTCTCCAGTACCGCCTATGGCTTCCATATATTTTACCGAAGGCTCCACTATTTCCGCCAGAATTTCATCTCCACGGGCTACATGATCCACACTTCCTTTCAAAATGGCATACCTGGCGCAATTGCCGTTTTCATTGGCACGCCTTAGAAGTTCGCGGAAATCATTTCCCGTGTCCAGTAGAAAACCTCTGGTATAAATAGGGTGGGGCGCTTTTTCATCGGCCAGAAAAGCCAGCTCCCCCGCATCAGGGGTGAACAAATCGTAAGACGCGGCGTACCCGCTCATTTTGGCCGCATACATGAAACCGGCGTCGGCAACCAGCAGAGGCTTTGGCTCCAGGGCCTCGGCGGCCATGAGAATACGGTTGTGCCAGTCCACATCAGGAAAAAGATAGTGGAAAGTAATGCCTTCCGGCTTCAGCGCGGCCATATTGTCAATCAGATATTTATAAGCCGCCCTGCTGCCGGCCCCCTTGCCGTTATCCCCGGCAATGAGCAGGCGCGGCAACGGGCGCTTCAGCGCCGCGCATATGGCCGCCGCCGCAGCAGCCAGAGCCGCTGTGCCGCGCTCTACGGGAATTTCCCGTCCATCGGTTGTTTTTACCAGGTTTCCTTCAACTGTATACGGCCCTTCACTCAGGCCGAGGCGCTCGTCCGGCGCGGTGCCTACAATAAGCCACATGATTTTTTTATCTCCATAAACGCCTTTTGCAGGGAATAACAGCAGAGGGTGCGCCCCATGGAGCGCGGCTCCGGGGCCTCGTCAAGTATGCGCCCGGTGAGCAGCGCGGACATGAAGGGCACATCCGGGCAGCCGCCGCCCGATATATTGACTATGAGCCGGTCGGACTTACGCACGGTTATTTTCATATTGGCCACCCGCACCATCAGCCACTCGCCATAGTCGGTCACATGGCTAAGCGAGGCCGGTTCAAGCAGGCCGGCCTTCATGTCGGTTATGTCCACGGGTGTTATATGATCACGTTTCAGCATTTCCTGCGCGGCTATCTGCTCGATCAGCGGAAAAATCAGAACCATGTCGCAGCCGGTGCGCATTTGCGGCGGCGGAGCCTTTACCTCCACATCCATCCCGGCCTTGCGTAATATTTCCTCGGCGCGGATTACGTCGCCCGTATGGGCAAAGGACATGATGCCACTTCCGTAATCTGCGGTGGTGGGAACGGTTGGTTTTTCCTTTTGTGGGAAGACCTTCGTGTAAAGACGTGACAGAAAACTGTTTGAATTTTTCATAAAGTCCAAATTTTTGACAAACCCTGCCATAAGCATTTTCATGTGCCTAAGGCAGGGTTCAAAGGTTACAATTTTTTCAAAATCAGCTTGTGAGTTTCATTGCCTTCATTCGTTATTTCAACAGAAAAGCCTTTGCTTTCAGCCGCTCGCGAAACATTTTCCACGCATGGCTCATTGTCTGCCAGTACGGTTATAGTTTCGTTTTTTCCGGATTTTATTTCTTCCATTAACAAAATTACAGGTTGGGGACATGACAGCCCCCTGGCGTCTATTATTTTACTCATTAGACTATCCTCCCTTTGCAATTGGAAAATCCTATGGCCAGACACACCGCAAGCCCGCCGATTGCGGCCACCGCGCCGTAAAGTCCTATGCCCGCTCCACTGCTGGCCGCGTTGAAGTTGTGGGCCAGGGCCGCGCCCACAATAAGCCCCAACACGAAAACCGCGGCGTCATTATCGCCTTCCCCAGCCATGAAAAGTTGCCTTCCGGGGCATCCGCCAGCCAGAGCAAAGGCCAGCCCGGCGGTGAGCATGCCCATGAAATTCCATAAACTCTGGGTGTGGGCTATGGGCTGACCGGTAAAGCCAGGGTTGAAAGCGCCGACGGCCAGGTTAACGGCCAGAGCCGCAAGCAGGCAGGCCGCTACGCCATAAAACAGGTGGAAATGTCGGAATAGAATCAGATCGCGAAAGGCCCCCATGGTGCAAAAACGGCTGCGTTGGGCGATGAAGCCGATAAAGAGCCCCGCTCCCAAGGATATCAGCAGGGGAGCATGCTGTGATCCCGGCCCTTTCAACGAATAGAACAGAATTCCGCTTTTGGGTTGGCCTTCGACCTGGGGAAAGGCGAAGTAAAGGACCAACAGGCCCAGCATGAGCAGGGGAAAAATAAATCCTGAGCTTTTGGGCTGTTCTTGCCAGCGCCCCAGTGAATAGCCTTTTTTAAAGAAGAAGGCGCCTATGCCTATTCCCGCCGCCAGGCCCGCCAGCCCGAACAGAGCGTTGCCGTCACCTCCGGCCAGACGCAGAATCATGCGCCAGGGGCAACCAAGAAAAACCAGCGCGCCCATGGCCGCGATAATTCCCAGCACAAAGCGTGTGGCCGGGGCCGAACCGCCGCGCGGGCGGAATTCGCCAAAAGCAAAAGCCGCCAAGGTGGCTCCCAGAGCCAATCCCATGATTTCAGGCCGTAGATATTGGACAATTGCCGCCTGATGCAAACCGATGGCTCCGGCGATGTCGCGGTTGAAACAGGCCACGCAAATGCCCATGTTGGCAGGATTGCCGAGATATTGCAGCAACGCGGCCAGCGCGCCAATGGCCAGCCCTACGCCGGTTATGCCGGCAGTGCCGGCAAAGAAATTTCCGCCTTTCATCTTTCCCTCTTGTGTTTGCAACCCAAGATTGCCGCTTGCAAACTTCCGAACAGTGCGGCCATGAGACGCGAAACGCTCGCATCAGCACTATTCAAGCTCGGCGACAAATCGCGGGCAAGATTATGGATGGGCAGCGGGCGGATAGAAACCTGAAAAAAAACGGGATTATTTTGCGGAGGGAGATAAACGAGACACGTTTTTGCCCACCGTAGCCCGCTGCAACTTCACACCGTGAAGCCTGTGGGGTTGCGGTCAGGTATAAAAACGCATTTTTATCTCCTGTGTGGTTAGATAAATATAATGAAGTGACGCTAGCATGCCAAAAAAAAATTATAATGGCAAGCGGATATTGGTTTGAAAGCGCGGCGAACAGATGTGTCCGCCGCGCGATGGAATCATGCTGATTCTATAAACACATTTCAGCAAAACGGGCCATAAATCCCTTGCAATCGGCCGGGCCGGGCGCGGCTTCGGGGTGATGCTGTATGGCCATTATGGGTTTTTGCTTGTGCCTGAAACCTTCCAAAGTGTTGTCATTCAGATTTACATGTGTGACTTCCAGATCGGCCACTCCGGCAAGATCCACGCAGAACCCGTGATTTTGCGAGGAGATCTGCACTTTGCCGGTTTGTAAATCTTTTACCGGATGATTGCAGCCGTGATGCCCAAATTTTAGCTTCACGGTTTTCGCGCCAAGGGCGTGGCCCAACAACTGATGCCCCAGGCATATGCCCGCTATGGGGAATTTGGCGGCCAGTTCACGCACAATGGCTATTTCCTCACCAAGCACGGCCGGGTCTCCGGGGCCGTTGGAAAGGAAAACAGCCTCGGCCCCGGATGAGGCTGTTTGCGCGGCTGTAAATTTGGGCGGAACCATAAGCATGTCGAAGTTTTCAGCCGCCAGCAGCCGCAGAATATTCCACTTGATCCCGTAGTCGTATACCACCAGGCGCTTTTTGCCCGCAGCCCATTTGTAATCGCTGTTGCCGTCCGGCGCGGCCGCTTGCGGGCGGCCGTCCACAAAGCGCCAAGGGCTTTCGGGCTTCACGCGATCCACCAGATTTTGCCCTTCCATCGTGGGCAGTTTTTGCGCTTTTTGAGCCGCCTTCCGCGGGTCGGCCACATCTTCGGGGTTGGTGGACACAATGCCGCGCATGGCCCCGTGTCGGCGCAGGTGTAAGGTAAGGGCACGGGTGTCCAAACCTTCCAGCCCCGGCACGTTGAAGCGTTTCAAAAACTCCGGCAACCCGCATTGCGAGCGCCAGTTGGAAGGCGACTTGCAGCATTCCTTGACCAGCAGTGCGGCGGCGTGAACCTTTTCCGACTCCATGTCTTCGGGATTGATGCCGTAGTTGCCGATGAGCGGGTAGGTCATGCACACCATCTGACCGCAATAGGAGGGGTCGGTAAGTACTTCTTGATAGCCGGTCATACCGGTATTGAAAATTACTTCGCCTCCGCTTTCGCACTCGCCGGTAAAGGATCTGCCTCTGAGCGTGAAACCATCTTCCAGCACCAGAACGGCGTCGAGAGCCGTATTCTGATCCGGGGTGTTCAATTGCGATTTATTATTCATCAAAATTACCTATTTTTAGACTTTTGCGTAGTATTCCTGCAAGCTTTTCACCTGTGCGCTTTTGCCGCCGTTAACTCCGGCAATGGCTCGGGCCGAGGCTCTGGCGGCGGCAAGGGTAGTGCAGTAAGGCACATTGAAAAGCAGGGCGCTGCGGCGGATCTCGCGCGAGTCTTCCTTGGTGCGTCTGCCCGAAGCCGTGTTCACAATGAGGGCCACTTCGCCGTTTTTGATGTGGTCCACAATGTTCGGGCGACCTTCATACACCTTGAGTACCGTTTCTACTTCAAGGCCGTCCTTGCGCAAAGCCTCGGCCGTGCCGCCTGTGGCCAACAGTTTGAAGCCCTGGCGGGCGAAAGACTCGGCTGTTTCGCGCATAAGCTCCTTGTCGCTGTCCTTTACGGAAATGAACACTTTGCCGCTGTGGGGCAGGCGTTGCCCGGCCGCAAGCTGGCTTTTATAGAACGCTTCCTCAAAGGTTGTGCCCATGCCCATTACTTCGCCGGTGGAGCGCATTTCCGGTCCAAGCAGAATGTCCACTCCGGGGAAGCGGTTGAAAGGCAGCACCGCTTCTTTCACACAGAAGAAACTGTCGCGGCGTTTAGCCCAGGGGTCGAGCTGCTCAAGCTTTTTGCCAAGCATCACCTGAGTGGCCATATAAGCCAGGGGCACCCCCGTGGCCTTGGAAACAAAAGGAACGGTGCGCGAGGCCCTGGGGTTTACTTCCAAAATGTAAACTTCATCATCTTTAACGGCAAACTGGATGTTCATCAGGCCCACAACCCGAAGCTCACGGGCCAGCTCTTCGGTTTGGCGCGCTATTTCCGCTATATGGTCGTAAGAAAGAGAGTAGGAGGGCAGGGCGCAGGCCGAGTCGCCCGAATGGATGCCGGCTTCTTCAATATGCTCCATAATGCCCGCTATGTACACGTCTTCGCCGTCGGAAATGGCGTCCACGTCTATTTCCACAGCCTGTTGCAGGAATTTGTCGAGCAGAATGGGGTGGCCGTCCTGAAAGGAATCAAGATTTGATTTAAAGTAATCCTTCAACTCCTCGTCATCATGCACTATGGCCATGGCCCGCCCGCCCAGCACGTAGCTGGGGCGCACCACCAGCGGGTAGCCTATTTCCCCGGCCAGAATCATGGCTTCATCGCGGCTGGCGGCCGTAGCGTTTTGGGGTTGCTTGAGCCCCAGCTTTTGCAGCAAAGCCTGAAAACGCTCGCGGTCTTCGGCGCGGTCGATGGCGTCGGGCGAGGTTCCGATAATGGGCGCTCCGGCGCGCAGCAGGGCGCGAGCCAGGTTGAGCGGAGTCTGTCCGCCGAACTGCACGATCATACCGTCGGGCTTTTCCTTATCCACTATATGCATTACGTCTTCAAAGGTGAGGGGCTCGAAATAGAGCCGGTCGGAGGTGTCGTAGTCGGTGGACACGGTTTCCGGGTTGGAGTTGACCATAACCGAAATAAGCCCCTCGTCGCGCAGGGCATAGGAGGCGTGGCAGCAGCAATAGTCGAATTCAATGCCTTGCCCGATGCGGTTGGGTCCGCCGCCAAGGATGATTACCTTGCGCTTGCCCGCAAGGTTTGCTGTTTTTTCCGCCGGGGCCGAACCACAAGACTCTTGGGAAGATTTGGAGGCTTCGGCTTCCAGTTCGGTGAGGCCTGTTTCGTATGTGGAGTAATAATAGGGAGTGTGGGCCTCAAATTCGGCCGCGCAGGTGTCCACCTCGGCATAGGACGGAATGACGTCCAACTCCCTTCTCAAGCGGAAAATATCGTCTTCGGGCCGTTTCCACATTGCGGCCAGCTGGCGATCGGAAAAACCGTATTCCTTGGCTTTGCGCAAAACATTGGCCAGCTCTTTATTGGCCGGGGTCATGTCGTTGGCCAAGCCAAAGTCGCGGATGCGGCTTTCCATGGCCACCATGTCTTCAATCTGTTCCACGAACCATTTGTCGAAGCTGGACACACGGCAGATTTCCTCCACGCTCATTCCTGCCAGCAGGGCGTGGCGCACGCTGAAAATGCGTCGAGAATTGGGGCGGCGCAGGCTTTTTAAAATTTCTTCCTTTTCCGGCAACTTGCCGCGATAGTTCAAGCCCAGGCCCAATACTCCGATTTCCATGGAGCGCAGGCCTTTTTGCAGAGCCTCCTTGAAAGTGCGGCCTATGCTCATGGCTTCGCCCACGCTTTTCATGGCCGTACCCAGCTCGTCCTTGGCTCCGGGAAATTTTTCAAAAGCGAAGCGGGGGATTTTAATCACGCAGTAGTCGATGGAGGGCTCAAAGCAGGCCGAGGTAGTGCGGGTAATGTCGTTGCGCAGTTCGTCCAGGGTGTAGCCGACGGCCAGCTTGGCCGCGATTTTGGCAATGGGAAAGCCAGTGGCCTTGGAGGCCAGGGCAGAGGAGCGCGAAACGCGCGGGTTCATCTCAATGACTACCAGTTCGCCGTTTTGCGGGTTGACGGCAAACTGTATGTTTGCTCCGCCGGTTTCCACGCCTATTTCGCGCACAATGGCTATGGAGGCGGTGCGTATGACCTGGTATTCGCGATCAGTGAGGGTTTGCACCGGGGCCACGGTGATGGAATCGCCGGTATGCACGCCCATGGGGTCGATATTTTCCACAGAGCAAACAATGATGCAATTATCGTTTCTGTCGCGCACGACCTCCATTTCAATTTCTTTCCAGCCCAGCACGGACTGCTCGATCATTATTTCCGAAACCGGGCTGGCGGCCAGGCCGCGCGCGGCGATTTCCTCAAGGTCTTCCATATTGTAGGCTATGCCGCCGCCGGTTCCGCCCAAAGTAAAGGCGGGTCGCAGAATTAGCGGAAAGGGCAGTTTGGTGCCGAGTTCGCGCACGTCGTCCATTTTGCGGGCTATGCCGCTTTCGGGTACTTTCAACCCAAGCTTTTGCATGGCTTGACGGAAAAGATCGCGACTTTCGGCTTTTTCAATAGTGGCGGCATTGGCCCCGATGAGCTCCACGCCGCATTCTTCGAGAACTCCCGACTTGGCTAGGGACAGGGCCGCGTTAAGGGCGGTCTGTCCGCCCAAGGTGGGTAGAATGGCGCAGGGGCGTTCTTTACGCACAATGGCGGCCAGGGTGTCGTGTTCGATGGGCTCGATATAGGTTTGATCGGCAAGGCCGGGGTCGGTCATAATTGTGGCGGGATTGGAATTTACCAGAACCACGGTATAACCTTCTTCCTTAAGGGCTTTAACCCCCTGGGAACCCGAGTAGTCGAATTCGCAGGCTTGGCCGATAATTATCGGCCCGGCCCCGATGACCATAATTTTCTTCAAATCAATACGTTTGGGCATGGCTCTATTCGATTGTAAAATGTGTCGGGGCGCGGAAAGCCCCGTTGGGTATGTATTTTTTTTCGCGCCGAAAAATATAAACGGTAATAATGCTCAGCGTCAAGAAGGGTTACGAATGCCTCTTGAATGAAACACTTGCAGCTTTTCGGGCTTTGCGCGATACTGCCGCAGACAAAATTTTCGGGAGATTGCGATTATGTCCAAAATAAACAAGGTTGTGCTGGCGTATTCAGGTGGGCTGGACACCTCGGTGATCCTTAAATGGCTCATTGAGAATTATAAATGTGAAGTCATCACCATGACCGCCGATCTCGGGCAACCCGAGGACCTTTCCGGCGTGGAGGCCAAGGCTTTGCAAACCGGGGCCTCCAAGGCCTATGTAGAAGATTTGAAAGAAGAATTCGCCCGTGATTTCATTTTTCCCATGATGCGTTCCGGGGCGATTTACGAAGGCCGCTATTTGCTCGGCACCTCCATTGCCCGCCCGCTTATTGCCAAGCGTCTGGTGGACATTGCCCGCAAAGAAGGAGCGCAGGCTGTTTCGCACGGGGCCACCGGAAAGGGCAACGATCAGGTGCGCTTTGAATTTTCGGCCAATGCCCTGGCTCCGGAATTGTTGGTAATCGCCCCCTGGCGCGAGTGGGATCTCATGTCGCGCACTGCTCTCAATGAATTCGCCAACAAGCACGGCATACCAATTTCCAAGGCCCAGAAGCGCTACAGCATGGACTCCAACATGTTGCATTGCAGCTTTGAAGGCGCGGAATTGGAGGACCCCTCGGAAGCGCCGCATGAAAGCTGCAAGCTCGTGTGCGTGCCTGTGGAGGAAGCGCCCGACAAGCCCGAATTTGTGGAAATAGAGTTTCAGGCTGGTGACCCGGTGGCTGTCAACGGCGAAAAACTTTCTCCGGCCAACATTATCCTTACCCTCAACAAAATTGCCGCCCGTCACGGCATCGGCCGTCTTGACATGGTGGAAAACCGCTTTGTGGGCATGAAGTGCCGCGGCGTTTACGAAACCCCAGGCGGCACTGTGCTGCACGTGGCCCATCGCGACCTTGAGGGCATTTGCCTTGACCGTGAAGTGATGTCCTTGCGTGACAGCCTGATCCCCCGTTATTCCTCGGCCATCTACAACGGCTTCTGGTTCGCGCCCGAGCGTGAAGCCATGCAGGCCCTTATGGACAAAGCTCAGGAAACGGTTAGCGGTAAAGTTAAACTAAAGCTTTACAAAGGTGGGGTATACCCGCTGTGCCGTGAGTCGGAAAACACGCTTTTCTGCCACGATCTGGCTACTTTTGAAGAATGCGCCACCTACGACCACAAGGACGCGGTGGGCTTTATCAAGCTGAACGGCTTGCGGCTGCGCACCTATGCCGCCATGAAGCGCCGTAATATCAAGTAAGTAACGACTGAGTTTGTCGTGATATGCGTCAGGCTTGTTTTTCCTCCGTGGGATGGCCCAGAGAGGCCTATCCCCATAGTAAAAACTTCGCCTTCCTTGGTCTGACGGCAAACTGCGCCGTTTACTTAAAAAGATAAGTATTAAAATATAACTTAGCTAAATTTGCCCTCTATTTTCCTAATATGCCAAATAAAAGTTTTTGGTAAAGGGGATGGGGGTGTGGGGGAACGGGGACCCCCAATTTTACAAAAATGGGGTCCCCCATCCCCCCTCAGGGACAACAATTACCCAAAAAAAA
>JAVBLG010000076.1:0-32492 GCA_031553655.1 Desulfovibrionaceae bacterium | reverse complement strand
TTGTAATAAAGGGCGTCAGTGGAGCTAAAAGTTCTGCTTATTTAGACCACAATGCACAGAATTAGTCAAGTTTCGGCACTTTTTTGAATAATTATAATTTGCATCAAAAAAACGGCTATTTTTTCAGTGTTTCCTTAGTTCCGGCATCATAGCAAAACGAACGCAATTTTTTTTCATCGTCAAGCTTCTGGAGTGCGGCGCACAGCGTTTCCACTGGATCGGCCTGACTACGCTCAACCACATCTTTCACCGCGCTTTCCACATCGGCGCTGATGGTTTTCAAATCAAAAATGGACGCGAGAATGCCCTGGAATATCTCCGGTGGTATTTCCCGAAAAATGGTCTTGGGTAAGAGCATGAAAAACTCAAAGGCGTTCAGGCGGCCCGGATTTCCCGGCAGAGGCTCCCATTCTTCGATAAATTCTCCGGGTGAGGACAGTTTGAAATCCAGAATATTGCCCGAAGCGTAATGTGGATGAAAACGCACCGTGCGGTTGTCGCGCACCGATTGCAGGGAAATTTGATAGAGCTTGTGCGCGTCGTGCAAAAGGCCCTGAGTGAAGTGCAGCAAAATGACCGCCGATTTGAATTGCCCCTTTTTCAGTTCATCCAGGCCGAATTTGGAACACGGCTCCCACAGCGAGCCTTCCTCGGCCCTAGCATTGGCCACATCCAGGCTGTGCAGGCAAAGTCCCCATCTGTAACTGTGATGATTGTTGCGGGAGGCCGGAATATCCCAATAACGGATCAGAAACAGCCGCATAATATGCAAAAGCAGGGCTTTGGCCTTGCCGTCATCCTGTATGGCCTGCAAGCGCAAGGTACATTGCATTTTTGGCGACAACGCTTCCAGGGCGCTGTCCAGCAAGCTGTTTTTCACGGCCAGATATTCCGTGTGATGCGGCTTTTCCGTGGTACCAACATCAGGCAACGAGGCTGGATCAATCTTTATCTCGCCCCTGTCTTCAAGTGTATGATGAAGTGCCGGTGGCGTGGGTGGAGTGATGTTGACGTTCTCTGGAGGCGCGGCAACCGGGATCGCTTGGCCAACTTTTTTGCCGGATAAGAATGAAAAAAGTCCCATATTAACCCTGTACGCTTTTTAAAATTTTTTCCAAATCCAGGCGGATCTGATTGGCTCTGCTTGTCAAATCGTTAAACCAGAGATTGATCGTATCGTGCTTGTTCGCATCCAGCGCCTTGTGCAGCAGCAGGATGGAAAGGATCACGAAAATTCTGTCCGCCAGAACCACAACTTTCAGCAATTCGTTGCCGGACTCGCTGTTTACGGAAAGCTTGTATTGCTTGCCCGCGAAAGATTTTTTTAATTTTTTGTGCTGTTCCCTGGTATAGCCGGGAATTTTGCGCACATTCATCGTTTCGATGAGGGCATTCAATTCGTCTGTGGCGGCATCGCAAAAGTCGTAAATAGCGAGGCCCACGCCAAGAACGTCCTCCGTCCGGAGCATTCCGGCCGCCACATGGTTATCGAGCTGAAAACAGCAGGCATCGATGCCATTGCATATGCCCACCAATTTGCGAGCCCAGGGCGAACAGAGATTAAGAGCCTTTTTCATGGCCGCTGCTTACTATTTGCTGGTATTTTTCGATGCGTTTCAGAATGGGGTGCCCGGCCAGTTCCGCGGGATAGGCCGACAGTTTTATATGCCCCCAATCATGAACCAGCCGCTCCGGAACAATTCTGCCGCTGACCAGGATGTCACCCAGCTCACTGCCTATGGCGGCAAACAATTTCTGTTTGTCGCAGAACAGTTCTTCGGGGGATTTCAGGCCCGGCTGCGGAGGGCGCGGCACAGTGCCGGACTTGGAATTACTTTCGGCATGTTCCATGGGCATATCGTCCGAAGGCATGCCTCCAGGAACTTGATCTTGCCCTCCATTCATGCTTTTCGCCACTTCCAGCAGCACTTCCTTTATTACTTCCCTGGTGTTTTTTCTGCGCGTACAGTCGCCCAGGAATTTGATGTATGATTCGTGCTCCGCGAGCCTGAGCAGGGAAAATTTGTAAACCATACTGTCTGTTGGTGGCGGAGATGGTGATGCATCTCGTATTTGTGCGTATGTCGGATATGTTTTCTTCATTATGGTGAAAAATTTTGCCGAAAAACACGCCTTGTTCGCAGATGCGGATTGGCGCAAAAAAACAATCTCATCCGGTGTACATAATATTCTCAGGCGAACTTCCATCCACATGTATCTCCGGTGGTTTTATTACGGTAATTTACTCCATAAAACAGCAGGCAACGGCCCGCCCCTCCGAGTTGCCGGCCGGAGCGGGCCACGAGGCAATCACAGCGGCTGGCTCACCAGAAAAAGTGGCTTTTTACCCACAGCGGATGGCGACATATTGCCGGTACGCATAAAAATCGCCTTGTTCAGCCACAGGCGGAAGTGCGTTGCCAGATAAACGTGGAACGGCGGAACATTTTCCCGTTTTTGAGCATCTTCAGCCGCTTTTTTGATCATGCCCACAATATCCTGTTTTCGCTCCTGCCCGCTTGCCGCTATTCTGGCGGCTATTTGTAAATCTTCCGGAACACTCGGCACCGGCACAAGTTCAACTCCGCCTTGCACCGGCAGGCGGGACATATAGCCCACATGCTCCACGCTTACCGGGTCGGACAGGCTGAAAAATACGCGCATGGCCTGCTGCTTGTTGCCGGTGAGGCTCCAGGGGCGCGTATCAATTCTGCATATGTAGATGACATTGTGGATGGCCAGAATTGTGGGCATGAGCATAATGATCGCCATGACGGCGCATAACGGCATTTTAGCGGAAGGGGCGGACAATTTGCCGCTCGAGACAGCGAAATTGGGAGTCATAAGCCCCAATTCAATGGCCGCGCTACCAAGCAGACACAGAGAAAGCAATGCGCAGGTCGGGTCGGGCAGAAAAATCGCATGCAGAATCATAATGGGAATATCAAGAAGAACCGCCCCGAAGCAGAAGGACGGGAACCAGTCTGATGATCTGTGAAAAGTGGCCATTTGCGCCAGACACATGAAAATCAAAGCCGCGCACGAGCTGAAATTGAACCTCACTTCAGGCGTGGCGGCCGCGCAGTCGGTAATGCCCGGATACGTTCCGAGAAGCAGGCTGTGCAAGCCAAAACAAAATCCGAAAAACAGAATCAGGAATTGCGCCAGGGACCATAGTTTATAACTGTTGGGGCTGACCTTTTTCATAAGGCTCATGCAGCTTCCCTCCCTATCTGCCGAGCAGTCTGGCCAGAGCGTTTTTGTCAAAACCGCGCACGGGGATATTATCCACCAGGATCAGCGGTGTGCCGGTGATGCCTTCCTTGCGCATTTCGTCTATGGCCAACAGGGTTCGCGCCTGATAACCGTTTTTCAACCAGGCCAGGAGGGCCCCCGCATTACCGCGCTCTTTTGTGAGCGCGTCGGGAAACCGCTCGATAATTTGCTTGATCACGTCTTCACGGGCCTCGTCTTCAATTTTGCCCACCGGCGCTTTGAGGCCGGTATAAGCAAAATTGACGATTTCGGCGGCGCGTATGCCGCTGTCATGGGCGTAATCCATTATCCAGGAAGCGGCGTCAGCTCCAGGGTGTATGGGCAGTGGCAGATGAACCATTTTAAGGCCGGATATTTTGTCCATGTTCGCCATAAGGAAATTGAACGCTTCGCGGCAATACGGACAAAACGGGTCGCTCACAAAAACGATGTCATGGCTGCCTGTGCCGGTATAGATTTGTGATTGAAATTTATCCGGCAGAACCATGGCGGTTATATCCGCCGCCCGGGACATCACCGCCTCCTCGCCCGTGGCCAGTTCGTTGACCATACCGAACATATATTGGCCGGATGCGTCCACAGTGAGGATCATATTGTCAAAGCCGCCGCCCGGTGTGGGCCTGACCACGCGCGCCTTGACCGCGAACAAGTTCAAGTCGCCCAAGGCCACCTGGTGTGTCTTTTCAATAGTGATCAAATCCGGGGACAATTCTTCCGGCCGTGGCGCGTTGGGCGCGTTGTTGGCTTTGAGAATATTGCCGACCCTGGCCAGGATATTGGCCTTTAGGGCGGCTTCATTCAGGATGGGCGCTTCCTGGGCCGGATTAGGCTTTGGCGTTTCGGCAAGTTGGGCAAGTTGCCCTGCTTCGGCGGGAAGTGCCAGCAGGCAAGAAAAAAGAAAGGCTAAAACCGGCAAAAATATTTTCATAAATCCTCCTTGGGTATGGCGGCGAAATGCCGCTCTTACCAGTTCCTGGCGGTGGCAAGGCAAACGCAAGGAGGGATAGAAAATATTTTTTTGGAAGTTTTTGGCGGGTTATGTCGGTTGGGAAAAAACTAACTCTTTTTTATTTGTGTGAACAAATTTTTTGAATGTTGTTACTGTTAGTATTTGATTGTCATCAATCGGACGACCGGAAATCTCCGCCTGATTTTGTGTATGGATTACTACCTATTACAGGCCCAAAACCTTCTGAAGTAAGTCCAATGCCATAACCAGTTCCTACACCTGGAATAATATCGTTTCCATCTAAAACCCAAACAGGCTTGCCCATATCGCTTGAACATTTATCATTATTTTTGCTATGAACAACTTTTTTATGTTTAACACGGTAAACTTGCTTACTTTTTTCACTGTACCCAGCAAAGACAATCGATATAAATATGCCTATAACTGTTCCTCTAAATAAAACAGAAACAATATCATATGATATACCGTATTCTCCAGTAGATAATAGATATGCAAAAACTGCAATATAACTCCCGGAAAAAGGAAGTATAATGTATTTCACTGCTTTTCTTGCTATATTCATTGCTGCTTACTCCTTAAATATAAAATATCTTGAAATGATGGCAAATGCAATTGGCAAGCAATATAATATTATCTCATTTTTTAGGCTGAAAGCCTATGCTTCTCCTTATGGCTTGTTCCGATATGTTTAAGGCTCCGTCAGTTGCATTTAAGTATTCATTTTTATTCTGTACTTGCTCTATATTTTCTTCGGCGGATATTCTTGCCTGTTCCCTTCTTTGTTCATCCATAATTTGAGAATTTATAATATGCTGATTTTCTAATTTGGCGGAATTATTTTTGTATTGCGTTTCAAAACTCTGGGAGTTATTTGTGGGCTGTTTTATCTCAGGTTTTTCCGGAACTCCGCTAAGCGTTGGCGTTGATGGGGTGCCATTTTGCTTGAATACATCGGAATTTTTGACAGTAAGCGATGTGACTTCGCCAGAGGAGTTCCAGGAAGGCTTTATTGTGGAAATATGGCCCTCACGCTGATCGAGTATGTTGAGTGCTCGGCCAGCTTCTGTCGCGGTTTCCAATTGATTGGCTTCAGTAAGCACCGCAAGTGCAGCCCGACTGTTCTGCACTGCCGCAATCCGTGCATCTCCCTTGCCGATGTCCACCTGGCGCAACATGGTAGACATATCGGCGTGGGCCATTCTCCTCAAAGAATCTATATCGTGTACCCCACTTTGCACGCTCCTGTTCAAATTTTCCATGCCGGGCATATGAGACAGACGCTCCAAAGAATAAACGGGCGCATTTTGAAGCATGGTTTTTGAGGATGCGGAAATGGCCCCACCAGCCCCAATTGAAGCGCGCAGCGAATCATTTCTTGATTTTGTCTCTGCGTAAGATGCACCTTCGCTCTGCATGCGCTGCATAGTTCGATTCCAGGTTTCCTGTTTGGTGGTTCCTGAAGCATGGCTGTTTTCGGAACCCGCACTTTGTTCATTAGACAGAGATGTAGCCTGATTCTTCATAAAAGTAGCTATACTATCATCAGAAAGCATGCGCCTTTCCGCTTCTTGGGCGGCGTCTGACAATTGTTTAGTTTCTGTAGAGGTTGAATCACCTTTCCCTCCAAGTGACATTCCGATATTACCGTTCAGCAATCCTGCCAAACTTTTACCTACAGACACTCCAGCTGAAGCACCAATGCCCACAGAAGTTTTCAACGACGCCGCCTGACTGGAAGTAAGGTTATGGCTCCTGGCCACTTCTTCCGCAATTTTGTCCGCCCGGCTTAAGGCATTGGAAGCTTCGGTATTGTCGCTTTTGCCAAAGGCTTCACGTATGCCCTCATATGTTCTGGTCTGATCCGCCAGAGAGGTGCCTGTGGAAGCGCTATAGGCCGCCGAAGCCGCAGCCTGGCTTACGCTTTGCCGCGCAGCCGATTCCTGCCGGCTCAAGTCGGTGCTTTCGGCGGAGTCGCTTGTTCCCTTCAGTTCATAGCCGCCGACAAGATTGGTGGTTGTGGTGCCACGCTCCAGGGGGGAAGCGCCGGCTATGCGGCCGAAAGCTACATTGCTGCGCTCCGCCACATGCTGATTCATCTGGGAACGGGCGATCTGCTCTTTATCCCCGGCCTCCAGAAACATTTTAGCCACCTTGTCCTTTTCCAGCTCCGCCGCTGATTTTTCCGCCCCGGCCAGCGCCTGTGTTCCGGCACGCTGAGCGAAGGTGCCGAGCGCGGCCGTTCCCATGGTCAGGGCTCCGAGAGCCAGAGCCAGCTTGGGCGCTACAAATTGCATGAGCAAAGAGGCAAAAGCGGGAATGGCCAACCCAAGCGTGCCGGCCACAGTGGAAGTGTCGGAAATCCAGGCCATGATGCGCAGTTTGTTGGGTATGGTCAGGCCGTTGGCGGGCAGCACCATACCCCCAAGCTCATTGATGGCTGAAGCTATGTAGGTGGCCTTGATTATGCACATGATCGGCAACCAGAAGCTCACCGACATCAGCGCCGCGAACCAGATCAAAAAAGGCCGCCCGGCCTGGGCCAGAAAGGCGGCCGCGGCAAATGGCACCATGCCCACAATAATCATCTTGGTCATGGCCCGGAGCTTGGGCAGCTTCTTTATGTAGATGGCGGCGGCCGCAGCTATACCTGTGGCCTGGGCTACTTCCGCCTTGGAAATGGCGGCCAACAACTCTGGATTGCTCTTGGCCAGGCTGCCGGTAATGCCGTTAATCATGAAGGCCTGCCGGAACAGAGCGTCGGACGTGCTCTGGTAGCCGGGGAAAAGACTGTTGGCCAGCGAATCCATGGCCGCTATGGCGTCAACCACACTACGCCTTTGCAGTGTGCTCATGGAAGACTTTAGATAGGCGGCCACGCTTTTGTCGCCAACACTCACGGCTTCGCCGCTGACGCCGTCGTGCATATAATTGTAGGCGTCGGCGCAGGAAAGCACTCTGTTGGTGCCGTCCGGCATTATGATTTCGGTAAAATAAATGCCCCAAGGCATGTAGGTATCGGTGAGCAGATCCGCGCTGCGATAATATACGGCGGGATTTACAAAGCCGGTTGCTATACCCTTGAGCACGCAATCTTCATAATAGCGGTCGATATTAGCCAGAACTTCGTAGCTGGACGCGGCCTTGCCGGTAATCACCTCGGAAAGCGCCGCCGCTTCCATGAAAAAGTCGAAATCCTCAAATTTGGTCATGTTCGGTGGGATGATATGCCGTTCAACCATATCCACCATGCTTTTTTCCAGAGTGGTGCTTACATAAAGCGGCAAAGCCACGGCCACGGGTAGCCCGTTTACGGAAAAGCCCTCGTGGCTCCATTCATCCTGTATGTTGACGGTGGCGGTCTGGGAAAAGAACGCCGCATACAACAGCAGCGGCCCGGCATAGGCCTTGGCATAGCCGCCGATGCCCACCTGTTTCACCGCCAGAATTCCGGCCAGAGTAAGCAGGCTGACGGCCATGAAAACAAGTCCGCTCCAGTCGGAAGAACCGAAGTAATGCTTCAGGCCGTTCAGAAACAGGTAAAGCGGGTAGCCGTCATTGAAGGCGTGTATGGTGAGGTTCAGAGTCATAATATTGTCCTTTTAAATCAACGGATCGTGCGACAAGTACGAGGAAAAAGTGTTTTTTTGCGAAATGAGTGCACTCTTTTGGTGCTCGATTGGAGCAAAAACCGCTTTTGACGAAGTAATTGGCCACGAGGCGTTGATTTATATCGCGCTGAATTTCGTGCGAGCATATTCATGCGCCTTAACACGGTCACGCAGAGCTTCGGCCTGGGCCGCGTCCGGAGGCAGACCTTGCTCCATGAGGTAATAGGCATATCCGGCCAGGCCCAGCGCTTCCAGAGGATCCACCTCATCCCCGGAGGCTTCCTTCAGCAATACCGCTCTGATTTCCTCATATACTTGCACCTGTACCGGGTCGGTGGTGAAGGCCAGAAGTTCCACCGGCGAAGGGATAAAGCGAAAAACCGCCGAAGAGCGGCTGGACATGAGCATTACTTCGGAATAGCTGCCCTTGACCGTGTGAATGGTTTCCGCCACGCGGAATTCCGCTTCGGTCAGGGACAGCATGTGCTTGTCCACGCATTTGCGCAGGTCTTCTATTTTGGGCTGCAAGGCCAGTTTCCACTCCGAATTGGAGAGAATGGCCTGGCCCACACTGGGGTTGCCGCTGGTTTCAAAATCCAGAAAACTCTGCACGATGGTGCCGATGGAACCGGAGTATTTGCGCATGCGCCTGTAGGCGGTTTCAATGAAGGCGGCGGTATTGGGGTTGCGGAACAAATCCCAAGCTTCGTCAAACAGCACGATTTTGGGAATTTTGCGGTTGCCCAGATAAAATTTGCGCTCAATGTAGGAGATTATCAACAGCAGAACCACTTCACGCAGTTCTTTGTAGTTGTTGAGTTCCTCCAACTCCAACACCACAAACGGCTTTTGAAAGTCGATGTTCATGGGCCCGCTGAGCCATTTTCCGTAGGCTCCTTTTTCGCAGTAGGGGCGCAGCCTTTCCGCCAGATGGCCAAAAATGTGATCCTGTTTGCCGCTTTTGTCGTATTCGCGCTGGCGTTCATCGAGCACGGCCACGAAATTATCCACCTTCATAATCCGGCCTTTTTGCAGACGGGAATAGGCAACCTGAATCGCATTGGCCAGAATGGACTTTTCCAGATCGCTGATGGGCTCCGTGGGGTTGGCCATTACCGCCAGCAACTGGGTGAACAAGGTCAGCAGCGTGGCTTTCTGTTCCTTTTGGCCGGAAATATCGTCTTCCAATGCGCCGCTTTCTTCCAAATCCTCCTGGAAGCCGCGGGCGTCGAGTTCGGCGAAGACATTGACGGAAATCTTTATGTGCGCCTTGAACTCGATATACTGCCCGAGTTGCAGCTCGCATTGTTTTTTGTAGCTGCGGCCGATGTCGATCACATAAACTATGCCGCCCTGCCCGGCGTGTTCCTGCAAAATTTTGTTGACCAGAAAAGACTTGCCGGAACCGGACGGCGCGGCCACGGCGAAATTGTAGTTGGTGTCGGAGTCGAAAAAATTCAACGAGCATACCTGCCCTCGACGCGTAAGAAAGAGCATGGCGTCGGAACTGGTGCCGCGCCAGTCGGCCTGAATAGGAGCCATAACCGCGAAAGTGGAACTGGGGCAGGTCTGGAAACGGCTCATGTTCTGCAAACTGTCGTGGTACAGCCCAAAGGGCATGGCCGCCAGCATGTACGGCAGCGGCGCGAAAAGTTCATCTTGCAAGCGAAAGCGCAGAGTCTCCCACCAGGCTTCAGTAACGGATTCGTGGCTCTCAAGCCCGGAGCGCGGCGCGGCATTTTCCGAAAACACGGCGTCGGCATTAACGGGCGCGTTACTGTATAAAAGCAGGGTCAGGTAGCCGCGCATGAACTTCACGCCGTTTTCCTGCAAGCTGGTGGCCCAGGTGAATTCCTCATTTTTACGGGCCACCTTGGGGGCTAAAGCGCGCAGGGCCGCGCTTTGCATGGCGGTAATTTCGGCCTTGGCGTTTATGTTTTTGGCGGCCGGGGTGGGGTCAATGTTCAGAGTAATCAGAAACGGGCAGCATATCTGCTGCTGATCCGCGCCGTGCAGCACGTCGCCCAGGAGCTGATTGATGTTCAGGGCGTCGATGTACGGCGGATAGGTCTGGGGAATTTTTACGGCCACGCGATGCCTGTCAACATGCACGCCCTTGATGCCGCTCTCAATTTCCGTATCCGGCGCTACAACCTGATCGCGCAGGTAGCTGTATAAATTCCAGGCCGGAAGTTCAGGCGGCAAATAGGCATGAGCGGGATTCCACAGTTGCCATAAAATCCTGTTGAGATTTTCAGGAGTCACCCTGGCGGCACGCACATAGTTGGAGCGCAGCATGCCCACGATATTATCACGCAGTATGTTCAGCCTGGAAACGACATGGGAGGCGTTACCACTGATGTCGGCTGTGCCGGCCGGGCATTTCACGGTGATGAACGTCCTGAAATTGCGAAATGGAACCGGCACTTCATGGCTGATGCCCTGTTTGCGGTGCGCGCGCAGATATCCGGCCTGCCACTCGGCCCATTGATATAAAAAACGGTCGCGGGGCTGGCCCAGGTCGAGAATGTCCTGGCGAATTTGCAAGTAGCTGTTGAGCAAATTGTCGATGTTGGGGTCGGCATAGATGATGAATTGCAAAAGCGCTTTTTCCGGCCACTCCTGTTCCAGAATGGAGGTAAAGCCGTTGACCATATTGCTTCCGGCAAACACCACAGGCGGAAATTCCAGCATAAAACCGATGGTGCCGTCGGCGTTCACATACAAATCGCGCCCGGCGTCGTAGGTCAGGTACGGCAGCCATGATGAGAGACGCTCATTGTAAAACATATTTTTTATTTTATGGCGGTTCATATATTTCCCTTTAAAAAACCGAACGCATATCGCGTTTTTTGATCAACGAAATGAAGTGCTCACGCATCTGGATGAATTCATTGTTCTGCTTGAACGCGTTCTGAAATTCCTCATAAGCCATGCCGAAACCAGCCGCGAAAGCCGCGCGGAAAGTCTTGATATTGTCTTTGATGCTCTTGTAGCCGGTTTCATAGCTCTCCGGGGCCACTGGCATGCCTTCGCGGCTGTTCTTCATTTGCAGAAAAGCGCGATCCAGAGCGCCTTCGGCCTTGTTCACAAATTCCTCCAACACATACTGCGCGTAGCCGATGGTCGTTATCTTCACGAGCGCTTCCTGCTCGGCCCCGGTGATCACCCCACCGTAGTAGCCCCGGTAGGCCAGACTGTTGATGACCTGGTACACGGGAATTCTGGAGTTCATGACCACCTGTATGGTTTCCTGATCCAGAGTGGTGCCGGGGTTGTTTTGCATGGACTCGCTGATGGCCTGTATGGCGCGTTGGGAACGCTCATGTATTTTGACTTTCAGAGCGGCGGGAATGGGCGCGGGCTGGCAGCCTTTGAAGGCGGTAGCCTTGCCGCTGCCGTCGCGGTTGACCTGCATCATCATTATCTGGGTGCTGGCGTCAAAAGTGGTGGCGTCTTTGTTGGCGGCCCCTGGAGTGACAAGCGCCGAAGAAGTATCGCCGGAAGGCGTGGTGCCGGGCTGCATCGTCGCGGAACCGGGTGCGCCGGCAATGCTCATATTGCCGAGCATATTGCGCACCAGGCCGGAAGCGCCGCCGGTGGAATCGCAGGCCGGACGAAAATCCACCTTGTACATGGATTTGCCGTCTGTGCCGTCGCCGCCGTCCGCGGCTTCGCTTTCAGTGATAATCATTTCGCCGAAGTAGGCCCTTGCAATATCAATGAAGGTCTCGTCCAGATCCCGCTGTTCTTCCGTGCCGGCGCGTTGGGCGCGATCCCATATCGCCCCGGTGATGTCGGCGAACTTCATGCATTTTTCAAAGCGGGCGGGATCATGGTTTTGCAGGCCGCCGCAATACATCCAGCCCTGCAACTGCCGCCCTTTGGCCACAAAATCGTTTACTGTGGCCGTGGTTTTGGAGATTAGATCCGAAACCCAGGTATCACCGGTATTTGTGCCTTTCTGCATGTCCATGCCAATCATTGAAGCCACGGCGTCGCCGCCCATAGCCACCATGGACGAGGCCAGACCGCATTCATCCAGGGCCGCGCTGTTTACGGCATCGGCCAGGGCTTTCAGTTCGGCGATAATCTTGCCGCAGGGCGCGCAGAGCTGATCCAGGGCCAGCTTGAAGGCATAGGCCGGAGCGGCGGTCATGATGTTCTGGAACATTTTGATCAGATATTCCGGGTTGAGATAGGAGAATCCGCCCCAGAACACGTCTATGCCGCCGCATCCGGCATTGATGCGCGGCGGCTGAATGTTGAACAAGGGGTTGCGGCTGGCCTGATTACGAATGGTCATGCCGCCGCCAGTAAAGTAGCCGCGTTTCTGGCCTTCCCAGGCGCTTGGGCTGTTGGTTTGCAAATTGTCGATCAAGCCGCTGAACCAGTCCGCCCTGGCCGGTATGGGGCCAAGACAGAGTGAAAAACACAGGAGCGCCACGGCCAAACGCGCGGCAAAGGACTTATTATCTGACATGGCCGCGCCTATTCCGGAGTTCGGGAAGATTTTAGGGCCGGGGCCTGCTGCGCTTTGGGAGTCATGCCTTTTTGCAGGGCTTGATCCACGCGGTTGGCCATATTGGATAATGTGGGCACAAGGTTTTTAGACAGGTCAAGGCCAAGATCGCCCGCGACTTTTTCGGTGATGTCGTCAGCGCCACTGAGAACAGTGCCGGATACGAAAATAAGACGTCCTTGAGCCATACGGTCTATGCTGCCGTTAAGTTGAAGCAAAAAATCTTTCAATTCGGCTTCGTTCACCGGCTTGCCGTCCATGGCCGCCTGGGTGAGAACCGCCAGCTTGGCTTCGGATAAAGCCCGGTAGTCCACGGACGCGATATCCGGCACTGCACGGATCAGCTTGGCGCACAAAACCGCGCTGGCCAGAACTGAAGCAAAAAAACAAATCAGCAAATCCACACGATAAAGGGAACCATGCTCCTTGGGCTGGTTACTCATCAGACACTCCATTGATTTTGAATAGTTGAAAAAGCGGGCCTGAAACCAGGGGAAACCTTCAGGGCTTCCTTAACTATTCCGGCCGGTGGGCAATGGAGCGCAAGGAGGGTACGGGAAAAATTTACGGCGACACAACACGGCAAA
The DNA here is from genome assembly GCA_031553655.1 of Desulfovibrionaceae bacterium. Lineage (GTDB taxonomy): Bacteria > Desulfobacterota > Desulfovibrionia > Desulfovibrionales > Desulfovibrionaceae > JAVBLG01. Next base: position 19,529 of record JAVBLG010000076.1, on the reverse strand, counting down.
GTTATGCGATCTGCTTTGTTGACTACAGCCGGTCACTTACGGCATATTGGAGGCAGGTGCTGATAACACCTTGACTATAGGGCGGACCGTCGCCTGACGCGCGGGGCTGTGCTTGCTTGGCAAGCACGGTCGTCTCTTGGCTTGCGCGCCGGGAGTGCGGTCAATAAAATACCCCCTCGCGGGGGGAATCCACCCGCCGTCCCTATACGGTTATCAGCTCCCGGCGATTACCAGCCGGTGGTTGCCGCACTCGCAGCACCGCCGGAGGGAAGACATGCCAAAGACTACCGAAGATCCCGCCACGATGTCAGGAACGACATTTACCGCACAATTGACCAGAATTTACGAAATTACCGGTTGCCGCACTCAGGCCGAACTGGGGGCTTTGCTTGAAATCAGGCAGTCATCCATCTCTGACGCATCCAGGCGTAGGAGCATACCGGCCACATGGCTGATGAATCTGAATAAAAAAGGTATAAACCCCGAATGGATCATCACCGGGGAAGGAGAAAAGCTTACCCCGTCAGGAGCCTGGAAGGAACAGGGCCCGGGCGAGGCGGAATATTTTATGCAGCCTTCAGCGGCATCTATTTTGCGGAGTATTCTGGGTTGCTTGCCTGAGCAGGCGCTGGAGGATGAGTTAAGCCGGAGAAAAAGATATTAAAAATCTAGAGGCGATCTACTTCTTGTCATCCGAAAGAGCTTCTTTTTGCAGGACAAGGTAAGCGTCTCTTGCGGCAGCCAAAAGAACCTTCCGCTGTCTTAATATTTCCTTTTCAGGCAATGCCAGATGCCCGGCTAGGCGATTGGCCAATCTGGTCGAATGGCTTTTAATAAATTCGCGAAAGCTGTCCAGAGGCAGGCCGTTCTCTTTGCGTTTTGCCGGATATGTTACGGTAGCGTTCTTATATGCATCAGGATTGCGGACTAGCTGATTTGATCCAAAATTTCACTGATCAAGCCAGTCAGATCCATATGCGGCCTCGGCAGCTGAAAGGTCATAACCTGCTTTCAAAAGAAACTCTTTTCCCCAAATCTCTTTGGCGGTTTTGGCCAAATGCGGAACAAGAGGAATTTGGCGAATAAGACGGCTATGCTCCGGCCTGTCGCCGCGTTCGGCGGCCGCCAGGGAAGCGTCCAGAATCGCATATTTTTGTTCAGTGGTAAGCTGCATATTTTAACACTCCTCAAGATTGTGCTCACACCAGAATACTTACTTCCGCCCGCAAAAGTAAATATAGCAATCGCATCCCGTCAAATCTATCCCAGAATTTTGCTCTGCACCTTTTTCGGGAGGGAATCCAGTAGAATTTGGTAGGATTCATCAATCATTTCCTTGAGCACATCGTCCGGCACTTCGCCGTTAAGGCGCACGGAATTCCAGTGCAGCTTGTTCATATAGTAGCCGGGGGTGATGTCTTTATAGTCCTGGCGCAGGGCGGCCCCGCGAAAAGGTTCAATTTTCAGGTTGATGAAAGGCTGCTTCTCTTTGTTTTCACCCATAAGGGCAAACATTTTTCCGGCCAGCATATAGCGCGTGGCCTCCCATTCAGCTTTGTAATCCTTTTCGCAGCCGGGCTTGGCCAGGCAATATTCGTCGAGCCAGGGATAGTTCATATTTCCTCCTCTACCAACATATTTTGTCCGGCTACAGGCCGGATTTCTTTTTTCTGCCACGCTTCACGGGGGCTATCGGCGCTTCCTTTACCGGCATAGTTGCCGGGCCTGTTTCGCCGGTGAGCAGCTTGATCAAACGGGTTTGATTGTCCGCCGCTTCCCGCAGGTATTTAAGTTCAAGCTCCTGTATGCGGATGGCTTCCTCAAGCCCGTCAACAGTGCCCACATTGGCATTTTTGGCCCTGGAAAGCAGCGAGGACGCGCTGGGCAAATACTCTTCATTCGGTTCGGAGTCGGCGGTTCCGGTGAGGAATTTTAGCACTCTGGTCTGGTTATTGGTCATCTCCCGCAAAAAGCGAAGCTCAAGATCGTGCATGGCCACAGTCCTTTCAAGCTCGCCGATCTCCTTTTGGCCGTGATCAAGAGCCGGCATTTCCACTCTGCCGTCCAAGCTCAGTATAAGTTTCAGGGCTGTCTCAAAGATGATGGCCGCTTCACCTTCCTTTTTGGAATTCAAAAAACGGGTGAGAGTGGACGTGCTTGTGCCCACAACCTCCGCATAATGGGCCCTGGTTTGGTTATCCATTTCAAGGCGTGCCAATGTGTATTGCTTCAGGTCTCCGGGATTGTTTATTAAAACTTTACCGCCGCTGAATTGCGGGTTGCTTTTGCTCATATCAGTCTCCTGCAAAATACTTTTCTCACAAAATTACATATGACTTTACAAAAGTCCACAAAAAGCACTGTCGCAACATGTAATAAAAAAATATCCATTTAATTTTAGCATATTATATATAAAAATATAACAAAAATTATTGCTATTGACTTTAACTATATAGAAAATTACAAGCTACTGATAATCAATCTCATTAAACTGAGTTTAAATTATAAAATATTTTAGACTGGCTATTTATATTCTGATTTCATACCGCCTTGCTTCTTATTTATATCTATAATTTATATATCTGATTTCTCTTTAAAAATACATATCAATGATACGGGTAGCCTGACTCTCGGTTCCTTATTGAAGATTATGCGGACAAGATGGATTCATATGGCGTGCTCACCCTATTGTTTAGCCGTGCCGAATTTTAAAGCTCGACAGCCCAACAGCCCAACGGCCCGATGGCTCAGCAGCCCAATGTCTCAATGACTCAATGGCTTGATGACTCGACCTAAAAATATCTTATTGTTTTTATATGACAAATTTCAATAGGGCTCGACAGCCCAACAGCTCGACGGCTCAATGGCCCAACGGCTCGACAGTTCAATGGCTCGACAGCCCAATAGCTCAACAGCTCAATCATGTTTTATTATGCGGAAATTGTTATGCAATTTTTATGTATTGCCAAACCGAAAAAATAAAAAATTTGCATTTTTTTCACTATGCCACGAGAAAACAGGTCGAGAAAATGTCCTTGCATTTTATGTACTGAAAATCGGTAGAGCATAAGAAAAAAATTTATATGTAAGCCATATTAACGATAAGAAGCGAACATGCGGCAGACGGAAATCTTAAACAACCTGGAAAGCGAACTCGAACAGACAAAGGCTCTGATGCGCAGGGCGGCCAGAGAGTTTCAATTGCGCGTTCCGCCCGTTGGCACATCCGGCTGGATAGTGATTCTGGTCAAATGCTCAAAGCATTGCGCGCGTTGCCCGCACTCCATCACCTGGCAGCGCTATGTGCGGGTCAAATTGAAAAAGCCGGGGCCGACAGGAAATACGACCAGGCTAATTTACAAGGAAAAGTCGCAAATGATTCCCCGAGCGCGTTTTTTGCCTACACATGGCCGTGCCCATAGCGGCTTTCAGAAAATACTGGTCACCCTGAACGCGCACAGCAAGGACATCACCCGGAGCATCAAGCGCATACGCCAATGTGAATGCGAGGCGGACAAAAGACGCAAGCGTGGCGAGCTTGGGGTAGGCGGTGAAAAGAGTCTGCGCATCATCAGTTCAATTCTGGATATGGTGCGCGATATTGGCCCAAGTTTAATGGAAATACGGCAAGCTCTGGATGAATTTTGCCGCAACTATCCGGTATCTCCACAAAAACGTCATACATAGGAATCGCGCCATGAAAAAACCAATTATCGCTTTGCACGTCATGTCTTTGTTATGGGCTGTTTTATGCGCCGGCATCGCTGTTGCCAATCCATGCGCTCCTCCGGGGCCGCCGCTGAACTCACAAATTGTATCCGGTATGGGAACAGGGCAGCGGGAAGCTGAACAACAATGGATGGAGGCGCTTTCAGTTTTTTCCGGCTCATTATCCACCGAAGAAGGCCGCGCGAACATGGCCGCCGCCGACAAAATTAAAAACGAGTCTTTCACCAGGCAAAAGGATCGTATTGAACGTTATCAACAAGACATTATGGCCAGAATAGTTTCCGAATCTCCCGTGAATCATAAGGTGGACAGGGAATACCTGGAGCGCCTGGCCACTTCCAACCAGCCTGCTGACGTTTATGACCAGCGGCGTCTTTATATTTTTGTTTCCGAATCCGTGCCGCTGACCACACTGAGAAATTTGCTCATGGACTTGCAGGATACCGGAGGAGTTCTGCTGTTGCGCGGCCTTGTGGGTGACGATCCCAAATCCTTTGCCGCGACGGAACAATGGACGCGGCGCGTTTTATGCGGCTCCGCCAATATCACGGAAAAGAGCAACTGCGCCTCCGGGCCCTTGGACATAAACCCCATGCTGTTCCGCGCTTTCGGCATCGAGCGTGTGCCTGCCATAGTTTATCTGCCGGAACCGTCTTCGCTGGCCGGATGTTTGAACGGGGAAAAGTTGGCCGACAAAAATTTTCTGCTCTGGTACGGCGATATGCCGCTGTCTCATGTGCTGCGGCGCTTTCAGCTCGTGCGTCCGGCCGACGCCGAACTTATCAGACTGGCCGGTCTGGTGGATAAAAATTTCAACAGCGGGTCTGAGGGCGTGAAATGAAAAAATTGTCCTGTACGTTTCTTATCCTGATTTTAAGCGCGCTCATCCCGGCAGAACCCTATGCCCAAGATGCTGATGCGCATGTACCCTGGATGTTCACTCCAGAAGTTTGCCGGGGCTGGTATTGCTACGAGCGGGAAGAAAAACCGGCTGAATCTCAAAGGCACACTCCGGAAGCCCCCCACGATACCCCAGCGCCCTTTACCGGCCAGGTGGATTGGAATGCTGTTTGGACTATGCCGTCAAAGCAATTGAGCGACTTGATCAATGCCGCGCTTTCACATGCCGAACAAAATCCCAAAGACCAGAAACGCATGTTGACCTACCTGAAGCTGCAAGGCGTGGCCATGCGCCGGGCCAAGGCTTTTCAGGAGGCCTGGTCGGAAGCCGTGCTCAAGTATCCGCTGCTTGACGAAACAGCGCAGCGCTCGCCCACCACGCTCGGCTCCAAAATCGAGGCCATAACTGAACGGGAAGATCGCGCCCTGGCTATCGGACAAATGCGGGCGGACATGGGGCTTATTTACTTCTTTTCACCCGAGTGCGCCTATTGTGAGCGCCAGAAGCCCATTTTGGCCGAGTTTATGAACAAATGGCAGTGGAAGAATTTCACGGCGGTGGATGTGAGTCAAAATCCCAAGGCTATCGCGGAATACGGCATTCAGAGCGTGCCGGACATCTGGGTTGTGGGCAATGTGAAAGGCAAAATAGAACGGCGGCGTTTAAAATCCGGCCTGGCCGACTTCTCCACTCTGGAGCGAGGCCTGCTTAACGCCTTCAGCATCTGGTTCAAGGAGCGGCGATACGAACGCCCCGAAACAGTGAAAAACTTTGAAGTGTTCGAGGATTTTTTAGGCACAGTTTCCAAGTAAAGGATAGACAACATGGTTGGCCATAAATCATATTGTATTACTGGCATAATTTTTTCAATCGCAATATTTTTTTCCATTTTCTGCAAATCTTCCCAAGCCGAATCCGTGCTGCCTCCCCCAGCTTTGAATGAATATTTTGAAAAAGCCAGCGTGCTCTGGGATGTGCCGCACTCCCTGCTGGTGGCCATCGCCAATCAGGAAAGTTCCATGCGGCCCTGGTGCGTGAATGTGGCCGGACGAGATTATTATCCTCCAGGCAAGTACGAAGCCGTGAATATCGCCAACAAAGCTCTGGCTGCCGGCAAAAGCTTCGACGTGGGCCTGATGCAGGTGAATTCGTACTGGCTGAAAAAGTACAGCATCCCTGTTGAAGTGGCTATTGAGCCACATGCCAATATCATCTTCGGGGCCTGGATCCTGGCCACTGAATTGCAAAAACACGGCCTGAACTGGAAAGGCGTGGGCTCATATCATACCCCGGTGCGTAAAAATCCCGCGCGCGGCCTGGATTACTCGGGTAAAATATTACGCCGCCTCAAAAGCGTTGTCGCGCAAAAAGAAGCTCTTGCCTCCACCTCCGCCAATCAAAAGGTAGAATGAGCCATGAGCTATATAACTGTTCAAAACGCCGCCCTTTTAACCGGAAAAAGCCCTCGCTCCCTGCATCGTATGGCCAAGGGAGGACAAATACGTTTCGCGCGGATTAAACGAGATATTCTGCTTTGTTACGAAGATATTACCGGCAACGCATTTAATTCAAATTTTGCGCCGGTTGAAAACGCCGCAATAATATGCGGGGTGACCCGCCAGACGATTTACGCCTTTATACGCCGGGGCGCGGTTCGCTGGATTCCCGGCAAATGCGGCAGAAATGGACTTCAGCGCCGGGTCTGCCTTGAAGATTGCCGGGAACAGGTTGGCCTTGATTCCGCATCGGACAATGCGTCACCGAAATTGTCGATTCCCGGAAATTGTAAAAAGTTGCCCTTGGATGAAAGGGGTAGGGATAAATATGGCTCAACAGGCTGAATAAAATGGTAATACGAAAGAATAGTAAAGAAATAGTAAAAGGATTTTATCAAAATTTGGGGCTGAAAATTTTATGTAAGTATTCAGGAAACGCATATGACCTTAACCATGATCAGTATATCTCAAGCGGTAGCGATGGCCAAAAAACATGGTGTGCCTTCTCAGTACATTTATCGCATTATTCAGGGAAATCAGATTTATAGCCTGGGCAATGGCAAAAAACGTTTAGTGAGCTACCGGGATATTGAACAGGCCATACTGTCTCGCTCAAATCGTATCGGAATTATGTCCGTATTTGCCGAAGAGTGGAATATGGTTGTGCAACGGGCCATTACCAGATTTATAATGCACTCGAAGTCAGAGGGGCTATGGGGCGAGCATTTTTATACTCCACGCCATAAAGGCAGAATATCCATTCTAACCATAAAAGATGTTCTTGATTTGCAGCCCAGATACAATTTTTTTGCATATCATGAACAAAATATATGTACCATAGTCTCAAATGACACACAAATAGCGTTCAAAAAATTTTTATGTAACCTTAACAAGGAAGTAAAAACATATATCAATAAAAAATTGGTGAACAAGCTGAATAGGAAACTGATCCTGGAAATAGAATATGAAGAATTATTGTATGCCATGCTCGACCGTGTGCTCATTGGCTTCACAATGGATGACGCCTATGCGTACGCTCTTACGGAGAACGGGCATAAAAAAGAGCACACCTCGGAAAAAGAATGCCATATTTCGAATTATGCTCTGGACGCGGTTATAGCCGCATCATCGGATTATGTTCAGCAATATAGTGAATTTGAACAGGCATCTAAGAAATTTCGCGCCAGCCTTCTGGAGCGCCGCCTGAAATATCGGGAGAGTTCTCCGGAAGCCTTCCGCGATGCCGAATCGGTGGTTGAAAAGGATCTGGCCATATTTGAATGCATTGTTGAAGGTCTGTCCAACAATGAAATAAAATACGAGCTGGGTCTGGCCTGTTCCCGCCAGCGCATCGCGCAGATCCGGGAGAGCCTCTTGTCCATAGCCAGAGAAACTTTTGGGGAATTTTTGACAAAATAGGCTTCCAGCCCTTGCGCTCACAAGCTCACCGCCCGCTGAAGGTAAGGAGAGCTTTTTATGAGCGAGAATCTTCAGCAACAATCTTCCACTTCTCCCGATGGCGGCGCGCCGAATAACGTATCCGAGACGCGCCGCATCAACCGGGAAACTCCATCCGTAAAGCAGTTATCGGAAAAAGAGCGCCAGGCCGCCCTGGAACTCTCGCAACTGCTCATCGTTTCTTCCAATCCCACGCTGCGGGAAGCCTTCAGGCTTTCCAGAAACCATTTTGCCGCGCTGCCGCCGCAAACCAAGGGCGAACTTTGCGAGCACATGGAAATCACCCCTCTGGCCGAATCGTACACCCAAAGTGACGGCCGCCGCCGTGTGCGCATTTATCGCCACTTTCCTGAATTGCCCGCCCTGTTCCGCGATCTGGTGCAGGCGGTGATTTTGTTTCTGGCGGTACAGGAACGCAGCCGCAAAATGCTGAGCACCGCGCGGGAAAAACGCTACCAGCTCATTCTGGAAAATCTGGGCATGACTGTGGGTGATTCCGAAGCCGCCGCCACAGTACGCAACATGACGCTGACCATCGGCGAACTGACCAATGTCATGCGCGTGAACATCGGCATGTTCCCGCTAAGATTTTTGGGCCATCAGCGTAAAGCCGAAGAACAAGGCGAATCCACGCAAACCACGGAAGATCTCCAGGCTTCCTCTCTGGAGAGCTACTTTGAAGAATTGGCCCAGTCCGAGTTGTCGGTTCCGGAGAAAGGTGAAAACGGCAATGCCACTGAAGTCATGCCCGATTCTGAAAGTCCCGGCTCTGAAGCCTCGCCCCAGGAAGGCAAGGGTAAAGGCCGCAAATGAGGCCAGATGGCCCGGACATAAAGGGAGTGAGCTATGGGCGTGGATGAAATGTTCACCAGGGTGCGGCCGTTGGGTTTTATCCGCACGGTCATGCTGATCGGCCTGGCAATCATGCTGGCCAGCGTCTTCTATTATGTCTGGGCCATCAAATACGCCCCTAATGCCGGGGAGTATTTCAGCATTTACGAGGCCGGGCGCGAAAACGCCGTTTCCTGGCTGGCTCTGGTCAGGGAAAAAGAGCTGTACCGGGCGGCCGGTTACAATATCGACTTCATGGACGGCCCGGCCATGACGGGCATAAAGGGAAAATACCGGCATTGGGGCATAATTTTTGAGATTTTCGCCCTGCGTTTTTACGGGCTTTTCCTGACCCTGCCCGTATTCTGCATGGCGCTACTCTTTGGCGGCATTGAAGGATTTATCGCCAATAAAGAGCATACCGCGCTTTTCAAAAACATATCCTCAACCAGATTTCATGTGGCCACGCTGGTGGCCTTTGTCATGTTCTCACTGGCCTTTCTGTTTTTATGCCTGCCGTTCGGCAGCGAATTCCCGGGCACGGGCATTGTTTTGCCCCTGACCGCGCAAATCGGAACTTCGGAAATCTGGCTTACCAGCCCGCGCACATGGTCTTTGCTGCTCGCTCCGGTCTTTTTCTGGTAACGCAGCAGGCCGTCGCCAACCTTTCACATAATATTTAGAGCATTTCGCCCGCGAAATGCTCTGACGGCCCGTGCGTGGATAGGGCCGTCCGAACACGAAGTGTTCGTAACGTAGGCGGCGAAGCCGCCGTAACAACATGTGATTCCGAGCCGCCGGTGAAAGGCGGCGCAGGACAATCGGCTTCAGGTTCAAAAAGACAGATCAAGATAATGGATAATTTTAAACACAAAACACTATAGGTGAAACAAAATGAACTCCAAGAAACGCAATGGAATGAAAATAGCCATTTTCAGTTTGGGCTTTCTGGCCGCGTCCAGCAATGCCCATGCTTTCAAAGCGCTCACAACGGGCGATATGTGGTACGAATTCTACGATATTTTCTTCACCAAACTCCTTCAGGGGCCGATGGGGGCCACGCTCACGGGCGGCACTCTGGCCTGGGGTCTGGTGGCGGCCGTGCGCGGCTCTATTCCGACCTTTCTCATCTGCACGTTGGCGGCCGGCGTGATGATTTCATTGGAAAACGTCGTCCAGACCTTCGGCTACATCGCGTGAAAACACATTTTCACAGGTAGGCGACGCAATGCTCGAAAACAAGGGAAACGGCCGGATACCAAGGTATCTTGACGCTCCAATCACCATTCTGATCTGGGATGTGGATACTTTTCTTCCGGCCTTCGTCTTCATTCTGCTCGGGGTGTTCACCAGGCACATGCTCCTGTTCTGGGGCCTGGCCTTTGTCTATGCCTGGGGGCTCACCAAATATCAGCAGAAATTCCCCAGAGGCATCATGAGCAACATCATGCACCGCTACGGAATTTTCACCTACAAGGGCTATCCTGACGGATACATCAAAAAATTCAGGGGGTAGTGTTTTGGATTTCGCCATTTACCGCGAGCATCTGGCCGATGCCATGCAGAAAAAGAAGCTGCTCATGGCCCTGGTGGCGGTTCTAGTCACCCTGGTTGTGCTGCTGGCGGCCTGCATCGTCTATCAGGCCGAGCGCACGCGCATTGTCATTGTGCCCACTCATCTGGCCGGAAAAATTGAGTTGGAAGGAGAAAATGTGTCTCCGGATTATGTGCGGGTGATGATCCTGCACATGACCGGGCTGCTCTACACCTACACGCCGCATAACGCGGCCGCGCGTTACCGGGAGTTTCTGGCCTACATTCCAAGCAATCGCCTGGAGGAGGTGAAGAATTCCCTGCAACGCAAAATAGACCAGATCTCCAGGCTGAAAATCAGCGAGTCTTTCATGGCCCGCGAGTTTCACATCCTAGGGCCCACGGCCTGCGTAATCGCCGGCAGCACCATCCGCTGGTCGGCCGGACAGGAACTGACCAAAGAAGACATCAATATCAAATATGTATTTTCCGTAAAAAACGGGGGATTTCAAATTGAAGAGATTATTAATCTTTCTCCTGCTGAGTATACCGCTTTACTGCGCGCTCCAGGCAAATGACGCCTGGGCGGCCAGAGAAGCCGCGCGCCAGATGAAATACGAAAGCGGAGCCGAAGCCTTCAAAAATCAGATTGAGCAACCGGAATGGCAAAGCGCCAGGCCGGATCGCCGCTCATTCGCCGCTTTCGCCCGCCATTACACCAATCGCATCCATTGCGACGGGGTGATCACCGACGTGCTTTTTCCCACCGGCAAGGGGTTGGAGCTGGAAATAAAAAACGAGGGCCATGACGTATTCCTGCGCATCAGCAATGACGTGCCCCCGGAGTTTTCGGCCTATCCCATAGATTTCAACTTCATCTGCGACAGTGAGGTGTTCCAGGTAAACGGCATCATCGACGCCAAATATTCTTCCACCAATCTGCGGCTCATCGGCAGCGGCAAAAAACAGTCCGAAGCGCAGAAAGCGGCGGCTGAAGCTGATTTAAAACCGTATGCCGAGGCTATAAAGACGGCTTCGGCGCTGCCGCAGGAAGAAAAGCTGGCCCGCATCATGCGCCGCATCTGGGACGCCAAGCCGTTGCCGTACTGGAAGGCGCGCGCCATGGGCACAAAGCATGTGGCCTATGGTTCGGCCGCCATTCTGCGGCAGGTCATCAATACGAATATCGACGGCATAACCGCCTGGGACTTTGCCGTGGAAAACCCTCACCTGGCGGCCCAGGAACTGATGAAAGTCATGCGCCCGGCTGTTGACGGGAAGATCATCGGGCTTGGCCGCGTGGTCATGCAAAAAACACAGCGGGCCATAGTGCTGACCGTGAGTGGGAAGTAGACATGGCCATCAACCTACATAACCTCTGCAACCGTGAAAATTGGAGCGCCCGGCTGAATTCCGCTCGGGAATGGTTCAGCGGGCTTTCTCCGTCAACGCGCCGTTATCTGTTTTTGGGTGCCATTTTCGCGGGTTTTTTTCTGCTGTTCTGGCATGGAATGCCCCAGAAAAAACCGCGCGCGGCGGATAACTCCAAATCGCGTTACGACTTTGTACAGCCCGACATGGCCGGCGAGGTCATGGCGGAGAAGCTGCAACACAGCATCAGCCAGATGGAACGCAGGCTTGGCGAATTGCAGTCCCGGCTGGATAAAATGGATAAACGGCAGACAGACGCCCTGAATATCGTTGCGATGCCTCAGAGCACGTCCAAAAAGCCCACGGACAAAAATCTGTTGGAAGAATTGGGCAAGAGCATGAATCAGGGCGCTGTGGTTGAAGGCGGCGGCATATATGCCTCTGGTGCAGCCAAGCTTGATGTGCCACCGCGCCAGGATGACAAGGGGCAACCCATAGCCGCGGGCAAAAAAGCCGCTGCGGACATGGAAAAAGCCAAGGCCCAGGATAACGGCGTCAGCGAGCCGCAAAAGCCCGTTGTGCCGTAACGCGCCCTCGGGGTAATCAGTTTTGCCCCTTCAGCGGCGAAAGCTCCTTCGAATAAAGACTCCGAAGCCACGAAAAATTCATCGGACAGCACAACCAAATTCTACCTGCCCGCCGCCAGCTTCTTTCCGGTGCGCCTGCTCACCGGCCTGGACGCGCCGACCGGGCACAAAGCCAAAAAAGAGCCTTCGCCCATCGCATTGAGAATTCAGGACATGGCCTTTCTGCCCAATGAATTTCGGCAGAACATCCGCGGCTGCCTGATTCTGGCCGAGGGCATCGGCGAACTGTCCACCGAACGGGTGGCCATGCGCGGCATGACACTCTCCTGTGTGGACAATGCCGGCAAGCAGGTCATGGATCAAAAGCTGCTCGGCTATGTGGTGGATGAAGACGGCAAGGCCGGCATGCGCGGCCAGGTGGTGAGCAAGGCGGGCAAGCTGCTGGCCGAAACCATGAAGGTCGGCTTTATCCAGGGCATTGCCCAGTTCTTCCAATGGAATGCCACCACAGTGATGGGCAACGGCTATGGCGGCATGATTTCCGGACCCACCGGGCAAGTCAACGGCAACGGCAGCATCACTGGCGGACTCAGCGGCGACAAGCTGGGGCAGAACCTGATGGGCGGAGCCATGTCCGGCATCGGCAAGAGCCTGGATAAAGTGGCTGAATACTATATGTCGCTGGCCGAGGAAGTTTTTCCCGTCATTCAGGTGGCCGCCACGCGCAAAGCCACATTCGTGGTTACTCAGGGCGCGGAGCTGGCCCTGGATAAACCCCTCAATAAAACCCCAAAGGAAATGAACGATGCCGCTCTTTAAAATATCGCGCTTCGCAGCGCTGCTCATAGTTTGCCTCACGCTCACCGGCTGCGCTTCAACCATGCTGCCGTACAGCGACACTTTCGAGTGCCCCCAGGCCGATCAGGGGCGTTGCGTAAATGTAAGCACGGCGCATAGCGAGGCCCTCAAAGACGATCCGCAAAGCCATACTTCGGCCGCCACGCCTACCACACCCGGCAAAAAACAGATTGAAAACGCCCTGGAAGTCTACCATCTGGCCTTGGAAACTGACAATGACGGCGCAATCACCATGCGCGGCAAGGCGCTGCTTCATATTCAGAAAGAGCTGAATGCTCCGGATGCGGACAGGATGTTGGCCACTCTGGCCGAGGCCAAAAACGTGAGCGTCCAAAAACGCCTTTTCCGTAAAGCCGAAGAGAATCTTAAGGCCGTGCTGGCTTCCTGGCCGGATGAGCAAGTGGATCCGCTCACCGGTCTTGTGGAACCAGTGCTGGCCGAGGCCAAACCGGATTCTTCCGGCAGCGCGGCGGAACCGCCCGCATACGGTGGCCAGCCGGCCACGCGCAATGCCCCCCGCATTATGGAACTTTATATCGCTCCCTACCAGACCGGCTTCAACGCCATGGCCGGAGGCCGAACCATGTGGCTGGTGCTTGAAGACGCATCCTGGTCTTGGTCGGAAAAATTCAACCGCAGCCGCGAAGTCGGCTCCATAAAACATCCGGAACAACAATAGGTAACACTTATGAAACGAAAAAAAGAATTGTATGAAGCGGCCCTGCACTATCTCTCCCTGCGCCACACGGACAGGGCCACAATTTTGAGCCTGGAAGCCATGGAAGACGCCGGGGACGCCATTTTCATTGCCATGCGCGAAACCCTGCTGCGTGATGAAAATGTGCCTCTACCTTACATCGGCCACCTTACCAGCAGGCGCAAAAACAAGACGGTGCGCAAGGTTTCCTTGAACAGCAAACAAAAAGTCCAGTTGATTCAGAGCAAGATTTTCAGACGGGAGCTGAACAATGGCTACACTTAGCGATTTTTATCCAAAGTTTATGGCCAACAGGCATCTCAAGCACATGCTCATAGGCTGGACACAATGTTGCGGCCGGGAGTTCGACGGCAGCCTCGGGCAATTTGAGGATTTCCTGCATGACAATCTGAATTTCAGCCTGTTCAAGCACTGGGCCCGGTACATCGGCTTCACACCGGAAGATATTTCTGAATGTGAAAGAGAGTTGAAAGCCGGAAATAAAAAAGAGTTCCCGCATGGCAAGGCTTCTTAAAATATTTGTTTTTGCGATGATATGCGCGGCATTTCCGGCTCTTGGTGCCGGAGCCGCCGTCATCGGGAATTCCGGCGCTGTCTACGCGATCAAGGAAAAAGACTTGCTTGAAGTAATCCATGAACAGGTGGGCAAGGTTGATCACACTTTATTGCGGGAGAAGATTCAGGCCGACTTCAAACGCCAGCTCGCTGGCTTTCGCCTGAAAGACGCGGTATCCGGCCTGCCGCCAACCGCGCGGGACAAGGTTTATCGCGTGGATCTTTCCTTTACGGTTTCGCCGGAATTGGCCAGGGCGCTCACCGACGCCTACGGCCGGGAAATTTACCCGGCCGGAACCAAGGTGAACCCGTTGAAGCTGATGAATGATCAGGGCCTTGCCTATCCATTCTTGCTCGTGGCCCTCAACGGCGAGCGCCAGGCCGAGCTGGATTGGTTTATGAAGCAGGGCTTCAACGACAATATGCAGGTCAAGCTGCTGATAAGCGACGGCGCGCCAATGGCCCTGGCGGAAAAATTGAAGCGCCCGGTCTTCCAGTTGACCAGGCGGATTATGGAACGCTTCAAAATTGAAAGCACCCCCACAATCCTTTTCTGGCCGCGCAAAAGCGACTTTATCTCCGCGCGCGCCGTCCATGTTCCTGATGGCGCTGAACCCCAAAAAATTACCGGAGAATGAATTCATGTATACCCAAATTTGCCGGGCCGCCTACTGCGCGGCCTTTGCCTCCCTGCTGCTGATATTCTGCCTGCTGGCGCTGCCTCCGGCCGGTTACAAATGGACACTCATCGAAACCGGCAGTGTGCCCTTCCGCGTCGGGCTGCTGGCTCCGTTCGCGCCGCAAGACGCGGAAAAACTGCAAAATGGAGATTATGTGCGCTTCGCCTGGCAGGGGGAAGATTTCAACCGCCAGATGCCCATGCACATCATCCCACTTATGAAGCGCATCGCCTGCCTGGCCGGGCAATACCTGATGGTGACGATCAGCAAAGTATTCTGCGACGGGCTTGAAATCGGTACGCTGCGCGCCGCCAATATGAAAGGCGAGCCGATAGCCCCGGCGCTCTATAACGGCATCATTCCCAAAGGCCAGGCCTTTGTCATGGGCGATCACCCGCACAGCTACGACAGCCGCTATTTCGGCTTGATCCAGATTATGTGGATTACCGAAAAACTCGTTTTTGGAATTTGATTGGGAGAAACGGCCATGACGCGCCATCTGCTTCTTATCCTGATTTTGTGCCTGCCGGTTCCGCTGCACGCCGCTACAAATATGCGTGACGCGCCAACGCCCACAGTGGAAAACGCCATTGACGCGGCGCGTTCGCACAGCGGGCAAATCGGCTCATCCGGGGCCATAAGCGGCAAATTGTTCGGCCCGGCCACGTCCGACAGCGCCAAGTTCTCCACCTTTGACGGCAAAAAGGAATTTTCAGGCGCGATCATGTGCGGCGGCCAGGCTCCGGTTATGGAATTAACCGCCTTTCCGGTGGGCAGCCTGTCCGGCATTGGCGAACTTAATATTCGAGTCAGAATCGACACAAACATGGACGGCACAATGGATCTTGTAAAAACCGTCAATAACGTAGGCGGGATGTGCTCCAACGGCTATGTGCGCGACTGCAATCCTTCCGGCAGTTGGAAAGACTGCAAATTTTGCCAATGGGTTCTGGACGGCAACGAGTTGAAGGAAAAATGCGAGTTCGCCCGGCCCGGCTACAACACCGCATACGGCATGAAAGGCTGTTTTTGTTTTAATGCCTCCTGTGGCGCTCCGGCCGCTTCAATTATTGAAAGCATACTCTCCAATGCCGGCAACGGCATTCTGAACCTGCTCACCGCGCAAAACAATCTGGTGGCTGTTACCGGCACGGAATACCTGGCCTCGGAGCTGAGGCTCAATTTCATGGGCTCCAAGGTGGCCAATTGTTCCGCCATAGGCCAGGGCGATGAAAAAATAGCCAAGCTGCGCGGCCTGTACGGGCAGTTCGACTTTCCGGCTCAGGACGCGCTCAGCGCTGCCGAGGCTGACCGTAATAATCCTTATAATGCTGTGGCCTCAACATTCGGCAATGAGCAGTTCCAGACCTTAAGCTGCACCCAGGAAGCCAGTATCACCAGAGAATTCAGCTATGTGGACAGGCCCGCGCCGATCCGCTTTGGCGTGGGAATCAATAAAGATAGCGGCACATGCTATCAATATTCCGATTCCGGCTGTAGCGCGGCTTTGTCAAAAAAGGCTTCCCTGGCGGACTGCGCGGCGCATATATCCGGCAACCGCCTGGATTATCTGTGCGGCAATTTTACCAGAAACGGCGTGTTCAATACCATGTCGGGCATTTCCGATGTTGTGGCCGCTTCCGGAATCGGCCGCTACAGCTCTTGTTCCGGAGCCGGGAATGTGGAGGAACAGGAATGGCAGGCCAATTGTTGGGGCGGCAAGCAGGATGACGTGTTCCACTGTCATTCACCGTCCATGGGCCTGGAGGGTGAAACTGTCAAAAACGATCCTTTCCGCCCGGCCTTGTATCAGGGCTGCGACACAGTGCGCGGCGCGCGCGACAATTGCGCCACAATGGAAAGTCGCCGCGCCAGAGGGGAATGCGAACTCAAGGATGAGATCATTGACGGCGTTTATTCAGTCAAAGACGGCGCAACCACCGGGCTGACCTCCGGCAGGCAATGCCGCACCTTCACCGGCAAAAACCGCAATCTGACCGTATGCGAGCCATTCTGGAAGAAAGAGCGCGTCTATAAATGCCGGGTTAAAAACCTGGATCTGAATTTCGACAAGGTAAAGGAGCGCTCCAACTACATTGGCGGCAATATCGGCTTCGACTTTTCCTCAAGCACCTGGCGGGCCCAGCCTGATGTGGTCTGGAATGCCTATGGGGAAAAGGTGCATACCGTATATGATTCCAATATCCAGTTTCAACAAACAGCGGACAGTTGCATGCCGGCCTGCCGCGTAGCCACCAGGGGTGTGCTTGCCGATGCCGCCAACCCTTTGAAAGCCCCCGAAATCATCAAAACCTGCGCCAAACAGAAATCCGGCTCCTGGAATTGCCCCCTGGAATCGGGAGAAACAGCGGTTACCGGCTGCCAGTGCCTGGATATGAACGCCTTTATCCAGGGTATTTCCGCCATGCAGGTTATCGGCAAGGCCAGCCAGGACATGATTTGCTCTTCAGGCGAGAATGTCGGCATCTGCGAGCCGTCTGAAGAAGAGAAAAAGCCGCGCGTAGTTTGCTACACCGGCCTTGGCGACATAAACGACCCCACCAGCCTGGATAAAGGCGGCATCAAGGATTGCGCGCCCAAGCTGTGGCAGGGCACGGGCATTGCCAACCAGAATCATGAAGTTACGGCCACCAGCGGCTATCACTGCTTCGCCCGCGTGCCTTCGTATCCGGAAGACGATCATTTTCATAATGACCTTGGCCCGCTCACTCCAATATCCGTCTGGTTTGATCCGGTGGATGCCTGGGCCCGGCCGCTGATCGCCGACCTGTTGGCCAGAGATCCGGCCTTCATTCCCGACCCCGGCCCGGAATGCCCTTGCGACCGCAACGGCCCCAAAACCAGCGCCGACGGGGTTACCACCACCTGCTCATGGACATCACAATTGTCCGTGGCCAATGTGAACCGCCGCGACATCCTGGGGCTGGCTCCGGAATCTTCGGAACCCTTCGGGCGCATCGAATACGCCTTTTCCGCCAGCGGCATATGGGGCGGCAGCAATACCGCATCCTGCGCGCGGGCCGAACCGCCCTATGTGGAGATCAGCCCCATGCAGGGCAGTTGCAACCGGGTGGACGTGCCGATTCAGGGTTCATGCTCTGGCCAGGGGGAGTCCATATGCAGTTCAAGCTGCTATTTGAATAATAAATGGAGCTCCAACTGCAAATATGGCGAACTCCCCTGCGTATGCACCAGAGACGGGCATGCGCATGGCTCCATTTCAATTTATGGCGCATCAAGTTTTTATGAACGCCGCCCCAAGGTATAAACGACGCCGGAAGTGTTGGCTATTATCGCGCGGACAAAAGATGTGAGGGGATTTACCCCCCTTGGGGCGGCACGGAATGCCAATGCACCGACACAGAGATCAGCAGTAACTTCGCCAGCGGCTTCAATTGCGATTATGTGTACATTTGCCAGGCTACCGGCTCCAGATGGGGGCTGTATAACAACTGCATGGCCAACTACCGCTCCACCCGAATTGACTACAAATGTTCCATAACCGGAGTGCAGTACACCTCCCAGGCCGATTGCTCCAATGCCTGCCGGCAGCGGCGTTTCCAATGCACCAACACCGGCCAGATAGTCACCGACCCGGCCCTTTGCCCGCCATATAAATGCCAACTTACCGGAAAAAGCTTTGCCACGCAGATTGAATGCAATGACAAATGCATTACCCCGGTGAGTTGCAATGCCCAGTCCACGGAATACAGATTCGACGCCACCATAGAGCAGCCCGGCAACAACAATTATGCCCAGAAGCTGCGCAGCCTGGCTCCGGCCGCCAGGACCATATCGTCGGCTCCGTACAAGCACAAAGACCTGATCCTACGGCAGTGCCTGGATCGCTACACGCAGCCAAATATCAAATTCACTGACCCGGCTACCAATGGGCTTTTTGAAATCTCGCTCATGGACGCGCTGATTTTCCAATGGAGCGCCGAACGCGGCGAGGCCCGGCGTGATCCGGTATCTTTCGAGCTTCCGGCCTATCCGGCTGTTTATAAGCCGTCTTATGAAACGGACGCCGGTTCAACAGCCATTCCCGGCACGCCAATGTATTGGAACAAGGATATAAGCGCCGCCTGGGCCGAAGATACGTCGTTGCGCCTTGGCCGCTATAATATCCAGGCCTCGCGCCTAACTCCATTTGTTTACTATTACCAATGCCCCACAGGCACAATCAGCCCATCAACAACCAATAACTGCGGCGCGAAAGATCCCTTTGGCGGCGTGGATTGGACGGTAAAAGGCTCGCATTGCTTTCAGTATCGCTGTTCAACGGACGCGACCATTGAAGGCGGCAACAATCACGGCAACTGCGGGATGGTGAACGATGTTGGTTGGAATTAATGTGTTTTGCCGATGGGCGATTCGTCGCTGCTTATGGGGAATACGGAAGGCCTTCGCCCGGCTGCTGTGCCTGGCGCTGATTGCGGCTCTTATCGCCAATCCCTGCGCGTTCGCGGCCAACTACACCCCTGCGGAACAGAATATCATTCTGGGCCAGCCGGTGATGATGGACGGTTCCACCTGCCTGAAAAAGTATGGGGCGGCCTTTTGCGCCTGTACACCACTGACCGGGGGCGGTGAAGGCTGCTTTTACCGCAGGCCCCCGGTGGGGCCGTATTCGCTCGCGCAATGCGAGCATTCGAGTAGGGGGGAGCCTCGCGGCTCCCCTCTCTCACACCACCGTACAAGCGATGTCGCATACGGCGGTTTCTCTTAAGCTGGTATCGTGGAATATTTTGTGCTTAGAGATACAAGTCCCTGTTTCGCAAACCAATCGAT